>DATJJY010000125.1:0-4696 GCA_035491895.1 Gemmatimonadales bacterium
AAAGCTCACTCCCCTCCAAGCCGTTGTGCCAGGGCGAGAAACCGCGGGTCGTCCCGCAACGGGGCGAGCCGCGTCGCGGAGGAACCGCTCGCTGCCGAGCACGGCCGACAGCTCGGGTTTGAGCACTTTGATGGCGACGGGTCGGCGGTGCTTCAGGTCTTCGGCGAGAAAGACGACCGCTATCCCTCCTTGACCAAGCTCTCGTTCGACCCGATATCGATCGCCGAGGGCCGTCGCGAGCTGCTCCTGGAGTTCCATGGCCGCGCCGTTCCGCTCGGGAGAGAATGTGTCCGTTGCGGGCCGGCCGGGCGAGGAAGCCCGGGCGGATCAGTGCGTGATCGCGAAGAACCAGGCGGCGATCACCGGACCGCGCGGAGCGCGGGATCCCGGTTGTGGCGGCGGAGTGCCCGGGGCCGGCGCCGGCGGGGGACCGTACTCGGGCTGGAACAGATACGCCACGTGCTTCAGGGCATCGACTGAGATGGTCTTGGCACCCCGCATCGTAGGGACCGTGGCCACTACGGTGTACTTGTCCGGCGAATCCTGGTGCACGACGGTGACGTTGCTGTCCCGTCCGGCGGGGATATAGATGAGCTTCTCCACCGGATCCCACCCCAGGGCATCGACGCCGTCGCCGTTGGCGATCGTCGCCACGACCTTCCCTGTGATCGCATCGACCACCACCGACGTCTTGCCGCACCCGGAAAAGATCCGGTTGGTGGCGCGATCGTAGGCGATGCCCGTCGGGCCCTCGCACGGCGCGAGCGGCCATGACGTGAGCACCTTCATCGCCTTGATGTCGATCACCTGCATCGTGCTCGTGCCTTCGTTGTTGATGAAGATTTTCCCTTTGCCATCACTCGCCGCGCCTTCCGGCCCGTTGTCCTCGAGCTGCACCGTGCCCACGATGGCTCCGGTCTTCGGATCGAGCGCCACCATCGTCCCGATCGGATGGCTGTGATTCGTGAGGATGATCCGGTCGGAGAAGTCGTCGTACATGATGCCGTCCATGCCGCCGGTCGCGACCGGAATCCTCTTGATCACGGTCATGGTCTGGAGATCGAACATCGTCACCGTCGAATCGCCGCCGTTGGTGATGAACCCGTGCCCCGACGTGGGGGCCAGGGCGATGCCGTGGGTGCGCGGCGTGTCGGGAATGTCCCCCAACACCTTTCCTGTCGCGCCGTCGATCACCATGACGTGGCTGCCGCGCGACACGAACACCCGCCCCGTGCCGGGCTCCGCGGTCAGATAATCCGTGCCGCCGTCGCCGCCGATGCTGAACTTCGCGACCTTGAAGGCTTGCGCCGAGCTCATGCCGGGCCAGGCCAAAGCGGCGCCGAGGAGCAATGCGGGTAAGATGATTGCCTGTTTGTTCATACGAACCCTCAGTGGGTCGGGAGACGGGGCCTCTGTAAGCCAATTGTAAAGTACGGCAGAGTACATCTCCTCGTTGAAACACAACGAGAGGGTAATCTCATGAGTCTCACCAAATGGGCGGTATTGGTCTTGACGTGCACGGTCGCCACGCAGGCCGCGGCACAGGAGAAGCACCTGAAACGGTCCGACCTTCCGGCGGCCGTATTGAAGACCGTCGAAGCGCAGAGCGCCGGCGCGCACGTGCGGAGCTATGCAAGCGAGACCGAGGACGGCCAGCTCGAGTACGAGGTATCGATGACTGTGCACGGCCACAGTCGGGACGTCAACATCGCCGCGGATGGTACCGTTCTGGAGATCGAGGAGCAGGTGGCGCTCGACTCCCTGCCCGCCCCCGTGCGGGCGGGTCTAAAGCAGAAGGCGGGCTCGGGCAAGATCGCCAAGGTCGAGTCCATCACCAAGCACGGAGCAATCGTGGCGTATGAGGCGCAAGTCCGCACCGGCACCAAGCGGTCCGAGTTCCAGGTCGGTCCGGACGGTCAGCCGCTCGCCCACGAGGAGTAGGGCTGTGGAAGGGACCTCGCGCTCAGGCGCGAGGTCCCCGCTATATCACGATCTCACGATCTCGGCCCGTAGCTCCACCCAGCCATCATTCTGGTAGTACTCGACGCGCAGCTCGTGCCGTCCCGCCTCGATCGGCGCCTCATCCACCCTCGACTCATGCGGGCTCCAGGCGTCGATCACCAGCTTCCCGTCCACCCACACGCGCACCGCATCGTCGCTGATCGCGCGGAGCCGGAAGGCACCCGGCGGGAGGTCCACCGCGCCCGTGGCCCGCAGCGACCAGCGCTCCTGAGGCAGCTGAGCCCACGTGCGCGGCGGCCGATACCACATGAAGTCGAGCCGCGCCGCGACGCCCGAATCGATCGGTTGGGCGAACAAATTGGTGGTATCGGCCCAGGAAAAGAAGCGAACGCTCCAGTCGATGGATGGCTCGAACCGCCCATACGAGAATCGATACGGCTGCCCCGCTGCGCGTCGCACGCCGCGCGGGGACAGCGTCGCCGCGCCGCGATACTCGAGGGTGATGTTCCAATCGCCCAGGGAATCGCTTGCGGGGGTCACCACGAGTGTGTCGCCGACCCGGCCGCTGGTGCGCGACAGGTTGGCGACCCCACGCCGGGCGACGAGGCGCCAGCGGCCCCCCTCCGCCGGGCCCAGCACGGCGAGGTGCAACGGGACCGCGTGCGTCGAATCGGCGGGCACGGGCCAAAGTTTCGGGCTGCGCCAGTCGTAGGGCCCCCAGTCATCGACGATGATGGCGGACCGGTCGCGCCGCGAGAGGGGTGAGACCGGGTATCCGGAGAGCGTGGGCAAGCGCGTCACACCTTCTGCTGGCGCGGCGCGCGGCACGGAGGTGTCCCGCGTTGCCGCATTGTCGCCGACATCAAACCCGGTCGTGTCGCGCAGCACGGTGAGCGAGTCGACATCCAACCAACGGTTGCCCCTGAACGCGAGGCGCTCCGTCTGCCGCGCGCGCAGCGCGACACGGTTCCCCACGAACACGTTCTCGGCGATGTGATAATCACGACTCCGGGTGTCGTGGTGCCTGGGATAACCCCAGTCCGACGGCTCGATCGAGTCGGCCCACAACCGAATCGCGGTCGAATCGCGCGTGAAACGGTTGGCGGTGATGACATTGTCCTGGCCGTGCTCGATCGCGATGCCGGTCCGGTTGCCGCGGAAGTCGTTGCCGGTAATGCGCGACGCAAAGCTGTACCCGCCCCACACGCCGTATTCGCTGCCCCAGGCGTGGTTTGCGATGATCGTGTTGCGGCTGAACGTGGCTTCGATGCCGTTCGCCGTCGCGTAGCTCACGTCGTTGGCGTACAACAGATTGTCGTTCGCACCGCCCGACCCCGAGTCCATAGTCGTCTGGCCCGCCCACAAGAACACGCCGTCGCCACCGTGCGTGAGCGAGTTGTCCGCGACGATGTTGCGACAGCTCTGCTCATAGATCAGCAAGTCTGCCGAGTCCTGGCCGCGGGAGTACCAGCCGTGGCTGTAACCGCGCACGTTGTAATCGATGCGGTTGTGGACGATCGTGTCGTCGGACGAACGATACAGGCCGATCCCGAGGCCGGAATTGAACGAGAAGTCGTTGTCGCGAATCGCGAGGCCGCCCGAGCGCACGAGCAGCAGCGCATTCATCCCCCGCTCCACGGTATTCCCGCGCACCGCACCGCCCGCCACATCTGCCAGGTAGATCGCGGCGCCATACCGCAACCACTCGTCGTGCTCGTTGTGGTGAAACGTCAGCCAGTCGACCAGGCTCTCGTGCTCTACGAGGGAGAAGAGCCGGGGCTTCCAGTTGTCGCTCAGGTCATTGCCGATCAGCGTCAAACCGTGCGTGCCGCGCGCCAGAATACCGACCTTGTAGCCGCGCACGCGCGCGCCCTGAATGGCCACGTTGCGGCCGCCGGCGACGATGATTGCGGTGTCCCGGGCCATGTCGGGATCGACATCCGGGGTGGTCCCTTGCAACGTCGCGCCCCGGAAGTCGACGGTGATGTCGTCGCCTTTCAGCGTGATCGGTGCGGAGAGTCGGTAGACCTTGGGAATGACACGGGCGGAATGGGTGATGACCATGCCCGACCGCAGCTCGATCGGGGCCTGCGTGAGCGCGAAGAGCAGCGGCAGCACCGCCGTGGCAGGCACCAGCTACCGCCCAGCGACGGCCCGCTGCGCGATCGCGATCTCCGCTCGCCCACCGTCGGCCTTGGCCATCAGTCTCAGGAACTCTCGATACGTCGCCTGCGCCGTCACGCTGTCGCCGGCGAGCTGCGCCGAACGTGCCAACCCGTACAGACTGCGCGCGCGGCTGGGTGAGAGCGCCAGCGTCGCGGCATACGCCTTCCTGGCCTCGGCGGGCCTGCCGACCAGGAGCAGCAGATCGCCCTCGAGCTCCCGGGCGGGGAGGACCGACCCCGGCGTAACGGGATGCTTCTGAGTCCCGTCCTCGCGATCGGCGGCCTGCCCGGCGAGTTGAACGGCGCCGGCTGTGTCGCCCGCGCCTAGCAGCACCCATGCCGACGCAGCGAGCCGCTGGATGGCGACCTGTCCCGCCCAGTACGTCTGCGGCCCTGCGGCAGCCGTTAGCGTGCTCTCGATCTGAGAAAGGACGACGATTTCCTGTCGCGCCAGCGCGGTGTCGCTCGAACGCGCCGCTCCGATCGCCCGGGCGAAATGGGTGATCGCCGCTGCGGCAGGCCACTCGGGCGCGGGGCGGACGGCGAGGCGCGCCGCCGCGGCCCAATCG
>DATJJY010000126.1:0-5520 GCA_035491895.1 Gemmatimonadales bacterium
TACGTGCGGGAGCTTCAAGACGAGCGGGAGCAGCTCACGTCGATGCTCGACGCCGTCAACGGGTCGCACACGAACTGGGTGCTCAAGGCCGAGAAGGCAGAAGCCGAAGCCGCCCGCCTTCGCGAGCGTCTGGCGGTCGGAGACCGGCTGCTGCTCAACGCGATCAACGTGCTCGACGCCGAGGGAGATGAGGGTGTCGGGTTCGCCGACTGGAGCGAGCTTGCCGACAAGGCCATTGCCGAAGGACGCGCCTTCCTGGCCAACCTCGCAGCACCCGCACGCCCGACGTTTAATCACAGCCGCGAGGATTCCCATCTCGCTCCGTGCAAGGACTGCGCGGCGTTGATGGATGCCCCGGCGCTAAGAGAGGCCATCGAGGACATGCGCGACCACCTAGCCGCAGCACCCGTGACGCCCGCCGAGCCATGCCAGCATCCCGAGGCGCAGCGTGAGCGCAAGATGTTCGGCGTGGTCTGCGGCGTTTGCCGGGAGGTGGTTCGTGAGTCGACCGAGGTTCGCGCCGCCACCGTGACGCCGAAGGGAGAGCCGCGGGCCGTTCACGTGGGCATGGACCCTGGCGGCGACGAGCGCACCGTTCACCGCTGCACCGGGTGCGAGTGGTTCATCGACGCGAGCGGCATGAGCGGGGAACAGGTCACGAACGCCGTTCACGAGCACTTGCGCAAGGAGCACGACCCCGAGGCAGCCCCGAGCGAGCCCCAGAGCGAGACCCCGCCTGCGCCGACGGACCGGCACCCCCTGGAGGGGCCGCGCTGGCGCGTTGGCCGCAAGCTGGGGCGCACGCTGTACCTGGGTGACACCTTCGTCGGGCTCATGGATAGCCAATTCCTGGCCGAGAAGGTCGCTGCGACGATGAACGGCGAACGCGCGCCCGTCCCCGCCGCCGCCCCGCCTGCCCCCGCTGCTGATGCCCGGGAGCCCGGCATCCTCGGGCGGCACTGGATCGAACCGTCGGCGGCCGCGAAGGCACGTCCGCGCAACGTCGTCACATCGGGGCCCGACGCAGGCAGCGCGAGCGCAGCGCCTACCTTCGCGGAGCGCGTCGAGGCGATAGGCAAGGGTCTGCGCGGCGGCACGACCGACCCGAACCGCTGCGTCTGCGCCGAGGAGGAGGTTGGCCGCTACGCCGGCACGCCACACCGGCACTACCCCGAGCCGCCGTTCGCGTGTGCCCGCTGCGAGTGCGAGGCGTACAGGCCGGCCATCGCGAGCGCAGCGCCTACCGAGGAGCCCCCGCGCGAGGCAGTCAAGCATTCCGGATCAGTTTGCGAAAAGGCGCCTGTTGACCAATTGCCCACCCCTCCCCCAGGTAGCTCTCCAGGGAGTGAGGCGTTCGTGAAGTGCGACCACTGCCCGCACGATGCACACCCGGGGCGCATCTGCTTCGAGTGGGTCAAGGGCGTTGGCTCTCCCGGGGAAGACGTCGGCATCTCGCGCGCGTGCGGCTGCCTGTCGAGCATCGCGACCATCATCGACCAGGCCGAAGCCGGCCTCGCTGACCATGACTCCGCCGTCTCCCGGGCTCGCGCTGCTGGGCGAGCGGAGGCGCTCGGGGAAGCTGTTGAGCTGGCTCGCGAGCACCTGCGAGGAGCCGTAAAGGCGGCTCGGGTGAGCAACGCACCCGACTACTGGCGAGCACGCGAGGTTGAGGCCAGCAGCCTTGCCAACGCCATCGCCCGCCTCTCCTCTACCACCGAGACGCCGAAGACGACTGGAGGGGAGAAGCCTTGACGTGGGCGATATCTCACCGCTTCGACCCTGGCGCGTTGCCGCTCGCGGACCGGCACTACAACCGCCGCAAGGTCGGGTCGCCGCAGTTCGTTCCACCGGGGCGCTGCTTCGTTCTGCGAACTCCCGGAGCCCTCTGGGTGACGTCCTGGCCATTCGCGGAGTTCGTCAAGCATGCGTGGGCCGGGGCGTGGGTCAATTCGCTGTTCCGGCGCGAGAGCGGCCCGCTGGCGAGCGAGTTGATCCGCGAGGCCGTGGCGGCGACGCGCTGGCGCTGGGCCGAGGTTCCGCCGCTGGGAATGATCACGTTCGTCGACGCCGACAAGACGAAGCACAAGCGCGACCCGGGGCGCTGCTACCGGCGCGCAGGGTTTAAGCACGTCGGGTTCACGAAGGCGGGACTCTGGGCGTTCCAGCTACTGCCGTCGGAGATGCCCGCCGCGGAGCCGCCGCACGGCGCGCAACTGGAGGCCGCATGAAGCCCGAGGCCGAGACACCACCGCCAGGAGGGACGCGATGAGAATCCCGGGTCTCTACTGGTTCATCCTCGGAGCGTGCGTTGACTCGACAGCCAACGGGCGCGTCGACTGGTTCATCATGGTTGGCTACGCACTCGCCGCGCTCGGGTTTATTTTGCATCGACAGCACGGCGGCACCCGTGGGTAAGCGCACGCCGGAGACGAAGGCTCCCAGGTATCCCGGTCAGGGGCATCCGTGGGCCGACTTCCTGAACGCCCGCGCCCGAGTGCTGGAGATGTGGCGGCGCGAAGGGAAGACGCCCGAAGCGTGCGTGCGTGACATGAGCATGGACCCGATGCAGGTGACGTTGATCTTGATGACGGTCGCCGAGCACCCCGAGGAGTTCCAGTGAGCCACTGGAAAGCCGGCCCCGAGGCGCCGCGCGTGCCGTTCTGCTGGCAGTGCGACGCGCGTCTCTACGGGCGCGTCCATGCCCGCGTGAAGACCGCTGACGGTGCCGAGCACGACGTCCACAAGGCGTGTGTCGACGCCATCGAGGAGCCATTTGAGATGGTCTACGAATCGAGCACGGCGCGCGAGACGCCAGGAGGGACGCGCCCGTGAGGCCCTGCGACGAGCTGCGGGCTATTCGCGCGGACGGGGTGTGCATCTCGTGCGGTCGCCACGACAGCGAGCACCCGCGCAACCCTCGCTGCACCTGCGGGCACGGCCATGGGGCGCATCGCGTGGTCGGGTTCTTCGCAGCCGAGTGCCACGCGGACGGCTGTGGGTGCAAGCGGTTCACGCCGCCAGAGGTTGGGCAATGACGCGCGCGAAGGCCAGGGAGAGCGCACCCCAAGAGAAGGGAGATGAGACGCCATGAAGCGCGAAGACATCGGCCACGCCGCAGTGGCCTACATGGCCGAGATGATGGACATGCACGAGAGCGACAGCGACCAGGAACAGAACCAGATCGCGCGTCACCTTGCGCAGTTCGGAGCGCGGTGCTTCGCCGAAGGGCTAAAGCGCGCCGAGGGTGATGCGTTGAAGGTGTCCCGAAAGGGCCTCGCTCAGCACAACTATGATCCTCGGCGGGTAATCGATACGGCAACCGGAGTGCCGCTCAAGGGACCCCAGGGCTGGGGCATCTGGCATTGCGTGCGGTGTGGCTGCGACTCGAGCAAGGTCAAGGGGCGCATGTGGTACCGCACTACCCGCGACGGCGAGTGGTTCAAGGGCCCGTTCGGGTGCGGCCAGAGCGAGCGTACCAAGAGAGAGGGGGTGTGATGGAGCCGCTGGTAATTTGCCAACGCCCCGAAGGTCACACGGGCAACTGCGACCCAACCGAAGCCAATGCCCACAGGCGCTACATCGGAGTGAACTATGGCGCCCCCTCTACGATCGATAGAGATGCGCTGCTTGAAATCGCCCTACGGCATCTCGGCCATACGGTTAAGCGCTGTCTTTGGGAAGGCCAAGACCGAGGCAGGTGCTCATGCGCTAGCTGCTGCGCATGGAGGTGGTCGCTCGATGACTCGGCCCTTGCGGCATGGCGCCGGGAGATGGGTAAGTGACGTTCTGGGCTGCACTCGGCGGCGGGATCGTCTTCGGCTTCCTGCTGGAGTTCGTGCGCGACATGAGCAGGCTGCGGGCGGCCCGTAGACGCCGGGGGACGGTCAAGTGAGCGGCGAGGCGATTCTCTGCGTCCTGCTTGTGGCCGACCTCGCTTACAGCGCGCTCGCATGGCGACGCCAGAGACGGGAGCACAGAGAGCACATGGAGGCGCTCCGACGGGCGCACAGAGAGCACATGGAGGCGCTCCGACGGGCGCTCGGTAATGGCGAGCGAGGGAAGCTCACGTACACGCCGAAGCCTCCCGACGCTGCGACAAACCGACGCACCTAAGTACGGACTGACACCGACACTGAAACCCATGGGCTCGACTGAGCACCTGACCAGATTGCGCCTCGCGTTACATTCTTGACAAAGTGCCGACCGGGCGATGGATGCGGACGCGATTGAAGCGATCGCCAGGGCGGTAGCTGAGCGCCTGGGGCCTCAGAGGGCCCTTGAGGCGCCGGTTGGTCCGAAGCTGGGCGAACTTTACGAGCGCTGGGTGACGGCGCACTCGCGGCTAGCGTCGTTCGCGTGCGATGACCAGCGCGCCCGGCGACTACTGGGCCTCGAGCGCTTCGAGCTTCGCGACGAGGACGGGGAAAAGAAACTCGTGACGTGGTCCCCCGACGGGGGCGCCATCCTTGCCGAGCGTTCAATCTCCGCCGTGTCAGGCGATGATGTCGACGCGTTCCGGGCGTGGTTCTACGTGCAGACGACACGGCGGAAGGGCGAGCCGTCGCCGGCCACGGTCAACCGGTACGTGATGATGCTCAAGCGCATCCTCAACCACAACGTCAAGCGCGGCGTGATTCAGCGGTCTCCGCTGATGGGCTACGAGGACGAGGAAGAGGATAACGCCCGGCAGGTGGTTCTCTTCGAGGAAGACTTGGACCTGTTGCTGACGGCGTTCGGCGACGACGACTTGATGAAGGCGATCGTCCTGCTCGGATACGACAGTGGGATGCGCCTGGCCGAGCTTGTATGCTGCCGATGGCGATGGCTCGACGAGCGGGCGGGAGCGGTCCATGTGCCCGGCGCGATCGCGAAGAACGGCGAGCCGCGGAAGACCGACCTGTCAATCCGCGCCGCCGTGGCCTGCAAGAAGCTGCCACGCCCCATCAAGAAGGACGCGGACTTCGTCTTCCCGAACCCCGCAACAGGGGAGCCGTACAACAAGCGCTGGATCCATGAGCGCTTCGTGCGCGGGGTCGCTCGCGCTGGCCTCGTCGGCCGCGATGGGACTCCGCCCCGCTTGCACGACCTCCGCCGCAGCTTCATCACCCTCATGGACATGCGCGGCGTCCCGCGCGCCGTGGGCATGGAGAAAAGCGGCCACAAGTCCGAGGCCGTCTACCGACGCTATCGCATCGTCGCTCCGGTGGAATTCCGCCAGGCGTGGCTGACGATGGAAGCCGGGCGCCAGGCCGAGCTCGCCGAGCTGGCCGCGCGCCGCGCAACCGCATCTGAATCCGTCGGCTGAGCACTTTCGAGCGCCGCCATTCGCGCCGTCGTACCGGGCCGGGCGTATGGCTATTCGTGCGTTCGCACAGTGAAACTCGGTTGCGGTTTCATAACTAACACCGCGAGTCAATGCTGAACGTTTGACACCTACACTGTGTGTTTCGCACGCCCAAAATTGTAAGCCATCGTGTTGCCCAACTGGACACGTTTTGTGGACTCGTGTAACAAGCTTAG
>DATJJY010000127.1:0-41235 GCA_035491895.1 Gemmatimonadales bacterium
CAGCGCCGCGAGCGAAAGGGCGAGGAGTTGACCGAAGACCGTTCTCACACGATACGTCATGGCAAGCGTCCTCCTGGGAATGGGGATGCGATCCGCCCCTCGAACAGCCGAGGCCAGTAAGGCGACGCTAGCGAACCGGGCGGGGCGGAGACAACGGCGCTGCGACGAACGGCGTTCCCGCGCGACGGACGGTTCGCCTGGCGGGACGGGCGCGGCTGCTCGGCAACCGTACCGCTTCGTCGCAGCGCGGCGGCGATTCGTCGCAGGTGTCTTGTTCGGACGTCGCAGCCGATGTCGATTTGTCTCATGACCCGAACCACATCGTATCGGTCTACTACGCCGCCAGCCGACGCGTCCCGCTGCTCACCCGCCGGCCGGTGCGCAGCGCCGTCCTGTACGGGTGTCTCGTCTTCGTCGTCATGAACTTCGTGGTGGTTCCGCTCTCGGCGGCGCGAGTCATGCGCATCACCGTGGTCAACCTGGTGAATGGATTCGTCGGGCACATCCTCGCGGTCGGGCTCCCCTGCCTGTGGGTCGTGCGGGCCGTCACGCGCGAGGAGACCGCCGTCCCTTGAGGCACCGGCTTCACCTACCGTCGCCGCCCCGCGCGGCTCATCTTCCCGCTGCATGAATTCCACCGTCGCCCGTCGGCCGATCCCCTGGGGGCTCATCTTCGGGGCGTGGATTGCGTACGGCGTCGTGCAGGCGGCGGAGTTGTTCATCAATTACCAGATCCGCCGCACGCCGCTCGCCTGGTGGCAACCGCTGGCGGCACAGTTGCCGCAGTCGCTCGTGTGGGCGCTCGTCACGCCCGGCATCATCTGGCTGGGACGTCGCTTCCCGATCGTCAGCCCGCGCTGGCCCCGGCACGTGGCGCTGCATCTCGCGATCAGCCTCACGTTCGTGTTCCTGCAGGACATCGGGTATGCGTATCTCGTCCGGCATATCTGGCCGGAGACGCGCACCGTGATGGCGGTGGCGCTGCAGCTGTTCGTGGTATGGGCGCTGTCGGATGGGCTGTTGTACTGGATCGTGCTGGTCGTGACCTACGCGGTGGATCAGTACCGCCGCTTCCGGGAGCGGGAGCTCGCCGCTTCGCAGCTCGAGACGCAGCTGGTGCAGGCCGACCTGCAGGCGCTCAAGATGCAGCTGCAGCCGCACTTCCTGTACAACGCGCTGCATACGATCGGATCGCTCGTCCGGACCGGCGACCGTGAGAACGCGGTGCGGGTCGTGGCGGGGCTGGGAGGCCTGTTGCGCCTGGTGCTCGATCATGCCGCGCAGCAGGAAGTGCCGCTCAAGCAGGAGCTCGATTTCATCCGCAGCTATCTCGAGATCGAGCAGATCCGGTTTCGCGACCGGCTCCAGGTGACGATCCACGCCGAGCCCGACGTCCTGGATGCCAAGGTGCCGCACCTCATCCTCCAGCCGCTCGTGGAGAATGCCATCCGGCACGGGATCGCACCGCATCTCTTCGCGAGTCGCGTCACCGTGGCCGCGCGGCGGGCCAACGGCCGGCTCGAGCTGGTCGTGCGCGACGACGGGCCGGGCACCGGCTCGGGGGACACGGCGCGTCCCGGAATCGGGCTCAGCAACACGCGAGCCCGGCTCACCCGCTTGTACGGCGACGACTTTGGCCTCGTCGTCGAGAACGCCGCCGGGGGCGGGCTCGAGGCCCGCATCGAGCTGCCGTTCGCGCTGGCGCCCGTCGACTGGGTCGGTGAAGCGTGAGCACCGCCCGAACGGAGATTCGCGCCCTCATCGTCGACGACGAGCCCGCCGCGCGCGACGCGATCCGCTCGCTGCTCACCGGCGACCGCGATATTCACGTGGTGGGCGAATGTGCCGACGGGCACTCGGCGCTGCGGGCCATCGCGTCCATGGCCCCCGAGCTCCTGTTCCTCGACGTCCAGATGCCCGAGATGGACGGCTTCACCATGTTGCGGCAACTGGACCCGGCCCGGCTTCCGGTCGTCATCTTCGTCACCGCGTTCGATCAGTATGCCCTGCGGGCGTTCGACGTCCACGCGACCGACTACCTGCTGAAGCCGTTCGACGACGACCGCTTCCGCGAGGCGGTGTCGCGCGCCAAGCAGAGCGTGCGGGCCGGCCAGCTCGGGCGCCTCAGTGAAGCGCTGCGCGCCCTGCTCGACGGCGTCACATCGCCGGGGACGGGAACGCCGCCCCGCGCCCCGGCGCCGGGCGGGCCGTACCTGAAGCGCCTCGTGATCAAGTCGGGTGGACGCGTCACGCTGCTCAACGTCCGCGACATCGACTGGATCGAGGCGGAAGGCGACTACGTCAAGATCCACGTCGGCAAGGCGTGGCACCTGCTGCGCGAAACCATGAAGCGACTCGAGTCCCAGTTCGACCCGGCGCGCTTCGTGCGCATCCACCGCTCCACCATCGTCAACGTCGAGCGGATCAAGGAGCTGCAGCCGTACTTTCGCGGCGAATACGTCGTCATCCTGCAGGACGGCAAGAGCCTCAAGCTGTCGCGTGGCTACAAGGAGCACCTGGAGTCGGTGCTGGGACGCAGGTTTTGATCATCCACACTTCACGACCGGACGGCCCATGAAACAGCCGCAGCGCTCCCTCCTCGTGTCGCTCGCCCTCGCCTCGGCGTGCACGTCACCCCGCGCGTCGGATGTGTCACAGACGCGCACCGCCCTGCAGGAGGCCGACCGTGCCTTCAACCGCGCGGCCGCGGCGCGCCGCGCCGATGGGTGGATGGAATTCATGGCGCCCGACGGAGCCCTGATCCGGCCCGCCGGCACCCTCACCGGTCCCGCCGTCCGCGACGCCATCACCAGGATGTTCGCCGATACGTCCTTCACGCTCACCTGGGAGCCGGTGTTGTCCGACGTCGGGGCGAGCGGTGATCTGGGGTACACGGTGGGACACTGGGTGGCGCACTTCCGGAACGACAAGGGCGCGCCTCTGACGGGGACGGGACGCTATTTGACGATCTGGAAGCAGCAGTCCGATCGGTCGTGGAAGGTGGTGCAGGATATCGGGGTGCAGGATCCGGCGCCCGCAGCGCAATAGAGCGGGTCGGCGAGACCGCGCGCCGATGTTAGAATGAGACGCATGACGGCCCCGCAGCCCCCCATCATCGACCTCGCGGTCGACCGCAAGCCCCGCGACGACGAGATCGACGCCTTCGGGCTGACGCACCAGGGGCTCGTGCGGGAGATCAACCAGGACAACTTTCTCATCGCGGGAATGCGGAAGCAGATGCAGGTCGTCCTGACGAGCCTCCCCAACCCCGACAAGCTGACGGGCAACGAGCGCCTCGCGCTGTTCGCCATGGTCGCCGACGGCGTCGGCGGGGGTCCCCGGGGCGAAGTGGCGAGCCGCTTCGCCGCGGAAGCCATCACCGAGTACGTCGCGCAATCGGTGAAGTGCTATTACGCGGCCGATCTCTCGGACGAGCTGGCGTTCCTGCGCGCCCTCGAGGAGGGCGCCCTGCACTGCCATGTGGACCTGACGCGGCGCGCCCTGGACGACCCCGATCTCGACGGCATGGCGACCACGTTGACGCTGTGGATCGGCGTGTGGCCGCGCGCCTACCTGCTGCAGGTCGGCGACAGCCGCTGTTACGTCCTGCGCGACGGTGAGCTGACGCAGATCTCGCGCGACCAGACGCTGGCGCAGGAGCTGATCGATCAGGGGGTGTTCACGCGCGCCGACGCTCAGCACAGCAAGCTGGCCAACATTCTGGCGAGCGCCATCGGGGGACCGCAGGCAGCCCCCATCGTCACGCGCCTCGAGCAACGCTGGGGGGACATCGGGTTGCTCTGCAGCGACGGCCTGACGAAGCACGTGCCGGACGAGCGCATTCGCGAGCGGCTCCTCGCGATGACGTCAGCGCGCCACGCGTGCGAGGCGCTGCTCGCCGACGCGCTGGATGCGGGCGGCACCGACAACATCACGATCGTCGTCGGGCGCACGATCCGGCGCGACTGACGTCGCCTCTCGCCTATAATCCCAGCCAGTAGTTCACTTTCAGGAGGAAGATGTTCTGGGCCGGCCCCTGGAAGAGCGAGCGGGCGTCGGGCCCGAAGTCGATCGCCCCACGGGTGAGGTTCGAGTCGCTTTCGCGCGTCCAGACCAGATAGAGCGTCGAGCCGGGATGATACTCCCACCGCAACACCGCGTTGCCCCGCAGCGACCGGAACGTAAACGTGGGATCGCCGAACTGGAAACTCTGCGCCGGGCCAGCCGCATCCGGATCGATGGTGACCGTGTTGGGGGACCCCGGCGTGATCGACACCGTGCCGATGTCCTCCCCGTAAACGAGCTTCTTGATATCGCGCGGGGCCGCGAACTCCTTGTACCGGGAGTAGGCGCCGCTCGCGATGAGGGGCTGCACGAACAGCTCGAACGTCATGTTGGGGGTGAAGGTGATGTTGAATCGGGTATCCATCGACACCGCGTGCTGTACCAGGTCGGCGAAGACGTAGCGGGTGCCGCTGAACGCCGTGGCGGTCGGGTCGGAGACAGCGGTCACGTACTGGTACGACGTCGAGTTGTAGTTGTAGGACGGGCCCAGCGAGAGCGTGATGTTCGACGCCGGACGGAGCTGCACCGTGAAGCTCGTCGACCAGTCGGGCTTGCCGTCGCTCGAGCGATCGTAGGACCCGTTGCCGTTGACGACGATGCTCTTCCGGCGATCTGACGAAACCCCGAGCTGCCAGTAGTTGAGGGCGGGTCGCTTCAAGACGGGTCCGCCGCGGGCGAGGCGATCGTCGAATACGCTCTGGCGGTGAATGAAGAACGTGGTCCACTCCCAGTAGTTCCGCAGTGTTACGTCGTAGAACACCTGGCCCTGTCGGTCGATCAGGTCCCAGTCAAAGTTGTACTTCTGCTGGCCGCCGGTGATGAAGAACATCTGGCGATACCAGCTCGTCGGCTTGGTCCATTGCCGGAAGATGTTTCCGCCCATGTACCAGTAGTCGGCTTGCGACAGAAACGCGATGTCGTTGTTCTCGAAGCCCGGAGTGCGGAGGTTGGTGGAGACCTCCCAGAGCAGGTCCCCTTGATCCCGCGAGAACCGCGCGTACGCGCCGACTCCCCGCAGCGACGTGAGCGACGAATCGAGGTGGTTGGTCAGCAGCCCGTTCGGCCCGTTGCCGTGGTCGGGCCGCTGGAAGTAGCGCGCGCTCGACTGCTGCAGCCGCAGGATCGCCGCCGAGTCCCCCGAGACGTTGGTTCCGGCGACCTGCGCCATCAGGTGATAGTCGCGCTTGTGGAAGTACATGTCGGAGGAGAGACCGAACGATTCCGAGTGTTTGCTCAGTCGATCGGACGCCACGGTGTCCGTGAGATCGTGGTAGACCGAGGTGGCCATCGCCCGGACGACGGTGGCGCCGTCTCGCAGATCCTTCTGCACCCGGCCGACGAAGTAATTCGTGAACGGCTGGACCGTCACCCGTGAACGCGAGCTGTCCGTCCATTGGACCGTCGCGCTCGCCCGCCCCGTTACGGCGTCGAGTGTCCCGATCGACCACCCGCTCGGCGTGCGGCCCGTCAGCTTGGCGGCGCCGAGAATCGTCGAGTTCCCCGGGACGTCGGCGTGATAGACCGAGTTCAGTGTATCGCCATAGGCAAAGGCGTCGATTTGGGGAGCCCGGCCGATGCGGCGTGAGTAGAACATGGAGAGGCTCGAGACGTTGGAGCAGAAATAGCAGCTTAAGCCGCCGAACCCGAAGTAGCTCGACCCCTCCACGAAGAACGGCCGCTTCTCGTCGAACGCCGTCTCGAACGCCGTAAGATTGACGACGGCGGGGTCGACCTCGACCTGGCCGAAGTCGGGGTTCACGGTGGCGTTGAGCGTGAGGTTCGAGGTGACGAGGTAGCGCGCATCGGCGCCGACACGGCCGTCCATCGCATGCGCCTTGGTGAACGGGTCGGTAGGATCGCTCACCGGGATGTTGGTGGAGCGCCCCACGACGTACGGCAGGATCTCGGCTTTACCGGGCGCGCGACGGATCACCAGCCCGGTCAGATGGCCGAACCGCGACGGCCCGCCGCTCTCGTTGAGATGCCAGAACGACCACTGCGACAGCTCGTTCAACCGGTTCGCCTGACGCCAGATCTGCAGCCCCCACGTCTGCTCCGCCGTCGTGGATGGATAGCGCAGCTGCGAAAACGGAATCCGCAGCTCGGCGGTCCAGCCGAGCGAATCGATCGCGGTTTTCACTTCCCACACCGGATCCCACGAGTCGTCGCCGCCGCCGCCCAGGCCGTTGGCATCGCCCCGCACCCCCGACGGGTTTACGGTGAAGAAGAGCCGGCCGATATGATCGTGATAAGTATCGAAGATGACTTCGAGGTAGTCGGCGTCGGCGCTGGCGTCGCGCCGCACCAGGCGCGTCTGCACCCCGCGCGCCCCCGAATCGTCGTACATGCGGGCGCCGACGTAGATCGCGGCGTCGTCATACGCGAAGCGGACTTCGGTGCGCTGCGTGGCAGGCTGGCCTTCGTTGGGCTGGGATTGCAGGAAACCGGTGGCGACCGGTGCCGCACGCCACACCGCTTCATCGAGCTTCCCGTCGAGGTGAATCTCTTCGTGCAATTCGACGGCGCGAACTTCGGGCGGGGGCGTCGGGTGGACGTTCTGCGTCCAGGCGGGGGTCGCGGAGACGAAGGCCAAGACGGACGCCAAGCAGGCGGCTGATTTCGACATGGGCGACGACCAGGGGCAATGGATACAGAATTTGACGCCCCGCCTTGAAGCAAGGTTGCGGGGAAGATGTCAGGACTGTGTGGCGATCCTAACGGAGGTGCGCCGTCAACCAGGCGGCGATGTCGTTCTGCACCAGCTGCGGCAGGGTGGTGTCCTTGAGGGTCGGATAATCCGTCGGCGACCCATCGCCATCGGTGTGGAGGAAGAGGTGGTTCAGGCCGGGATACACCTTGACCGTCACGTCACCGTTGCCGCCCTCGCGAAACGCCGCCGCCAGGGTATCCGCCTGCCCCGCCGACACCTGGCGGTCGAGGGCGCCCTGGAGGATCAGCACCGGGACCCGCACGCGTCGCGCGGTCGGCAGCGGATCGTAGGAAGCGAACCACCGCATCCACGGGCTGGATTGCGTCATTTGATCGACGCGCTGCGCCACGAGGGCGAGCTGCGCCCGGCGCGCCGAGTCCGCTAGATCCGGGGCGGTCTCGATCGGCCGGCGGAACTGATCGGTCAGGATCGCCCGGCCCCCCTTCCCCGGACCGGCGAGCAGCACGATCGCCGCCACCAGCGAATCGTCCCGGGCGACCAGCGGCGCGATCGCGCCGCCCTCACTGTGTCCCAGCAGCGCGATCTTCGCCACGTCGGCCCGATGCCGCAGCCAGAGGACCTCCTGCCGCACGTCGTCGGCGAAATCGGCGGTCGTGCCGCCTGATCCTGTGGAGCCCCCGGTCCCGCGATCGTCGAGTCGCAACACGCCGATGCCCGCCACGGCGAGCCGCTCGGCGATCACCCGGAACGGCCGATAGGTGGGGAGCAGCGGCCAGAGATCCTCGTCGCGCGCCTGCTGCCCTGACCCGGTGATCGTGATGACGACGGGAACGGGCCGCTTTGTATCCATCGGCAGCGTGAGGGTGCCCGCGAGCGAGAAGGTGTCGCCCGCGACCGGGCGGATCGGGACGCGCACCTCCTCAGCCGTATAGGGGGCGCCGGCCGGAGCGCGATAGTCGGGTGTGGGGCGGCGCAACCCGGCGAGCGGCGCGAGCGAATCCCGCCCGTTCCACAGTTCGGCGTGCAGCCGCTGCGCGGCGAGGTCGATCGGCCACGCCTTGCCGCCGGTGGTGAGCGTCGTCGCGACGATCCCCGCAAACGTGACCGTCGCCGAATCGCCGCGGTGCGCGATCATCACCGGCAGCACGGAGTCGGACCCCATGAGAAGCATGCGGATGGCGGTGTCGTGCGCGAAGCGCCGCGCGAGCAGTGTCACGACGGCCACCGACTGCACCGGAATCACACCCGCCACGGGGCCCTGCGCCTGGCCGGTCGTGGTCTGTCCGGTACGCTGTGAGGAGGACGTCGTCTGCAGCAGCGCCCCACTCGCTGTGACGCTGTAGGTACCGAGGAGGGAGTCTCCCGCGGCGTTGTAGGCTTTGGCATCGAAGCGCCGAAACGCGCCAGTCGAGTCGAACTCGGTACGGCTGTCGAGCTTCAACGCGAGGATCGGGACGACAATCGACAGCTCGGCGACTCGGCCCGCACGCTCGAAGCGCTCTCGCGCGACCTCACTCCCCGCCTGGTACAGGCGGTAGAGGCCCGAAAACGAGGGTGGCTGCTGCGCGGGTGCCATCGCCGGAGCCAGCGCGAGGAGGGCAAGCGGCAGCGCGACCCGCCCGAAGTTATGCCTTGCGATGACGGTCATCCTTGCTCCCCCCTGGACCGCCGCGTAGCCGGCCCGCTTCACTGGCCGAGCGGCGCAGCAGGAACTCGATCTGGCCGTTGAGACTGCGCAGCTCATCACTTGCCCAGCGCTGCAGCGAATCGTACAGCTCCGGATCGATCCGAAGCAGGAACGCGCGTCGCTCCGGCACGCCGCTCACCCGCCTATTGGTACAACGTACCCGTGTTCACGATCGGCTGCGTGGCCTGCTCCGAGCAGAGCACGACCATCAGATTGCTCACCATCGCCGCCTTGCGCTCCTCGTCGAGGTGCACGATCCCCTTGTCGGAGAGCTGGGTGAGCGCCTGCTCGACCATCCCCACCGCCCCGTCGACGATCCGGGCGCGGGCGGCGATCACGGCACTCGCCTGCTGGCGTCTGAGCATCACCGTCGCGACCTCCGGTGCATAGGCGAGGTGCGAGATGCGCGATTCGAGCACGCGCACCCCTGCCTTGGCGAGCCGGTCCTGAATCTCGCCTTTCAGCTTTTCGGCGATCTCGGCGGTGTGGCTGGCGAGCGCCATCTGCCCTTCCTCGTGGGCGTCGTACGGGTATTGATTGGCGAGCCCCCGCAGCGCCGACTCGCTCTGCACGTGGACGTAGTTTTCGTAGTCGTCCACCTCGAACACCGACTCGGCGGTATCGACCACCTGCCAGACCACCACCGCCCCGATCTCGATCGGGTTCGAGGCGTGATCGTTCACCTTGAGGCGCGCCGTCTCGAAATTGCGGACCCGCAGCGACACGCGCCGTTTTGTGTACAACGGATTCGCCCACCACAGCCCCGCGTCCTTGGTGGTTCCCGCGTAACGGCCGAAGAGCTGCAGCACCTTACCGTGGTTCGGTTGGACGACGAAGAACCCGCCCCACAGGAATGCCACGAACACGACGCCGAGCGCCCACAACACGATTGCCACCGGCTGCTCCGCGCCGATCGCCGACACGAGCTGCCACACCACCATCCCCGATACGAGCAAGAGCAGCACGATCATCAGCCCGCCCGGCCACACACGACCCTTCGCCTCGCGAATCACCGCAGCACCCTCGGAGAAAGACTAGCAATATGATATCACTTTAATAGCAGATGTCAACGACTGGCTAACCTCTTGCTCCCCAAGGGGAACGCCGTCAGGTTGGGTTCCATGCTCGCGGCGTTGCTGGCCACATTGCATCCCAAACGGGGCGCTGCCTGGCACGGCGGTCCCACGCCGCTGCTGTCGCTGCGCGGCGTGTCGGCGGCTCAGGCGCGCTGGGTCCCCGCCCGCCGGCGGCACAGCATCTGGGAGCTGACCCTGCACATCGCCTATTGGGACTACGCCGTGCGCCGCCGGCTCGAGCCCGACTCGCCGCGCGACTTCCCCCGCTCGCCCGCCAACTGGCCCGCCCTTCCCGAGCGCGCCGATGAAAGGGCCTGGGCCGAGGATCGAGCGCTGCTCGCCCGACAGCACGAGCTGTTGGTGCGCGCCGTGCGGCGGGTGAAACGCGCCCGCTGGAATCGCCGCATGCCGAAGGGACGGTGGACGTACGGGGAGACGATCGTCGGCATCGTGGCGCACGACGTCTATCACACGGGACAGATCCAGCTGTTGAAGCGTCTCTGGCACAGCCGGCCGTGACGCCGGAGGAGTTCCGGCGGATCGGCCACCGCGTGGTCGACTGGATCGCCGATTACCGCGCCGGCCTCCCCCGGCGGCCCGTGATGTCCCGGAACGCACCCGGCGACGTGCGACGGGCACTCCCCGCCGCACCGCCCGAGACGGGGGAGCCGCTCGACGCCCTGCTCCGCGACATGGACGCAACGATTCTTCCCGGCATCACCCACTGGCAGCACCCGTCGTTCCACGCGTACTTCCCGGCCAACGCGCCGCTCGCGAGCGTCATCGGGGACTTTCTCTCGACGGGCCTGGGCGTCATCGGGCTCAACTGGCAGGCGAGTCCGGCCCTCACCGAGCTCGAGCTGTTGATGGCGGACTGGATGCGCCAGATGACGGGGCTCTCGTCCCAGTGGAGCGGCGCGATCCACGATACCGCGTCGACGGCGACGCTCGTGGCGCTCTTGTGCGCACGCGAGCGCACCAGCGGGTTCGGCATGCAGCGGGGCGGCCTCCGGGGGGAGCCGCATCCCCTCGTCGTCTATGCGTCGTCCGAGAGCCACAGCTCCGTCCTGAAGGCGGCGCTGCTCGCGGGATTCGGTCGCGACAACGTGCGGGCGATCGCCGTGGACGGTTCGTTCGCGCTCGATCCGCTGGCGCTGCGGGAGACGATGACGGCGGACAAGGCCCACGGGCTTGCGCCCTGCGCCATCGTCGCCACCACCGGCACAACGAGCTCGACGGCGCTCGATCCGGTCGAGGCGATGGTCGAGCTGGCCGGGGAGTTCGGCTGCTGGCTCCACGTGGACGCCGCGATGGCCGGCTCCGCGATGATTCTTCCGGAGTGCCGCTGGATGTGGGCCGGCATCGAGCGCGCCGATTCGATCGTCGTGAATCCGCACAAATGGCTCGGCGCGGTGTTCGACTACTCGCTCTATTACGTCCGCGACGTCGAGCACCTCGTGCGGGTCATGTCGACGAATCCGAGCTACCTGCGCACCCCCGCCGACCAGCAGGCGGTGAACCTGCGCGATTGGAACATCCCGTTGGGCCGCCGTTTTCGGGCGCTCAAGCTCTGGGCGCTGGTCCGCTCGGAAGGCGTGGCGGGCCTCCAGTCCCGGCTGCGCCGCGATCTCGCCAACGCGGCGTGGCTCGCCGCACAAGTGGATGCGGCGCAGGATTGGGAGCGCATCGCGCCGGTCCCGATCCAAACGGTGTGCGTGCGACATCACCCGCCGGGGCTCGAGGGTGAAGCTCTCGACCGGCATACGCTCGCCTGGCTCGAACGGATCAACAAGTCGGGTGACGCATTTCTCAACGGGACGGTCTTGGGAGGACGCTGGACCGCACGAGTATCCATTGGTGCGGAGACAACGGAGCGCATGCATGTTGAGAGACTATGGGAACGGATGCAGGCCGCAGCTCAAGAGGGGGGTAGATAATGAGCACGATGCGCATGATTCGACTGGCAGTCTCCGCGGCGACGCTGTGCGTCATCCCGGCGCTGCTCGTGGGCCAGCAGACGGTGTGGGATTCCGTGGGCCGCGTTCTGCAATCGACCCCGTCACCCGCAGCCGGCTACACCCGATTCAATTTTCCGCGCCGCGATCTCACTCTGAAGATGAGGGACATCACCGTCTCGCGGCTGGCGCTCGGCGCCTGGGCCGGGTTCACCGGCAATTCGAAGCAGGCGCTAGTGATGGGAGACCTCGTCGTGACACTCGCGGAACTGCTCCCCGTGGAAGCCGCGATCGACTCGCAGCACCTCTCGATCATGGGGGTGCACAACCATCTGGCGGGTGAGTCCCCGACGATCATGTACGTCCATTTCCACGGTGACGGACCCGCCGTCGAGCTGGCGCGCCGTCTCGACCGCGTGCTGGCGCGGACGCTGACGCCGCGCGGGGTCGCGGGCCCTGTGACGGCGCCGGTCACGATCGACACCGCGCAGGTGTTCGCCACGCTCGGTGCGAAGGGCACGGCGAGCGGCGCCGTGGCCCAGCTCTCGTTCGTCCTGATCAAGGGCAACGTCGTGATGCAGGGCGACACGATTCCCCCGGCGTTGGCCGCCGGGAGTCCGGTCAACGTGCAGGCGGTGACGTCCGAGCGGTTTGTGGCGACGGGAGATTTCGCGGTCTATCCGGATCGCGTCGAGCCGGTGATCGCGGCACTGACCTCACACGGGATCACGGCGACGGCCGTGCACACGCATCTCAAGAGTGAGAGCCCGCCGATCTACTTCATTCACTTCTGGGGCGATGCGGCTCCGGGGGATCTGTTGACGGGGATCAAGGCGGCGCTCGATGCAGGAAAGGCACCCTAGCGGAAATGAGAAACCGGGTCACGTCACTGCGACGCGACCCGGTCTCCTCTCACGGAGTTCGAGGGGCTTACGGGCGGCGGCCGCCTCTCATCATGTCACCCATGTTCTTTTCGGTGTAGCCGGGCGGCGGCGCGAACGCGGCTGCCGGCGGCATACCGCGTTCCACCGCGGTGACCTCGATTGAGCCCTTCGGTTTGCCGTCCTCGAAGCTCGTGGCTTTGAGGATCCCGTAGCCTTGCTGGAGCATCTGACCCACTTGCCCCATGCGCCCCAGCCGGTCCTGAATCCCCCGGCGCTCCTGCTGCCGCATCCCCCCCATCATCCCGCCGAACGGGTTCATGTTGAGCAACCCCATCCCCACACCTTTCGCGAGGCACACGTCGCCCGTCGTGTGCTTGTCGTCGTTGGCAACGTAGTGAAAGACCTGGCACGAAATGCCGGCGACGACGGACGTGCCCCCCGGGGTGATCGTGGGTTTCGGCTCGTCGGAATCGCCCTTACCCGAATCCGCCCCGTGGCGCCGCATCATGCCCGCCATGCCCGACATCATGCCCGCCATGCCCTGCATCATTTCCTTGGTGATGACGAAGTAGCTCTTGTCCTCGCTGCTGACAAAGGTCGTGGTCCCCGCGGCCGAATCGACGATCAGCTGGCCAGCCTTGCCATCCTCGCCCGTAAACTGGACGGCGTAGTGACCGGGTTTCGTCGCGATCGTCATATTGTTCGTCTTGCCGTTCTCGTCGTGAATCGTATAGTGCGCGGTCCCGGCGAAGGCCTGGGCCGAAGCCTGCCGGACCGCGCCCAACGCCATCCCGATCGCGCAGAGACCCGCGATTGCTGCACGTCGCATCGCTCCCCCTTACGTTGAAATTCGCGAACGCTACAATCCTCTATTGTGCAACAGACGGCGTTTCCTCCCACCTCTGAGCTGCACGCCGCCGTCCTGCTCGCGGGCGTCACGCTCGGGCTCGCGCTGGTGTGCGGGCTGCTCTACTACCGCTACCGCAAACCCTATCTCGGGTGGTGGGCGGTCGCCTGGCTCCTGTATCTCCTGCGTGTGGGCGCGATCGCGAGCTTCCTCGCGACGCATCAATGGTCCTGGCTCTACTGGCACCAGGTGTTGACCGGGTGGGTGGCGCTCGCGTTGCTCTGGGCCGCGCTCGTCTTCTCCTACCAGCTCGAATGGCGTCCCCGCTACGCGCTGTTCCTGCTGTTTCCGCCGGCCTGGTCCTACATCGCAATTTATCGACTCGATAACTTCCTGCTGGCCTCGGGACCCGCGGTGCTGTTTCTCAGCCTCGTCACGTTGTGGACGGGGTGGGTGTTCTTCCGGTATTACCGTCGCGTCCGTGCGACAGGGGCGGTGTTGTTGTCCGGCTCGCTGCTGCTCTGGGGTCTACACCACCTCGACTATCCGTTCCTCCGTGCCCGCGGTGCCTGGAGCCCGTGGGGGTATTACCTCGATATCCTGTTTCTGTTCGCAACCGGGTGCGGTCTCCTGGTGCTCGTGCAGGACGAGCTGCGCCGCGGGGTCGCGGCCCTCTCGGCCTTGTCCGGAGACCTGCAGCCACGCGGCGACGGAGCCGGCGCACTCGCCACCCTGCTCGTCCGGCCGCTCGCCCTGCCCTCGGTGCGCGGCAGCGCGATGATCGCACCGGAGGGCGACACCTTGCGCTGTCTCGCGGGCGCCGGCGCCTGCGCGGGATGGGAGACGACACCGCTCCCGGCGCGCGCCGCCCATGCCGCGGCCGACGCCATCGACTCGGGTCATCCGGCGTTCGTGCGCGACTGGCCCGATCCGCGCGATCCGAAGCGCGGCTTCCCGTACGCGGCCCTGCTCCCCGTGTGGCGCGGCGATACGGTGACCGCCGCGCTGCTGCTGGTGGGCGATGCGCGTGATCCGTTCACGGCTCTCGACGATACGTTCCTGCGCGCCCTCGGCAGCCAGATCGGCGCGGCGCTGGAGCACGCCGATCTCTACCGGCGGCTCGCCGTCCGCACGGCCGAGCTGGCACGCGTGTCGGCGGGAATCATGGAGCAGCAGGAGGCGGAGCGGCGCCGCCTGTCCCTCGAGCTGCACGACGAGACGGCGCAGGTGCTCGCCGCGGTCCGGCTGCAGCTCGGCCTCCTCGCCGAGCGCCTCGATCCCGACCTGGCGGCCCGCGTCGCGCATACGACAGAGTTGATCGACTCGGGAATCCAGGGCGTGCGCAAGGTGACCGAGCAGCTGCGGCCGTCGGTGCTCGACGATCTCGGCCTCGTCCCCGCGCTGCGCTCGCTGGTGGACGGCTTCGCGCAGCGCGCCGGGCTCGCCGTCACGCTCGAGGCTCCCTCTCAGGAGTCGCTCCCGGCGCTCGCGCCCGACGTCGAGCTGGCGCTGTTCCGCGCGGCGCAGGAAGCGCTGGCGAACGTGGCCCGCCACGCCGCTGCCCGGACCGTAACGGTGCGGCTCGCGAACGGGAGCGGCGAGCTCAATCTCGAGGTGGCGGACGACGGCCGTGGGCTTCCCGCGAGCTTCGACACGGGGCGCGGCGGCAATATGGGGCTCGCCGGGATTCGCGAGCGCATCGGCGCCTTGGGAGGAACGACCCGCATCAGCGGCGCGCCGGGCTCGGGCGTCCAGCTGCGCGTGACGATCCCCCTACACCGGCCGGAGGACGAATGAAAGCGCCGCTCAAAGTCCTCGTGGTGGACGACCACTCGGTCGTGCGGGAGGGGCTGCGTCGCGTCCTCGAAGAGGGCTCCGGTGGAGACCTGCAGGTCGTGGCCGAGGCGGCGAACGGCGCCGAGGCGGTGGAGCGCGCCGTTCGAGAGAGCCCCGATGTCGTGCTGCTCGACCTCACGATGCCGGGCCCCGGTGGCAGCGGCCTCGCCGTAGTGCGGACGCTGCGCGACCGCGTCCCCGCCGCGCGGGTGTTGATCCTGAGTGTGCACGACGACCGCGAGTACGTGCTCGAGAGCGTCCGAGCGGGAGCCCACGGCTATCTGCGCAAGGATTCGAGCCCGGCGGAGATCCGGCAGGCGATTCACGCCGTTTGCGCCGGCGACTCATTTTTCAGCCCACCCGCCGCACGCCACCTCGCCGCGGCGGTTCAGGCGGGCGTCCCCCGCCCTTCCAGCGGCCTCGCCGCCCTCACGGCCCGGGAACGGGATGTGCTCACGCGCGTGGCGAGCGGTCGCACGAACCGCGAGACGGCCGCCGAGCTGGGTATCAGCGTGCGGACGGTCGAGACACACCGCGACAGTCTGATGCGAAAACTGGGCATTCACACCGTCGCCGAGCTGACGCGCTTCGCGCTCGAGAACGGTCTCACGTCAAACGGCACCGCGATTTCGTGACGTGGTCGACGGGTCGAGCGGTGTTCGGGTGCAGCCAATTGTGAGGACTGCACGCAACACCATCACTGAACTGGAGAGCTAGACTCTCGCCCGTCCGCAGGCAGATTTCCGAACATGGAAGACGTCCGCCAGTCCGATGCTCCGGCTCCGGCGACCCCTGCGCCGCGCCGGTCGCGTAGCGGACCGATAGTCCAACCGCGACTCGTCGAGCTCGGCGAAGGAAGCAGACGACCGCTGCGTTTCAGTCTCGAAGGCAAGACCGCTATCGTCACGGGCGCCGGGCTCGGCATCGGCCGCAGCATTGCGTGGATCCTGGCCGAGCATTGCGCCAAGGTCATGGTGCTCGACCTGGACGGCGGGCCGGCGGAAGAAGCGGCGGCGGGGATTCGCGCGTCGGGTGGCGCGGCGCACGCCTTCGTTTGCGACGTCACCGACGAGGCCCAGGTGCGCCGCACCTTCGACCAGATCGCGGCCGAGCACGGCGGCATCCACCTGCTCGTCAACAACGCGGGCGTCACACACGTCGGGACGGTCGAATCGACGACGTCCGAGACCCTCGACCGTCTGTATCGCGTAAACGTGCGCGGCATGTTCCACTGCCTCCAGGCGGCGATCAAGCACATGGTCGCTGCCGGGGGCGGGGCGATCGTCAATATCGGCGCGCTGGCGTCGCTTATCGGTGAGGAAGAGCGTTTCGCCTACGGCATGTCGAAGGGCGCCGTGCTCGCGATGACGAAATCGGTGGCGGTGGACTACGTGAAGCGCGGTATCCGCTGCAACTGCGTCTGCCCGTCCCGCATCCATACACCGTTCGTGGACGGATTCCTGGCGCGCAATTATCCCGGCCGTGAGGCCGAGATGTTCGCCAAACTGTCGGCGTACCAGCCGATGGGACGGATGGGGAAGCCGGTGGAAGTCGCGGCGCTGGTGCTCTACCTGCTCAGCGACGAAGCGGCGTTCGTCACCGGTCAGGCGGTCCCGATCGACGGCGGTGTGCTGCGGTAGAGCAGCAGCCGGTAGGACTTGTATTTCTTGAAATTCTGACCGTTGCGCCGCCCGCTGAAATGCTTGTCCTCGTAGCGCTTCATGCTCTTCTTGAATTTCCACTTCACGAATCTCATCACCCAGGGGTATTTCGCCTCGAGCCGCGAGAGTATCAGCTGGTAGGCCGGCTGGATCGCGTCGCGGTAGGCGGCGTCGAGCAGGTCGAACGTCGGCGCGATGCCATCGGTCATGTCGAGGTCGAGCGTTGGGGCAAGCGGGTAGCGCGCGATCGTCTCGCGGAAGCGCGGCAGCTCGTGCCCGCCGCCGATCGGGCTCTTCCCCTCCGCCGGGACGCGGAAGATGTCCGTGATCAGGATGTGGCCCCCCGGGGTGAGCAGGGAGAGGGCCTTGGTGAACGCCTCATCGAGCGGGATGAAGAGCAGGCTCTCGCTGAACAGGATGAGATCGTAACGCCGCTCGGTGTTCAGGTCCTGAAACCGCGTTTCGAAGATGTCGCCGCGTCCTTTGAGCACCTGCCGGGCGACGCCGGTGAGCACGCCATTGGGTGAGACGCAGTCCACCCGCAGCCCGCGGTCGAGCAGCTTCCTGGCGGTGTTCCCCGCCCCGCACCCGACGTCCAGCACCGAGCGCACGCCGGCCGGGATATGCGACATCAGAAAGTCGGTGTAGTGCGCCTGCGCCTGCGCCAGGTTCTGGGGCTCCGGGGAAAGTCCCTGCGGCCAGTACCCGTAGTGCAGGTCCTGCATGTTGAGGAAGTGGTGCCCGATCACGAAGCCGAGCGCGAGCCCGAACTCGCTCGACGGCAGATTGCCGTTGGTAGGTACCGCGACGCCGGGGGGTGGTGCCTGCTGTGGAGCGACGGCCGTATGTCCTCCTGGTTTCCCGAAAACTACCCGGCTTGCCGGACAGCGCGAAAGGCGCTCCCTTAGACCACATGCGCACGTCCCGGTCCGTAGTGCTCGCCGCCACCGTCGCGATCCCGCTGGTCCACGCGGCACTCGCGGCCCAGCATCCGACACCGCTCCCGGACGCACCGGCGCTGCGCGCACTCGCCCACGCGTACTACGAATGGCGTGATACCAGTTATCCCGTCGGATCGAGCGATCAGGGCCGGCACACCTGGGACGATCGATTGACCGATTATTCCCACGGCGCCGTGCTCGCCCGGCGGCGCCACGTGGCGGATCTCCTGGCGCGCGTCCGGGCGACACCCACCACCGGGTGGTCGCGGGATGATCGGATCGACTGGCTGCTGTTCCGGGCGCAGCTCGAAGGGGTGGCGTTCTTCGGCCGCGTGATGAGCCCGGAGGAGACGGACCCGCAGGTCTACGTCGGTGAATGCAGCAATGCGATTTTCTCGCTCCTGAAGAAGGACTACGCGCCGCACCGCGCGCGGGCGCTCGCCGCGTCGGCTCGCCTGCGCAAGATGCCGGCGCTGCTCGCCCAGGGCGACGCCAACCTCGTCCGGCCGGTGCGGCTCTATGCACAGCTCGGGATCGAAGCGGCGCGCTCGATCGACGATCTCTTCGAGAAAAGCCTGATGACTCTGGCCGACTCCCTGACGCCCGTCGAGCGGGCCGATCTCGAGCGGGCGCGCGATTCGGCGCTCGCCGCGATCCACGCCTTCGCCGACCGGCTGGAGCGACGGCTCCCGGCGATGGTGGCATGGCGACCGATGGGTGAGGCCAACTACAACTACCTCCTGAAGCACGTCTATCTCCTGCCGCTCGACGCGAGCGACGTGGCGATGCTGGGGGAGGCGGAGCTGGCACGGTTCCGCGGGCAGGAAGCGATGCTGCCGAACCCCGCACTGGCCTCGCCTGATCCGGCGCGCGCCGCCCGGATCCCGAAGGATCAGGAAGAGTTTCTCGCCGCCTACCAGGCACGCGAGCGGGAGATGCTCGACTATCTCACCACCAACCGGTTGGTGACGCTGCCGTCCTATCTGGGGCCGTTTCTCATCCGCCAGCTCCCCGAGGCGTTTAAACCCACTTCCCCCGGCGGCTTCATGAACCCGTCCGGGATTTACGACGCGGACTCGAGCGGGTTCTACTTCATTCCCACCTACAACCCGGCGAGCGGCAATTTCTACATTCGCGCCGCCGTCGAAGACCCCCGTCCGATTCTCGGACACGAAGGAATCCCCGGCCATTTTCTCCAGCTGTCGATCGCCAAACACCTCACCGACGAGATCCGCCGCCAGCACCTGGACGGCGTGTTCGTCGAAGGGTGGGCGTTTTACACGGAGGAGATGCTGTTGCGGCGCGGGATGTACGGCGACAGCTCGGCCGGAGGCGCGCAAGTCCTGCGTCTCGGGCGCTATCGCGCGGCGCGGATCGGCGTGGATGTGAATCTCCAGACCGGGCGGTGGACGTTCGATCAGGCGGCGCACTACTTCCAGGAAGCCGGGGGACTCGATTCCGAGGCGGCCCGCGGCGAGGCGGCCGGCGCCGCCTCGAGTCCATCGCAGAAGATCACGTACATGGTCGGAAAGTGGCAGATTCAGCGGCTGCTCGGCGCCTACCGGGACCGCCACCCCGACGACTTTCGCATCGGGGCGTTCCACGACCAGCTCCTCTCGTACGGCAGCCTGCCGCTCTCGGTGGTGCAGTGGCTGATGCTCGGTGACTCGACCGCGGCGGCGCAGGTCTCCCGGTGAGCAGGGTTGCCCTGCCGCACGGCTCCAGTGAGACTTCACCGCGAGTCGCACCTCAATTCCGGAGGTCAGGATGCCGCCGTCTCTCGTCACTCGCCGCTCCGCCATCGCCACGATCGGTCTCGCGGGTCTGGGGCTCCCCGGATTGCTGGAAGGCCAACCGAACCCGGCGCCCGCGCCGGAGCAGCAGCCGCACATGCGGGCCGCCCTCGAAGCCCTGCGCAACGCCAAGCGCCATCTCGAGCTGGCGCAGGCGGACAAGGGTGGACACCGCGTCAAGGCGGTGGAGCTCGTGAACGGGGCGATCGCCGAGACGGAAGCGGGGATTGCGTACGCGGCGGGACACTGATGCAGCAACGTATCAGACGTCGGACGTCAGGCGTCAGATCCTGATGTCTCACGTCTGATGTCCGAATCCTACCTCTCCCGCCTCATCGCCCACCTCTCCTGGGCCGACGACCGCGTTCTCGCCGCATTACGCAGCGCCACAAACCCCGATCCGTCCTGCCGCGAGGTGTTCGCCCACCTGCTCGCGGCCGAGCATGTGTGGCTGGCGCGGTTGAAGGGAGAGCGTCCGACGCATCCCGTGTGGCCCGATTTGTCGCTGGAACAGTGTGCGGCGCTCGTCCAGGCGAACCAGCGCGCCCTGGCGAACTATGTCGACGACCTGACCCCGGAGAGCCTGTTGCGCGGCGTCACCTACGTGAACAGCGCGGGGCGCGAGTTCACCTCGAGCATCGAAGACATCCTGCTGCACGTCGCGCTGCACGGCTCTTATCATCGGGGGCAGATTGCCTGGGCCTTGCGCAAGGGCGGCAGCGTGCCGATGGCGACCGACTACATCGCATTCGCGCGTGGCGCACCGGCCGCCACCCGCCAGTAGCATCGCGCCGGCCTCGACGGACCAGGGGGATCGAATGGGTAAGGGCGATCAACGCAGCCGGCGCGGGAAGATCTTCCGCGGTACTTATGGCAAGACGAGACCAAAGCGGAAGCGGCGTCCTGCGACTTCGCCCGCAACCCCGCCACCGCCCGGCCGGTGATCGGGGAGTTCGTGAAGCATCCGTTGATGGATGGAGCCATGCGTTCAAACTGTTGCGCAAGTGAGGATGCTCCGATGACGTCGACCACCTGGCTGGCAGCCCTGCTCGTCCTCTGCGCCGCCACCACGGCGACCGCTCAGGTTTCCACGCGCTGGTCGCAACACGCCATGGACCGGCCGCAGCCACGTATCGTCGGCCCCGCTCCGATCGACCAGCCCGATGCGCCTCCGACCGACGCGGTCGTGCTGTTCGACGGCAGCGACCTGTCGCAGTGGGCGGGCGACTCGGGGCAGGCGGGCCCGTGGAAGGTCGAGAACGGATACGCGGAGGTCGTGCCGGGGAGCGGCGCCATTCATACGCGTCGCGGTTTCGGCGACTGCCAGCTGCACATCGAGTGGGCGGCGCCGCTGCCGCCGCACGGGGAGGGCCAGGAGCGCGGCAACAGCGGCGTGTTTCTCATGGGGCGGTACGAGGTTCAGGTGCTCGACTCGTACGACAACAAGACCTACCCCGACGGCCAGGCGGCGGCGGTGTACGGCCAGTCGCCTCCTCTTGTGAACGCGACACGTCCGCCGGGTGAGTGGCAGAGCTACGACATCGTGTTCCACCGGCCGCGGTTCGACGCGAAAGGACGCGCGACGAAGCCGGCGCGCCTCACCGTCTTCCATAACGGAGTGCTGGTGCAGGACAATTTCGAGCTGTCGGGGCCGACGGCACACCAGGAGCGGCCGCCCTACGTCATGCACCCGGACACGCTGCCGTTGTCGCTGCAGGACCACGGCAATGCGGTCAGGTACCGGAATATCTGGATCAGGCCGCTTCCTGAAGCAGTGCCCTAGGCGATAGACGCTCAGGAAGACGGACGATGGACTTGACGGTTGGACAAAAAGCTCAACGATCTCTTACGCTCACGGCTCATCACGTCGCGACGTACTCCGAACTCTCGGGCGATCGCAATCCGCTGCACTTTGACGAGTCCTTCGCCCGAGGGACGGGGAAGCTCACCGGGTTGATCGTCCAGGGCGGCCTGACGACGGGTCTCTTGCACGCCCTCGTCGCGATGGACCTTCCGGGTCCCGGCACTGTCTTTCTGAGTCAGAACTGGAGGTTCACCGCGCCGGTCTACATCGGCGATACCATCACGGCGGCAGCGGAAGTGTTGAGCGTGCATGCGACGAAGCCGGTGTGCCAACTGCGCGTGCTGGTGACGCGGCAGACAGGAGAGGTTGTGCTCGAGGGTGAAGCATGGTGCTATCGATTTACGCGACAGTGACCTCCTTGCAGAGATAGACATCCTGGATCGCGTTGAACAACGCGACGCCTTCCTTCAACGGCTTCTGGAACGTCTTCCGTCCCGAGATCAGCCCCATCCCACCCGCCCGTTTGTTGATCACGGCCGTCATGACGGCGTCGAACAAATCGTTCTTCCCCGCCGCGCCGCCGGAATTGATCAGGCCGATGCGCCCCATGTAGCCGTTGGCGACCTGGTAGCGGCACAGGTCGATGGGGTGGTCGCTCGCGAGCTCGGTGTAGATGCGCTCGTCGAACTTGCCGTAGCTCGAATCGCCCATGTTCAGCGCCTTGAAGCCGCCGTTGTTCTCGGGGAGCTTCTGCTTCACGATGTCGGCCTGGATCGTGACGCCGAGGTGATCGGCCTGGCCGGTGAGATCGGCGGCAAGGTGGTAATCCTTGTCCTTCTTGAACGCACTGTTGCGCATGTAGCACCAGAGAATCGTGGCGAGGCCATGGCGGTGCGCTTCGGCGAAAGCATGGCTGACTTCCACGATCTGGCGCCCACTCTCGGCCGACCCGAAGTAAATCGTCGCACCGATCGCGGCGGCCCCCATGTCCACCGCCTGCTGCACCGTGCCGAAGAGGATCTGGTCGGCCTTGTTGGGAAACGTGAGCAGCTCATTGTGGTTGATCTTCACGATGAACGGGATCTTGTGCACGTACTTGCGGGCGACAATGCCCAGCACGCCGAACGTCGAGGCAACGGCGTTGCACCCGCCCTCGATCGCCAGCTGGACAATCCGCTCGGCGTCGAAGTAGTCGGGATTCTTGGCGAAACTGGCTCCGGCGGAGTGCTCGACCCCCTGGTCGACCGGCAGAATCGAGAGGTACCCCGTTCCGGCGAGGCGACCGGTCGCGTAGAGGCGTTGCAGGTTCACCAGCACGCGCGGGTTGCGGTCGGACGGCGCGAAGATGCGGTCCACCCAATCGGGGCCGGGCAGGTGCAGGCGGTCGCGCGAGATTTTCGGGGAGCTGAACTTCAAGACGGAGTCGGCCTTGTCGCCCAGCGCCTTGACGATGGCATCGATCATAGGCCTCGAAGCTAAATCGCATATATCGAACGGTCTACTGGCGAGGTCCTCGAGCGGGCTGTCTATTGGGCGGCACATGACCGCTGTCGGGACGTATCTCGAATCGCTGGTGGAGCGCCGTGTGCCGGGGATCCAGTACCGCGCCACTGGCCCCGCGGGAGCGCTGTTCGAGTACGACGGGGGCTGGGCGGACCTCGCGCGCCGCACGCCGCTGACTCCTGCCACCACAATGATGGCCTACTCGATGAGCAAGACGATCACCGCCGCCGCGGTGCTGCAGCTCGTCGCCGCCGGCTCGGTCGGCCTCGACGACGCGGTGGAGCGGTACGTGCCGACGCCGTACGGCCGGGGCATCACGGTGCGGCACCTGCTCGCGCATCTCTCCGGGATCCCCAATCCCATCCCGCTCAAGTGGGTGCACCCCGTGTCGCAACATGCGCGATTCGACGAGCGGCGCGCCCTGGGCGCCGAGCTGGCGGCGCATCCGCGCCTCGACTTCGCTCCGGGAACCAGGTTCCGCTACTCGAACCTCGGCTACTGGCTGCTCGGAGAGGTGGTGGCGATCGCATCGGGCGGTCGCTTCGAGACGTACGTCGCCGAGCGCGTGCTGGCACCGCTGGAAATCACGGCCGCGGACCTCGGGTACGCCGTCCCCGACGGCGCCCCGCATGCCAACGGCTATCTCGAGAAGTACTCCTTCATGAACCTGGCGAAGCGCCTCCTGATTGATCCGGAATACATCGGCCCTTATGAAGGCCGGTGGCTGCGCATCGAGCCGCATTACTTGAATGGACCGGCGTTCGGCGGGCTCGTGGGCACGGCGCGAGGGTTCGCCAGGTTCCTGCTCGATCAGCTACAGCCGGCCTCCGCCATTCTCGACGCCCGCGCCCGCGACCTCTTCTACGCGACGCAACAGACCACTCGCGGCAAGCCGATTCCGATGACGCTGGGGTGGCACGTCGGACGCCTCGGACGCGTTCCCTTCTTCTTCAAGGAAGGGGGCGGCGGCGGCTTTCATTGCGAAATGCGGATCTACCCGGCCCCCAGAATCGGGACCGTCGTCATGACGAACGCAACGGGGTTCGACGTGAAGCGATGCCTCAACGCGCTGGACCGGCAATTCCTTTGAGACCGGTCAACAGGGCGTCGGGCGTCACCGCTCGCCCCAGGAAATCCTCCATGACCCGTCGCGAGGAGCGCTCCAGCCCGAAGCGGTAGATGTGCTCCCGCACGAAGCCGTACCAGGTCGAGTCGCCCAGCGTGAACGGCCCGTGCAGCTGCACGATGCGCGCACGGAGATCCGCCGAGATGAAGGCGCCCAGGGCGTAATTCACGAGGTATCCCGGGACATCGATCAGCTGTCCCCGCATCGCCCACCACGACAGCTCGGAGTGCGGGGCGGCGTGCAGGTAGCGGCTCGTGAGGGCCGTCCACACGGCGTTGGGGTCGAGCGATGGATCGCGCTGCATGCGCGCCTCGAACAACGACCAGCAGGCATCCAGCATCACGCCGAAGTAGGCGGCGCGCCGGTTGTCGGCCGGCGCCGCCGAGTCGCCCAGATACCGCAACTGCCAGCGCCCGTCGTACGCCTCGCCGTCCGCCAGATCGGCGATCGCCTCGGTGAACAGATCGGCGTCCGGCCAATCGCTGAATGCTGGCCGGGTGCGGATCGCGGCGATGTGGACGGCGTGCCCCGTCTCATGCAGCAGCTCGGTGAGGTTGTCGAAGCCGCCCACGGCGTACGACGCGAAGATCCACGGCTCTCCCGGGTCCCAGGTGCCGTTCACCCGCCCGGGGCGGGCGCCGAAGGTGGTGAACGTCACGGGGTCCTTGCCGGCGCGGGGATCGAGATCGTCGCGCACCCGGATGGCGGTCAGGTCGGCGCCGAGCGACCGGTAGAATCGCGCGGAGAGCGAGCGGAGCGAATCACGCGGAATGCGTGAGGACAACCGACGGCTCGTCGCTCCCATGGCGTAATAGAGATCCCACGGCTCGATACTCGAATCGGGTAGCGTCGCGCGCCACGCCTCCAGCAATCGCCCGAGCCACGCTTCCACCGTGTCGGGATTGAAGCCGAGCTCCGTGACCCGGCGGGCGAAGGGTGTGGGTCCGGCCCCCCAGGCGCGTGCGCGGCGCCGCAGCAGCTCGCGCCAGGGGCTGGTATCCTCGTCGCCTCCGTTCACGGTGCGCCACAAGGGCTCGAGGCCGAGGAAGAGCCGGCGCCGCCGCGCGGCGTCGTCGGTGACACCGAGCAGGCCGAGCACGGTGAGCCGCTCGAGCGAATCGCCGTCGACGACGACGGCGTGCGCCGCCGCGCCGTAGCAGTCGTACAGCCGCGTGGCGAGCGAGTCGGTGTCGGAGATGGTGCGGGGATCGTAGCGACACCGCGCGGCGTCCACGGGCGCCGCCCCCCCCGGCGGCTGCGGCTCGGCCGTCAGGTCCTCGGCGAGCGTCGCGCGCATGACCGACTGGGCTCGGGCGTCGGTCGTGTCGCGCACCGTCGCAGAGTCGATGGCCAGCGCCCGCACGAGCTCGGCCCGGGCGGCCAGATAGCGGGGGCGCAGAGCCGACCCGGACTCGGGGAGGGCACGCAGCTCCGCGATATCGATCCGGTCTTTCAGACCGTACACGACCGCATAGATCGATTCGGCACGGCCCAATGCCGCAGGGGCTGGTGCCGCAAAGGGAGTGGCGTGCCGGCAACCCCAGATGCCCAGCAGCAGCACCAGCACACGACGGGAATCCCACATGCCTGAAAGAATACGCGTTGCCGTTATTTTGGCGGAGACTCCATCGGAGGGCGGTTCATGACCCGAAGCCTGACCGCAGTAGCGCTGAGCGCCGCCATCCTGGCCGGGTGCCGGGGTGAACGCGCCACGCCCGCCGCCGCGCCTCCCGCCACGCCGGCGGCCGACGTCTCGCACGGTGAGGCGGCAATCGGCGCCGCCGACACGGCCCCCGTCGATGCGTTGGCACCGGCCCGTACGGCGGCGACGCTGCGCCACGTGCGCATCGAGATCCGACACGTCAAGATCGCGGTCGCCCACGGCGCCACCTACGACGCCTGGTCGTTCGATGGCCGCGTGCCGGGACCGTTCATCCGCGTGACGCAGGGGGACACCGTCGACTTCACGCTCGTCAACCGTGCCCCGATTCCTCACAGCATGGACTTTCACGCGGCGGAAGTGGCGCCCAATCGCGTGTACGTGAACGTGATCCCCGGCGACTCGCTCCACTATCGGTTCATTGCCCGCGTCCCCGGCGCGTTCCTGTACCACTGCGGTACGGCGCCCGTGGCGATGCACATCGCCAACGGGATGTACGGCGCCATCATCGTGGACCCCCGACAGCCTCGGCCGGCCGCCCGGGAGTTCGTGCTGGTACAGAGCGAGTTCTATACGCAGCACGTCGCTGGCGCGGACTCCAACACGCTGGCACTCGATTGGCAGAAACTCCTCGGGCTGGCGCCCGACTACGTGACGTTCAACGGGCGCGCGGCGCAGTACGCCACGGCGCCGCTGCGGGTGAAGCCCGGAGAGCCGGTACGGTTCTACGTCGTGAACGCCGGACCGAATCGCATCTCGGCATTCCACGTGGTGGGCGCCATCTTCGATCGGGTCTTTCTGGACGGATCGGCGACGGCAACGCTCAATGGCGTGCAGACGGTCGATGTGCCGGTAGGAGGCGGCGCCGTGTTCGAGCTGCATCTCGCGGAAGCGGGCGACTACCCGTTCGTCACGCACGCCTTCGCCGACGCGACCAAGGGTGCGGTCGGGGTGGTGCTCGCCAAGCCTTAGGGCGTCGTCTCGAGCGTGAGCACTTCGAACGGGCGCAGATGGAACGAATGCGGTGTCCCGGCCGCGAGCTGCTCGGGCGGCCGGTCGTGCTCACTGCCCCACGGGCTCGTCGCGCTGAAGGACCGGGGCGCTCCTACCGGCAGCTCCAGCGCCTCGCTCACGTCGAGGGCGATCGTTTGCGGCTCGTCTTTGGGATTGCGCAGCACGAGAATCCCGCGTCCCGCCCCCCATGCGGCATGCCCGTACACCTGGAGGGCGGCGGGATCGCCGCCCACCCAATGCGAATCCACGAGCGTCGCGGCGCGCTGCCGGGCCCAGCGGGCCGACTCCGCCAGAGTGTTCCAGTTCTCGGCAGTCAACAGCGACGGCGTCACGTACATCTCCTGTAGCTGCGTTCCCGTTCCGAAGTAGGCGCGGATCTCGGAGGCGAAATCACCCCCGGGGTCGGTCATCAGACGGTTCGCATGCCGCGCGTAGACGAGACCGTGCAGCATCAACGAGTTGAGGGGGAAGAGGGGTCCCTGCCGCACGATGCCGCGATAGGTGTCGGCGTCTCGATACGTGATCCACTGCTGCCGATCGGAGCCGACCCCGGCGAAGTCATGGTCCTCGCCGCCGCGCCAGATCGAGTCGGCGTAGCGGAGAAAGAAGGGTGAGGGGTAGGTCCCGGTCGTGAGATTGATGAACAGATCAGACCGCGCCGTCCGCAGGTCGGCGATCAACGCGATCATGGCGTCGAAGTCGGAATCGAACGCGCTTCCGGGAATCGCGTGGCTGACGTTCCCCGTCCCGTCGAACTTGAACTGGTTCACGCCGTAGTCCCGGATCATCGATAGACAGGTTTCCCGGAACCGCGCGAAGTATTTCGGGCCGCTGAGGGCGAAGCCGCCTTCATTCGTCTCGAACCCCTGGGCACGCCCGTAGGCGAGGCGGTCCTCCTTCGGCTTCCCATACCCGCCCCACGGCGACATCCAGACGCCCGGGGCGGCGCCGTAGCGCGCCGCCGCCCTGCGCAGCGGCGTGAAGCCGCGCGGAAACCCTGCATGGAAATGCCACAGCGTCCGTGGGTCGTCCCATCCGTCGTCGAACAGGAACGAGTCGAGCACCACCCCACGCCGATCGTGCAGCTCGTAGCCGAATGCGGCAATCACCGCCAGCGCCCCGGCTTCGTCGAACTTGGAGAAGTAGCCGAGGTCGTACCACGAGTTGTAGTGCAGGAAGGGGCGATACGGATGCGCCCGCTCGCGCTCCAGGTACTCCAGAAAGACGCGCCGCACGCTTCCCGGGCCCACGGCCCCGATCACGGCGGAGCAGACGAGCGGAGCGCCGGGCCTGAGCGGCAGCTCGCGATCGAGCCACGCTCGCGCCCGGCGCTCCTCGACGCGGGACTGCGCGAGCGGGTGCTCGAATCCCGCGAACCAGCCACCGCCGACGATCGGTGATCCGCGTACGGTGCCGGCCACCACAGCCTGCGGGAGCTCGAGATCGAGCAGGTGGATCTCCGCGATCGCCACCGGGGCGCTGGCGCTCGCCAGCTCGACCTCCTGGCGCACGTAGCCTGAGCCGTCACGCAGTATCGCGCGCCACGTGGCCCGGAATCGGCCGGCACCATCCGCCAGCTCCGCAACGACTTGTCTCCCAGGGACGCGCTCCGACACACGCGCCGCCCCGGGATCGGCGGGCAGCGTCTCGATCCGCGGAGCGGATCGCACCACGAGGGCGCTCGCGCCGATCACCGTGCCGTCCTGCAATAGCAGGGAGAACACGTCTGGCGGCAGCGCCAGTGCGGCGCTCGTCACCCGGTCGACGACGCGCACCGCCTTGAGGCTCCCGTCGCTCACCGACCAGGAGGCGGACACCATATCGTTCGACAGTGTGAGGTCGTCGGGGAGAGGATGCAGGATCGGGCGCGGGAAGCGGGCGGCCCACACGCCGGCAGCGGTTTGTGCGAGGAAGTCGCGACGTGAAGTCACGCGAGTAGGATGACGTCCCGAATCGACGGCAGCAAGGTGCGGCACCGCCGCAACACGACCGCCTTTCGCCACCGTGGACGGGATGATGGCGAGGTGCGATCATTCCTGCTGGACCCCCCATGGCCGATCGCCGACTCACCCCACTGCCCGATGACCAGCGCGGCAGCCGGCGCTGGACACCCCCGACGCTGGCGGCGTCGCCGGCGGTGCTGCGCGCCCCGTTCCGCAGCACCGTCACCGTCGTACTGATCGGTCTCGCCGCCGCCGCCCTGATCTACTCGCTGCAGCTCGTGGTCGCCCGCAACCAGCGCGTTCAGGTGCACCTCGCCGAGATGGAGGGATTCGTCAACCTGCTGAATGCGCGCGAGTGGGAGGCACGCACCGGCGTGATCAGCATGGAGCACAAGAACGACATCCCGGTGAGCCAGGAGAAACTGCGAAACATTCTGAGCGACCTGCGGCAATGGACCGCGCAGCCAGGTCCGGTCCCCGCGAGCCAGCGCTCGACGAACGGGCCGCCGCCGACGGGGCTGCAACAGGTGGAGATCGACGTCAGCCGTTATCTCACCGCCGTCGACGAGATGTTCTCCCTGATCGATCGCCAGCGGCGCGAAGCGCTCGTCGTGGCCGACACGGTCGACCAGGCCTTCGAGGACCTTCGCATCTCCCTCGCCACCGCACGGTCAAATTTCGCCACTGCCGGCAAGCGTGCGATCAACCGGGCTAATCTCGCCTCACTCGTCTCCGTGCTGTTCGCGATGGGACTCGTGTGGCTGCTGCTGGGACGTGCCGCGCGGCAGCGCACCGAGACGCAAGCACTCACCACCGAGCGCCGCACCCTGGCTGCGAGCGAGGCGCGCTGGCGCGCGTTGATCCTGAACGGCGAGGACGCGATCCTCGTCGTGTCCCCCACCGGGGCGATCAGCTACGCCTCTCCCAACGTCGACCGTGTGCTCGGCGTCCCGTCGGGCGGGTTGGGCGACTCGGTGCTGTCTGCGCTGCCGCCCGACGTTCGCCCGGCGATGCTGGTGTTGCTCGAGGCCACGCAGCGCGAGCCGGGCCGGCCCCGGGTACAGGAGCTGCAGCTCAGCGGCGCCCCCGGGACCCCGCCGCGGTTCCTCGAGGTCGTCGCTACGAACCTGCTCGCCGATTCGGCGCTGGGCGGCATCGTGCTCAACCTGCGGGACCTCACCGAGCGGCGCGCCATGGAAGAGGCATTGCGCGAGAGCCAGGAGCAGCTGTTGCACGCGCAGAAGATGGAAGCGCTGGGACGCCTGGCGGGCGGCATCGCGCACGACTTCAACAACCTGATGATGGCGATCAGCGGATATACCGAGCTGGTGCTGCAGGACCAGCGGCTCTCCCCCACGTCGCGTGAAGACGTGGCACAGATTCGCCGGGCGGTGTTCCGCGCCGCCGAATTGACCCAGCAGATTCTCGCCTACAGCAGGCGCCAGATGCTGCAACCGGTGCCGGTGAGCCTCAACCTGCTGCTGGGCGAGGCGAGCGGCATGCTGCGCCGGCTGATGCCGGAGAACATCGAGCTCAAGCTGGCGCTCGACCCCAAAGCGCCCGACGTCCTGGTCGATCCCGGCCACATGCTCCAGGTGGTGATGAACCTCGCCCTCAACGCGCGCGATGCGATGCCCAACGGAGGAGCGTTGGGGATCCGCACCACCGCCACGGACGGTGCGCCGGAGAGCTCGAACGGCACCGGCCGCCGCGTGCAGCTCGTCGTCAACGACACCGGTACGGGTATCGACCCCAAGGTGCTGCCTCTCATTTTCGATCCGTTCTTCACGACCAAACCGCAGGGCGAAGGGAGCGGGCTCGGGCTCTCCACCGTCTTCGGCATCGTCAAACAGAGCGGCGGCCAGATCGACGTGCAGAGCGAGCTGAATCGGGGCACTACCTTCACGATTTCGCTGCCCGCTGCTCCGGCGGTCGTGCCGCGCGACGAGGGGATGGAAATGCAGAGCCCCGCCCGCTCGGGTGGCGAAGTCATCCTCGTGGTGGAGGATGACGACCAGGTGCGCACCGTCGTGTCGAAGGGGCTGCCGCGGCTGGGCTACGAGGTGCTGGTGGTGCGCAACGCCGAGGAGGCGCTCGCGCTCGTGGAGAAGCACCCCGGGCGGATCGACCTGTTGCTCACCGACGTCGTGATGCCCGGCCTCTCCGGGCCCCAGCTGGCCGACCGCCTCACCGCCCACCGGCCGGAGACGCGCGTCGTGTTCATGTCCGGCTATCCCGAGGCGCAGGACCCGGCCCTCGGCTTCTCCCTGGACGGCCGCAGCTATCTGCAGAAGCCGTTCGCGCTGGCCGAGCTTGCCGAGAAGATCCGCACGGCGCTGGACGAATAAGGCGTCATCGGTCATCGGTTATCAGTAGTCCTGGTCCGGTAGCCGATCCGCCTTGCGCACGCCATCATTAGTGCCGCGCATTGACCGACAACCGACGACCGATTACCGAGTACGCCTTTTTTTCGAGGTCCCATGCCCTTTCTCTCGCGACAATCTCCCTACGACGTCTGCATCGTCGGGTCGGGCGCTGGTGGCGGGATGGCTGCCCACACCCTCACGCAGGCCGGCGCCAACGTCGTGCTGCTCGAAGCCGGCCCGCTGTGGTACTCCACCGAAAACTCGCGCATGCTGGAATGGACGTATCAGTCCCCGCGCCGCGGCGCCGCCACCAAGGATCACGAGTTCGGGGAGTTCGACGGGTCCATCGGCGGGTTCGAGATCGAGGGGGAGCCATATACCAAGGCGCCCGGCTCGCGGTTCGATTGGTGGCGCTCCCGGATGCTCGGCGGCCGCACCAACCATTGGGGCCGCATTTCGCTGCGCTTCGGGCCCTACGATTTCAGGCGCAAGAGCATCGACGGCCTGGGCGACGACTGGCCGATCACCTACGATGACGTCAAGCCGTACTACGACCGCATCGACCGTCTGATTGGTCTCTTCGGATCGAATGAGAACCTTCCCAACGAGCCCAACGGCATCTTCCAGCCGCCGCCACGGCCGCGCTGCTACGAGCTGGTCGTGAAGCAGGCGGCGGACCGACTCAACGTCACGTGCATCCCCTCCCGGCTCTCGATCATCACGCGGCCGCTGAACGGTCGTCCCGCCTGTCACTACTGCGGGCAATGCGGCCGGGGCTGCCGCAGCAACTCGAACTTTTCCTCTCCGGCCGTGCTGCTCCGGCCGGCGCTCGCGACCGGGAAGCTCACCATCATCCCCAATGCGATGGCGCGCGAGGTGACGCTCAACGACCGCGGGCTCGCGAGCGGCGTGTCGTATATCGACAAGACCACGGGGCAGGATCTCCACGTCGCGGCCCGCGTCGTGGTGCTGGCGGCGAGCGCGCTCGAGTCGGCGCGGCTGCTGCTCAATTCCACCTCGTCCAAATTCCCGCAGGGTCTCGCCAACACGAGCGGCACCGTCGGGAAGTACATCACCGACACGACGGGCACCGACATGGGGGGGTTCATCCCGACGCTCACCGACGGGATCCCCCACAACGAAGACGGCGTCGGGGGAATGCACCTCTACATGCCGTGGTGGCTCGACAACAAGAAGCTCGACTTCCCGCGGGGCTATCACATCGAGGTCTGGGGTGGCCGCGAGATGCCCTCCTACGGGTTCGGGGGCGGCATTCAGAACTATCCCAAGGGCGGCGGCTACGGCGCGGATCTCAAGAACCTGTACCGCCGCTACTACGGCTCCGTCATCGGTTTCTCGGGGCGCGGCGAGATGATCCCCAACGACCAGAGCTACTGCGAAATCGATCCCGACACCGTCGACCGCTGGGGCATTCCGGTGCTGCGGTTCCACTGGAAGTGGTCGGATCACGAGATCAAGCAGGTCAAGCACATGCACGACACCTTCGAGGCGCTGATCCACGAAATGGGCGGGACGCTCCTGTGGAAGAAGCCGGGCCCGGAGCAGGACTACGGCATCGCCCCCGGGGGACGCATCATTCACGAGCTCGGCGGGGCGCGGATGGGTACGGACGCCAAGAGCTCGGTGCTGAATTCGCAGTGCCAGGCGTGGGACGTGAAGAACCTGTTCATCGCCGACGGCGGCCCCTTCGTGTCGCAGGCGGACAAGAATCCCACCTGGACGATTCTCGCCCTGTCGATGCGGACGGGGGAGTACATCAGCAAGCAGATGAAACAGGGGGCACTATGAAGCGACGCGAAGCCGTAGAGCTGCTCGCCGTCGCACCGTTCGTGGGGAGGCTTCCCCTTCCCCCCGCCGCGGCGGCGAATGGGGCGCGCTTCGTGCGCGAGCTGCTCGCGACGCCGGCCCGGACGTATACGCCGCAATTCTTCTCGCCGCACGAGTGGCAGACGGTGCGCGTGCTCGTGGACCTCGTCATTCCCAAGGACGCGCACTCCGGCGGGGCCACGGATGCCGCCGTCCCGGAGTTCATGGACTTCATCCTCGTCAGCTATCCTGAAAACCAGCTGTGGATGCGCGGCGGACTCGCCTGGCTCGACACGGAGTGCCATCGCCGCTTCGCGACCGACTTTCTGGGTGCCGGCCCCGTCCAGCGCAGCGAGGTGCTCGACGCGATCGCCTGGCCCGAGCGCGCGCCGGCGGGCCTGCACCACGGCGTGGAATTCTTCAACCACTTCCGCGACTTCACGGCGTCGGGCTTCTGGTCGAGCCAGATGGGCGTCGCCGATCTGCAGTACAAGGGCAACGTCTACGTTGCCGATTGGCAGGGGTGTCCGCCGGAGCAGCTCGCGAAACTCGGTGTGCGATACACGGACTAGCGTAGACTGACCACGCGTAGACCGACCCCGGGCCACATCCGGGGCTCCTAACCTCGAGGGGGACGAGGGTGACTCAGAAACGGCTGGGAGTCGGGTTCATCGGCAGCGGGTTCAACGCCCGCTTTCACATGCAGGCCTTCCAGGCGATCCGCGACGCCGACGTCCTCGGGGTGTGGAGCCCGAACCGGGCGAACGCCGAGTCGGCGGCGACGCTCGCGCGGCAGCTCGACATCGGCGCGGCGAAGCCCTACGCATCGATCACCGACCTCGTCGCCGATCCGGCCATCGACGCCGTCTGGGTCACCGGGCCGAACTACGCGCGCATCGAGAACGTCGAGGCGCTGGTCGACGCGCTGCAGCGCGGCCGCGGCTCGCTCACGGGCATCGCGTGCGAGAAGCCGCTGGCCCGCAACGTTGCCGAGGCGACGCGCGTCCTCGCCCTCGTGAAAAGCGTCGAGCTGAAACACGGCTACCTCGAGAACCAGGTCTTTTCGCCGCATGTCGAGCACGGGCGCAACATCCTGTGGGCGCGCGGCGCCGCGCTCACGGGCCGCCCTTACCTCGCCCGCGCCGCCGAAGAGCATTCGGGACCCCACATGCCCTGGTTCTGGAGAGGTGACCTGCAGGGCGGCGGCGTCTTGAACGACATGATGTGCCACTCGGCCCTGGTCGTGCGCCACCTGTTGACGCAACCGGGGGAGCCCCTGTCGACGGTCGAGCCGGTGCGGATCACGGGACACATCGCGAGCCTCAAGTGGACCCGTCCCGATTATGCCAAACGGCTCACCAAAATGATGGGGAAGGAGGTGGATTACGCCGCCCACCCGTCCGAGGATTTCGCGAGCGTGCTGATCGAGTTCGAGACCGCCGACGGCCACAAAGTACTGGGCGAGGCGACCACGTCGTGGAGCTTTGTCGGCGCCGGCCTCCGGCTCTCGGCCGAGCTGCTCGGCCCCGAGTACTCGATGTCCTGGAACACACTCGACAGCGGGATCAAGCTCTTCTTCAGCCGCGAAGTGCGCGGGAAAACCGGAGAAGATCTGGTGGAAAAGCAGAACGCCGAAGTTGGTCTGATGCCGGTAGTACCGAGCGAGGCGGCCGCGTACGGCTACGAGGGGGAGGACCGGCATTTCGTGCGCGTCTTCCTCGGCAAGGAATCTCCCAAGCTCACCTTCGACGACGGCCTCGAGGTCGTCAAGATGCTGATGACCGCATACCAGAGCGCCGAGCAGGGGAAGACGTTGGCGTTCCCGCCCCCGGGGCTCGAGGCGTTCGTACCAGCAGTCGCGAATGGGACGTGGAAGCCATAACGGGCTGAAGGCGGTACGAGACTTGCGATCGGGCCGACCAGGGGGAATCCGACCGTCATGACGCTCGACACCACGCAGGCCTATGGCGTGCTCGGCCTCGCCCCGGGTGCCACCCCGGACGAGGTGAAGACGGCGTATCGGGACCTCGTCAAGGTGTGGCACCCCGATCGCTTCGCCGGCAACGAGCGGCTGCGCGAGAAGGCGCAGCGGCAACTGCAGCTCTACAACGAGGCCTACGAGCGGTTGCGCGACCTCCCTGCCGCGGTGCCAGCGGCGGTCGCGATGCCGTCCGTCGTGACGCCCCCCGACGGCCTGCGGCGGGCGCAACACGCGCCGCACGTCAAGCACTCGCTGTTCACAGGCAGCATGAACGCGGTGCGCCACTCGCTCAAGGTGCTGTGGCCCAGCGCCACGTACCTGCGCAAGCGGCGGCGGCGGCGCCTGCCGGCGCCGGCGTGGATCATCTTTGGCCTGCTCGCGTTGTTGTTCGCCGCGTTCGGGTTCGCGGCGCTCGTCTACGAAGGGTTACTGGACTTCTAGCGCAGCAGCACGGCCAGGACGATCTCCACCAGAATCAGTACGACGATCGTCACTTCCAGCACCTCGTTGCGCACCGCCATCGATTCGGCGTTGAGCATTTCGTAGGTCTGGTGGATGATGCCCAGCTTGTGGTCGATCCCGGCGCGCCAGGCGCGCTCGCGGAACAGCTCCAGCGCCGCCCCATACACCCGCGCCAGAAAGATGTCGTCCGTCACCTTGAGGGCGTTCTGCGTCCGCTCGACGATCTCGGTCGAGTCCGCGAGCAATGTCTGCAGTCCCGTCAGCAGCGAGGCGTAGCGCCGGCCCAGCAGCGCCCCCGACCCTTTGCGCGCGTTCTCGATGCGGTCGTACATCCGCGGCAGCTCCGCATCGAGCAGGGCGTCGTAGTAGCGCAGCTCGAGCAGCTGGGCGTTCGCGAACTCGAGGATGAGCTGGACGTCGCTCTCTCCCTCCATCGGGTCGAGCACGAGCGCCGTGTTCCAGGTGATGATCGACAGATCGTCCGGGTAGTAGGAGAACCAGTGCGGCAAGAGCTCCTTTCTGGCCTGGTCGGAGATCGGCCGGTCCTCGTTGAGCAGGAGCGGCGCGACGTCGAGCTCGCGCAGCACGCTCGCGGACAACGACTGCCCGGCCGCATCCTCGATCCGCGTGAACCGGTAGACGACGTAATCTTCGCTCACCGGCGCGATCTGCGGCCGGACGACCGCGGGAGCGATGCGGTCGGCCAGCTCCTGGATGCAGCGGTCGAACCCCGCGCGCGCCGCCCGCGAGAGATCGGCCGAGTCGCCGAACTGGGCGACCGCCGGCCAGGCGAGCGCGCCCGGAATGTCGCACCGCATGCGCAGCGAAATGACGCCGAAGTCGAAGATGCGCGCGGAGACGTGAGCCTCGTAGCGCCGCCCCGCGGCGTCGAACCGCTCGATGCCGAGGGTGACGGTGATGGGCGGGTTCTTGATGCGGATCGCCTGCGCCTCCACCCGTTGCCGTTGCTCCAGGTTGAGTCGCAGCGTCTCGCGATCTTCCGGCGAGGCGGCGAAGAAATCTAGGGCGCGCTCGAGATCAATCTCGTACCCGACGTCGTAGAGGCGGTACAACACCACGGCGCCCACGACGCGTGGCTCGACAGCCGGTTGAGCGGTTATCTTTTCCATATGCCTTTCCACCGCTGCGCGATCCACAAGGACGACGGCAGCACACTCGCCTCCGCCGTCGACATCAACGTCGTCGAGGTGCAGCGCGGCGACGGGTCCGAGTGGCACGGGACGATGACCGTCACCCACCTCGCCGGCCTCGAGGCGGGCCGGCGCTATCGCATCGTGCTCGACGACGGCCGCACCGGGGAGTTCATGGTGCGCCGCAACACCTTTGCCGGCGGCACCGACCGCGCCGTCGCCATCCAGGGGATGGGGCCGCTGCGGTAGGCTAGTTCCCCCCGCCCAGATTGTCGTGCAGGTACTTCACCAGCCGCTGCCAGGCATCGGCGGCGGGCGCGGTGTTCGTCGCGGCATCCCGGTCCACCCACAGCCAGAATCCGTGTTGCACGGGATCGTAGACGTGGATGTCGTTCTTGATCCCGATCGAATCGAGCACGGTGCGGAACCGTGCCACCATCGCCGGTGTGATGCCCTTGTCCTGCCCCGCGAACGTTCCGTAAATCGGATGGTGGATGCGGGCCAGCTGCGCCGGGTCGTTGACCAGCATTCCGTAGAAGATTGCCGTCGCCTGATGCTCGGCGCCCCCGAGCGCGTAGCTCAGAGCGATCCCGCCGCCGAAACACCACCCCATCACCCCGACCTTGCCGGTGACGTCGGGCCGCGCCCGGAGAAACTTCTGGGCTTGGTCGAGATTGGCGATGACTCGATCGGGATGGGCGCGGGCGTCGTTCATCAGCGCCACGTTCTCCTGCTGATTGCTCCCCGTCTTCCCCTGGTAGAGGTCGGCCACGAGCGTCACGTAGCCGTGGGAGGCGAACATGTCGGCGACCTGCCGATCACGGTCGTTCACCCCGTCCCACTCGTGAATCATGATCAACGCTGGGAAGGGTCCCTTGCCGGCCGGGAGCGCGAGGTAGCCCCTCGTCGTGGTGTCCCCCGGCAGATAGGTGACCGTCTTCCCGGATGGCGGCGGGGCCTTGCCGAGAATGGCGTCGGGAATCGACGACTGCTGCGCCCCCAATGGGCCGGCACACAGGAGTGCGCCGAAAATGACGAAGCGTCTCACGCGAACCCTCCTTGCTACACGTTGAACCGGATGTGCAGTATGTCTCCGTCCGCCACGACGTAGTCCTTCCCTTCGATCTGCAGCCGGCCGGCGTCCTTCACCGCCTGCTCCGACCCGTACTGCGTGAATACCGCGTAGGGAATCACCTCGGCGCGAATGAACCCGCGCTCCAGATCGGAATGGATGCGGCCTGCCGCTTGCCGCGCGTTGGCCCCGCGGCGAATTGGCCACGCCCGCACCTCGTCCGGCCCTACGGTGAAGAACGAGATCAAATCGAGCAGTCCGTAGGAAGTCCGGATGAACCGGGTCAGCGCCGATTCCTTCAGTCCCAGATCTTCCAGGAACGCGGCACGGTCGCCGGGGTCCATCGCGGCGATCTCGGCCTCCACACTCGCCGAGAGCACGAGGCCTGCCGCGTGCAGCTGCTTGAGCCGCGCCGCGATCGCGTCGGGCAGCGGCTGAGAGGCCTCGCTCTCGCTCCGGTTCAACGCGGCGAGCAGCGGCCGGTCGGTGAGCAGCCCGTACCCCTTGAGATAATCGCGATTGAGCGCCGCGGGCGGGAGTGTACGCAGCGGCAGCTCGCGCTCGAGCGTTTCCTTCATCAGTTGAAAGGCTCCGAGCTCGAGCGGATCGGGCTTGTCCTTCTTGGCGCGGTCGAGCCGCTTCTCGACAATGTCGAGATCGGCCAGGATGCACTCGGTGTGGAACGCTTCGAGGTCCGACAGCGGATCCGCGGCCCCTTCGATCGCCGGGTTCGGAAACGCCCGCAGCACGAGGCAGAGAACTTCCTGGTCGCGAATCTGCTGCAGCGCCTTGCGGGAGAGTCCCTTGTGATCGGCGCCGTGCTCTCCCGGGACGTCGCAAAACACCACTTCCGCATAGGTCGTCTTCTTCGGCGTAAAGATCTTGCTCAGGGCATCGATCCGGTCGTCGGGGACCTTCACCGTGCCGAGCCGCAGCTCGCCGCCGTAGCCCGTGGGGACGGCGAGACCCGTCATCGTATTGAAGACCGTCGTCTTCCCCGAACCCGCGAAGCCAACGAGGCCGACTTTCATGGAGGGGGAAAGTAGCATATTCCTCCCGTGACCATCCTCTCCCTCTCCGACGTCGGCGTGGAGTTCGGCGCGACCCTGCTCCTGCGCGACGTCACGTTCAACGTCGCCGGCGGCGAGCGCTGGGGCATCGTGGGCCGCAATGGCGCCGGCAAGACGACGTTATTCCGTTTGATCGACGGCAGCCTGTCGCCGGCACGCGGGAGCGTCGTGCGCCAGTCCGGTCTGCGCCTCGCGGTACTGGACCAGGCGCGTGTCTTCGGCGGGGCGGACACCGTCTGGGACGCGGCGGCTTCGGGGTACGGGGACCTCGTGGCGCTGGAACACCGCATTGCCCGTCAGGCGGAGCGGCTGTCCGAGCTGGGTGACCAGGTCACCGCGGCGGATCTCGAGCGCTTCGGCCGCGATCAGGAGCAGTTCGCGCACCAGGGCGGCTACCAGCTCGAGGCACGGGTGGACGCCGTGCTGCAGGGCCTCGGATTCGACCCGGCTGAGGCGAGGCAGCGGCCGCTCACATCGTTGAGCGGCGGCGAGCGGGGACGGGTGGGACTGGCCGCCCAGCTGGCCGCGCCCGTCGACCTGGTACTGCTCGACGAGCCGACCAACCACCTCGATCTCGAGACGATCGACTGGCTCAAGCGCTACCTCGCGGAGTTTGGTGAGACGCTGATGGTCATCAGTCACGACCGCGCGTTTCTCGACGACACGGTCGATCACGTGCTGCACGTCGCCGCCCGCACCACGACCGTCTATCGAGGCGGGTACAGCGCGTTTGTGACGCAGCGCGCCGAACGACGGCTGGCGCTCGAGCGCCAAGTGACGCAGCAGCGCAAAGTCGTCGCCAAGGAAGAGGAGTACATCCGGCGCAATATCGCCGGGCGCAACAGCGCGCAGGCCAAAGGGCGTCGCGCCCGGCTGGCCCGCCTGCCCCGCCTGTCCCCCCCACCGGGCGAAGAAGAGGCGATGAGCGTCGCGTTCGCCCCCGCCGAACGCGGCGGAGACCAGGTGCTGGTGGCCGAGCGGCTCAGAGTCGCGGTCGGCGAGCGGACCCTCGTGCGCGACTTCACCGGTACGGCGCGGCGCGGCGACGTGATCGCTCTGGTCGGCCCGAACGGTGCCGGGAAGACGACCCTCCTCGCCACGCTGCTCGGCGCCCGCGCACCGGCGTCGGGCACCGCCAGGCTCGGTGCCGGCGTTCAGGCCGAGTGGTTCCGCCAGGACCTGGCCCAGGTTCCCGAGGACCGGACGATTTACGACTGCATCGCAGCAGTCCGGGGCCGGTGGACTCGAGGTCACATTCAGAATCACCTCGGCTGCTTCGGCTTCTCCGGGGACGCCGTGCAGCGCAACACCACGGTGCTGTCCGGCGGGGAACGGGCGCGCGTGGCGCTTGCGCTCCTCACCCTGCGGCCCGCCAACCTCCTGGTGCTCGACGAGCCGACCAACGATCTGGATGTGGAATCGATCGAGGCCCTGGAAGACGGGCTCGAGGAATACGAGGGCTCGGTCATCCTCGTGAGCCACGACCGCGCCTTTCTGCGGGAGCTGGCGACCCGGGTGTGGGCGTTCGACGGCGACCGGATCCAGGAGTATCCCGGGACCTTCGTGGAATGGGAGCAGCAGCAGGCCGAGCGGGCCGCCGCTGAACGGGCCGGGCGGGCTCAGGCGAATGGAGGAAGCCGGACGACTCGGACCGAGGCGCGGAAGGCGGCCGCGGCGCGGCGCGAGACTCAGGAGGCGCGCCGCTCGGCGAAGCGCGAAGCCCAGGACCTCGAGCAGGCAGTGCACGCGGTGGAGACGCGAATCGTCGAGCTGGAGCGGGCCCTCGCCGACCCGGCTCTGTACGACGGCGGTCCCAACGGAGCGCGCGAGGCAGGACGACTCAACGCGGAGCTAGCGAAGGCGCGCCGCGAGCTGGACGACGCGCTCGCCCGGTGGACCGAGGCGAGCGACGCGCTGGAGACGCCGTGAGCTAGGCGACGAGCTCGGAGAACTTCTGCAGATCGATGTTGCCGCCCGACACGATCGCTACGATCGGCCCGGGACCGGCCTTCCCGGTCAACGCGGCGGCGAGCGGGAGGGCCCCTGCCCCCTCGGCAATCACCCGCGCCTTCTCGGCCATCAGCTTCATCGCCCGCTTGGTCTCTTCGAGGGTGACGACGATCGAACCATCGACCACCGTCTTCATGCGTTGCCACATGCGGGGAAAGACGCTCTTGCCCCCGGCGCCGTCCACGAAAGACGCCTGCCAGTTCGTGAACACTTGCGGCGAGCCGCGCTCGAACGACAACGCCGCCGGAGCCGCGGTTTCCGGCTCCGCGCCCCAGACGCGGATCGCCGGTTGGAGCGCTTTCACGGCGCTGCCGATCCCCGTGATCAGTCCACCGCCGCCGATGGCGGCGATGATGGCACTGGTATCGGGCGCGTCTTCCAGGATTTCCAGGCCCATCGTGGCATGACCGGTGATGAAGTTCTGGTCGTCGAACGGATGGACGAACGTTCCTTCGACCCCCGGATACACGCGCTCGTCGAGCGCCTGCCAGGCGCGCTCGTACGAGACGAGCACCAGCGTCGCGCCGAGCGCCCGCATGCGTTCGAGCTTCGAGGCGGGGGCCGTCTCGATCGCTACCACGGTGCACGGAACTCCCGCCCGTCGTGCCGCATAAGCGACACCCTGCCCGGCATTCCCCGCGCTGATCGTCCAGACGCCGCGGCGACGCTCGGCGTCCGGCAGAAGGGCGACGGCGTTGGCGGCGCCACGCAGCTTGTATGCGTTGATCGGCTGCAGGTTCTCGAGCTTCAACCGGATGTCGGGCGCGCCCGGGCCGAGCTCGAGACGAATGAGGGGGGTGCGAACGATCGTGCCCGCGATGCGCTCCCGT
>DATJJY010000128.1:0-6672 GCA_035491895.1 Gemmatimonadales bacterium
TGCTCCAGGTCCTTGTCGCGCACCGTCACGGTCTCGGTGACGACCCTGGAGGTCGGCCCCGAGTCGGCTACCGGGACGGGGACCGGGTCACCGGCCGGGTGCCGGCACCCCAAGACGACGAGCACGGTAACGGTCGCCGCCATTGCCAACCGGAGGCCATTGGATGAAGGGGTCATAGAGTCCGACAATCTGCGACACTTGGGTCGCGCGCGCACTACTCCAGCGCCTTGGCCAGGCTCTTTGGATCGTCGCTCGCGATCACAAGTCGTGTATTGGTAGCGAGATAGCAGTAGTCCACGTTGTGCCCAGCCTCGGCCAGCCGCCGCAGCAGCGCCGCCGACGCCCCGGGCCGGTCTTCCAGACCCACGACCAGGACAGCCCGCTCAGCACTGACCCGGATACGGGCCCCCCGCAGCGCCCGAGTCGTGCCCGGAGCGTCGCGCGTGAGCAGATGGAGGACGCTGTCGAACTGGGCGATCCCTTCCAGATTGATCCCGGCACGAGCAATGGCTTCCATGGCGCCCGCCAACACCCCAGGGCGGTCTTCCTGCAGCGTGACGGTGAGATCGGTGGCGGTCTGTGTCATCGCCTCGAAACTAGCACCTGGGGCGAGGGCCGACCAACCGCAACTCCGAGTTCAGCCTGCGAGGGTGAGAGCGGCGAGCGCAGTCAGGGCGGCGAGCGCGATCAGCGGGGCGAAGATGTCGCGAAGATCGGTACGACGCGTTCCCTTCGACATGCCTACAACATCTTCGCGCCGCAGCCTACACGCCGTGACTCACGTTACGGGGGCTCTGGCCGCGACTGACACCAGCGTCGGCGATCGCTATCGCGTTGCGCGGCGACCGGTGAACATCGAGAGTCCAAACGAGCCGACGACGTGGCCCGCCCAGCGGCCGCCGAATCGTGGGTCGGTTTGAGGGGCGAAGATCGCCCGCGCTACACCCCATTGCATCGTCGCCATTCCCATCAGTGAGGGACTGCGATCCGCAGTGCCTTTTCCACGTAAAGATTCCTGTCCGCGGTCGCGAGCAAGGCCTTGGGCGAGTCGCCGTCGCGCGGATAGAGCGCCACACCGATGCTGACGCTGACCGGCGGCTCCTCGAGGTCCGCCGCCAACCGCTCGGAGATCCGCTTTGCCACGCGGTGCGCCGCCAACTCGTCGGTTTCGGGAAGAATGACGGCGAACTCGTCCCCCCCATAGCGGACGGCGGTATCGATCGACCGGCAGGAGCCCCGCACGACGTCTGCCACGCGGCAGATCGCCCGGCTGCCCACCAGATGACCGTGGCGGTCGTTGATCGCCTTGAGGCGATCGAGGTCGAGGAACAGCACCCCGAACGTGCGGCCGGTCCGGCTGGACCGGCGCATCTCGCTCTCCAGAGCGGTGATGAGCTGGCGGTAGTTGGCGAGCCCGGTCAGCGGATCGGTGATCGTCAGCAATCGCAGCTGATCGGTGGCGCGGCGGCGCGCCGAGACGACGGCGGCAATGCTCAGCGTCATCACCGAGGCGACGCCCATGAATGCCTGCAACAGCAGCAGCGACTCGTTCTGCGATGACCGCACGAACGGTCCGTAGCCCCACAGCGAGCCCCTGATCGCCACCCCGGCGAGCAGCAGGACGGCGGCGGCAGCCTCGCGCGGCTCGAAGCGCAGCGCCGCCCACAAGAGGAACGGGAGACAGAGGAAGTCGAGGGGATAGTTCTTGTCGGGGAACAGCCCGCCGAACACCAGCTGGCTCATCACGAGGAGCGACACGAGCAGCACCGCCGCCTCGAGCACCTGATGGCGGCGCATGAGGCTGCGGGCCGGCCGGCTCCAGAGCACGAGCACGGGGGTCACGATCATCGCGCCGGCGGCGTCCCCAAGCCACCAGGTGAGCCAGATCGAGCCGTAATCGCTCCAGCGCGCCACGCCCGTGAGCGACAGGATTGTGACGCCGCACGTCGCGCTGACGGTGGTGCTGACCGCGGCCGTGATGACGGCGAACCGGAGGATGTCGCTGGGGCGACCGAAGCATTCGCGCCCCTTCGCGAACCGGTTGACGAGATACGCCCCGACCAGCCCTTCCAGCGTGTTGCTGAGCGCGATGCCGGCTGAAGGGACGAGGGCACCGGCCACCGTGTAGTTGACGAGGAACGCCCCGACCAGAATGGCGGGCCAGATCCGCGTCCCCAGGATGAGAAACCCGGCCAGCGCGATCCCGGCCGACGGCCACACCGGCGTGGCCGACGTGTTCAGGAACGCGAGGCGCATGCCCAGCCGTCCGGCGGCGAAGTAAATCGCGGCCAGACCACACAATACCAACGCGCGTTTGAGCCGCGCCGAGGAGATCACAGGGGTCATGTGCTCACCGGGCCCAACGATAGTCGCTTGCGGACGGCGGCCGGGTGATTGGCGTCACGCCGCGCGGGGCCGGACGCCAAAGACTGCAGTCAGTCGACGGGCACCACGTCCGGCACGCCGGCCGGCGCAACGTGCCGGCGCCGGCCCAGCCGCGCCTGCAGCGCATCGAGGTAGGTATAGAAGACCGGCGTCACGTACAGCGTGACGATCTGGGAAAACGCCAGCCCGCCCACGACCGCCAACCCGAGCGGCCGCCGTGACTCCGCGCCCGCCCCCCAGCCCACCGCGATCGGCAGCGTGCCCATCAACGCCGCCATGGTGGTCATCATGATCGGACGGAACCGGACGCTGCACGCCTGCAGGATGGCGTCGCGGGAAGATTTCCCTTCCTGTCGCTCCGCTTCGATCGCGAAGTCGATCATCATGATGGCGTTCTTCTTCACCAGTCCCACCAGCATGATGATGCCGACGAAGGCGTAGATACTGAGATCGGTCCGGAACACGACCAGGGTGAGCAGCGCTCCGAAGCCGGCGAACGGCAGCCCCGTCAGGATCGTGATCGGGTGAATGAAGCTCTCGTACAGGATTCCCAGCACGATGTAGATGACGAGCACCGCGAGGAGCAGGAGAAACGCCAGCCCCTGCTGGCTGGCCTGAAACGCCTGGGCCGTTCCGGAGAAGCCCGTCGTGATCGTGGCCGGGAGGGTCTGGCGCGCCAGCCGCTGCACCTCGGCCACGGCGTCCCCCAGCGATGCCCCAGCGGCGAGGTTGAACGACAGCGTCACCGAGGGGAGCTGGCCGCTGTGGTTCACGCTCAGCGGGCCGACGGCCGGCGTCACCGTAGCAACCGACGACAACGGGACCAGCGCACCCGAGGGGGCCCGGATGTGCAACAGCGCCAGGGCCCCGAGATCCTGCTGGTACTGCGGCAACAGCTCGAGGATGACCCAGTACTGGTTGTTCGGCGTGAGAATCGTCGAGACCTGCCCCGAGCCGTAGGCGTCGTACAGCGCCTGCTCCACCTGCTCCACCGTCAGCCCGAGGGCTGCCACCCGGTCACGATCGATGTGCACGTTGACCTGGGGATTCTTGATCTGCAGGTCGGTCGTCACATCCGTGAGGCTCGGCAGCGCGCGCATCTTGAGGCGCAGCGCTTCGGAGTTGTCGTACAGCGTCTGGATGTCGGCGCCCTGCAGCGTGAACTGATACAGCGTCTTGCTGGAACGCCCCCCGATACGGATCACCGGCGGGATCTGGAGATAGGTACGGATGCCGGGGATGGCGTTGAGCTTGGGCGTCAGTTCCCGCGCCACGGCATCGGCGTCGAGGCGCCGCTGGCTGCGCGGCTTCAATCGGATCGTCAGCCGGCCCTGGTTCATCGTGCCGCCGCCGACCGACGACATGAAGTGATCGACGTTGGGATCGGCCGCGGCGACCGCGGCGGCGGCCTGCTGGTGTTGCGATATCTCGGCGTATGAGCTGCCTTCGACGGTCTCGGTCGTCCCCTGAATCAGTCCGGTGTCCTCGGTCGGAATGAAGCCCTTGGAGACGAGCGCGAACAGCACGCCGGTGCCGAGCAGGATGCCGGCCGAGAACGCGAGCGCGATTGGGCGGTGATCCATCACCCACGCGAGCGTCCGTTCGTAGAAGCCGAGGACGCGCTGGTAGATCCGCTCGGTGACCTCGTAGAACCTGCCGTGCCGCTCGTCCTTGGGCGGACGCAGGAACCGGCTGCCGAGCATCGGCGTGAGCGTGAGCGACACGAAGCCGGAGACGAGGATCGCGACCCCGATGGTGACGGCGAACTCGTGGAACAGCCGCCCGATGATGCCGCCCATGAACAGCACCGGAATGAACACCGCCGACAGGGAGAGCGTCATCGAGAGGATCGTGAATCCGATCTCGCGCGCTCCGTCGAGCGCCGCCCGCATCGCCGGCTTCCCCATCTCCATGTGGCGGACGATGTTCTCGAGCATCACGATAGCGTCGTCCACCACGAAGCCCACCGACAGCGTCAGCGCCATCAGCGAGAGGTTGTCGAGGCTGTAGCCCAGCAGGTACATCGCCGCGAATGTTCCGACGATCGACAGCGGCAGCGCGAGGCTCGGGATCACCGTCGCCGACAGATTCCTGAGGAACAGGAAGATCACCATGATCACGAGGCAGAGCGTGATGAGCAGCGTCAGCTTCACGTCGTGCACCGAGTCGTTGATCGCCTGCGAGCGGTCGTACAGGGTCTGAATCCGGACCGACGCGGGCAGCTGAAGCCCAAGGTCGGCTACCGTTTGTTTGACGGCGCGGGCGACGGCGACGGTATTCGTCCCCGGCTGCCGCTGGATCGCGAGCACAATGGCACGCGACCCATCGAACCAGCTCGCGGTCTTGTTGTCCTGCACGTCGTCCAGCACGTTCGCCACGTCCTGCAGCCGCACCGGCGCACCGTTCTTGTAGCTCACCACGAGCTGGCGAAACTCCGGAGCGCTCTGGATCTGGCCGTCGGCGAGTACGGTGTACGCCCGGTGCGGGCCCCACAGCGTACCGGTGGGCAAGTTCGGATTGCCGGCATCGATCGCGTTGGCCACTTCGTCGATGCCGATGCCCCGCGCGACGAGCGCCTGGGGATCGAGCTGGATCCGCACCGCGTATTTCTGCGAGCCGTACACCTGAACCTGGGCGACGCCATCGACCGTCGAGATGTGCTGGGCGAGGAACGTCTCGGCATATTCGTCGAGGGCCGACAGCGACAGCGTCGGCGAGCTCACCGCCAGGAAGAGAATCGGCGAGTCCGCGGGGTTCACCTTCTGGTACGACGGGGGCAGCATGTTCTGCGGCAGCTGCCGCAGCGTCTTGGCGATGGCCGCCTGCACGTCCTGCGCGGCCGCGTCGATGTCGCGCGACAGCGTGAACTGCAGCGTGATCGACGTGTTCCCCTGGGTGCTCGAGGAGGTCATGGCGTCGAGCCCGGCGATCGTCGAGAACTGCTTCTCGAGCGGCGTTGCCACGGCGGCGGCCATCGTTTCAGGGTTGCCGCCCGGCAGTCCCGCATTCACCGAGATCGTGGGGAAATCGACGTTGGGGAGGTCGCTCACCGGCAGCAGCCGGTATCCCATCACGCCGAACAGCAGGATCGCGAGCATCACCAGCGTCGTGGCAACCGGCCGCCGGATGAACAGCTCGGAAATGCTCACGGCTTCTTCCGCTGCGGCGCAGGCTGCGGATCCGCCTCGCTCGTGGGGCCATTGCGGACCTCCACCTTGGCATCGGCGGTCAGGCGCGACTGGCCGTCGGTCACGACCATGTCTCCAACCGCCACCCCCTGGGCGAGCACAGCCAGCGAGTCGAGCGTGCGTTGCACGGTCACGGGTTGCTGCTTCGCCGTGCCGGCCGGGGTCACGAGGAACACGTACGTCCCCTGCTGCGCGTTCATGACGGCCTGCGCCGGCACGACGAGGGCGTCGGCCTGTTCGCCCATCACGAGCGTCACATCCACGAACTCGCCGGGCCAGAGCCGGCCGGTGGCGTTCGTGAAGTGGCCCTTGAGGAGCACGGTCCCGGTGCTGGGATCGACGTGATTGTCCACGAACGCCAGGGTGCCTTCGTAGGCCGTCGTATCCTGCGCGGGACGCGCCAGGACATGCAGCGGCTGGCCGGCGCGCCGTTGCAGCTCCGGGAGCTCGGTTGCGGGTACGGCGAAGCGGACCAGAATCGGCCGCAACTGATTGATCGTGACGAGCGGCGCCGACTGATTGGCGATCACCTGGTTTCCTTCATGCAACAGCAGGCCGCCGGTGCGGCCCCCGATCGGCGCCCGGATCGTGGCGTAGCCGAGATTGAGCCGCGCCATCGTCAACGCCGCCGAGTCGGCGCGCACGGTTGCCGTCAGGGCGTCCGCGGCCGCCTGCTTCGCCTGGTAGTCCTCGTCGGTGACGAACTTGTCCTTCGCCAGCGCCTGATAGCGGGCCGCGTCGCGGACGGCCGCGTCGGCCTGCGCGACGTCCCGGCTGAGATTCGCTTCGGCCTGCTGCACGGCAGCGGCGAAGGGCCGGGGGTCGATCTCGAAGAGCACCTGGCCCGCCGCCACTTCCTGTCCTTCCGCGAAGCGCACATGCAGCAGCAGACCGCCGACCTGCGAGGTCACCGCCGCTGAGCGCATCGGCTCGACCGTCCCGGTGGCCGCCACCTCGAAGGGAACGGAGCGGCGCTCGACGCGGGCCACGCTGACCGGAATGCGAGGGGGGGTAGTGGCCGCACGGGAGCTGCACGCCGCTCCGAGAACGGCCGTCGCGCACCAGAAGATTCGTTGGATCATCGCCTTAGTACGCACGA
>DATJJY010000129.1:0-25006 GCA_035491895.1 Gemmatimonadales bacterium
GTGCTGAACTTCACCGCCGACTTCGGCGCCATCGCGAGGGACCGCGGCACTGAGAAGCACGACTATCCCGGCGTGCTCTCGATCGTCGCCCCGTCGGGGGACAGTGTCACGCTCCACGTCAAAGTGCACACGCGTGGCCATTACCGGTTGAAGATCTGTCAGTACCCGCCACTCAAGATCGATTTCGATCGGGACGAGGCCGCGCGCACCGTGTTCGCGCATCAGAAGAGCTTGAAGCTCGTCGGGGAGTGTCGCGGCGGTCACGCCTATGAGAACTACCTGCTCGAAGAGCAGCTCATTTATCGGGCGTACAATCAGCTGACCGTCATGAGCTTCCGCGTGCGCCTCGCGCAGATCACATATCTCGACGCGAAGCAGAAGCGCAGCCCCGACACGCGCTACGCCTTTTTTCTCGAAGACGATGATCGCATGGCCAAGCGAAACCACAAGGCGGTGTTCGCTCACCCCGTGAACCAGGCGGAGACTGACTCCACACAGATGAGTCTGTTCGCGCTGTTCCAGTACATGATCGGCAACACCGACTGGGCGGTCTCGGCACTGCACAACGTGGTGCTGATCTGGGATTCAGGCGGCGTGATGTACCCCGTTCCGTACGATTTCGACTGGTCGGGCGTCATCTCGCCGCCATACGCCATGCCCGATTCGTCGCTGCATCTGCAGACCGTGCGGCAGCGCACGTTCCGCAACTCGGAATGCTACACCCCGGAGATCCTCGCGCGGGTGTTCGCGCGGTTCAACGCGCAAAAGGACACGATCTATGCGCTGTATCGCGCGCAGGAAGGACTCGAGCCCAAACGGGTGAAGCAGGCGCTCGACTACTACGACGACTTCTATCGCACCATCAACGATGCGCGTGCCTCACGGCGTGCGTTCATCGACGGGTGCGCCAACCGTTGACATGACCGGCGCCCCCATGACGAGCAGACCCCTCAGCACGCGCTGATGGAGCACGCTGCGGCCGAACGCCGCTGGGACATCCCGACCAGCGATCTGCTCGAGGACCTACTGGCTGCGCCGTTGCCGTTGGGTCTCGTGGCCGGGCCGCTCGAACCCGTTTTCTACCGCGATCTCTACTTCGATACGCCGGAGCATGACCTCTCCCGCCGAGGCGTGAGCTGTCGCGTGCGCTTCGATATGGAAGACCGGCGCTGGCTGGCGCTCGAGTCGCCCACGGCGGTCCACTGCGAGGCGGCGGTCGCCGAGCTCGACCCCGGCGACGTACTGCGCGGCCGGTCCGAGCCGGCGCGCCGCTTGCGAGCACTGGTCGATCCCGAGCGACTGGTGCTTCAGGTTGAGCTGCAAGTGGAGCGCCGGCTGTGCCGGGCACGGCTCCCGCTCGTGCTGGTGGGACAGTTCTTCCTCGCCTACGACACGATCACGACGCGCCGTGGGGGTGCCGGTGTCACCTTCCACGAGCTCGTCGCCTGGCGGGATCGGTGGGGGATCATTCCACTCGCCCGTCTGCAGCGGGTGATGACGCAGTCGCACCCGTTGGTCCCGGCGTCGCTCGAGCGCGTCGCGCGTGCCGAACAGCTGCTTACGGCGCAGTCGCACCGCACGGCCGAGCCGGCCGCCGCACCGCGCCGTGTAGCGGTTGTCGCGGTCGCACACGGCCGCATGGCGCTGTGTCGACAGGACGCGGCGCTCCAGCTTCCACTGGAAGACGGCGCCGGCCAGGATGCGTGTCGCCGCGCCATGCGGCGGTGGTTCGGCAATGCGGAGGGCGAGGTGCGCCTGCTCGGCGTCACACCCGGTGGCGACGGGCATCCGGTCGTGGAGGTGTGGCTGGCCCGGCGGCTGCGTCGCGACCTCACAGCGGCTCCCCCGGCGGGACTGCAGTGGTTCGCTCCGGCGGACATCGTAGCGCGCGTCGGATCGCCGGTGCTGCGCGATGCGTCGACCCTGGCGGCGCTCGCGGTGGCCGCGCGCTCGGAGCTCGTGCCGGAATGGTCCGCCGCGCCGCTCGCGCCTGACCCGCAGCCCGAGGAGCGGCCGCGCGGGACGACCGACGAGCTCAGCCGGCTCACGCTCACCGAGCTGCGCGTGCCGGTCCTGCCGGCCAAGATTCTGGATCCGTCGCGCCGTGCCCCCGACCACTTCATCAACGTCGAGCTCAGCTCGCTCGAGTTCAACGCGCGGGTGCTGGCCCTGGCGGAGGATCCGGAGACTCCGCTGGCCGCGCGGCTGCGGTTTCTGTCGATCTTCAGCACGAACCTCGATCACTTCTTCATGGTGGAAGTCGGCGCGCTCAAAGAGCAGGTGGCCGCCGGTGTCGCAAAGCCGTCCCCCGACGGGCTGTCCCCCGCCGAGCAGCTGGACGCCATCGCGATCCGGCTGCGTCCGCTCGTCGCCCGCAAGTACCGTCTGCTGTCCGAGCTCGCGCGGGGGCCGCTCGCGGCGGCGGGCATCCAACTGCGGGACTGGACCGAGCTGGGCGCTGAAGCGCGCGACGAGTTGGCGCGACGCTTCAGCGCGGAGATCGTGCCGCTGCTCACGCCCAAGGCGCTCACCCGCGCCCCCGGTCACCGGTTTCCACAGCTCGCCGATCGCCGGCTGGCCCTGGCGGTGATGTTGCGGGACCAGGCGGACAGCCCGGTTCACTTCGCCGCCATCGAGCTGCCGGCGGCGCTGCCGCCGTTCTTGCCGGCGCAGGGGATGATGGTGCCGCTCGCAGCGGTGGCTCGTCACCGGCTGGGTGAGCTTTTTCCGAGCCGCGAGGTCGTCGCCGCGCACGCGTTCCGGGTGACGCGCAGCGGCGACATCCACCTCGATGAGCTCGGCACCGCGAGCTTCGTGCAGGCGGTTGCCGAGGAAGTGCGCCGGCGCCCGTGGGGTCCCGTGGTGCGGATCGAGGTCGAGCGGGACATGCCACAACAGCTGCGCGACCTCCTGCAACGCGAGCTGCGCTTCGAGGAGAGCGAGCTGCACAGTGCGCTCGGCCCATCCGACGTCTACGAGGCCGACGGGCCCGTCGACCTCGGCGCGCTGGACGAGCTCGCCGCCCCGGTGTCGCGCGCGGGTCTCGACTACCGCCCATTCGTCCCTCGCGATCCCTTCGCCGGGCACCGCTCGATTTTCGCCGCCCTCGATCGGGGCGACGTGCTGGTGCACCATCCGTACGATTCGTTCGCGGCGAGCTTCGAGCGGCTCATCGCCGAGGCGGCGGATGATCCCGGGACCGTCGCGATCAAACTGACGCTGTACCGTCCCGGTGGGCCGTCGGCGATCGGGGACGCGCTGCGACGCGCCGCCGCCCATGGTAAGGATGTCTCCGTGTTCGTCGAGCTGAAGGCGCGGTTCGACGAAGAGCTGAACATTGCATGGGCGCAGAGCCTCGAAGCGGCGGGGATCCACGTCATCACCGGACTCGCGACCCTGAAGACCCACGCGAAGATCGCGCTCGTGGTGCGCCGGGAGGGCAGTCGCACCCGGCGCTACGTGCACGTGGGCAGCGGCAACTACAACCCCGACACCGCGAAGGTCTACACCGACCTGGGACTGTTCACCGCCGACGATGGGATCGGAGAGGAGGTGCACGCGCTGTTCAACGAGCTCACCGGATCGTCCCGCCCTCCTCAGGCGGCGTTCCGGCGGCTCCTCGTGGCGCCGACCAACATGCTGGACCGCTTCCTCGCGCTGATCGCGCGCGAAACCGAGCACGCCCGCGCCGGGCGCGGCGGGCACATCCAGGCGAAGCTCAACGGGCTCGCCGACGCGACGGTGATCGCCGCGTTGTACCGTGCATCCCAGGCGGGAGTCCAGATCGATCTCGTGGTGCGCGGTTTGTGCATGCTGCGTCCCGGTGTGCCGGGGCTCTCGGAAAGGATTCAAGTGGTCAGCGTGCTGGGCCGTTTTCTCGAGCACGCCAGGATCTACCGTTTTGGGAATGCCGGCGCGCCCGAGTACTTCACCGGCTCGGCCGACTGGCGGCCCCGCAACCTGCGTCGCCGGGTGGAGGTGATCACGCCCGTGATCGACGCGGCCGCCCGGGCGCGGCTGGACCACATTCTCGCGCTCGAGCTGGCAGACCGGGGCGCGTGGCAGCTCCAGTCGGATGGCTCCTACGTACAGTTCGAGCGCGGGATGAGCCGCTCCCCCGGATCGCAGGAGCGGCTCATCGCGGAAATCTCAGAGTGACTTCAGGAACTCGACGACCGCCTGCTGTTCGCTGTTGGAGAGCCGCAAGAAGCGGTCGGTGACGCCGCCCGCTTCGCCGCGATGCCGCACGATGGCGTCGCGCAGAGTGAGCGAGGCGGCGTCGTGCATCAACCGGGGCCGCAGCCGCACTCCCCACAGCGGCGCGGTCCGCAGCTTGTTCTGCGTGTTGCCGAATTCGGCGCGCGAGAAGTTCCGCCAGAGAATCTGCATCGCCCGCCGTCCATAGTGCTCCTGCATCGCTATCACGATTCCGTCCCCGGTCCCCACGTCGTGCAGCAGGAAGTCCCCGAACGGATGGAACGTCTTCGCGCCGAGGGCTTGGGGGATCGTGTCCATGCCACCGTTGATGACGGTGCCGGCGGGTGCCGTCACCAGTGTGCGCACGTGGCAGGTCGCGCAGCCGATCGAATCGAATAGCCGCGATCCGAGCACGGCGAGCGAGGTCTTGGCCTGGAGTGTGTCACGGGCGGGCGCTTTGGTGGCCCGCATGAACCGCGCGAAGCGGTCGATATCGGCGAGGCCGGTGGAGTCCGTGTTGTTGTTCGGTTCGGCGGCGGTGTTGCAGATCGCCGTCACCTCGTCGGGTTGCAACCGGCTGGTGATGCCCATCTCGTTGAGATAGGCGTCGGCCGAGAACGACAGCAGGCTCGCCTGTTGATCCTTCCATCCGAATCGTCCGACGCGGGTCGTGCCGGCCGCCTCGATGATGGGGACGTACAGCGCCTGCCCGCAGATCTTGCCGTTGGTGCTGCGGCACTGCTCTCGAGCTAGCCCCAAGAGCGTCGTGTCGTCCACCGCCTCCACGAATCCGTCGCCCAGGACGCTCAGAGAGATCCGGAACGTCCGAATTCGCTCAGCATCGGGAACGCGCTCCTGGATCTCCGAGTCGGGGAACTGGGCGTTGGGGCATATCGCCCGATCGTTCACGAGCGTGCGGGCTTGGATCAGCGTCGTGCCGCGACCGATCGGGATGTCGGGATTGACGAACTTCCCATCCGGGCCGTTGTGACCGACCCGCAACTCGCTCACCTGACTGGCGGCTCCCGACACGGGGTTCTGATGACATTCGCGGCACGATTGGGCGTTGTAGAGGGGCCCCAGTCCATCGTCGATCGTCTCGACTTCATCGAAGGCATCGAGGTCGGCGGCGTGGGTCGATTCGGCGACTATCCCGTTGCTCTGATTGTCGAAACCGGCGAGGGCATCGGGTCCGCTCGGGGGCGGCGGCGGTTGCGGCGGCGGAGTGTGACGACACGCGGCGGTCAAAACCAGCACGAGCGAGGCGAGCCACAACTTGCGCAGCAATGCTACAGCCATAGGGACGCTCGAGAGTGGAAGGTGTGTTTTACATGCGTTCCGAATTTCGGGAGGAGGGGCGACTGAACGCAAGGAGAAGAGACGAGCCGACCCCGCCGGCTCTAGAGTCCCAGGGCGAGGCCCGCGCCGATCCCGACCTCCGACTGGCGTCGAGTGTACGGGCCGAGCACGCTCGCAGCCGGGAAGCTCTGCAGGTCGTAGATCATGCCGATTCCCTGGAGGAACGCGTGCAGGTTGGGCCGCAGCACGTACCGCGCGCCCAGACCGAGGCGGGCGAAGGGTCGTGCTCTGGTCGCGGCGGCCGAGTCCTCCGCGTGGACGAGGACGACCCCACCGCCCCCCGAGAGCGTGAACTGAAACCGCCTGGCCTGGATCCAGGTGTAGTCGAAGATCGCGCCGATGAAGACCAGGTCGACCTTGGTTCCGTTCCCCGCTCTGGTAGTACGAAGCTCCTGCCTCGTCCAGGTCACGTCCCCCTGCAACACGAGGCTCGAGTCTTCCGGCACCATCTGCCAGTTCAGACCGCCGCCGAGGTAAAGGCCGCCCTTGAGAGACGCCGTGCCGGAGCTGTTCAAGTCCGCCAGCGCGCTCATGGCGCCGAGGTCGGCGTATACGCTGTATCGGGCCCGTTGTGCCGCAGCTTTTCCGGAGCCGAGCAGGGCACAAGCCACTCCTATTCCCATGACGATCCGGTGTCGCATCGTGACCTGCCTGCGTGACGATTCGGGGTCAATGTATCGCACGGCCCGTTCAGACGTTGACCGGATGTGGGACGCTCGGTCCCAATGGCGGACAGGAATCGGCCGCTCCGGGCGGTGCAGCGAGGCAAATGTATTGGCACACCTGTTGCCTTTACCACTGGCGTGATCGCGCAAACGCTCGACCTCGTATCGGACTTGCCGGACTGCACGGCGGATACTGCCGATCGTCGCCGTCTGGCGCTCGCCGTGCGCGGCCGCTACGACATTCAACGGGAGCTGGGGCGGGGCGGCATGAGCAGTGTCTTCCTCGCGTGGGACCGTCGTGGCCGCCGCCGCGTCGCCATCAAAGTGCTGGCGGCGGGTCTCAGCGTATCGGTCGAGCATCGCGAGCGCTTCCGCCGCGAGGCGTGGATCACGACCCGCCTCGCCCATCCTCACATCGTCGCCTGCTACGACTTCGTCCGCGCCGGCGACGTCGTCTACGCCGTGATGCCGTACATCGCCGGACGTTCGCTCGCCGCGCTCCTGGCGGACGGGCGGCGGCTCGACCCGCGGACGACCATCGCGCTGTTCGCTCCCATCGCCGACGCACTGGCACACGCGCACGCGATCGGCGTGGTGCACCGGGACGTGAAGCCCGCCAACATCCTGCTCCAGCGGGGTGACGACCGACCGTTTCTGGCGGATTTCGGGATCGCGACACTCCGGACATCCGAGCATTCGCGGGCCGAAGTGACGAAGCGCTTCGGTACGCCGGAATTCATGTCTCCCGAGCAAGCGCTCGGAGCGTGGGATGCCGATCATCGCGGCGATATCTACTCGCTCGGTCTGGTTGCGTATCTGGCGCTGGCGGGCCGGCTGCCGTTTCCGGGCGGCTCGCCCGTGGCGCACGCGGCACAGCGCATGGTGCTCGATGCGCCGCCGCTCCGGGAGATCGCTCCCGACGTACCGCCCCGTCTCGCCGCCGTCGTGGATCGCTGTCTCGCCCGGCGGCCGGAGCGGCGCTGGCGCTCGGCGGCGGCGCTGCGCGATGCCTTGATCGCCGCCGGTAATCCACCGTCGCGCTTCGCCGCGTGGCTGGGCCGCTGCTACAACAGCACACCGTGGAGCACGATGCTCGCGATCGTGAAGTAGATCACGAGCCCCGTCACGTCGACCAGCGTGGCGACGAGTGGCGCCGAGGCGCTCGCGGGGTCGAACCCCGCCCGGCGCAGCACAAAGGGGAGCATCGACCCCGCGACGCTTCCCCACAAGACGACCCCGACCAGGCTGAACGAAACGGTCAGCGCGATCCTCATGTAGTGGAGACCGTAGGTCCCGCCGATCGCCTGCCAGAGCAGGATGCGCGACAGTCCGATCGTTCCCAGGATCAGTCCGAGCCCGAGACCCGCCGCAATCTCGCGACGCAGCACCCGCCACCAGTCGACCAGCCGGACTTCGCCGAGCGCGATCGCGCGGATCACGAGCGTCGTGGCCTGCGAGCCCGAGTTCCCGCCGCTCGAGATGATGAGCGGCACGAACAGGGCGAGGACGACCGCCGCCGCGATCTCGTCCTGATAGTGCGTCATTGCGGTCGCCGTGAGCATCTCACCCAAGAACAGGGCCGCGAGCCACCCGGCTCGCTTCTTCAGGAGCCGCGTGAATTCGATCGTGAGGTAGGGCGCTTCGAGGGCTTCCACGCCTCCGATCTTCTGGATGTCTTCCGTGGCCTCTTCGCGAATCGCGTCGGCGATGTCGTCGAAGGTGATGATTCCGACCATCTTCCCGCCTTCGTCCACCACCGGCAGCGCCACCAGGTTGTACTTCTGGAACAGGCGCGCCACGAGCTCCTGATCCATGTGTTCGGGGACGGTGACGATGTCGGTTACCATGATGTTGCGCACCACGGCATCCTCGGCGGCCTGGAACAGCAGCCGGAACGAAACGACGCCGCGGAGCTTTTGGTCGTTGTCGAGCACGTACAGGTAGTAGATCGTCTCGACCGACGTCGCCTGCTTGCGCAGGTAGCGGATCGCCTCGCCCACCGTCATCTCGGGGCGGATGCGGGCGAAGCGCGGGTTCATCAGGCCGCCCGCGTCGTCCTCGGCGTGCGCCAGCAGGGCGCGCACCTCCCGCCGCGTCGTATCGTCGAGCAGATCGAGCAGCCGTTCGCGCTCCTCGACGGGCGCCTCTTGGATCAGGTCGACCGCGTCGTCGGGAGGCAACAGGCGCATCCACAGGCGCTGCTCGCCTTGGGGCAGGGAGAGGAGCAACGTCTCCTGCTCGCGGGGCTCCAGACTGAGAAAGAAGTCGTCCGCCTCGTGGCGCGGGAGCTGCTTGAAGCGGCGGACGCGCTTCTTGGCGGAGAGGGCCGGCCACTCTTCCCAAAGACGGACGGCGGCGCTGTCGACGGTCGTTTCGATCATACGGGCGTCCTTCAGTTGGGTCGCGATGTGCTCTTGCTTTCGACAAACTTCACAGTCCATGCCACGACGCGGGAGGGCTCCCGGCCGGCGGGGACCGGACCGGCCGGTCAGTGCCAGAACCGGCTGACCGTGTAGATCAGGAGGCCGACGAGGCCCCCGACCAGTGTCCCGTTGATGCGGATGAATTGCAGGTCGCGGCCGATCGCCAGTTCGAGCCGCAGCGCCGCGGCCTCAGGGTCCCAGCTCGCGACCGTCTGAGCGATCAGGTCGGCGGCTTCGTGGCGGTACTGCTCCAGGGCCGAGGCGACGAGCCCGATGACGCCCTCGTCGATTTCGGCCAGCAGGGCCTCATTGGCGAGCAGGGAGGCGCCGAACGCGGTGATGCCGTTCTCCAGCGCCCCTCCGGTGGGTGACCCCTCCTCGGCCTGGGTGGCATAGCGCAGGATCGCCGCCCGGGTCGTTTCCCAAAGACGGGAGGACAGCTCCAGAAAGGCCGGATCGCGCAACCACTGCTCCTTCAACGCCTCGGCGCGGGCGATGACGTCGTGCGAGTGCTGCAGGCGGTCGATGAAGTTCCGCAACGCGGTGTCGAAGGCCCCCCGCAACGGATGGTCCAAGTCCGTTCCGATGTCCTGCAGCAGCCGCTCGATCGCCGTGACGATCCGTTGGTAGATCTTGTCGTCGACGATGCCCGGGACCCACCAGGGGCTCTCTTCCTTTACCTGTTGCCGCACGACTTCACGATTGTCGTCGACCGCCTTGGCAGCGAGCCGCACCGCCTCGCTCAAAAGCTCCTGATGACGGCTGCCCGCCAGCACGACCGACAAGGTCTGGCCGAGGGCCGGGGCCACCCGGATGGCGCGCAACCGGTCGGTGACGGTTTGCTGCACCAGGTCGCGCACGTTTTCGTCCGGGAGAGCATCCAGCGTCTTGACCATCCCCGCTGCCACCTGCCGGGCGACGCGGCGGCTGTTCACCGGATCCGCGAGCCAGCGCGCGGAGCGCTCGGCGATGCGGACGCTGCGCAGTCGCGCGACGAGGACGTCGCGCGCGAGAAAGTGGTTCTGCACGAAATTGCCGATCGTACGACCGATCCGATCCTTGCGGGTCGCGATGATGGCGGTGTGGGGGATCGGCAGCCCCAGCGGATGCCGGAACAGCGCTGTGACGGCGAACCAGTCGGCGAGCCCGCCGACGAGGGACGCTTCGGCGGTGGCCCGGATGTACCCGACCCAGGGATAGGTCGCTTCGAAGTACCGCGCGACGAGGAACACGACGCCGGCAACCGCCAGGAGCCCCGTCGCCCGCCGCTTCATCGAATCGAGCTGCACCTGGCGCAACGCGTCGTCGGGCCGCGACCAGCGTGCGGCCGCGGCCGACAGGCCGGAAGCGCGATCGGCGGTGGGGGCCCCGGTTGGAACTGTCATGGAAGAGAGCAAGATAGCCGTCTTGACGGGGCCTTTACACCGGCCGGGCGATTCTTGAGCCCATCCTTACGCCGATTCGCGTAGCGTGTTTCGCCATGTGGGACCTCCTCTACGTCGCCCTGACGATCGTGTTTTTCGCACTCATGCTGGCCTACGTCCGCGGCTGCGAGCGGCTGGGGCACGATGCGACCGGCGAGGAGGAGCGGCCGTGAGCGCCGAGACGGTCATCGCGGCCGTCGTGTCGCTGTTGATCCTTCTGTACCTGGTCTACACCCTGCTGCGACCGGAAAAGTTCTGAGACATGACCGCGAACGGCTGGCTGCAGATCCTTTTCTACTCGGTTGTCGTGCTCGCCATCACGAAGCCGATGGGGCTCTACATCGTCCGCGTGTACGACGGCTCGCTGCGCTGGCTCGCCCCACTGGAGCGCGGGATCTATCGCCTCGCCGGCGTGGACCCCGGCGAGGATCAGCACTGGACGCGCTATGCCGCGGCGCTGCTCGTCTTCAGTGCTGTATCGATGCTCGTGACCTACGTGGCACTCCGGCTCCAGGCACACCTGCCGCTCAACCCGTTCCAGCGGCCGGCGGTGGTGGACCGCCAGGCGTTCGAAACGGCGGCGTCGTTCACCACCAATACGAACTGGCAGTCGTACTCGGGCGAGACGACGATGTCGTATCTGTCCCAGATGATGCAGCTCGCCTTCCACAATTTCGCTTCGGCGGCCAGCGGCATGGCCGCCGCGGTAGCGCTGGCGCGCGGCATCGCTCGCCGCTCGGGCGGCCGCATCGGCAACTTTTGGGTCGACCTGCTTCGCGGCACGCTCTACCTCTTCCTGCCACTCTCCTTCGGCCTGGCGCTGCTGTTCGTGCAGCAAGGGACCATCCAGAACTTCGCCCACTACGTCACGGTCACGACCGTCGAGGGGGCGAAGCAGGTGCTGGCGATGGGGCCAGTCGCCAGTCAGACCGCCATCAAACAGCTCGGTACCAACGGCGGCGGCTTCTTCAACGCCAACGCGGCGCACCCGTTCGAGAACCCCACGCCGTGGACGAACTTCCTGTCGATGCTCGCCATCTTCGTGATCCCCGCGGGGCTCACCGGGTTTTACGGGCGCACCGTCAGGAATCAGCGTCACGGGTGGGCGCTCTGGGCAGCGATGTTCGTCCTGTTCTTCGGCGGCGTGGCGACGGCGTACTGGGCCGAGGCGCGCGGCAACCCGATTCACGCAGCCCGGGGCGTGGCCGTGGTGGCGTCGGCCGGCAATCCCGGCGGCAACATGGAGGGCAAGGAGGTCCGCTTCGGGATCGCCAACTCGGCCCTGTACGCCACGGTGACGACCGATGCCTCGTGCGGCGCGGTGAACAGCATGCACGATTCGTTCACGCCGCTCGGTGGGCTCGTGCCGCTCGTCAACATCCAGCTGGGCGAGCTGATCTTCGGTGGGGTCGGCTCGGGGCTCTACGGGATGATCGTGATGGCGGTGCTGACGGTCTTCATCGCCGGGCTGATGGTGGGACGCACGCCCGAGTACCTCGGCAAGAAGATCCAGAGCCGGGAAGTCCGCATGGCGATGCTCTATGTGCTGATCTTCCCGGCCGTGATTCTCGTCCTCACCGCCGCGTCGGCGGTGCTGCCGGCGGGGCTCGCGGGGCGAAATAACGCGGGTCCGCACGGCTTGTCCGAAATCCTGTACGCGTTCACCTCGGTGACGGGCAACAATGGCAGCGCCTTCGCCGGCTTGAGCGGCGGCTCCTACTACTACAACACCCTCCTCGGCCTCGGCACGCTATTCGGGCGGTTCGCCATGATGGTTCCGATGCTCGCCCTGGCCGGCTTTCTCGCCGAGCGCAAAACGGTGCCGGAGTCCGCGGGGACGTTTCCCGTCACGACGCCGCTCTTCGTCGTCCTGCTGCTCGGCGTGATCGTGATCGTCGGCGCGCTCACCTTCTTCCCGGCGCTGTCACTGGGGCCGGTCGTCGAGCACCTCCTGATGCAAGCCGGGAGACTGTTCTAGAATGGCGCTCGCCAAGCGGCCACTGTTCGATCCGCCCATCGTGAAGCGCGCGATCCGGGACGCGCTCGCGAAGACCGTGAATCTGCGTCACATGATCCGCAACCCGGTCATGTTCGTGGTCCTCGTCGGCAGCTTGCTCACGACGCTCGTGCTGCTGCGCGATCTCGTCGGCGGCGCGGCCGGCACGGCGTTCACGCTGCAGCTCGCGCTCTGGCTCTGGTTCACTGTGGTGTTTGCGAACTTCGCCGAAGCGATGGCGGAGGGGCGGGGCAAGGCGCAGGCCGACACACTCCGCAAGTCGCGCACCCAGACGACCGCCAAGCGGCTGCGCGATCCAGCGAACCACGCGTCGTTCGAGTCCGTCCCCGCCGATGATCTCCGCAAGGGCGACGTCGTGGTGTGCATGCCGGGGGACATGATTCCCGGCGACGGTGAGGTGATCGAGGGCGTGGCCTCGGTGGACGAATCGGCGATCACCGGAGAATCGGCGCCCGTGATTCGCGAGTCGGGGGGCGACCGCTCGGCGGTCACCGGCGGCACCCGCGTCCTGTCGGATTTTCTCGTCATTCGCATCAGTGCCGATCCCGGGGAGACGTTTCTCGACCGGATGATCGGCCTCGTCGAAGGGGCGAAGCGGCAGAAGACCCCCAACGAGATCGCCCTGATCATCCTGCTCTCGGGGCTCACGATCGTGTTCCTCTTCGCGGTGGTCACGCTGCAGCCGTTCGCAGTCTACTCGGGGAACGCGGTGTCGATTCCGATTCTCGTAGCGCTGCTCGTTTGCCTGATTCCCACCACGATCGGCGGGTTGCTCTCGGCGATCGGCATCGCGGGCATGGATCGCATGATCCAGCACAACGTGATCGCGATGAGCGGGCGGGCGGTCGAGGCGGCGGGCGACGTCAACACGCTGCTGCTCGACAAGACCGGCACCATTACGCTCGGGAATCGCCAGGCGGTGGAGTTCGTCCCGGCGCCCGGTGTCGCGCGGGAGCACCTCGCCGACCGCGCCCAGCTCGCGTCGCTGCCCGATGAGACCCCCGAAGGCCGCAGCATTGTCGTGCTGGCGAAACAGTTCGGCTTGCGGGGTCGACCACTCGCCGAAGGCGAGCACGGCCAACTCGAGCTGGTGCCGTTCTCGGCCGCGACGCGCATGAGCGGTGTCAACGCCCGCGGCCTGGAGCTGCGCAAAGGCGCGGCCGAAGCGATCGGGCGCTGGCTGCGCGAGCACGGCGCGGAGACGCCGGCGGCGCTCACCACGGAGGTCGAGCGCATCGCGCGGTCCGGTGGAACGCCGCTCGTGGTCGCGGAGCGCGACAACGGGTCGGCCCGCGCGCTGGGCGTGATCTACCTGAAGGACGTGGTGAAGGGCGGGATGCGCGAGCGCTTTGGCCAGCTCCGGGCCATGGGGATCCGCACCGTCATGATTACGGGGGACAACCAGCTCACCGCCGCGGCGATCGCCGCCGAGGCGGGGGTGGACGATTTCCTCGCCGAAGCGACCCCGGAAGACAAGATGGCGCTCATCAAGCGCGAGCAAGCGGGTGGCCGGCTCGTGGCGATGACCGGCGACGGGACGAACGACGCCCCGGCGCTGGCACAAGCCGATGTGGCGGTGGCGATGAATACCGGCACCCAGGCGGCGAAAGAGGCCGGCAATCTGATCGACCTCGACTCCAACCCGACGAAGCTCATCGAGGTGGTGGAGATCGGGAAGCAGCTGCTGATCACGCGCGGATCGCTGACCACGTTTTCGATCGCCAACGACGTGGCGAAGTACTTCGCCATCATCCCGGCGATGTTCGTGGCGACGTATCCGGCCTTGCAGGCGCTCAACATCATGCGGCTGCATTCCGCCCAATCGGCGATTCTCGCGAGCGTGATCTTCAACGCGCTCATCATCATCGCGCTGATTCCGCTCGCGCTGCGCGGCGTGCGCTGGCGGCCCGCGGCTGCCGCGGCGATCCTGCGCCGCAACCTCTGGATCTACGGCGTCGGCGGCATCCTCGTGCCGTTCGCCGGAATCAAGCTCATCGACATGCTCCTCGTCTTGCTGCGATTGGTGTGACCATGCTCAAGAACCAGCTGCGCCCGGCAATCGTCGTGACCGTTGTCCTCATGTTGATCACTGGCCTCGTGTATCCCGGGCTCGTGACGGCAGTAGCGCAGCTCGTGTTCTCGCACCAGGCGAATGGGTCGCTGGTGGAGCGGAATGGCCAGGCGATCGGGAGCGCGTTGATCGGGCAGCAGTTCGCGCGTGCCGAGTACTTCCACGCGCGGCCGTCGGCGGCCGGAGCGGGTTATGACGACACGCTGTCGACAGGAACGAACAAAGGGCCGACCGACGCCAAGCTCGCCGACACGCTGATCGCGGGCGCGGTGGACAGCGAAGTGAGACTGGACGGGGTGGTGAAGGGGCATGTTCCCGCCGATCTCGTCACGTCGTCGGGCTCGGGGCTCGACCCTCACATCTCACCGGCCAGCGCGTTCCTCCAGGTGCTGCGTGTGGCGCGAGCCCGTGGGCTCGATAGTGCGGTCGTGCGCGCGCTGGTCGAGCAGCACGTCGAAGGGCGGCAACTGGGTTTCCTCGGTGACCGGCGCGTCAACGTGCTGCTCTTGAATCTGGCCCTCGACAGGCTCCCCAGGAGCTCCCGGTGAATGCCCCACGATGGATGGCTGCCGCTTTCACGCTCGCAGTTCCGTGCGGCCTCGCAGCCCAGACCCCTGATACAACCCAGCCTGCGGTGAAACTGACAGGGTACGTCACCGCCTCCTACTTCTACGCCGCGAAGCCAACGGGCCGAACGATCGTGGGCCGGCTGTACGATCGGTTCCATGACCAGTGCATCATGAACGCCGCCCGTCTGACGATCTCAAAGGCGGTGGCGACCGACAAACTGGACGCGGGGTTCCAGGTCGACGCTCTGCTCGGTCAGAATGCCGCGCCGCTCCAGTCCCTCGGCCTCAAGCTCGGCGACCAGGGCGACCTTCCCCAGGCATTCGTGACCCTCAATGTCCCGACCGGCGGCGGAAACTACGTGCAGTTCAAAGGAGGAAAGATGTGGACCCTCCTGGACGTCGAGGTCGTGGATGAGGTGTTGAACCCCAACTTCTCCCACGGTTACGAGTACATCTACCTGACGAACTTCACGAACACCGGTCTCGGCGTCGACGCGAAGTTCTCGCCCACAGTCGACGCGGAGTTCCGGTTGATCAACGGGTGGGACGTGGTCGAAGACAATAACACGGCCAAGTCCTTCATGGGTCGGGTCGGCATCACGTCCTCGGATCGCGTGGCCCTCGCGTTCCTCGGCTACTACGGTCCCGAGCAGACCGGGAACGTGGGCAATAAGCGCTATGGGGGGGAGTTCGTCGGTACGTTCAAGCCGGCGTCGACCACGACGATCTACGCGCAATTCGACGCCGGCGGTGAGCAGGGGATTGCGGCGGGCGGTGGCGACGCGCAGTGGTGGGGCGCGGGGCTGTGGGGCGTGTTCGATCTGCAGCCCAAGCTCAGTCTGGCTCTGCGCGCCGACTACATGGACGACGGTGACGGAGTCCGGACGTCGGGGGTGCTCGGGTTCCCCGCGGCACCGAGCCGACGGATCGCGAGCGGTACGGTGACCCTGAACGTCAAGTCGTGGCCGCACGCTCTGGTGCGGCCGGAGATTCGCGTGGAGCACTCGACTCGAGACGACTTCGGGAACCCGGGGAGCCTGAGCCCGACCCAGGTGACGATCGGACTGGCGCTGTCGTACCTGTTCTGAGGCATGCTACGTTATCGTAGCCATGACCGAGCGCCGGCCTGACCCGGAGACACTGCTCGCCCAGGTCCGCGAGCAGGAGCGCCGCGCCGGCCGGGGCAAGCTGAAGATCTTCTTCGGTGCCTCGCCGGGCGTCGGGAAGACGTATGCCATGCTCGAGGAGGCGCGCGCGAAGCAGCGCGACGGGGTTCGCGTGCTGCTCGGCGTGGTCGAGACACACGGACGGCAGGAGACGACGGCGCTCCTCGCCGGACTCGAGGTCCTCCCGCGCCACAAGATCGAATACCGTGGGATTACGCTGGAGGAATTCGACCTCGACGCCGCACTGGCCCGTCGCCCCGGTCTGATCCTGGTCGACGAGCTGGCCCACACCAACGCTCCCGGATCGCGCCATACCCGTCGCTACCAGGACGTGGACGAGCTGCTCGGCGCCGGGATCGACGTCTACACCACGCTCAACGTGCAGCACCTCGAGAGCCTCAACGACGTCGTGGCGCAGATCACCGGAATCCAGGTGCGCGAGACCGTCCCCGACTCGGTCCTCGACGAGGCCGATGAAGTGGAGCTGGCCGACCTCTCGGCGGAAGATCTGTTGCAGCGCCTGCGCGAGGGGAAGGTCTACGTCCCCGAGCAGGCAGCGCGGGCGATCGATCAGTTCTTCCGCAAGGGCAATCTCATCGCGCTGCGTGAGCTGGCGTTGCGACGCACCGCCCAGCGCGTCGATGCCCAGATGCGCGGCTACATGGCGGAGCACGGAATCCGGGAGACGTGGCCCGCCGCCGAGCGGATTCTGGTCTGCATCGGCCCGAATCCCGCCGGGGCCAGGCTGGTTCGGGCCGGCAAGCGCATGGCTACGAGCCTCAAGTGCGACTGGGTCGTGCTGTGCGTCGAGTCGGCCGGACAGGTCGTTTCCCCCGACGACCGGGAGGCATTAATCGAGAACCTGCAGCTGGCGCAGGAGCTGGGGGCCCAGGTGGTCACGCTGTCGGGACACAAAGTCGCCGAAGAGGTACTGTCCTACGCCCGGGCCCACAACGCCACGAAGATCATCGTCGGCAAGCCGACGCACCCCCGCTGGCGCGACAAGCTGTTCGGCTCGATGCTCGACCGACTGGTCCGCGGCTCCGGCGATCTCGACGTCTACGTCATCACCGGCGACGTCACGGAACGGCCGGCGCCGCGACGGGCAACAGCGGGGGTGCGACCAACACTGGCCCAATACGGCTGGGGCGCGCTGGTCGTGGCCGTGTCCACAGCGATCGGCGCCGTGCTGGGACGCTACGCCTCGATTACGGACGTGGCGATGGTGTACTTGCTCGGTTCCGGTGTGGTGGCGACGCGCTACGGCCGCGGGCCATCGGTGTTCGCCGCATTTCTCAGCATCGGCGCATTCGACTTCTTCTTCGTCCCGCCACAGTACACCTTTTCGGTGACGGACGTGCGCTATGTGCTCACGTTCACGGTCATGCTGGGGATCGCGCTCGTGATCAGTGGGCTGACGCTGCGAATCCGCGAGCAGGCGGAGACTGCCCGGACGCGCGAACGGCGCACCGGCGCACTCTACGCCATGAGCCGTGAGCTCGCGGCCACGCGCGGCGAACGAGAGCTCATCGCGGTGGCGACGCGTCACCTGCACGACACCTTCGGAGCCCAGGTGCAGTTTCTGCTCCCCGACGCGTCCGGCCGGGTTGCCGTCCCCGTTGGTACGCCGCCCGGCTATCCGATCGACGACAAGGAGCAGAGCGTAGCGCAGTGGGCGTACGATCGCGGGCAGCGCGCCGGCGTCGGTACCGACACTCTCCCCTCAGCGCAGGCCTTCTATCAGCCGCTCGTTGCGTCGCAGGGAACGGTCGGGGTCGTGGGGCTGCGGCCGGCCGAGACGAAACGATTCGAAGACCCCACGCTGCAGCAGCTGGTGGAGACCTTTGCCGGGCAGGCGGCGCTCGCGCTGGAGCGGGCCCTGCTGGCGGAGCAGACGCAACGTGAGCAGCTGGAAATCGAAGCGGAGCGCCTGCGGACGGCGCTGCTGTCGTCCCTGTCGCACGACCTCCGGACCCCGCTCGGCGCCATCACTGGAGCGGCGTCGAGTCTCCTCGAAGAGCAGAGCGGCCTCACCGCGGCCACGCGTCGCGACCTGTTGAAAACGATCCTCGAGGAGGCGGAGCGCATGACCCGCCTCATCGCCAACTTGCTCGACATGATCCGGGTCGAAAGCGGGGCGCTCGAGGTGCAGAAGGAATGGCAACCGCTGGAGGAAGTGGTCGGGGTGGCGCTGATCCGTCTCGATGTCCGGCTGCGGGACCACCCGGTGCACGTGCGACTGCCCCCCAATCTACCGCTCATCCCGCTCGACGCGGTGCTCATCGAGCAAGTGTTCGTCAACCTGCTCGAGAACGCGGTGAAGTACACCTCGGCCGGGACGCCGATCGAGATCTCGGCGGTAGGGGAAGGAAGCGTGGTGCGTGTCGAGGTCGCCGATCGGGGGCCGGGTCTGCCGGTCGGAGAGGAGGCCCGCGTATTCGACAAGTTCTATCGCGCCCCGGGCACGGTCGCCCAGAGCGGCATCGGGTTGGGCCTCACGATCTGCCGGGGCATCATCACGGCGCATGGTGGCCGCATCTGGGCGGAGAACCGCTCCGGCGGCGGGGCGGCGTTTCGATTTACGCTGCCGTTGAGTGGCGTTCCCCCGGTTCCCATCCTGGCCGAAGCGGCGCGCGAGGCCCAGCAAGGCTAGCTTCGGGCGGCATGACGGACGCCGCTCCGCTCGTCCTGCTCATCGAGGACGAGCCCCAGATGCGCCGCTTTCTGCGGGCGGCGCTCGAGAGCCACAATTACCGCCTGGTCGAAGCGCCGACGGCCCGGGAGGGCCTGGCCCAGGCCACCAGCCGGACCCCCGACGTCATCCTGCTCGATCTCGGCCTCCCCGACGGCGACGGCATCGACCTCGCCCGCCGCATCCGCGAATGGGCGACCACTCCGATCATCGTCATCTCCGCCCGCGGCAAGGAGCAGGACAAGGTGGCGGCGCTGGATGCCGGGGCCGACGATTACCTCACGAAACCATTCGGCACCGACGAGCTGCTCGCGCGGCTGCGCGTCGCCCTGCGACACGCCGCGCGGGCGGGGACGGCGGACGAGCCGGTGTTCACCGTCGGCGATCTGCGTGTCGATCTGCCGGCCCGGCGCGTTTTCGTCGCCGATGCGGAGGTGCATCTCACCCCGACCGAGTACAAGCTGCTCACGGCCCTGGTGCGCGACGCGGGGAAAGTGCTCACCCACCGCCACCTCCTGAATGCGGTGTGGGGGCCGAACGCAACCGCGCAGACCCACTACCTGCGCGTCTACATGACGCAGCTGCGGCACAAGCTGGAGCGGGACCCGACGCGCCCCCGCCACCTCCAGACGGAGGCGGGCGTCGGGTATCGGCTGAAGGTCGAGTAGGCGTATCTTGGCGGCGGAGGGACGACGATGACCGATGACCTGAAGCGGTTTGTGGAAGGGAACGACGGCATCTCCGTGATCCGCCGCAGCGCGACCTGCCGGGACTGGAACGGAATTCAGTACAAGGTCGGGCTCTCGGCGAAGAACGTCCCGGCACGGCAGCTGTCCATGAACGTCGCCACGATTCCACCGGGCGGCGTCGCCGGCGCGCACATTCACGTCGACTTCGAGGTGATGCTCTACATCCTGCAAGGGCGCGTCCGGCACGAGTACGGCCCCGGCTTGAAACAGGTTGTGGAAAACGAAGCCGGCGATTTCATCTTCATCGAGCCCGGTGTGCCGCACGAAGTCTTCAACGTCAGCCAGACGGAGCCGGTCGTCGCGGTCGTGGCGCGCTCGGATGCGGGGGAATGGGAGCACATCATCCCCTACGACCGGAACCACGCATGATGCCTCGAGCGATCGTCGCGTCACTGCTGCTCGCCGCGTTCCAGGCGTCTCCGTCCGTTGCGCAACAGGACTCGCTCGTCTATGTGCTGGCCCCCGGCAGCCGCTTCGAGGTAACGGCTCACAAGAGTGGTTTCTTTTCGTTCGTCGGTCACGAGCATCTGATCCGGGCGCGGTCCTTCTCCGGAAGAATCGTGTACTTCCCGTCCGCTCCGGAGCGTTCCCGTCTCGAGATCGTGGTGCCGAGCGACAGCCTCGAGGTGCTGACCCCGCCCGACACCGAAGAAATCCGCAAGGTGACCGCGGCCATGCGGACTGCGGTCCTCGACGTCGCCCACTATCAGGAAATCCGGTTCGAATCGACGGGACTGGCGAAGACGGGTGACGGCTTTCGTGTCACCGGGAAGTTGACGATGGTCGGCAAGTCCCTCTCGGTCACGCTCGACGTCAAGACCACCGTGGACCACGACACGCTGCGCGCTGCGGGCGGGTTCGACGTGAAGCAAACGGCGTTCGGTATCCCGCCCTACCACGGCGGGCCCGGTGGTCTCGTCCGCGTCGCCGACCGGGTGACCTTCCATTTCGAGGCGATCGGCCTGCGCGCCGGATCGCACTGACGAACAGCATGTGGGCATTTCTCCGCGCCAGAACACTGACGCAGTGGATCATCGTGGGCATGGTGGCCGGCACGCTGCTCGGCTGGCTCGCGCCCGACGCCGGGATGGCCATCAAGCCGCTCTCGACAGTGTTCCTGCGGATGATCAAGTCGATCGTCGTCCCGCTCATCTTCAGTACCCTGGTGATCGGGGTGGCCGGACACGGAGACGATCTGCGCCGCGTGGGGCGACTGGCGCTCAAGTCGATTCTCTACTTCGAGGCGGTGACGACGCTGGCACTGGCGGTCGGGTTGCTCGCCGTCAACGTGCTGCGACCCGGGGATGGCGTGCAGCTCCCCGCCGCCGCGGCGGACGTCGCTCCCGCAGTGTCCGGCGGAGTGACGCTCTCCGGGCTGCTCGAGCACCTCGTGCCACAGAGTTTCTTCGAAGCGGCGACGAACAACGAAGTCCTGCAGATCGTCTTCTGGTCGGTGTTGTTCGCGCTGGCGCTGACACAGGTGCGCGAGGGTCCACGTGACCTCGTGCTGCGGCTGTGCGAAGGGCTGGTCGAGATCATGTTCAAGTTCACCGGGATCGTGATGACCTTCGCACCGATCGGGATCGGCGCGGCCATCGCGTACACCGTCGGGCACTCCGGGCCGGGGGTACTGTCGAGTCTCGGCAAGCTGGTGCTGACGCTGTACGGAGCGCTCGTCGTCTTCGCCGTTGCGGTCTTGCTTCCCGTCGCCTACTTCGCCGGCGTGCCGGTGCGGCGGTTCATCGGGGCAGTGAAGGAGCCGGCGTTGATCGCGTTTTCCACGGCGTCATCCGAGGCGGCGCTGCCGAAGGCGATGGTGCAGATGGAAGCGATCGGCGTGCCGCGCCGCATCGTGGCATTCGTCATCCCCACCGGATACTCCTTCAACCTCGACGGCAGCACGCTCTATCTCGCTGTGGCTGCTGTATTTGCGGCCCAGGCGGCGGGCATGGCGCTGACGATCGGGCAACAGCTCGTGATGATGCTGACGCTGATGCTCACGAGCAAAGGCGTGGCGGGCGTGCCGCGCGCGGCCCTCGTGATTCTCTCGGGGACGCTGGCGACGTTCCACATTCCGCTCGAGGCGGTGGCGTTGATCCTCGGCGTCGACGCTCTCATGGACATGGCGCGCACGTCGGTCAACGTCGTCGGCAACTGCCTCGCGTCGGTTGTGATGGCTCGCTGGGAAGGGGAATACGTCGAGACAGCGCCGTCTCTTCATGGCGGGTAGTGCCTTTCTTCATTCGTCTTCCCGTAGCATCCTCAGCGGTGAGATTGCCATTCACGACCGATCAATTCTTCGGCGTGTTCGCGCGCTACAACACCGCGATCACGCCCGCTCAGTTGTTGCTTCTGTTCATCGGGCTGGGGGCTGCCCTGCTCGCCTTGCGCCCCGCGCGATGGTCGGATCGCGCGATTGGCGCCGTCCTCGCCGCACTCTGGGCCTGGATGGGGATCATGTATCATTGGCGTTTCTTCCGGACGATCAATCCCATCGCCAGCGGTTTCGCAGCGTTGTTCGTCCTGGAAGCCGGATTGCTGTTGTGGTACGCGGTCGTCAGACCGCATGTCGTATTCGTTGCCGACCGCTCCGTGCAGGGAGCGCTCGCCCTCATCCTGCTCGTGTACGCTTTCGCGCTGTATCCCGCCGTCGGCTACCTGCTGGGTCAGCGCTATCCCGCCCTTCCCACCTTTGGCCTGCCCTGTCCGACCACGATCGCGACGCTCGCGCTGTTGCTGTGGACCGAGACTAGGCCACCGCTCGCCATCCTGGTCATTCCCTGGGTCTGGGGCGTGATCGGCGGCGTCGCGGCGGTGCAGCTGGGGGTGAGCGAGGACTTCGGGTTGCCGATTGCGACGGGGATCTCGATCTGGGCCTGGCTGCGCGCGCAACGCTCGGGCCGCGCCCGCTCGAGCCTGACCGCCGCTTGACCGGCCGGCGCTGTCCGACCGCATTCGACGTCGCTACGTTTCTGACACACCTGCCTCGAGCTGGAGAGGGAGTATGCCTCGTTTCATTCTGCCGCTGACAGCCGTCGTCGCCCTCGGCATGGGGGGAAGCGAGCCCGGTCGTGTGCCTGTCGCGCCTCCGGAGACGGTCACCGTCTACAAGAGTCCTTCCTGCGGGTGCTGCACCAAGTGGGTGGACCACCTGCGCGCTGCCGGGTTCACTGTCGTCGTGCACGACACCGATAATCCCGACGAGGTCATGACGGACTTCGCTGTACCGCGGCAGCTGGCGTCCTGCCACACCGCGAAGGTCGGGAAGTATGTCGTCGAGGGACACGTGCCCGCCGACCTCATTGCGAAGGCGCTGCGCGAGCACCCGGCGATCGCCGGTCTCGCGGTGCCGGGGATGGTGGCGGGGTCGCCCGGCATGGAGGGCGGAGAGGCGCAGCACTACGATGTCGTCGCCTGGACGGCGGCCGGTCAGACGAGTGTCTACGCGCGCCGGTGACTCTGTCGCCCTGGCTCACACCCATGGTTGATTTCCCCGATCCGATCGACGAGGACTTCCCACTGGGAGACGGCACCGCCGACGGCGAAGCGTCGGTCACGTGCCCGCATTGCGGTGAGGTCAACGTGATCGGTCTCGATCCCGGCAGTGGGACGTGGCAGGAGTACGTCGAGGATTGTCAGGTGTGCTGCCGCCCGTGGCGGCTGACGGTGCGCTACCGGGACGACGGCAGTGCCGGCGTGACGGCCGAGCCGCTCGCCGAGTGACGGGAGGGGCGTGCCGCCCCTCCCGCACGCTGGATCCGCTACTTCGCCGCGTCGAAGCGGCGGCCCACCTCCGGCCAATTCACCACGTTCCACCAGGCGGCGACGTAGTCGGGGCGGCGGTTCTGGTACTTCAGGTAGTACGCGTGCTCCCAGACGTCGAGCCCGAGGATCGGGATCTTCCCGTCCATGAGGGGGCTGTCCTGGTTCGCCGTCGAAAACACTTCCAACTTCCCTCCCGACACCGCGAGCCACGCCCACCCGCTGCCGAAACGGGTCGCGGCAGCGCTGGAGAGAGTTTCCTTGAGCTTGGCGAACCCCCCGAGCGTCTTGCCGATCGCGTCCGCCAGCGCGCCGCTCGGCTCCCCGCCCGCCTTCGGCGCCATGATCGTCCAGAAGAGCGAGTGGTTGTGGTGCCCGCCCGCGTTGTTCCGGACCGCGGTCCGGATGTCTTCCGGGACCGAGTTGAGGCCGCGCAGCAGCTCTTCCAGGCTCTTGTTATGAAGGTCGGGGTGTTTGTCGAGGGCGGCGTTGAGGTTATTGACGTACGCCTGATGGTGCTTGTCGTGGTGGATCTGCATCGTCTGCGCATCAATATGGGGCTCGAGGGCCCCGAAGTCGTACGGCAGCGCCGGCAGCGTATGAGGCATGATCGCTCCTTCGAAGGTCAGGGATCATATATCCGGTTTCCTTGAAATCAAACCGGCGTTGCGACGTGGAGTTCCCGCGGCGACATTGGGTACCGAACGCGCGTTCGAACCTCGTAGTGCAGGAGTCGTATGGTCCGGATCGGAGAGCCCGCGCCCGCCTTCACCCTGCCATCCACGTCGGGCGGCGACGTCTCGCTCGCGGATTTCCGCGGGCGCTCGAACGTCCTGCTCGCCTTCTTTCCCCTCGCCTTCACGAGCACCTGTACGGCCGAAAACTGCGCGTTCAGCGAAGATATCGCTCAATTCGCAACGGCCGGGACGGTCGTGCTTCCCATCAGCGTCGATTCCGTTCCGACGCTGAAGGAATACAAGGCCAAGTACCAGATGAAACAGGATTTCCTGAGCGACTTCAAGCGGGACGTCTCCAGGAACTACGGCACGCTGCTGGAAGACAAGTTCTTCTCCAACCGTGCCTATTTCCTGATCGACAAGCAGGGTGTACTGCGCTGGATGCACACCGAGGCCAAGCTGGGCGACCGGCGCGACGACACCGAGCTGCTGCGGACCATTCGTAGTCTGTGAATCACGCCCGAACGGGCGTCGGCTGAGGGGGGGAGGAGCGCGTGCCGCGGATCGCGCTGTTCGCGGTCGGTCCCGGGGCGGACGCCGCCTGGGAGCTCGTGACGTCGCTCGAACCGCGCTCGGCTGAAGACCCGGTGGTCGCGGAGCGCGTCTCCCTCGATCGGATTTCGAGCGGTCTCGACGGGTGCGACGTCTGCTGGATCCACGCTGAGGACGAGCCGCCGCCGCTGCCGCGCGAAGTCGTGCTCCCGTGGATCGAACGCGGCGGTCGCCTCCTTCTCACGCAGCGCGCGGCGACGCTCGTCGCGGCGCTCGGTCTCGAGACGGATGGACCGAACGACACCGCGATCCGGACCTGGCGCCACACGGATGACGAGCTGCATCTCCCCGAGCTCAATGTCCTCGGGGTGTTTCCGCACGTGCGGGGCCTCGCCGGCTTCGGCCCGCATCCGCAGTTCGCCGGGTTGGGGCAGGGCACTTACCTCTGGGCGCCGACCGAAGGCGAGCGTTACGTCCAGGCGACCTACGCACGGGGCCGGCGGCCACACTGGGGATCGGTGGTCGCCTGTGAGCGCTCGTATATCCACCTGAACGCCGATCGCATCGTCGCCTGGGAGTACGTCGTCGGAGCGGGCGGCGCGTTGTGCATCGGTGCCCAGGTGGTTCCCGGCGCGCCCGACCGGCGATTCCGCCGTCAGCTCGCCGCCGTGCTGCGGAACGCG
>DATJJY010000130.1:0-3700 GCA_035491895.1 Gemmatimonadales bacterium
GCGACGACGAGAAACACCGCGACGCGCCAGTCGGCCGCGGGCACGCCGAGGTTGACGTTGCCGAGGTCCACCGGCACAATCCGCAGCGCCCAGTTAACTGCGCCTTCGAGCGCAACTCGCGAGATCAAGTAACCGCCCGCCGCCGCCGTGAGCGCCAGCAGCACGCTCTCGGTCATCAGCTGGCGGACGATGCGCCGCCGCGATGCACCGAGGGAGAGTCGAATCCCGATCTCCCGCTGCCGCGCCACTCCCCGCGCCAGCAGCAGGTTGGCGACGTTAGCGCACCCGATCAGCAGAATGAGTCCGAAGGCGACGAAGAGCGGCGCGAAGAGCGCGATGGTTTCCAGCGGCTGGTCCACGGTCCCGCGCCGTGGCAGCAGGTCCAGGGTCGTGGAGCGGCGATCGACGGTGTCCGTGGATCGATTCGAATCCCACGCGACGAGTTGCACGCGAGCGGTGTCCTTCGACACGCCGGGTGCCAGCCGGCCGACGACGTCCACGCCGACGCTGTCTTCGCGGCCGCGGTCGGCCGGACGGAACTGCCCCAGCTGCGACAGCGGCGCCCAGACGTCGGGACCGCCCTCCTCGAGGCCCCTGAATCCTGCGGCCGTGACGCCGACGATCCGGAACGGCGCGCCATTGACGAGCACGTCCCGGCCGAGCACGTTCGGATCTCGATGGAAATGCCGCTCCCATCCTCTATCGCTCAACACGATCACCGCGTTGCCGCCCGCATGCGCGTCGTCCACCGGCATGAGGGGGCGACCGATGGCTGGACTGACGCGCAGGACCTGAAAGAAATTACCGCTGACGAGGGTGGCCGCCATCGTCCGGCCGTCCACGCGGAACTCGATGTCGGGGACGCTGGCGTAGGCGTCCGTGAAGACATGCGTGTCGGCGCGCATCGCCTCGAACATCGAACGCGTCATCGGCGAGGGCCCGCCGTCGGCCGTCCGCGTCCGGTCGACCGAGTACATCTCGCCGATGTCGGGCACCCGGTCCACGCGGAAAATCAGCGGATTGAGCACCGTGAACAGTACCGCCACCGCTCCGAGCCCGATCGCCACCGTCACGACAATCGTCAATGCGGCGAGCGGCGCCCTCGCGAAGGTGCGCAACGCGTACTGAACGTCGCGTAGCGCGTCGTCGATGAGCGCGGTGCCGCGCTCGTCGCGGCAGCGATCGGCGGCCAGCGCCGTCGACCCGAAGCGCGACTGCGCGCGCCGGCGCGCCGCCGCCGGCGTCATCCCTTCATCGATCAGCTTTCTAGCCTCACGCTCGATGTGGAAGGCGAGTTCCTCGTCGAGCTCCTGCTCGACGCGGGTGGGCCTGAGCAGCGCGCGTACCCGCAGTTTCAGATCGTTGAACGTCATGCGAGCTTCATCACGCGGCCGATGGCGGTGGTCATCCGGTCCCACTCCCGTGCTTCGATGGCGAGTTGACGTCGACCAGAAGCGGTGAGGCGGTAGTACCTGGCGCGGCGGCCCAGTTCCGAGACCTTCCACTCGGCCTCGATCCAGCCCTGGTGTTCGAGGCGGTGGAGGGCGGGATAGAGCGAGCCCTGGTTGATCTGCAGGACGTCCTCGGAGATCTGCTGGATCCGCTCGGAGATGGCCCAGCCGTGGAGGGTGCCCTTCTGCAGCGTCCGCAGGATCAGGAGGTCGAGCGTGCCGGGCAGCAAATCGGGTGTTCGCGTCATGATGTAGGCTGTCGACACTATAACTTCTGGTGTCGGCTGTCGACACCAGGCACGCCACGATGAGACGAGCGCAACGAGCCTGAAGTTCCTCGTGGCACGCCGCAGCAGTCCGGGTTAGAAGGGGCCGTGTCCGGGAGGAGGGATTGTAAACGTGGCCGCGCCGACGGTCGGCTCGTTCGAGCCGTCCCTGCTCAAGCGGGGAGATAGAGCGGCGGAGATCGAGATCTCCGCCGCGCTGCGGATCAGGGCTGGATGGGGACCTGCGCACTGGCAACGACCTGCCACTTGCCGTTGATGCGCTGGAACACGTGCAGGCTCCTGTGCGACTCCTTCACTTCTTTGCCATCCTGCATAGTCGTCGCTGTGCCGCGGTGCGTCATGACGACGATGTCCGGCGACAGCATCTCGAACTTGTGCTCGTCGGCGACATACCCGCTGCTGGGGGTCGCAGAGGCTGCAGCCTGCTCCGCCTTCCCCTGCGCTTCGCCTTTCGGCCCGAGCGCCAGCATGTTGTCGGCCAGAAGCTTGCTCACGTCGGCCGCCGTTTTGGCTTCGCCCCACTGGTTGTCGAGGGCGATGAGTTCCTGCTGCACTTCCTTGCTGGGGGCCTGCGCCTTAGCCGACCGTACGCCGGGAACAAAAAACACGGACGCCGCAAGTGCGGCAATCGCCAGGGAACGCTGCATCGTGTCCTCCTCAGTGGCCCCGCTGCGGGCCTGATGTTCGATTGATCGAGCCGGACCGGCTTGTATCACACGCTATCTTTCGGCACAAGGATCAGCTGTCGGCGCCGGCTGCTGGGATTTCAGCAAAGATCCCCCCGCGAGGTTGAAATGTCCGCAACGCGTCATTTGGCTGGCAGTCCTGTGACGGATAATCTCCCCATTCTCGCGGCTGATGTACGAGCCGCACCTGCCGACGTACGCGCTTCAGGAGGCGCAGCGTGAGAGTGCCGATGGTGCTCGGCCTGTCGTTGACCCTCGCCGGTAGCCTGATCATGGCCCCGGCGGCCCAGACCGCGGCCCCGTTCCGGCCGCCGGCCGTCCCTCTCGTCGCCCACGATCCGTACTTCAGCATCTGGTCGTTCGCCGACAAGCTGAGTGATGACGGCACGGTGCACTGGACGGGCAAGCCGAACACGCTGGCTGCGCTCGTGCGGATCGACGGCACGACCTACGAGCTGACCGGCGGCGAGCGCGAACGCCGCGACGGCGGCGCGCCCACCCTCGAGCAGACGGGGCTCGACGTCCTGCCGACGCGGACGATCTACACGCTGCGCGGCGGGGGCATCCAGCTCACGCTGACCTTTTTCACGCCGGCGCTGCCGGGTGATCTCGACGTGCTCTCGCGCCCCCTGACTTACCTCCAGTGGACGGCCGGATCCACCGACGGGCGACCGCATGCCGTGTCGCTCTATTGGGAAGCCGGCTCGGATCTCGTCATCAACACGCCGGACGAGCCGGTGACGGCGGCCCGTCTGCAGATCGACGGACAGCCCGCCCTGCGCATGGGCTCACGCGCGCAGCAGGTCCTCGGCAGACGCGGCGACGATGTGCGCATCGACTGGGGCTATCTGTACATGGCGGCGGACCGGGCCGACGGAGTGACAGCGGCGATCGGCACACGGCAGGAGACGCGCCGGGCGTTTACGGGCGGCGATCCGTTGCAGTCAACCGACGATCTGCCGGCAGACGACCCGCTTGCGGGCCCGCAACGCCCGTCGGTGCTGGCGTTTCGCGTGGACCTCGGGCAGGTCACGCAGGCGGTGACGCGGTATCTGATGCTCGCGTACGACGACCTGTATTCCGTCGAGTACCTGGGGCGGCGCGAGCGCGCCTGGTGGCGGCGTCACGGCGCGACCGCCGTGGATCTGCTGCGCGACGGCAGGAAGGATCACGATGCGCTTCTCGCCAGAGCCGAGACGTTCGACGCCGGGCTCATCGCGGATCTCACGGCCGAGGGGGGCGAGCAGTACGCGCGCCTGGCCGCCCTCGCCTACCG
>DATJJY010000131.1:0-10823 GCA_035491895.1 Gemmatimonadales bacterium
GCCGCTCGGGGAATCGGGCGCCGCGACGACGACCGGTTGCCCGCTGTCGGCGAGCGCCGCGAGCCCCGCCTGCAGCGGGATCTGGCCGAGCAGCGGCACCGACAGCTCCGCCGCGAGGCGCGCGCCGCCGCCCGACAGGAACAGCTCGCTGCGCTGCCCGCAGTGCTCGCACACGTAGTAGCTCATGTTCTCGACCACGCCGAGCACGCGCGTGCCGACGCGCTCGAACATCTTCGCGCCGCGCAAGCTGTCGCCGGTCGCGACTTCCTGGGGCGTGGTGACGATGACCGCGCCGTGCAGGTGGATCGTCTGCGCCAGGGAGAGCTGCGCGTCGCCGGTGCCCGGCGGGAGGTCCACCAGGAAGAAATCGAGCTCCCCCCAGTCCACGTCGCGCAGGAACTGCTGGATGATCTTCATGATGATCGGGCCACGCCAGATCGCTGGTGCGTCGCGCTCGACGATGAATCCGAGCGACATCAGCTTCACCCCGTGGGCGGTGAGCGGTTGGATCTTCCCACCCACCACCGGAGGTTTTTCGGCGACCCCCATCATGCGGGGGACGTTGGGACCATAAATGTCGGCGTCCATGAGGCCGACCCGATGTCCCGCGCGCGCCAGCGCGGCGGCGAGATTCGCCGACACCGTGGACTTCCCCACTCCGCCTTTCCCCGAGGAGATCGCGAGCACGCGGCCCAGCAGCGGCATTTCCTGCGGCGTCGGGGGCGGCGGGACCCCGGCGGCGCCCCGAGGGGGCGCGGCACCTTCGGCAGGAGGGCCGGAGCCGGGGTCGACCACGCTGATCTTCACATCGCTCACTCCCGCGACGGCCTGGACCGCCTTGCGGGCGTCGCGTACCAGCGTGGCGGGATCTTCCCGGGTCAGGTGAAACGTGAACGACACCCGGCCGTCCTCGTCGGCGACCAGATCGTGCACCACGGTCGCGGCGAGCGAGCCGCCGAGGCGGGGATGGGGGACGGCTGCCAGGGCGGTCTGGACGCGAATACGCAGCGAGTCGGCGGGAGGCGCGGGTGGCACGGCAGGAAGTTAATCAGTACGTTGCGGCATGCATGCGGACGGTTCTGAAAAACTGCGCAGCCTGCTGCAGGCGTACGCCGAGCGGAAGGCAAAGGCACAACAGGTCACGGCCGCGTCGCACGCCGAGGACGAGCGCCAGCGCCGCGCCGGCGGCGATATCCTGCGCACCGTCGTCCGGCCGGTGCTCGAGGAGGTACTGGCCGAGCTGAGGAATGCCGGCCACGATGCCACGACACGGGACCACACCGACCGCGACGACGCCTATCCGAGCGTCGCCCTGTCGTTCACGCCGCGTGCCGCCAACACCCCCGATGCCCTCTCCTCCGCGATCATTTTCCGCTACGACCCGCGGCGCGGCATCGTCGTGCAGCGCGACGTGAAGCCCTCCCCGCGCCGCGGCAAGGTGGTGACGATGAGCGGCGATCGGTCCGGCACGATGGGGGTCGACGTCGTGTCCGCCGCGTGGGTCATCACCAAGACGCTCGATTTCGTCGAAGCCGTCCTCAAGGCGAACTGACGCCGCTGCCGACCAACGGAGGCGAACCTTGCGTCGCGTGATGCTATCCGTGTTCCTCGGGCCGCTCGTCCTCGCGAGCCCGGAAGGCCCCACCCCCGACGCCGCCACGCCAGTAGCGGTTCGTAACGTCGAAGGTGAGCTGCACGGATTTCTGGTCATGCGCACGCTGGCCGGCGCCCGCGTGGCCCACGGCGACCTGCTGCAGCTGGTTCGCAACGGACAGGTCGAAAGCCGCATGGTGTTTCGCTTCGACGATGGCTCCCTGTTCGACGAGCGCGTCTCGTTCACCGACGACAGTGTGTTCATCATGCGTAAGTACACGCTGGTACAGCGCGGGCCGGCCTTCCCGGACGACGAGGAGATCACACTGGAGCGGGCCAGCGGCCGATACCATATCGTCTCACGCGGCCGCACCGACGACCACGCCGAGACGCATGAGGGCACACTCGATCTCCCCGCGGACGTCTACAACGGCATGGTGATCACGATCGCGAAGAACCTCGTCCCGGCCGGGCGAGCGCTGGTCCACATCGTCGCATTCACGCCCGCGCCACGACTCGTCCAGCTCGAGATCGCGCCGGTGGGTGCCGGACAGGTGCGCCTGGGTGGTCATACGGAAACGACGGCGCACTATGTGTTCAAGCCACGCCTCGGCGTCTTTATCCGGCTGTTCGCCATCCTTGGCGGGCGGTCGCCGTCGGACGCCAATGCGTGGATCGTCACCGACGACGTCCCCGCGTTCGTGCGGATCGATGGCGCGCTCTCCACCCCCGGGACGATCTGGCGGGTCGAGCTTGCGACGCCGACCTGGCCGGATTCGACCCCATGACCATCCTGTCGCGGTGCGTGCTCGGGGCCGCGCTGGCGGCTCTCGGGGCAGTTCAGCCGGCCCGGTCGGCGGCCCAGCGGTGCGCGCCGCACGATCCCGCCGTGCAAGCGCTGCTGCAGCTCGAGGACGGCTGGGCGAGTGCCGTCGTGCGCCGGGACAGCGCTACGTTCGAGCGACTTCTCGCTGACGGGTTCGTGTACACCGAGAACGACCGGCTCGAGACCCGGGCCGAGGTCCTGCACGATGTCATCGCCGGATCGGACACCGTGACCGCTGCCCACAACGAAGACATGCAGGTCCACTGCTTCGGTACGACCGCCGTGGTCACGGGGTGGCTCGTTCTCGAGGGGCACGGCGCGGGTGGGACGTTTCTCAGACGCTACCGGTTCACCGACACCTGGATGCGTCGCAATGACCGCTGGCGCATCGTCGCCGCCGAAGACTACCTCGCGCCCAAGTCCTGAGGACGCGCCCCGCCGGTCGAGTTCGAGCTCAATCCGCTGGAGTCCGTGCTGGCGGAGGTGAAGCAGGAAGACTGGCGCTGACCAACGGGGATCGGTCGCGCCGGCCGAGGAACTCGCCCACCGAGGCGAGCGACTCGATGTGGTCGCAGAAGATCTTGAACGCGGCGAGCAGTGGCACCGCGATGAACGCGCCCGCAATGCCCCAGATCCAGAACCAGAATGCCAGGCTGACGAAGATCGCCACCGGGTTCAGCTCGAGACGATGCCCCAGCAGCAAGGGGCCCACGAGATTCGCCTGGATCAGGTTGATGCCGAGGTAACTCCCGGGCACGAGCAGCGCGTGCCCGAGGTCATCGAACGTGGCCAGTGCCGCCACGGAGAGAACGATCACCGCTGCCAGCGCTCCCAGGTACGGAACGAATTCGAGCAGCACGACGAGCGCGCCCCACAACAGCGCGTTCGGCATACCGAGCGCGAACATGGCCGCGGCGACAATCGCCCCCTCCACCAGGTTCACGGCCGCCATGGTGAGGAGGTAGGTTGACACGGAAGCTTCGGTCTCCCGGGCGATCTCGATCGCCTTGCGGCGGTCGCGCAGGTTGGGAAGGACTTTGATGAGCTTCTGGAGAAACAAGTCGCCGGCCGCGAGCAGGAAGAACAATAGAATGATCACTTCGAGCGCCCCGGCCAGAAACCGCTGCGTGGACCCGAAGAGGCGCGACATGAAGCTCGGGCCCCGCACCACCACGACCGACGACTTGTCCGTGCCGGCGACGCCGCCTGCCGCGTTCTCCACCTGCTCCGCGGTGTTGGACACGCGCTGAATCGGCTGAAGCAATCGCCGCAGCCGCCCCTGGGCCTTGGAAATCGACTCCGGCGCGTTCGTCGCCCAACTCTGGACCGGACCGGCCAGATCGTAGACGGCAAGCCCGGCGACTCCGAACAGGCCGACGAGGACGAGCCCGGCCGCGAGCGGGCGCGGCACGTGACGACGGGCCAGCGCCCGGACTGCCGGGCTGAGCAGGAAATCGAGCAACACGGCGAAGGTGATCGGGAGCAGGAACTCCCGCGCGAAGTACAGGGTGTACAGCAATCCGAGCACGGCCAGCACGGTGATCCCCGTAGACCGGCGTTGCACGGCCGCCTCCCCTTGCGGTGCGGTAGCGTCGGGAGGTGGGTTCGCGTTCATGGGTCGAGGATAGCGTCGGTGCGCGAGCGTGTCACGCGGGTCGTCGCTCAGCCGCCGTTCCGCAAGCGCCGCAGGAACGCTCGTGGATCGTTGAGGAAATCGCGCGTCAGGACGACGTGGTCGAGATCCTCGTAGGCGACCGGCGCGATCGGGACCTGGTCGAAACTGTAGATCTTCGCCCCCGGGTAGGCGAGCAGCATGGGCGAGTGGGTGGCGATGACGAACTGCGCCGCCTGCGTCACCATCTCGAGCAACACCGCGAGCAGTCCGAGCTGATTCTGCGGCGAGAGCGGCGCTTCGGGCTCGTCCAGCAGGTAGAGACCACCCGGCACGAACCGTCCCTGAAACAGATTGAGAAACGCCTGACCGTGGGAGCGGGCGTCCGGGTCCCGGCCATAGCGGCGCTCCATGTCCGCTAGGGAAACCCGCATCGGACCGGAGGCGAGTCCTTTGGCATAGGCCGAGCGGTCGCGGTACTCCACGTCGAGCTCACTCAGCCGCGCTTCGAGCACTACGCGATCCGCCGCGAGCCGCCGCTGGAACCCGAAAAAGTCCTCGGCGCGCAGGAAGAAGCCGCGATGCGTCCGCTGCGACCAGGTCAACCGCAGCACGTCGCCGAGACGGCGCTGCGCGGCAAGCGTCGCGTCGCTGGCCACGTCATCGGCGCCGACGCTCGGCAGCCGCGCCGCCGCGGCGATGCCTTCGAGCAGCGTCGACTTGCCGGAGCCGTTCTCCCCCACGAACAGCGTGACGGGAGCGGAGAGATCGAGGGGGGCGAGCGACCGGATGGCGGGCACGGTGAATGGGAACCCCGCGCCCGCACCCGGCGCTCGTTTCAAGGCGACGGTCAGGAGATGCGGCACCGATTATGGATGGCACCCGGCGGTGCGCTCGTCAACCGCCGGGCCACCATCCCCCGGTGCTCAAGATGCGTCGGGGCGCTCGCCGCGTGGATGGTACGCGACCGTCACCGGAGCATCGAGATGCACGCGGACGGTCTGGCCCGCGGGCAGTACGACGTGCCCGCCCGGCGTCGCCACGGCCACACCGGTCCCCGCCGCGGCCCCCACGACGGCGCCCTTGGCGGTGCCTCCCTTGCCGCCGACGACCCGGCCGAGGATCGCGCCGGCCACGGTACCCGCGCCGATCTGGGCGGCACTCTTCCCCAGATCGTTGTGTCCCTTCACCCGATAGGGGTCAGCGTCAATCGGGCGCCGGCCACCGTCAACCACGACGTCGGTGAACCGCAGGGAGAGCACGGGAGCTCCGGCGATCCGGCCGCCGCCTTTCGACTCCGTCACCGTCGCCTGGACCACGACGCCCGACGGAATCTCGGTGCGGCCGCCGTCGAGCCGGATCGGGGCGATGGTATGAAGCCGTACGACATCGCCCGCCCGGGCATGCTCCGTCGAGACCGCTTCGTCCAGCGTCGCGACCAGTGTCGTGCCGGCCGGGATGGTCGCCATATGCACACCACGGCTCCGCCCGAGCGCGACCGCCGCCATCACGGCGACGCCGCCCACCGCGGCGAGCCCCAAACGCATCAGCTTCGTGGAAAGCATCCAAACCTCCGGGAACGTGGTTCCGGGAGGCTCTACCTGGGCTGTGCGGCCGAAGTTCCCTCGGTCACTTCCATTGCGCGCGGATGCGAGCGAACATTGATGCACATCACATCTTTTCTGGAGCGCATATGCCCCGGTTGGAGTCCCCTGATGGCGTGCGGGCCGCACCGGTCGATCCGGTCGCCGAGCGGCTGCTGCGCGCACGCACGATCATCATCAGCGGGGAGATCACGCAGCAGGTCGCGGCCAGCGTCACCGGCCAGCTGCTCGCCCTCGCCGCCGAATCCGAGGACGACATCACAGTCTACCTGAACTCCCAGGGTGGGCACGTCGAGGCGGGGGATACGATTCACGACCTGATCCGCTACGTCCGTCCCGCCGTGCGCATCGTCGGCACCGGTTGGGTCGCGAGCATCGCGGCGTTGATCTACGTGGCGGTGCCGCGCGAGCGCCGCTTCTGCCTCCCCAACACCCGCTTCCTGCTGCACCAGCCCGCCGGTGGCACCGGCGGGTCGGCGAGCGACATCGAGATCGAGGCGCGGGAGATCCTGCGCATCCGCGACCGGCTCAACCGGATTGTGGCGCGGGAGACCGGCCAGCCCCTCGAGCGCATCGAAGAGGACACCCGCCGCAACTTCTGGCTCGACGCCGCGTCGGCGGTCCGTTATGGGCTCGCCGGACGAGTCGTGGAGCACGCCGAAGACATCGATACTCCCACCCAGACGAAGGCCCGGCGCTGAGCCCCTCCGACACCGCTCCGGTCGCGCGCATCCGGGTGAGCCGCGCCGGCGAAATCTGGTGCGACGACGTCCGCACCTCGCTGGGTGACCTCGAGCCACGACTCGCCCAGCTGCGCGCGGCGCAGGGCGTCGTCTGGTACTACCGCGAGGACGTCGATGCAGAGCCGGCGCCCGAGGCGATGGCGGTCGTCCGGATGGTGATCGAGCAGCGCCTGCCGATCTCGATGTCCACCCGGCCGGATTTCGGCGACGTGGTTCAGGCGGACGGCTCCGCCATCCCGCGGGGGCGCTACAACACCCTCAGCTGATCTCCGCCGCGCGCCACCCCACTCGTTCGCATGCCCGAGCTCCCTGATATCGCGCTGTACCTCCACGCGCTGGCGCCGCGCGTCCTGGGCGCGCGCCTCGAGCGGATCCGGCTCGCCAGCCCCTTCGTGCTCCGGTCCACCTCTCCGACCGTCTCGGAAGTGGAAGGAAGCGTCGTGCGGGAGCTTCGTCGCCTCGGCAAGCGGATCGTCTTCGCGTTCGACGACGAGTACGCCATGGTGCTGCACCTCATGATCGCCGGTCGGCTGCGGTGGCGCCCGCCGCAAGCTGGGATTCCAGGAAAAGTCGGGCTCGCCGCATTCGACTTCTCTGCGGGGACGTTGCTCTTCACCGAAGCGAGCGCGAAACACCGCGCCTCGATGTACCTCGTCCACGGCGCCGCGGCCCTCGCCGACCATGACCCGGGCGGTCTCGACGTCCGGACCGCCACGCCGCAGCAATTCCGCGCGACGCTGGTGCGGGAGTCGCACACCCTGAAGCGGGCGCTCACCGACCCCGGATTGTTCGACGGGGTCGGCAACGCCTATTCCGACGAAATCCTCCACGCCGCGAAGCTTTCCCCGCTCAAGCTCACCACGCAGCTCGACGAGGAGGAAATCGCGCGCCTGCATCGCGCGGCGCGGGACACGCTGACGGCGTGGATCGAGCGGCTCCAGGAGGAAACCGGGAGCGCCTTCCCGGAAAAGGTGACCGCCTTCCGAGAGGGAATGGCCGTCCATGGGCGGTATCAGCAGCCCTGTCCGGTTTGTGGTGCGCCGGTGCAACGCATCCGCTATGCCTCCAACGAGGCCAACTACTGCGCGCGCTGTCAGACCGGTGGTCGATTGCTGGCTGACCGCGCACTATCACGGCTCTTGAAACAGGACTGGCCGAGGTCGCTCGACGACTGGGAGGCGCGTACGCGTGACCAGGGTCACACCGACTCCGGGAACGACGCAAGGCGCGACCCTTCGTGACGTTGGGGAGTACCAATTGAGGATCGGCCACCGCGTCCAGTATGGCGGAGTTCTTCACGCCCCGAGCCGGCATTCACCTCTTACTCGACGCACGGAGTAGCATCATGAAGCCAGTCGTCGTACTCCTGGCACTCGGCGCCGGCGCGCTGTTGGTGGCCTGCCGCACCGACCAGATGGCGTCATCTCATACGTCGATCCTGACGCAGGCACAGGCGGACAGCCTGGGCGACGTCGTCAGCGCCGACGTACAGAACGAGCTCGATGCCGCGACGGCGTCGAGCGGTGTGGGCTTCATCCCGGGCGCGCCGGTGGGCCCGCTCACGGCGAACCCCCTGATCTGCGTGCCGCAGATCTCCCCGACCCCGCCGGCCGACGCCGATTCGGACCACGTTCCCGACTCGTTGCGGATCGTGTTCGACAATTGCGTCGTGGGGTTCCACGACCAGGATACGGTGCGGGGGACAATCGATATCATCGACCCCACGCCGACAGCGCGTGATCGTTCTATCAAGCAAGTCTTTACCGATTTCGCGCGGATCTTCGTGGACCGCCATGGCCATACGGCGTCATTCACGGTGAATGGGACCCGGGAAGTGATTCGCGACTCGTCCGCGATCTCCCAGACCTCGACCGACTTCCGCACCGTGTACAAGTTCGCGAATGGAGACTCGATCAGCGATCTGCGAAACTGGGCGATCGTCTTCACGGCCGACGTCCCGGGATCGATCCATCGCGACGCGGCGCTCCCGAGCGGCACCCTGACGATCAACGGCTCGTCGACGGTGACGTTCGACGATTCCACGGTGTTCGCCTTGGAGGTGAACACGCCGACGGCGCTGCACCGCGACGCCGCCTGCGCCGAGCGCCCGCAGTTCGATGCGGGAACGGTCGTAGCGGTCGTGACGCGTCATGGGGAAACGGCCACGATCACGATTCAATTCACGGGCTGCGGGCAGTTCACGGTCACGCGATCGTAGCGCTCAGCCAACCCTGACTGGCCATTTCGGGACAGTGAAATGACAGCTACGATTGAGTAGTAATAGGGAGGCCGGCACGAGCCAGCCTCCCTATGGTCGTTTGCTACGTCCCCGTCGCGAGATCGATATGGGCCGCTCCCGCCTCGCTGGTGTGCGCCTCCTTCACATCACGGCCATCGCAGCGCTCGTCGCCCCACTGGTGACTTGTCACACCGACACGACGATGGGATCCTGCGACGCGGTCAGCCTCGTCTTCACCGGGCAACCGAATACACTCGCCGCAGGCACAACACTCCCAGCTATCCGGGTCGAAGCGCGCGATGCATCGGCCCACCTCGTCACCTGTTTCAGCGGCCAGGTGACGCTCTCGCTCGCCCCGAACCAGAGCGGCGCGGTCGTGACGGGCGGTACGGCGGTATCCGCCGTCGGCGGCGTGGCGATCTTCTCCGACGTGCGCATCGATCGGGCGGGGTCCGGCTACACGCTCTCCGCAGCCGGTGCGGGCCTCACCGCCGGTACGAGCGCCACCTTCAGCGTCATTCCGGCGGCCGCCAGCCGCCTCGTGTTCACGGTCCCCCCCCTGGTCGCAGCGGCCGGAGTCCCCATCGCCCCGTCAGTCGTGGTCGCCGCCAGGGACTCCTTCGGGAACGTGGCGACGAGCTTCAGCGGCAGCGTCACGATGGTGATCGGGACGAACCCGGTGGGCGACACGTTGGACGGCACCACGACCGTTGTTGCGGTGGCCGGGGTCGCCACGTTCGGCAATCTCGAGCTCGATGCAGTCGCCTCCGGCTACACGCTCGTTGCCACCAGTGCGGGACTCGCCGCCGACACCAGCGACACGTTCAATGTGGTTTCGGTACCGGCGATGCGGCTCGTCTTCACGGTCCAGCCAAGCACCGTGTCAGCCGGAGTCGCGATCGCGCCGGCGGTCGCCATCACCGTGCAAGACACGCTCGGTGCCACACTGACGGGCTTCACCGGCACCGTCAGCATCGGGATCGGTGCCAACCCCGCGGGCGGAGCCCTGATCGGCACGACGACCGTGGCCGCCGTCGCCGGCGTCGCCACGTTCGCTGATCTCGCGATCGACAAGGCGGGGAGCGGCTACACCCTCGTGGCGGCCTCGGACAGCGTGTTGCCCGCGACCAGTGCCGCGTTCGACGTCACGGGCATGCCGGCGATCCAGCTGGCCTTCACGGTCCAACCGAGCAATGCGACGGCGGGGAAGACGATCTCGCCCGCAGTCAGGGTGGCCGCACAGGATGGCCTGGGGAATACAGTGGCCAATTTCACCGGGAATATCAGCGTCGCCATCTCCACGAATCCCAGCGGCGGCACCCTGTCCGGAACCATGAGCGTCGCGGCAGTCGCAGGCGTTGCCTCGTTCTCCACGCTGAGCATCGACAAGAGCGGCGCCGGCTATACGTTGGGCGCCGCCGCCACGGGCCTCACCGGGGCGACGAGCGCGCCCTTCAACATGGCGAGTGACTCCGCGACGCACCTCGAGTTCACGGTACAACCGGTCAGCACTGCGGCCGGAGCGAGCATCACGCCGGCCGTCGTTGTGACCGCATTCGACAGCCTGAGCAACGTGGCGACCGGCTTCACCGGCACCATCACCGTCGCGATCGGCACGAATCCGGCCGCCGCCACGTTGACGGGCACGACGAGCGTCACCGCGGTGGCGGGAGTCGCGAGCTTCTCGACGCTCAAGATCGACCATGCTGGAATCGGGTACACGCTCGTGGCCACGTCGGGCGCGCTAACGACGACGAGCACCGCTTTCAATGTGACGGCCGTCAGCTCGGGCTCCCGATTCGGCCACGAGGTGATCGTGCTCGAGGAAAATCACAATTTCGACCAGGTCGACAGCGTGGCCATGCCGTATTTGCACTCGCTCATCGCGCAGGGCGGGCTGGCGACGCAGTACTACGCCAATACCCACCCGTCCATCGGCAACTACTTCTGGCTGACGACGGGGCAGCTCATCACCAACAACGACAGCTACTCCCTCACCGTCTCCGAAGACAATATCGTGCGGCACCTGTTGGCCGCGGGAAAGACGTGGAAGTCCTACGCCGAGGATCTGCCGTCCGTAGGCTTCACGGGCCAGACCTCCGGCCTATATGCGCGCAAGCACAACCCGCTGTCGTTCTTCTCGGATGTGGTGAACGACTCCCTCCAAATCAAGCGCCTCGTGCCGTTCACGCAGTTCGCGGCCGAT
>DATJJY010000132.1:0-31378 GCA_035491895.1 Gemmatimonadales bacterium
GTGCGTGATGTGCAGCGTCTGGCATTCGTAGTCGCGGTAGTGACGCTCTCGGCGGCGCGGCTCGACGCACAGCGCGGGTCCTCCGCGCCACTCGACCCGGTCCGTGTCGGCCCCCACATGGGATACAACTTCGACGCCGATGCGCTGAATCTCGGACTCCAGGCGACGATGCCGCTGACGAGCGAAGTCGAGCTCTACCCAACGTTCGACTACTACTTCGTGTCTCCAGCCAAGCTCTGGGCGGTGGATGTCGACGTGAAGCTCCGCCCGCCGACCCGCCGTGGCGCCTTTTGTGTGGGCGGCGGGCTTGAGTACCTGCACTCGAGTGCCGGGAACGCCACCAGCGGTACCGCGAGCAGCGGAGACATCAACATCAGTGTGATCGGCGGGTGGGAGGTGCGCCGCAGCCCGGTCGCTCCGTACGCCGAGGGGCGCCTGTTGCTGGGCCATGGGAGTGCGTTCCAGGTAGCGGGCGGGACCAGCTTCTACCTGCACTAGCCGCTACGTCGTATCGACCCTTTTACGAGGAGATTGAGCGTGAGCCATCCGACTCGACGGCTGATCCTGGCCGTGCTGGTCACTCTGCTTGCGGCATCGACCGCGTCGGCACAACGCGCGGTGCCGGCCCGCGCCCCGGCGCAAGATGGGCCGATGATCGGACCCCAGCTGGGGTTCCCGACGAACAATCTCGACTTCTTCGTCGGCGGCCAGGTGTCGCTGCCGGTCGCTCCGCAGTGGGATGTGTACCCGTCGTTCGACATCTTCTTCCCCGGCAGCGGCGTCACGGTGTGGGCGATCAACGGCGAGGGACGCTACTGGCCCAAGCTGGCGATGGCCAACCCGGGCCTGTACGTCGGTGGCGGCCTGGATATCACGCACGTGAGCGTCAGCGGCTTCGGGTCCGATACGAAAGCCGGCCCCGCCATCGTCGGCGGGTGGGACTTCAAGGCGGTCACCTGGCGACCGTTCGTCCAGATCCACATCGTGTTCGGCACCGATGACCGCGTGGAATTCGGAGGCGGGGTCAACTTCAAGTTGTAATTCCGCATGAATCGAGGGATCCCGGGCTCGATCATCAACTCGGGGTCCCTCGTCTTTTCTAGAAGTCGAAGCTCTCCATCTTCCGCAGTCCGACCCGCAGCGGAACCACCGTCGCCACGATGCAGGCGACGGCGGCGACGGCGAACCAGAGCAGCATCCAGCTGTTCACCGTCACCGGCTCATGGTCGTAGACCGCCCGCAGATAGGTGTACACCGCCTGGTACAGCGCAATGATGACGCCGGCGAGCAATGCGATCGTCGTCATCATGAACACGAGCCCGCCGAACGACGTGGGGATCTGGGCGGCGTTCTCGGTCTCGAATTGGGGATACAAGGCGCCGTAGCCCAGCGCCAGCGCGGCGATCGCGAGCGTCAACGCGCAGATCGTCACGAGGCACAGGATCATCATGAACGCGCTCACCTGGAGGAGGATGTTGGTCAGCCCGGTGAGCAGCAGCGCCAGCACGAGGAGCGGGATGGTCCCAACCCAGTACTTCGACCAGAGCAGCGTCTTGAGGTCGAGCGGGCTCGAGCGCAGCAGCCACATCTGCCGCCCTTCGAGTGAGACGGCGGGGAAGATGAATCGCGCGGCGATCGAGGCGAGCACGAATCCGGCGAGGCCGAGATTGAGGAACGACACGAGGGTCACGTAGAAGAATCCTACTTGCTCGCCCCGGTGCAGCGGCAACGCCTTGATGTTGAAGAGATAGACCACCACGAGCACGGCGAGCAGGATCAGCTGGCTCCACTGCGTCGTGTCGCGGAAGAACAGCTTGATGTCCTTCAGCACGAACTCGCGTTTGGCGACGGGGAGCGGCAGCAACACGACTCCCACGGTGTTGCGCCAGAAGATGCCGCGGACGAATCGCTCGGCGCCTTCCTGCGCCTTGGTAAAGCCCGTAGCGTAGAGCTGGCGATGCAGGATCGCCCCCAGGGTGACGAATGCCGCGGCCGTCGTCCAGAGGAGCACGAGCGGCTGGGGATCGAAATCCCGATCGAGAAAGCCCATGAAGGCGCGCGACGCCCATTCGCTCGGCAGCAGGGGAGAGGTCGGCGTCCGCAACACGGCGAGGAACGCGACCAGGTTCTGGAACCCCTCGGGTCGGGCGAGCTGCTCCGGGCGGATCAGGCGAAACAGCAGGATGACGCCCGCGCCCGCCCCCAGCGCGATGATCGACAGGAGGTCGCGTGTGCGGCGCGCCGGGAACACGTTCACGAGGATCAGCGTCAGCGCCGTACCGACCACCGTCGGGAGCAGCAGCAGCGGGAGCATGACCAGCAGGACGTACGGGATGAAGAGCAACCCGCCGTGGAAGACGACGCCGTACGCCGCGAGCACCGGCAGGCACGCCAGGCCGACCATCCACGACGAGTGCACCAGCGTTTCCCCGAGCTTGGCCAGATAGAGCCGCAGCCAGTCGACCGGCGTCGAGACGAGGAGGTCCAGGTCCTTGGCAAGGAAGAAGCTCGAGAGCGCGGTAATGACGTTCGAGAGGATCAGGATGGACATGAACGACAGGAGAATGATCCCCAGCATCTTCTCGGCGATCGGCACGCCGACTTCCTCGACGCTGCGGAGCGCCCGGAGCACGTAAAAACACAGACCGAAGGCGCCGGTCCAGAAACCGCTGCCGACCAGCGCGAGGATGACGAGTTTCCCGCCGCCCCCGCTGGCGCGCTCCTGGCGCACCCGCTGCAGCGCGGTGCGCCACTTCGGCTGCAGCACGTGCACCAGCGACGGCTGGGTCACCGGCTGGCTCCCAGCACCTCGACCAGCTCGCGCACGGCGTGTCCCCCCGTCAGCTTGAGAAACAGCTCCTCGAGGCTGGCATCGCCGGCGGCGTGCTGGCGCCGGATCTCGGCCATCGTGCCGTGCGCGACGATCTTGCCATGCTGCAGGATCCCGATCTGATCGCACATCGCCTCGGCCACCTCGAGGGTGTGCGTGCTCATGAGCACCGTGCCGCCACGGTCCACGAACTGGCGGAAAATGTCCTTGAGCAGCCGCGCCCCCTTCGGGTCGAGCCCCACCATCGGCTCGTCGACCACGATGCACTCGGGCCGGTGAATCAGCGCACTCGAGATGATGAGCTTCTGGCGCATCCCGTGGCTGTACGCCTCGATCAGCTCGTCCTTCCAGCTCGACAGCTCGAACACCTCGAGCAGCTCGGCGATGCGCCGCTCGACGGGGTCGCCCTCCTGGCCGTAGAGCCCGGCGACGAAGCGCAGGAATTCCGCGCCGGTCAACTTGTCGTACACGAAGGGCCGGTCGGGAATGAACCCGAGCCGCATCTTGGCGCCGATCGGGTTGGCCTGCACGTCGTCCCCGCCGATCAGCACGCGGCCATCGGTCGGCCTCAGGATCCCGGCGATCATGCGCAACATCGTCGTCTTGCCGGCGCCGTTCGGGCCGAGGCACCCGTACAGCACGCCGCGCGGCACGTGCAGCGTGATGTGGTCCACCGCCACGAAACTGCCGTAGTGTTTGGTGATGCCTTCGAGTCGAATCATAGGGTGTCGAGTGTGAGCCGCCCCACGCGCGGGGCGAGTTCGGTCGGCCGGGCGAGGCCGTCCACGACGAGCCGCAGATGCGCGACGTCGGCGGGGAATTGATCGAGCGTCGGGTCCACCGCCACCCAGTCGCCGAGGTACACCTCGGCCCACGCGTGATAGTAGTAGCGGCCGTTGGCGAGCAGCAGTCCCGCCACGGGACGGGCCGGCAGCCCCAGGGCACGCGCCAGGGCGACGAAGAGCACCGTGTGCGCGTTGACGTCGCCACTGCGGCGCACCAGCACGTCGGGAGCGATCGGGACGGCGGTCGTCGGCTCGGGGCGAATCGTGCGCGAAACCCACCGCGACAGCGCGGCTGCCACCTGCGCGGGGTCGCGCTCGACCCCCGCGACCAGATGGGCCTGGCGTATGATGCGCCGGTCCGCGCCAGTGATGAGGAGATCGGAGTCGAACGCGCCGCGCGGCGTCGAATCGGCATGCGGCAGGGAATAGCCGCCGACGAGCTGCGGCCCTGACTCGCGTCGCACCGTCAGCGTATCGCCGTCGAGGCGTTGTCGTCCGCCGACGAGATCGAGCGCGTCGAGTGCGCCGCCGCCGAGGCGCAGCCGCAGGGTTGCGTCTTGGATGGGCTGGACCGGCTGGACGCCCGCCGCCAGGAGCGTCGTCGGCACGATCGTCCCGGGGCCCGGAGCGGCGGACGCACGCATCAACCGCAGCGTATCACGCCGCCGGAAGTTCTCGTACGCGAGCTCGAACGCGGTGCGCTCGATCGTGAATCCCATCGGCATCTCGCCGCGCACGACACGCCCCTGCGGGTCCACCCACCACGTGACGCGGCCCTCCCCGGGACCTGATGACTCAATGCGGGAAGCATGGACCGTATCGGAGCGCACCGGCACCCAGGCCATCGTCGTGGAATCGAAATCGGCGCTGTCCGGGACGATGAACGTCGAATCGCCCGTTACGTGGAACGCGCGATCGCGCAGCTGGAGCGTGAACGGATCGAGCATCCGGGTCGTCGATTCGCGGCCGCGGCGCAGCCGGCCCCCGAACGCGAGGCGCAGGGGCCAGAGCGACGGCAGCTCGACCCGGTCACCCGAGACCTGGGCCGTGGTGGAGTCGCCGACGCTCCCAACCCCGAGGCGCAGGACGTTGTCCGCCGTGATCGTGGCGTGAGCGGTGAACCGCTCGGCGGCTCCATCGGTTTCGCTGGTCACTTGAAGAACGCGCAGCGCGCGGTCGAGCGTCGTCACGCTGCGCCCCGAGGTGCGGCCGAGCCGGCCCAGCGCGGGGAGGTCCAGCACGAGAACGTCGACCACGCGGATGGAGTCCCCGAGGGTGTCGACCGTCGTCGAAGCGTAGCCGAGCTGTTGTGCTCCGAGGGACAGACGGTAGAACTGCGCCCCTGGGGACACGCCGAGGGCCGCGTTGGCGAGACGCGCGCTGGAAGGACGCAGGTAATAGCGCTGGATCAGCCAGAAGAGCGCGGCGGCCCAGGCCACCAGAATGACGGTGGCCCAGTGCCGGCGCGTCAGGACAACCTCGCGTGCAATCGCTTCAGGACACCCTCGAACACCTGGCGTTGCTCTTCGGTTTCCACGACGATCGCCACATCGTGCGGCGGGGTGTTGGCGGGCTGCTCCTGGAACACCGAAATGAGGATTTCCGCCGCGTCCTCGAGCGTGAGGTTGCCCGCGCCGATGCCGAGCGGGGGGACGCTGAGGCGGGCAAAGCCCCATTCGCGGGCGCGCTCCAGCACCGACCGCCAGGCGCGGCTCACGCCGCGGGACGAGATCGGCTCGTCGCGTCCGAGGATGACGGCATGGATCACGAACTCGGCGGGGAGATCCCCGCCGGCGGCGGTGACGACCGCGGCGCCGACGACGAGCTCGGTGTGCATTTCGAGATGGCGCAGGAATTCGGGACCGCCCATCTGCTCCAGGCGGCGCAACGCCGGCGTCGTGGGCTCGAGCTGAGTTGTGGCGGGACGGACGATCGCGTCGGCTGCGACGAACGCGAGGTCGTCCACGACCACGCGCATCACCGCGCGGCCGCCTCCCGCGAACGACGGTAGAGAAGCGCCGCTTCCTCGGGACGATGCAGGCGGTCGAGCACCATTCCCTGGGCGTGCAGCGCTTTGGCGTGGCGGGGATCGAGCTCAGCGGCGCGGACGTACGCGGCCAGAGCCCCTTCGAGGTCGTCGATGTGATTCAACGCTTCGCCGAGATAGAACCAGGCGGTGGGGCTCCAGCTCTCCGCATCCACCACTTCGCGCAGATGCGGCACCGCGTCCGCCCAGAGTCCCTTGCGCAGCAGCACGATCCCGAGCGTCGTGCGCACGGCGAGGTTGGCCGGTTCGAGCACCAGCGCCCGCTCCAGATCGGCGCGCGCGGCCGTGTAGCGGCCCATGGCGCCGAGCTGCTTCGCCCGGTCGACGAGGACCGGCACGCTCTCCGGCTGCGCGGCGACGGCGCCGTCGAGCGCGGCCAGACGATCGGTGTCGCTGAGCGACGGGCGCGCGGCCGGATAGCTGATGCGCTTCCCGTTACCGTTGCCGTTGGAGTGGTGCCCGTTGCCGTTGCCGTTGCCATGGCCGTTGCCATTCGCGGGCCCGTTCGGCGCGGGAATCGGTATCTCACCCGTGTCGGTGAGGAAGCGGGCTTCCTCCAGCAGCTCGGCCGCGACGCGGGCGCGATCACGGGCCGTCGCCTGACGATCGTTTTCCGGCTTGATCATCCCGCGACCTCGCTCGTGATCCACGACAGATAGCGCTCCAGCCCGTCGGTCACCGGAAGCGCCAGGAGCTCCGGAACCTTGTACGGGTGACGTCGCTCGACGGCGGCGCGCAGCGCATCCCAGTGCGCGGTGTCGGTCTTGAGCAGAACCACAACCTCCGATTCTTCGACGACTCGACCATCCCATCGATAGATCGACCGCGCTCCAAAGAGCAGCGTGCCGCAAGCGATGAGTCGGTCTTCCAGGAGCGCCGTCACGAGGGCACGCGCGTCGGTTTCGGTGCCGAGCGTGGTGATCGCGACCAGCGCCTGACGGTCCATTTTTGGGGCTGCTAACGTAGCGTCCCCTCAGCAGTTGAGCAAGCCTTGTGGAGGGGCTGCCACACCTTTACTCAGGGCGGGCCGTAAACGTTCCAGCAGGTAGGCGGTCTGGATCAAGGCGGCATGGGAGAGCGCCTGCGGGTAATTGCCGAGGTGCTCGCCGGTTGACGGGTCGATCTCCTCCGCGAACAGCCCCAATGCCCCACCGCGCTTGAGCAGCAGCCGAAACAGGCGCTCCGCCTCGGCGTGCTCCCCCGTCATGGCCAGGTTGCCGACGACCCAGCAGCTGCAGATGACGAAGGACCCTTCCGTGCCCTCGAGCCCATCAGCTGAGCGGTACCGGTAAATCAGGTCCTCGCAGCTCGTCGCCAGGTCCCGCCTGACGGCCGCCAGCGTGGATTTGACTCTCGGATCCTTGCGCGAAAGAAACCTGACCTTGGGAATGATCAGCGCTGAGGCGTCGAGATGCGGCTCGTCGTAGGCCTGGAGAAACGTCTGGCGCTGTCGATCCCATCCTCGCTCGAGCACCTCGGCGTGGATCGTGGCGGCCTCCTTGCGCCAGCGATCGCTGTCCCCCGGGAGCTGCAGGTCGGTCGCGATGCGCGCGCCGCGCTCGAGCGCCACCCACGCCATCACCTTGCTGAACACGTAGTGCTTCGGCTCGAGGCGCGGCTCCCAGATGCTGTGGTCGGGCTCGCGCCAGTGGTCGGCGGTCCACTCGACCAGCTGTCGGAACACGCGCCACGCTCCTTCGCTCATGGGATGGTGGCGGCGCCAGATGTTTGCCGTCTCGAGCAGCTCGCCGTAGACGTCGAGCTGGAATTGTCCCACCGCGCCATTGCCGATGCGGACCGGGCGATTGTCGCGGTAGCCCGCGAGATGCTCGAGCACATGCTCGGGGAGGTCGCGGCGACCGTCGACCCCGAACATGATCTGCAAGTGCTTGGGCGTCGCCTTGCGGGAGGTGCGTTTCAGGAACTGCACGAAGGCATTCGCCTCGGATTCATACCCGAGGCGGTCGAGAGCGTCCACGACGAATGCCGTGTCGCGCAACCAGGTGTAGCGGTAGTCCCAGTTGCGGCCGCCACCCACGCCGCCGGGGAGCGAGGTTGTCGGCGCCGCGACCACGGCGCCCGTCGGTTCGTAGCAGCACAGCTTGAGCGCGAGGGCGCTGCGCTCGACGGCCTGGCGGTACGGGCCCTGGTAGTCGAGCCGCGCCGACCATTCGTCCCACCAGCGGGCGGTGGCGTCGAGCTTCTCCTGCGGATGATAGGCGTCGACGGGATGGACCTCATCGTCGTCGAACCGGACGATGAACCAGGTCTGATCCCCGGTCCCCAGGGCGATACGGGCTTCGGCGCGCCCGTCGCCGATTTCCCATGGGACTTCGCGTGCCGACGCGACCGTCGCGACGTCGTCATCGTCGTCGGTCGCGAGGACTCCGGCGGCGCGGCGGTGCATCTGGGCTGGCCGTTGCGCGTAATCGAAGCGCGGCTCGAACAGGACGCCGATCTCGGCGGTGCCGCGCGTACAGCGGACGCGGCGCAGGACCTCGGTGCCGTGGCGGCGGGCGGGACCGATCGGCATCAGGTCCGTGACGTCCACGACGCCGCCCGCCGCGAGCCGGAACGTGGTGACCAGGATGTTGGTGCCGGGGAGATAGCGTTGCTCGCTGGTGGACGCGCCGAGCGGGGCGATGCGCCAGGTGCCGCCGCGTGTCTCGTCGAGCAGGGCGCCGAAGAAGCTGGGCGAGTCGAACCGCGGCGCGCAGCACCAATCGATGCCGCCAGCGGGTCCCACGAGGGCGGCGGTATGCTGGTCGCCGATCACTCCGTAGTCGCTGATCGACGCCTGGGTCACGGCGTTTTTCCCGCGAACGCTCCGGCCGCGAGCCAACGCAGCAGTTGAGTGACCGTATCCGGATCCGGCAGAGCGAAGTCCGCCTCCGTCGCCCCGTCCCATGCGGCGCCGACGCAAATCGAGCGCCCCATCCCCCGCAGCGAGCGGAACGCGTCCTCGTCGGTGGCGTCGTCGCCGACATAGAGCGCGCGCACGTGCGCCGGCCAATCCGCCCCGTGGCGCTGCACCAGGACATAGAGCACTGCGTGACCCTTATGCCACGGTACCGGGGGACGCCCCTCCACCACCAAATGGCCGAGCAGCGGGTGCAGGCCGCGCCGCTGGATGACGGCGCGGGCGCGGCGGATCACCGCCTCGCGCTGCCCCGCGGGCACGAGCCGGACGTGGTAGGAGAGGGTGGCCCCTTTCGCCTCGACCTGCGCTCCGGGAACCCCCAAGCGCTCCAGCTCCGCTGCGGCGCGGTCGACGGCGCTCGCGTACCGGGCGATCTCCGGATGGCGGAAGGTGATCCCCGGACCCTCGATCTCGAAGCCGTGGTTGCCGATCAACGTCAGCCCGGCGACGCCGACCAGGCGCTTCACGTCGGCGAGTGCGCGGCCCGAGACGATCACCGTGTCGAGGTTGGGTGTGCGGGCGGCGGTTTCGAGCGCCTGGCGAGTGGCGTCCGCCAGGCGGGCATCCTCCGGTCGATCACGGATCGGCGTCAGGGTCCCGTCGTAGTCGAAGAACAGGGCGACGGTAGGCCGGGAGGCGAGCCAGGGCTGCAGCCGCCGCCGCAGGCGGTCGAGCGGGGCCACGGTCCGCGGCCGGTTGGCGGCTGCTTCGGCGGCTTGCAGGAACCGGGTGACCCACACGTCCACGGAGTTCTTGCGGACGCGATCGCGCAGCGCCGTCATGCGGGCGTCTCGCTCGTCCGGGGCCATCGTAAGGGAGCGATGCAACGCTTCGGCCACGGCGTCAACGTCGAACGGGTTGACGAGCAACGCCTCCTGCAGCTCTTCCGCCGCTCCCGCCAGCTCCGACAAGACCAGCACACCGGGATCATCCACCTGGGCGGCGACGTATTCCTTGGCAACGAGGTTCATGCCGTCGCGCAGTGGAGTGACCAGCGCCACGTCGGCGTGGCGGTAGAGCGCGCCGAGCTCGGGTGGGGAGAGGCTGCGCACCAGGTAGCGGATCGGCGACCATCCGGTGTCGGAGAAGCGGCCGTTGACGCGGCCCACGATTTCGTCGAGCTCCCGCTTCAGGTCACGGTACTCCCGCACCTGTTCGCGCGACGGCACGAGCAGCTGTGTGAACACGAAGCGCCCCTGGAATTCCGGGTGGCGCTCGAGAAAGCGCTCGATGGCAAGAAAGCGCTGCGGGATTCCTTTCGTGTAGTCGAGCCGGTCGACGCCGATCACCTGGGCGGGATCATCGGGGCCCCGCGTCCGCGGACCGGCGGACCGGGCCAGTCGGTCGACGTAGTCGGGGTCGATGCCGATGGGATGGGCCTGAACCGTGACGTCCCGACCCTCGAAATGCACTGTCTCAGTCGCGCGGTCGACGTCGCAGCCGAGCAAGCGCTCGGCGCACGTGAGCAGGTGCTGCACGTAGCCGCCGACGTGCAAACCGACCAGGTCGGCCGAGAGCATACCGCGCAGCAGCTGGCGGCACCACGGCAGGATCCGGAACACGTCGTAAGCAGGGAAGGGAACGTGCAGGAAGAAGGCGCTGCGCCGTCGCGGGGCGAGCCGTCGCAGGTAGTGCGGTACGCGTACGAGATGGTAGTCGTGAATCCAGACCTGATCGGCGTCCGTGCTCTCGGCGGCGACGGCGCGGGCGAATCGCTCATTCACTTGTTCGTAGGCGGCCCAGGTGCGCGCGTCGATGCGCGTGCGTCCGATGGAATAGTGACACAGCGGCCAGAGCGTGCGGTTGGAGAAGCCACCGTAGTAGGTGACGACCTCCCGGGCCGACAGTGGCACGGGGCGATAGCGGATCTGCGGGCCGGCTGGCGGGACGAGCGCCTCGGCCGGCTCACCGGGCTCCTGCTCGAGTCCGGGCCACCCGATCCACACGCCGCCGCGACTGTTCAGGACGGGGTCGAGCGCGGCCACGAGCCCGCCCGAGGACCGCGTAAAACGGATGCCGTCCGGTCCGCGCTCGGCCACGAAGGGGAGGCGGTTCGAGACGACCACCAACGCGCGGACGGCCGGGCGCGGCTCGACCTCGAGCGTCGCCGGAGCGGTGGCGGGGCCGAGACCGGCGTCGACGGGCGTCGTCTGCATTCGTGCATACTACCGCCTTCGCGGCAAAGCGGTCCGTCCCGGCCGGCCCTGGTCTTGGCGCCACGCGCTCGCGCGCGCCGTCCACTGACCCTATTTTGGCGCGGCCCGTGACCACCAACGACCCGCGCCTCCGTGCCCTCGCCGCCACCCGTTGGCGCGTCGCCCTGACGCTCACCGCCGTCATGGTGGTCGTCTACTTCGGGTTCGTCTCACTCATTGCCTTCGACAAGCCGCTCCTGGCGCTGCGGATCACCCCGGGGCTGTCGCTCGGGATCCTGCTCGGTGTGCTGGTGATCCTGTCCACATGGCTCCTGACCTGGGTGTACGTCCGCTGGGCGAACACCCGATATGACCCCGAGCTGCATCGCCTGCGGCAGTAGCGTGCTCGCCCTGTTGCAGGCCGCCACGACCCAGATCGGGGAGCCCAATCGCGTCGCGATGGGCTTCTTCTTTCTGTTCATCGCCACGACGCTCGGCATCACGTACTGGGCGGCGCGCCGCACCCGTACGACCGAGCACTTCTACGCGGCGGGCCGCGTCATCGGGCCGCGACAGAATGGCTTCGCCCTGGCCGGCGATTACATGAGCGCCGCGTCGTTCCTCGGGATCGCAGGCCTCGTTTCGACGAGCGGGTTCGACGGTCTCATCTATTCGACCGGCTGGCTCGTCGGGTGGCCGATCGTGTTGTTTCTCATCGCGGAGCCGCTCCGCAACCTCGGCAAGTACACGTTCGCCGACGTGGTGGCGACGCGATTGGCGCAGACGCCGGTGCGGTTGGCGGCGGCGTTGGGCACGCTCGCGACGGTGACGTTCTATCTGATCGCCCAGATGGTCGGAGCAGGCGGGCTCATCAAGCTGATGTTCGGGATCCGCTACGAGGTGGCGATCGCGATCGTCGGAACGGCGATGATCGCCTACGTGCTGTTCGGCGGCATGATCGCCACGACGTGGGTGCAAATCGTCAAAGCGGTGCTGCTGCTCGGGGGAGCCGCCATCCTGACGGTGCTCGTGCTGGCGCGCTTCGGAATGAATCCCATGGCGCTGTTCGCCGCCGCCGCCGCACGGTTCGGAGACGGCGTGCTCGCGCCGGGGAAACTCGTCACAAAGCCGCTCGACGCCATCTCGCTCGGTCTGGCGCTGATGTTCGGCACGGCCGGCCTGCCGCATATCCTGATGCGGTTCTATACGGTGCCCGATGCCACGGCCGCGCGGAAATCCGTGTTCTGGGCCACCGGGCTGATCGGCGCCTTCTACTTGATGACCTTCGTGCTCGGCTTCGGCGCGATGGTGCTGGTCGGGCCGGATGTGATCAAGAGCGTCGAGCCGGGCGGCAACATGGCCGCGCCGCTCCTGGCGGAATACCTCGGCGGCACCGCGTTCCTGGGATTCATTGCCGCCGTGGCGTTCGCGACCATTCTGGCCGTGGTGGCGGGTCTCACCCTGTCGGGTGCCGCCGCATTGTCCCACGACCTGTGGGTGAGTGTGGTGCGCAAAGGACACGCGAGCCAGCAGGAGCAGCTGCGGGTCGCCCGGCTCGCGACGGTCCTGCTCGGGATCGTCGCGGTGCTCCTGGGCATCAGCTTCAAGGGACAGAACGTGGCATTCATGGTCGGGCTGGCGTTCGCCATTGCCGCCAGCGCCAACTTCCCGGCGCTCGTGCTGTCGATGTTCTGGCGGCGCTGCAGCACCGCCGGGGCGGTCGCGAGCATGCTGACGGGCACCGTGTCGACGCTGCTCCTGATTTATCTGTCGCCCACCGTGCAGCTCGACATCCTGAAGCACAGCGCCGCGTGGTTCCCGCTCAAGAACCCCGCGCTCGTCACGATTCCGTTGTCGTTCGCGGTCGGCGTGTTGGTCTCGCTCGCGGCCCCGGAGCGCGAAGGGGAAGACGGCTACCAATACGTCCAGCGACGGATGCACCTGGGGGCGGCGGAGTAGCAGTCGCGCCGCTACGACCTGGCCGAGTGATGTCGCTTCCGGCGCGAGCCTTCTGGGCGCTCATCGTAACGGCGGCTTTCGGCGCCGTACGGCTGCACGCCCAATGTCCGGATGGGTCCCCCGCGCCCTGCCGACAACCAGTCGCCCGCGCCGTCCCCGCGCGGTCGTTGGCGGTGCTGTACCTCCAGGCCCTTTCCCACGATACCGCCGAAGCCGCCATTGCCGACGGCCTGACCGAGGAGATCATCGCACGGCTGTCGCAGGTGTCGGGTCTCCGCGTCGCCAGCCGTTATGCCTCGCTCAGCTACCGGGGTCGCCAAGTGACCGATCCCCGGCAGGTCGGGCGCGCGCTCGGCGTCCGGTACGTGCTGGACGGTACGCTTCGGCGCGCCGGGCCGGGGATGCGCATCGTGCTCACGATCACCGATGCCGGCGGTTTCAACGTGTGGGGCCAGACTTACCAGCGCCCCGTCGATCAGATCTTCTCCGTCGAAGATTCGGTCGCGGTGTCAGTCGCAGAGGTCCTGCTCGGTCGTCTAAGCAGCGGCGAGCGAGCGCGCCTCACGCCGCCGCCCGCGTCGGCCAGCACCGATGCGTACCAGGCCTACCTCCGGGGGCGGGTGGCGATCCGCGGCCGCACCGCCGCCACGGCGGCGACGGCCGTGGCCGCGTACCGCGAGGCGATCGCCCTGGATCCCCGGTTCGCGCGAGCCTGGGCAGGACTTGCCCATGCGCTCTCCCTGGCGCGGGATTGGGGGTGGGGCGTCACCGGTATCGCTCCTGACAGCCTTCAACCGCTCGCGGTATCGGCCGCCGAACAGGCCGTCCGCCTGGATTCGTCCAGCGCCGAGTCGTGGCTCTCGGCCGCCATGGCCACGCGCGCGGACGACCTACGCCGTGCGCTCGCGCTCCATCGGCGGGCCGTCAGCCTCGACTCGGGGAACGTGGAAGCGATCCATCAACTGGCCTGGGGCTACCTCGCCAACGGTCAGCTCGATAGCGCCATCGCCTTTGAGCGGCAGGCGATCATGCGGGATCCGTATTACGCCTTTACCTATGCCGGGCTCGGTCAGATGCTCGACATCTCCGGGCATCCCGCGGAAGCGTTGACAGTTCTCGAGCAGGGCATCGTAGTGGATTCGGCGAACGCTCCGCTGTACTGGCGGCAGGCCGACGTGCTGTTCCACCTTGGCCGCGTCGCCGAGGCGCGAGTCGCGGCTGGTCGCGCGGCGACTCTTGGTTTCGACTCCTTGGGCGTGCGGGTGCTGACGGCGATCCTCCGGCTGCGGGGAGGAGACACGACGGCTGTGCGGGCCGATCTCCCCGCATTGGAACGCACCGCCACGGGCAACCTGGCACAGGCGTGCGGCGGACTGGCCTTCTCGGCGTGTGCTCTCCTCTCGGGACTCTACGCGCAGCTGGGTGACGTCGACGGCGTGTTGCGCTGGGCAGGGCAGGTACCTCGGTGGCCGCATCTTTTCTTTGCACAGTTGTTTGGCCGGCACTGGCTCTGGGAGCCGGTCCGCGGCGACGCTCGCTTCCGGGCGTTCCTCGCCTCGTTGCAGGGATAGAAAGACCAGCGAAGAATCAGAGAACCGTTGGCGCGCTGACCCGGCGGCGCCCCCCCCGAGGATTGACCGAACCGCCACATCCTGAGTAGGCTGCACTGCTATGTCCAGTGACGCCTTGATCGTCCGCGGCGCGCGCGAACACAACCTCAAGAACATCACCGTCGAGATTCCCCGGAATACCCTGACCGTCTTCACAGGGCTCTCGGGGTCCGGCAAATCGTCCCTCGCCTTCGATACGATTTACGCCGAAGGGCAGCGTCGCTACGTCGAGTCGCTCTCCGCCTACGCCCGGCAGTTCCTCGGATTGATGGAAAAGCCCGATGTCGACGCGATCGAGGGGCTCTCGCCCGCGATCTCCATCGAGCAGAAGACCGCCGGGGCGAACCCGCGCTCCACCGTCGGCACGATCACCGAGATCTACGACTACCTGCGCCTCCTCTGGGCCCGCACCGGAACGCCGCACTGCCCCAACGACGGCTCGCCGATCGAGCGGCAGACGGCGTCGCAGATCACCGAGCAGGTGCTCGGCTGGCCCGACGGGACCAAGATCGAGGTCCTGGCGCCGCTGGTGCGCGGTCGCAAGGGAGAGTTCCGCGATCTGTTCGAAGGGGCGAAGAAGCAGGGGTTCGTCCGGGTGCGCGTCGACGGCACCGTGCACGACCTCTCCGCGGTTCCCAAGTTGAATCGCCGGCAGAACCACGAAATCGCGGTCGTGGTCGACCGGCTCGCCGTCCGGGCGGCCGACCGCTCGCGGCTCGCCGACTCGATCGAGACGGCCCTCAAGGCCGCCGAGGGTGTCGTGGAAGTCGTGCGGCACGGGAACGGCGGCGCGAAGCCGGTGCTCTTCTCGGAGCGCTGGGCCTGCCCCAAGTGCGGGCTCTCGCTCACCGAGCTCGAGCCGCGCCAGTTCTCGTTCAACTCACCCTTCGGCGCCTGCCCCGAGTGCTCGGGACTGGGCACGAGACGTGAAGTCAACGCCGAGCTGGTGCTCGGTGATCCGAGCCTCTCGATCCTCGAAGGCGTGATCCTGCCGTGGGGCGAGCCGGCCGGATACCTGCGCAAAGTCGTCCTCCCGACGCTCGCCAAGGCGTTCAAGTTCGACCTCGATCTACCGTGGAAGGACGTCCCGGCCGCCGCGCGCAAGGCGATCCTGTACGGCGTGCCGGGGAAGACACTCACATACCAGTACCACAGCGACCGCTGGCAGGGATCGTACGAATCGGGATGGACCGGCGTCTTGAAGCATGTCGAGAAACGGTATCGCGAAACCGCATCCGACAGCGTGCGCGAGCAGCTCGAGGAGTTCATGGTCGAGCAGCCGTGCCCCACCTGCGGCGGCCGCCGACTCAAGCCGGAGAGTCTGTCGGTCCTCGTCCATGGAAGGAACATCGGCGAGGTCGTCGCCCTCTCGGTGTCGGATGCGCTGGAGTTCTTCCAGGGGTTGCCGCTGAAGCGCAACGGCGGTCGGGGACTCGATCCCGAGATCGCGAAGCCGATCCTCAAGGAAGTGACCGACCGGCTGCGGTTCCTGAAAAACGTCGGCCTCGACTACCTCACCCTGGAGCGCTCGGCGGCCACGCTGTCGGGCGGAGAAGCACAGCGTATCCGCCTCGCGACGCAGATCGGCAGCCGGCTGGTGGGGGTGCTCTACATTCTCGACGAACCCTCGATCGGCCTGCATCAGCGCGACAACGCCCGGCTGCTGGAGACTCTCCGGGAGCTGCGCGATCTCGGCAATACCGTGCTCGTGGTGGAGCACGACGAGGAGACGATCCGCGCTGCCGACGAGGTCGTCGATCTCGGCCCCCGCGCCGGCCGGCATGGCGGCGAGGTCGTCGTGGCGGGCACGCTGCGCACCGTCCTCGATCACCCCGACTCCCTCACCGCGCGCTACCTGCGGGGCGAGCTGCGGATTCCGATGCCGTCCCAGCGCCGGCTCGCCGACGGCGAGCGGGTGCTGCAGGTGGTGGGTGCACGCCAACACAACTTGAAGAACCTCACCGTGACGGTGCCGCTCGGACTGTTCGTCGCGGTCACCGGCGTTTCGGGGTCGGGGAAGTCCACCCTCGTCACCGACATCCTCTATCGGGCGCTGGCGCGCCACTTCTACCGGGCCAAGGTCATGCCCGGCGCCCACCAGCGGATCGAGGGGCTCGAGCACATCGACAAGGTGATCGACATCGATCAGAGCCCGATCGGCCGCACGCCGCGCTCCAACCCGGCCACGTACACGGGGCTCTTCACCCCCATTCGGGAGCTGTTCACCTTCCTCCCCGAATCGAAACTGCGCGGCTACGGACCGGGGCGGTTCTCCTTCAACGTGAAGGGAGGCCGCTGCGAGGCGTGTCAGGGAGACGGACTCGTGAAGGTGGAGATGCATTTCCTCCCTGACGTCTACGTCCCCTGCGAGGTGTGCAAAGGGCGGCGCTACAACCGGGAGACGCTGGAGGTTCGCTATAAAGGAAAGAGCATCGCCGACGTGCTCGATCTGACCGTCGCCGATGCCCTCGACTTCTTCGAGGCCCAACCGCGCATCCGTTCGAAACTGGAACTGCTGAACGACGTAGGACTTGGGTACATCCATCTGGGCCAGTCGGCGACCACCCTGTCGGGCGGTGAGGCGCAGCGCGTCAAGCTCGCGACCGAGCTGTCCAAGCGGGACACCGGTCGCACACTCTATATCCTGGACGAGCCGACGACTGGCCTCCATTTCGAAGATGTGCGCCTGCTGCTCGAGGTGCTGCACCGGCTGGTGGACAAGGGCAATACCGTCGTGGTGATCGAACACAACCTCGACGTGGTGAAGACCGCCGACTGGGTGATCGATCTCGGTCCCGAGGGGGGTGGCCGGGGCGGCGAGGTGGTGGCGGCGGGGTCGCCCGAGGACGTGGCGCAGGTCGGCGGCTCGTTTACCGGGCAGTATCTGCGCAAGGTGTTGCGGGTCGAGGACTGAGGCATAGGTTGCACGGCAGGAGGAGCATGCATGGGAAGCGAGTGGGCTCCAGCGCTCACGTTCAGCATCATCTCCATATCGGTCGCCGCCATTTTCGTGTTGCGTGGACCGGTGGGGAAGGCGCTGGCCCAGTGGATCGGCGGATGGTCCCACACCGAGTCGAAGTGGATCGAGGCCAAGATGCGAGAGGCCGGGGGCGGGACGAGCGGCGACGTCGACCAGCTGCGCGCAGAGGTGGACGAGCTGCGCGGGCAGCTCGCCGAGGTGCAGGAGCGTCTCGACTTCGCCGAACGGATGCTCGCCAAGACGCGGGAAGCGGAGCGCCTCCCGCCGGTGCGCTGACTCATGGATATCGAAGGGGTTCTCGCGATCATCTTTCTGTTCGGCGGCGGGGCGATGGTGGCGTTGGGTTTTTCTCCGATCGGCAGAGCGCTGGCCGATCGCATTCGTGGCAAGCACGCCCTGCCCGACATCGAAGAGCTTCGCTCTGAGCTCGCCGACGCGCGCGACGCGCACGGGTCGGAGCTGGAGCAAGTCCGCCAGGAAGTGGCGGATCTGGCCGAGCGGCTCGACTTCGCCGAGCGCATGCTCGCGCAGCAGCGTGAAGCCCCACGGGTCGGTCCGGGAGGCGAACGGTGAGTAGCCAAGAAGCGATTGTGGCCTTTTTCTTCTTCGGCGGGGCGTTCTGGGTGCTCCGGCCCCTGGCCGGCGCCCTCGCCAGGCGGATCGGCGGAGAGGTCCACCCACCACACGCACCCGAGGCAGACGAGGCGGTGCAGTCCGAGCTCCAGCGGTTGCGCGAAGACGTCGATCAGCTGGCGGAGCGCGTCGACTTCGCCGAGCGCCTGCTCGCCAAGCAACGCGAGTCGCCGCGCATCGGGCAAGGTGGGTAGCGATGGACCCGCGCGCCTTCCTGGTGTTCGTGGTGGTGTTCGGCGGCGTCATGGTCGTGTTGCGGCCGCTGGCGGCGGCGCTGGCCGATCGGATTCGGCACCGTCCCGAGCTCCCGGCCGATGGGTCGCAGGAGCTGGTCGACGAGGTCCGTGCCATGCGCCAGGAGTTGGCCGAGCTGGCGGAGCGTGTCGATTTCACTGAGCGCCTGCTCGCCAAGAGAAGCGAACCGGCGCGGATCGATCAGGGAGAGGGCTGAGCGCATGGATCCTGGGGTGATCGCCGTCTTCATCCCGATCGTGGCGGTGGGCGGGTTCTTCGCCTGGATGATCTCGTTATCGCCGGTCGGCAAGGCGTACGCCGAGCGGATGCGACACGCGACGAAACGCGCGGACGAGGCTGGGGATCCGGAGGAATTGCGCTCAACCATCGAGGATTTGCGGCGGGAGGTGGCGGAACTGGCCGAGCGGGTAGATTTTACCGAGCGACTTCTGGCGAAGCAGCAGACCGCCGAGAAGCTGCCCCCAGGAAGCTGAGGGTTTCCGGATGAAACACCGGTGTCGCGGATGGCGTAGATGACGGGGATGCTGATGCTCCAGGCCCAGGCGCCGACGCCGCCGGTGATCGTCCAAACGCCGCCGCCGCTACCGACGATTCCGATGGACCCGAATCTGGTGGTGAACCAGATCGTGCCGCTGGTAGGGATCATCGTCGGTATGGTCGCCCTGGTGTTCGTAGCGCGCTGGTTCTTTCATTCCCCGATCGGCGAAGCGATCGCCGAAGGGATCCGGCTGCGGCGCCGCCGCCGCTATGGCCTCCCGGGCGATGGGGCGGACGAGCCGCGTGTCGCGGTGCTCGAAGAGCAGGTGCGCCTGCTCACGGCGCAAGTCGGCGAGTTGGGCGAACGTTTAGATTTCACCGAGCGGATGCTGGCGACGCAACGCAACGCTCGCATCGGCACGGGCTCCTAAAGTCGGAGATCGAGGACCGCCATGGGGATCTGGGACCGCCTCTCGACGCTGCTCCGGTCGAACATCAACGACCTGATTTCGCGTGCCGAGAATCCGGAAAAAATGCTGAACCAGCTGATCGTCGACATGCGGACCCAGCTGGCCAAGGCGAAGCAGCAGGTCGCCTCCGCCATCGCCGACGAAAAGCGGCTGGCGGCCCAGGCCGAGCAGGAGAAGAAGCTCGCCGAAGAATGGGAGAAGCGGGCCGAGCTCGCCGTGCGCGAAAGCCGCGACGATCTCGCCAAACAGGCTCTGCTCCGCTACAACGAGCACGTGCAAGGGGCGGTGCAGCTGCAGGAGACCTGGGTCAAGCACCGCGAAGAGACGGAGAAGCTCAAGCAGTCGCTGCGGCAGCTCAACGACAAGATCGAAGAGGCGAAGCGGAAGAAGAACATCCTGATCGCGCGCGCCAAGCGCGCCGAAGCGCACAAGCGCATTCAGGAAACGATGTCGTCGATGTCGGACAAGAGCGCGTTCGAAACGTTCGAGCGAATGGCCGAGCAGATCGAGCACGAGGAGCGCAAGCTGATCGCCGCGGCGGAAGTCAACGACGACCTCTCGGGTGACTCGCTGATGCAGCAATTCCATTCACTCGAGAAGGCCGATGCCGATCAGCAGCTCGTGGCGCTGAAGCAGCGGATGGGCCTGCTCGGAGCAGGCTCGCCGCCCGAAACCAGGCAGCTCGGCAAGGGCGCGACCGAAGCAGAGCTGGTCGACGACGACGAGCATCACTCCTGAGCGAGACGCCGCAGCGGCCCCGAGTCTCGAGCGCCACGTTCGTGGCGCTCTTCGTTGGCGCCCTGGTCGTGTGGCTCGCGATCCGGGTCGTGGCGGTGCTGCTCATCGTGCTGCTCGCGGTGCTGGTCGCCGTCTTTCTGAGCGCCGTCACCGACGTGCTGGAGCACCGTTTTCGTATGGTGCGCGGGCTGGGGCTGGCTATCGCGGTGACCGTTTCGGCCGCGGCGCTGGTGGGACTCGGGATGCTGCTCGTGCCGCCCGTCGTGGTTCAGACCCGCGCGCTCTTCACCAGCCTGCCGCAGACGCTCGCCTCGATCCAGGGGGTGCTCGAGCGCCTCAGCCTGCAATACCCGCTGCTGCGCGAGACGGCGATCACCGATCAGCAGGGGGGGCTCGTCGCCTCGGTGCTCGGTGACGTCACCGAATATCTCCGCGGCGCCTTCGTCCTCTACCTGCGCGCCGGCGGACGGCTGTTCCTGGATGGCGCCGCGGTGCTCGTGATGGCGGTGTATTTCGCGCTCCGGCCCACCGTGTATCGCGACGGCGTACTCGCCCTCGTCAGCCCGCGGTATCGCGACCGCGCGGCCCGCATCCTGACGGACATGGCGGCCACGCTGCGCGCCTGGGTGACCGGCCAGCTCCTCGCGATGACGATCTTCGCGCTCTTCACCGCGGTGGGGCTCTGGCTCCTCGACGTGCCGTTCTGGCTGGCGTTCGGATTGTTCACCGGCCTCGCCGCCCTCGTGCCGTTCTTCGGGACCATCATCTCCACGATCCTGCCCGCGCTGTTCGTGATCGGGCAGGGAAGCTGGCTGCACGTGATGGCCGTGCTGCTGCTGGGGATCGTGGTGCACTTTCTCGGCAGCAACATCTTCGTTCCCTGGATCATGTCGCGCACCGTGGCGATCCCACCCGCGCTCACCATCGCCGGCGTGCTGGCCATGGGCACGTTGCTCGGGCCGATCGGCCTGATCGTCGCCGTGCCGCTGCTCGCTCTCACACTGGTGCTCGTGCGCCACCTGCTCCACGGTGAGGTCTACGGCGAGGGCGCCGACCTCCAGCCGGCCGTCTTGCGGGCGAGCCGCGCCCGCCGTCAGGTCCTCACGCCGCAGCCATGACCGCTCCCGCCGACCATCGTTTCCTCATCGTGGCCGACGGACAATTCGGCCCGATGACGTCGAAGACGGCCAACTCGTGCATTCGCTACTTCCCCGAGCGGATCGTCGCCGTATTCGACCGGCTCGAGGCGGGGAAGACGGTGCAGGACATCCTGGGATTCGGCGGGTCGATCCCGGTGGTGGGGGACTTCGCGGCGGCGCTGGCCGCGGGCGGCGGGGCCACGGCGCTCATCGTCGGCATCGCACCCGCCGGGGGACGGCTGCCGGACGAGTGGCGCACCTGGCTCAAGCTGGCGATCGAGCGCAACGTCGAAATCTGGAGCGGCCTCCATACGTTCATCGCGGACGATCCGGATCTCGGGCCCCTCGCCCGGCGGCTCGGCGTACGGATCCTCGATGCGCGGAAGCCTCCCGCCAACCTGCCGATCGCCGACGGCCGGGCCGGGGAGGTGGACGCCTACGTCGTGCACGCCGTGGGATCGGACTGCAACGTCGGCAAGATGACCGCGATGCTCGAGGTCCGGAACGCGCTCGTGCGCGCGGGCCACAAGGCGCGCTTCGTCGCGACCGGACAAACGGGGATCTTCATCGAGGGGTGGGGGACGGCGGTGGACGCGGTGGTCGCCGACTTCATCGCGGGCGCCGCCGAGGAGCTGGTGCTCAAAGCCGCGCAGGACTCCGACATCGTCCTCGTCGAAGGGCAGGGCAGCCTGCTGCACCCCGGGTACTCCGGCGTGACCCTGGGCCTGCTCCACGGCTCGATGCCGCGCGGCCTGATCCTGTGTCACCAGTCGTCGCGCGACTACATCGGGGACTACCACGGCCGCACGCCGTGGGTGAAGATCCCGCCGCTCTCCGAGCTCGTCGAATTGTACGAAGCCGCCGCTCGTCCAGTGTTGCCGACGAAGGTGATCGGGATCTGTCTCAACACGTACGATCTGGATGACGGGGCCGCGCGTGCGGCGGTGCGGAGTGCCCAGGATGAAACCGGGCTCCCGGCGGCGGATCCCGTCCGCTTCGATCCCGCCCCGCTCGCTCGTGCCGTGAGCGAAGCGGCGCAGGCCTGGAGGAAAGGCCCGCACGACTGATCGGCGCGATACTTCGCGCCGGTTCGCGCAGATTCGGTACCACTCCAAAGACCCGCATCTCCTATTCTGTCCGCCATGGGCTTCCTCCGTTGTGCCCTGTCGGAATGGCCTTTTCTGCGGATCCGGCTGCTACGCACGCGCCTCGGTGTGTGGCTGGTGCTGTTGCTCGCCGTGGTGCTGCGACTCGACCGGACCGCCGCCGTCTCCGACCCGCTCGCGGCGGTGCTCCTCGTGGCTGGGGGCGGCGCGACGCTGTGCGTCGCGTATCTGGCGGGGGCGCGTGCCGACCGCCTCGCCATCGGACCGGCCCTGCTCCATCCACGATCCCCCGGCGCGATGACGGTGGGGCGCTGGCTCGCCGCCACAGGCGGAGCCGCGGTCCTTGTGCTCGCAGCCGCTGTGCACGTGGGAATCGGTATCGCGCTGGCGGGTCTCGTGACCGCCGCCGCGATGAGCGCCTGGACGCTGGCCCTCGCCTGGTCGGGCGGGAACGTGCTCGTCGGAGCGTGGCTGATCTGGCTGGCACTCGCCGGCGGGCAATCGCCAGAGGCGATCCTGGCGCATCCACATCCCGGCCCGTTGCGCTGCGCGATCGCGGCGGCCCTCGAAATCTTGCCGGGGCTGTGGCGCTATCGGGGTCTCGCGAGCGCGGACCTGGGTGCGGCGGCGCACGCCGCGCTCTGGATATTGGCAGGGCTCGCCATAGCACGCTCCCGTGCCGGCCGGGCGGTCGTGAGTCCGTGACCAGCGCGATTCAAGTCCGGGGGGTGCGGCGCGTCTTTCCGCGTGGATGGGGTCGCCCCGCCGTGGTGGCGGTCGCGGAAGCGACGTTCGAGATCGGAGCGGGGGAAATCGTCTGCCTCGTCGGCGCCGCCGACGCGGGGAAGACGACGCTGCTGCAGCTCATCGCCGGCGTGCTGCGTCCCAGCGCCGGCGTCGTCCGTATCGCAGGCTGGACGGTCGGGTCGGACACGCGCCGCTCGATCGGCTTCGCGCCGCGCGATCCGGCATTCCCACCCGGATTCACGGTGCGGGAGGTGCTGGAGTACTACGCCCGTGCCCACGCCGCCGGACGGGAACGGGAGGTGCAAGTACGCGATGCGCTGGACGCGTCGGGCTTGAGCGACCGGGCCTCGCAGCGTGCCGCCCGGCTACCGCTGGCAGACGGGCGGCGCCTCCTGCTGGCGCAGAGCCTGCTCGGCGGTCGCCGCATCGTGGCCCTGGACGAGCCGTTCGCCGGGCTCGATGCGGTCACGCGCCGCGATCTGTGCGATCGGCTGCAACGACTCGTGGTCACGGGGGGCAGCGTGCTCCTGTCGTCGGCAGACCCCGTGGGCCTCGAGCGACTCGTCGACCGGGTGCTGGTGCTGCGCGCCGGGCGCCTGGTCGTCGATGCTCCGGCGACGTCGCTGCTCGGCGGGCGGGTGCTCGAGGTGGTGCTCGACGTCCCGCCGCTCGAGGCGCCGCCCGGCTTTCGGGTCACCGCGACGGGTCTGGAAGCCGACCTCGGCGGGCGCAGCGCCGAATCCGCGCTGGCGGTGTGCCGCGCGCACCGTCTCAGCGTGCGGGCTTCGCGGGTGCGGCTGAAGACACTGGACGAAGCGAGCCACGACGCAGCGGAGGTCGCACCGCGTTGACGCTCCGGGGGCTCGTTTCTACGTTTCGGCCACGATGCAGCATCCGCCCGCGCCACCCCTCCTCCCCGATTCAGCCGGAGCCTGGAAACACCTCCTGACATCGCTGCGGCTCGAGGACGCCGATCTGCTGCGCAGGCTCCTGCAGACCGCAGTCATCCTGGTGTTGGCCTGGCTTGCGCTGCGGCTCCTTCGGAGTCTGGCCCGGCGCATCGAGCGGGCCGCGCACGAGCACGATCCGACGCGCGTGTCGGACGCGGAGCGGCGCGGCCGCACGCTCGCCGGGTTGATGCAGAGCATCGGCACCGCGGTCATCGCGATCGTCGCGCTGCTGACCGTCCTCGGCCTGTTCGTCAATGTCGCGCCGCTGCTCGCGGGGCTTGGCGTCGTCGCGCTGGCATTCTCCCTCGGCGCGCAGGGTCTCGTGAAGGACTTCATCGGCGGATTCTTCATCCTGTTGGAGCATCAGTTCCGGGTAGGCGATGTCGTTCGTATCGCGGGGGTCGAGGGGACGGTGGAACGGCTCACGCTGCGCTGCACGACGCTGCGCGACGCGTACGGCGTCTCGCATTTCGTCGCCAACGGTCAGATCACGGTCGTATCCAACCTGACCCGCCAGTGGTCGCGGGCGGTGGTCGACGTGACCGTCGCGTACCGCGAAGACATCGACCGCGTGCTCGCGTTGCTGCAGGAAGAGGTGCGGCAGTTCGCCGAAGACCCTGCCTGGAAGCCGATGGTGAGCGGCGAACCGCGCGTGGCGGGGGTGGAGCAGATGTCGGATACCGGCGTGGTGCTGCGGCTGTGGGTCGACGTCTATCCCGGGACGCAATCGGATGCGGAACGCGAGGTGCGGCGCCGCATCAAGAACCGATTCGACCGTGAGGGGATCGAGATCTCGGTGCCGCGGACGGTGCGCGTCGTGGACGAGCCGCGTCCATGAGCCTCCGCCTCTACAACACTCTCACGCGGCAGGTCGAGCCGTTCGCCCCGCTCGCCCCGCCGCGCGTGACGCTCTACACCTGCGGCCCCACGGTGTGGAACTACGCGCACATCGGCAACTTCCGCACCTTCCTGTTCGAGGACCTGCTGCGCCGCTGGCTCGAGCACTCGGCGTACGACGTCTTCCACATCATGAACCTCACGGACGTGGACGACCGCACGATCAAGGCGGCCGCCGCGGCCGGGAAGCCGCTCGCGGCGCATACCGAGCCGTTCGTGAAGGCGTTCTTCGAGGATCGCGACTTCCTGCGCATCCTCCCGGCGCAGGTGTATCCGCGCGCGACGGGTACGATCCCGGCGATGGTGTCGCTCGTCGAGCGGCTGCTCGCCAAGGGAGTGGCGTATCAGGGCGATGATCGCTCGGTGTACTTTGCGATCGACCGCTTTGCGACCTACGGCCGGTTGTCGCGGCTCGATACGCGTGAGATCAAGGTCGGCGCGCGGGTGGCGAGCGACGAGTACGCCAAGGAGAATCCGAGCGACTTCGCCCTGTGGAAGGCGGCCGACGCAACAGACGAGCAGGTCGGCGCCGCGTGGGACGCCCCGTTCGGGCGCGGCCGGCCCGGCTGGCATCTCGAGTGCTCGGCCATGTCGCTGGACGAGATCGGCCGGCGCTTCGGCGTGCAGACGCTCGACATTCACGCGGGCGGCGTGGACCTGATCTTCCCCCACCATGAAGACGAGATCGCGCAGTCGGAGGCGGTGACGGGTCAGCCGTTCGCGCGCGCGTGGATGCACGGCGCGTTTCTCAACATCCGCGGAACGAAGATGTCGAAACGCTACGGCAACATCCTCACCGCCCGCGATCTGAAGGAGGAGGGCGTCGACGCGGGCGCGATCCGGCTGCTGACGTTCCAGACGCATTATCGCAAGGAGCTCGATTACAACGACGAGGCACTGGCGGGCGCGCGCGACGCGTCACGGCGCTTCGGGGTGTTTCGCGACCGGCTGCTCGCCGCGGCCGGCCCGGGCACCGGCGCTGCGAAGTTCGACGCACTCGCCGCCCAAGTCGCGGGGCAGTTGCGCGAGGCGCTGGATGACGATCTTAACGCCCCGCGGGCCCTCGCGGCGGTGAACGACTTCGTGACGCAGGGCAACCGATTGATGGATGAGGGGTCCAGGCCCGGCTCGGCGGCGCTCGAGACATGGCGGCTGATCGACGAGGTGCTGGATGTCTGTCCCTCGGCAGTGGCTGTGGATGCCGAGCTGTCTGCTTGGGTGGAGGACCGGCTCGCGGCACGGAAGGCGGCGCGGGCAGCCCGCGGCTTCGCCGCAGCCGACCGGATCCGTGAGGAGTTGCGGGAGAAGGGCATCGAGATCGAAGACACGCCCCAGGGAACGAAATGGCGGCAGATTTGACTCTGCCGCCATTGGAAAGCCTGCTGTAAGCCCTGCCTACATTCCCGGCATCCCCATCGCCGCCGGACGCCACATGAACTGGCGTGTGATGTAGGCGATGATGATCCACAAGACGATCGCACAGATGATCACCACCACGGTGTAGCCCATCGCCTTGTCTTCCGGTGCCTTCATCAGGATGGGCAGGCCGAGGAAGAGCAGGTACAGGCTGTACAGCCCCAGCAGCCCGAGGATGGCGAGCGCGGGGATGATGCCGAAAATCCCGGCGAGCCAGGCTGCCGTCGAGGAGTAGGCGGCGACCTTCAGCGCCTGCATCTGATTCTTCTGGCCGCCGAACGTCGGAGCGAGCGCATCGATGATCAAGGCGAGCACGAAGGTGCCGATCAGGCTCGCGACGTACGTGATGACCGCGGTGCGCACGGCATACCCGATGGGAATGCGGAACGTCCCCACGAACGGCAGGCTCATGCCGAACACCGACCAACCGATGATCTGCGCGATCGGACCGATCGCGGCCAGTGGAATGATGTAGCCGGTGTAGAGTGCTCCGGTGCTCGTCTGCTCGGCGTCGATCACCGGCCATTCGGTCTTCGGCTGCAGTACGATGTTTTTCGCCCGCTCCATCAGACTCATGGGTGTGCCTCCCGATCGGGTGCCGGCCGCTGGTACCTGTTTCGACCACCACCATGACGCCGAAGCGGCGATTGCGCAACTCCCGGCGCCCCGCATCTTCCGCTGCGGACACGCTCCTCGGAGGGATCGCATGCGTCGCTCGTGGTTCGGGTTGCTGCTCGCCGTCTCATCGCTGCCGCACAGCGCCGCCGCCCAGCTGCCGGCGCGCACGACCGAGATGTTGCGGCGGCTCTACGCCTCGCGCGACTTCGCCGGCAAGTTCTTCGGCGGGGCACGCTGGACCGAGGGCGGTAACGCCTATCAGACGCTCGAGCCGTCGGCGCTGGCGCCCGGCTCCTCGGATATCGTGCGCTACGAGACGGCGACTGGCGCGCGCACGGTCGTCGTCTCCGCGCGCCAGCTCACCCCCAAGGGCGCGCGCGAGCCGATCGACATCGACGAGTACGACTGGGCGCGCGGTGATTCGCTGCTGCTCGTCTTCACCAACACGCGCAAGGTGTGGCGCCGCAACACGCGGGGCGACTACTGGGTGTTCAACACGAAGCGGGGCACCCTCACGCAGCTGGGGGGCCCGGACGCGCCGCCGTCGTCTCTGATGTACGCCAAGTTCTCCCCCACCGGCGACCGCGTCGCCTACGTGCGCCGCGGCGACCTGTTCGTCGAACGGCTGGCGGACGGAAAGGTCACCCGCCTGACGATCGACGGCGATTCGCTGCACGTGAACGGGATGACCGATTGGGTCTACGAGGAAGAGTTCGACCTGCGGGACGGGTTCCGCTGGTCGCCCGACGGCACCCGGATCGCCTTCTGGCACTTCGACATGAGCGGCGTGAGGACGTACACGCTGATCAACGACACCGACTCCCTCTACCCCTACACGACCCCGATCCAGTACCCCAAGACCGGCACGCCAAACTCCGCTGTGAAGGCCGGGATCGTGAGCGCCGACGGCGGGCAGCCGACCTGGATCTTTCTCCCCGACGACGCGCGCGACAACTACCTGCCGCGCATGGAGTGGATCGACTCGAAGGAGCTGGTGCTGCAGCGCATGAATCGGCAGCAGAATACCGACCGCGTACTGGTGGCCGACCCGGTCACCGGCGGCACACGCACCGTGCTCACCGAGCGGGACAGCGCCTGGGTGGACGTCGTCGACGACCTGCAGTGGCTCGGGGGCAGGACACGATTCCTGTGGGTGAGCGAGCGCGACGGATGGCGGCATGTGTACACCGTTCCGCGCCAGGGCGGGGCGGCGACGCTGATGACGCCCGGTCAATTCGACGTCATCGAGGTCGCGGCGGTGGACGAGCCCGGCGGCTGGCTCTACTACGTCGCGTCACCCGACAACGCCACGCAGCGCTACCTCTATCGCATCAGTCTCCAGGGCGGCGGCCGGCCCGAGCGCATCACACCGGTGGCGGCGCGGGGGACCCACGCCTACGACGTCTCCCCCGACGCGCGCTGGGCGATTCACACCGCCTCGAGCTTCGATACGCCGCCCGTAACGGAGCTGGTGCGGCTGCCCACCCATCAGTCGGTGCGGACGCTGGTCGACAACGCGCCGCTGCGCGCCGCCGTCGATTCGCTGCGCGAGCGGCCCGTCGAGTTCTTCAAGGTCAAGGTCGGCGGCAACGTGTCGCTCGACGGCTGGATGATCCGCCCACGCAATTTCGACTCCACCAAGACATACCCGTTGCTGATGTACGTCTACGGGGAGCCCGCCGGGCAGACGGCGCGCGACCAGTGGTACGGCACGCTCGGCTTGTGGCACCGTATGCTGGCCGACGAGGGGTACGTGGTGGCGAGCGTGGACAATCGCGGTACGCCGTCGCCGCGCGGCCGGGCCTGGCGCAAGGTCGTGTACCGCCAGATCGGTGTGCTCTCGAGTCGAGAGCAGGCGGACGCCGTCCGCGCGCTGACGCGGTCACGTCCCTATCTCGACTCGACCCGGGTGGCGATTTGGGGATGGAGCGGCGGCGGGTCGAGCACGCTGCAGGCGATGTTCCGCTTCCCCGAGGTGTACGCCGTCGGGATGTCGGTCGCCCCGGTTCCCGACGAGCGGTTGTACGACACGATCTATCAGGAGCGCTACATGGGGCTCCCGTCGGAGAACGGCGACGGCTACCGGCTCGCGTCCGCGATCACCTACGCCGACGGATTGCAGGGGCACCTGCTGCTGGTGCACGGCTCGGGCGACGACAACGTGCACTACCAGGGATCGGAGCGCCTCGCCAACCGGCTCGTGTCGCTCGGCAAGCAGTTTGACTTCATGGTGTATCCGAACCGCACGCACTGTATCTGCGAGGGGCGCGGGACGACGCTGCACATCTACACGTTGCTTACTCGATACTTGTTGGAGCACCTACCTTCCGGACCGCGGTGAGATTCGTTCGGTAGGAAGTGCCTCTGTGGTGATGGCCGAGTGGAGGGGGGGTCGGACGCGTTCCCCGCGGGGGCGCTCGGGCCCGGGACCGCGGGGACGGCTCAAGTTAGGACACGGTAGTCATGTCCCGGCCGTGCGCCCCCGCGGCGCGGCGTCCTTACGCCCCCTCCACTCGGCCATCTGATCGTTTCACGAACCACACCAACAGTCCGAGCGCGGCCCAAGCCACAAACGCGATCCATTCCATCCGGCTGAAACTGCCGGGGATCGACGGAACCACTTTCATCAATACGATGGCGGCACTCACTATTACGCCTGCGACGGCGACCCAAGGGGTCGCGCCCATGCGGCGGCTCCGAACGATCAGCGCGACACAGGCCGCGCACCACCCGAGGCCCGCCGCGAGCGACCCGACCTCTGTGATCGGAATCAGGACGGCATCGCCGAGGCACGCGGCGAGTGCGGTGAGTAGGGCGAGGCAGGCGACCGCGACGGCGGGTGTGCCGAAGCGTGGGTGCACACGCCCGAGCGCGGGCGGAGCGAGGTTGCGTCGCCCCAACGCGAAGAGCAGGCGGGTCGCGGCGACGAAGTTGCCGTTGAACACCTTGATGAGGGAGAGCAGCGCCCCGGCGATGATCAGCCGGGCGATCGCCGTGGAGCCGAAGGCACGGGCGAACACCGTGTCGGGGCCCAAGCCCTGATCGACCAGCTCGCGCCAGGGCGAGATGAGCGCGGTGACGGCGATGACCAGCACGTAGAATACCGCGGCACCCAGCACCGCCTGCGTCATCGCACGACCGAATCCGCGCGGGTCGAACCCGGGGCGCGCCTCTTCCGCTGCTTTGCCGATCGACTCGAACCCCGTCATGAAGTACGGAACGATCTGGAGCACGAGCAGCGTCGACACCAGTGCGCCGCCGGCACCGGGTCGAGCGAACAGCGGCCGCAGCCCGGCCGGGTGACCGTGGAGCAATCCCAGGGCGACGAACACGGTGACGCAGGCCAGGAGCGCCAGCGTGGTCCCAGTTTGCAACCGCCCGCTCGAGCGGATCCCGCGGTAGTTGATCAATCCGATCAGCGCTGTCAGACAGATACCGACGGCGAGCCGCGGTGCGTAGATCGTGCGCCCCGCCACCGCGTAGAGGGCGCCGTGGTCGATTCCGGGGAAGAGGCGGGCGAGGAGGTTTCCGATGGCGACGGCTTCCCAGGGACAGACGATGGCGTAGGCGAGGACCATGACCCAGCCGGCGCCGAAGCTCACGACCGGTGGGAGAATCCCCTCGGTGTAAGCGACTTCACCTGAGGCGTCGGGCTGGTCCCGGACCAGGATCCCGTAGGTCCGGGCGATGGGGAGGAGGCAGAGGCCACCGGCGGCGAAGGCGATGGCGGCTCCGGCGGGGCCGCCCCGGCCCAGCCAATCCGCCATCACCACGAGCCATCCGACGCCGACCATACTGCCGAAACCGAAGCAGAAGTAGTCGAGGGCCGACAAAGCCCGCCGCAGTGCGGGTGGCGTCACGGTCCCAATGTAACTCGTTCCCGTTGCTTCCCTTGCCTTCATCGCATGCCGGGGTTAAGCTATGAGTCTGAAAAGTTTGAGGACCACCAGCTGACGTAGCTCAACTGGTAGAGCAGCTGATTTGTAATCAGCAGGTTAAGGGTTCGAGTCCCTTCGTCAGCTCACGTTGCCGGAGCGGAGATCGCAACTCGATTCGCGCTGCGCGAACAATCCACCCCGCGGGGCTCACGCGGGGTGCGTTGTCAGTGGGCGAAGGAGTACGAGCCGATCTGTCGGCAGGGGACCTGGTGGGGTGCCCGAGCGGTCAAAGGGAGCAGACTGTAAATCTGCCGGCTTCGGCCTACGAAGGTTCGAATCCTTCCCCCACCACTGGGGCGCGCGGGGAGCGCGCGGGCGTAGCTCAGTTGGTAGAGCATCAGCCTTCCAAGCTGAGGGTCGCGGGTTCGAGCCCCGTCGCCCGCTCTGATTGGCTCGCGTAGCTCAGTCGGTAGAGCGCGTCCTTGGTAAGGACGAGGTCAGCGGTTCAATCCCGCTCGCGAGCTCTGGGAACTGACGGCTGTTTTCTCTGAGGTGTTATCAGTCATCGAGGTGTTACCAGTCATCGGTTTTCGGTAGAGACCGATGACAGACTACTGAATACCGAGGACGATGCAAATGGCCAAGGCAAAGTTCGAGCGCAACAAGCCGCACGTGAACGTCGGCACGATCGGGCACGTGGACCACGGGAAGACGACGCTGACCGCGGCGCTGACGAAGGTGGCCGCGGACAAGGGCTGGGGCACGACCTACATCAGCTACGACCAGGT
>DATJJY010000133.1:0-32464 GCA_035491895.1 Gemmatimonadales bacterium
GCCCGGAGCGACACGCTTGCCGTTTGCGCGCTCCGCCGCCATCGTGAGCGGGGGTGAACCAATTCCCTCTCACGGAGGAGTACCATGGCGAAGGGCCGACGCACTACCCACCGCAGCGCATCCGGAAAAAAACTCTACGCCGTTCGGGACGCCAAAGGTCGTTTCAAGGACATCCAGAGCTACGCGCGTTCCTCTCGTGCCGACCAGAAGCGCAAGAGCAAAGCCGAAAAGCGGAAATAGTCGTGTCCCCGTTCGTCGCCCGGTTCTTGAAAGGCCTTCCCGCCACGTAAGCGCTCGATTCCCGTAGCACCGGAGCCGCGGATCGCCGAAGATCGGGATCCGCGGCTCTCGCGTCTTGCCTGAGCTTCTGTGATCCAGCCCACACTCGTCGTGGCAACTCGTCGCGCTTTGCTGGATCGCACGCGACGCGTTCGGTCACATTCAGCGAAGCGGCGCAACATGCGACACATGCGGCGGATCTTCCACACAATATCTCGGTAGCAATTTTTGTAGTTTTTCGGCCGGCCAACGCGTCGCCCCGCGGCCCGCCGTCTCAGTGGTGTCCGTGTAGGTCTGCAGGTCCATTGCCGGCTCCGTGGGGATCGATGAGGGAATCTCGGCCGCAATCCGGCTCGGTTTTTGGTTGGGCAGCGGGGGAAGCGTGACGACGGGTGAATGGGAGGTCGGGCGCGAGCTCCCCGCGTTGCGCCAGTGGACCTGGCCGTTCGGCCCAGCGCGCTCGCCCTCCGCGTTCGTCTTTCGCGCGCTCCGGGCCAGTGACCAGCTCGCCGGCGTCCTGGCGCTGGGCGGCGCCCTCATCATCCGCAACCTCGACGCGCTCCCTCACGGTGTCGCGGAGTTCCTCGCCCTGCGGATCACCGTCGAGAAGTTCCTCCTCGTCGTCGTCTTCGCGATCTGCTGGAACCGCGCCTTCCACTGGCTCGGGCTCTACCGCCGGTGGCGGACCGACACGCCCGCTGAGGAGCTGGCGCGGGTAGCGGCCGCCGTGTCGCTCGGCACGCTGCCGACGCTGGCGTTCCGGCTGTTCAGCGTCACGGGATCGTTCACGCTGGAAACCGTCGCGCTGTTTTGGGCCCTCGCCATTCCCACCGTCCTGGCCGCGCGCTGGCTCGTGCGCGCCCTCGCGGCGCCGGTGTCGGGACGCCGCCGCGAAGTGCTGATCGTCGGGAGCGGTCCGCGCGCCCAGGCGCTGTGCCGTCTCCTGCGAGGGCAGGACGGCGCCGCTGGAGCAGCCTCGTTGATCGGGTTCGTCGACTCGTTCGATGGGCCGGTTGAGTCGGCGAACCTCCCCCGCCAGCTCGGCACCCTCGCCGAGCTCGAAGCGGTGCTGATGCGCCGGGTCGTGGACGAGGTGCTCATCGCCCTCCCGATCAAGTCGTGCTACGAGCGGATCCAGGAGGCGATCCACACATGCGAGCGCCTCGGCGTTCAGTCCACCTACCTGGCGGACATTTTCGAGCCGTCGCTCGGACGGGTGGGGTACGAGCAGCCCGCGTTTCGCACGGTGAAGGTGGTGCAGGACGACTTCCATCTCGTGATCAAGCGGGTCATCGACCTGGTGGGTGCGGCATTCGGCTTGATGGTGCTGGCGCCGTTGCTCCTGGTGATCGCCGCCCTCATCAAGCTCAACGGCCCCGGGCCTGTCCTGTTCACCCAGCGGCGGTACGGCTTCAACAAGCGCCTGTTCAGCATGATCAAGTTCCGCACGATGGTGCCGGATGCGGAGGCCCGGCAGGCCGACCTGGAAGAGATGAATGAAGCCCAGGGCCCGGTCTTCAAGATCGCCCGCGATCCACGCGTCACGCCGCTCGGTCGCTTTCTCAGAGCCAGCTCGCTCGACGAGCTGCCCCAGTTGTGGAACGTGCTCAAGGGCGAAATGTCCCTGGTCGGTCCCCGCCCGCTGCCGGTGCGGGACGTGGGGCACTTCAGCGAAGGCTGGCTGATGCGGCGTTTCAGCATGCCGCCGGGACTCACCTGCCTGTGGCAGATCAGCGGGCGCAGTGAAATCGGATTCGAGCGATGGGTGCAGCTCGATCTCGAGTACATCGATCACTGGTCGTTGCGGCTCGACGGCCTGATCCTCCTCAAGACGATTCCCGCCGTCCTGCGCGGCACGGGGGCACGATGAGCACACGACTTCCCACCGTTCGAGAGACCGCACAATCGCTCCAGGGCCGCGTCGTGCCCCGAACGGGCCGGTACCTGCAACGCGCGCGGTCGCCGGATCCCGACCTGCACCGGGTCGGGTCCCTGCTGCGGCGGGGGCGCTGGGTCATCGTGCTGAGCACTCTGGCGGTGCTGACCGCGACGGCTCTGGTGACGTGGTTCTGGCCCAGGACCTACAAATCGTCGACCACGTTCCTGGTCGAGCGGCAGGCCGGCCACCAGGAATCACCCGCCCTGGACGTGCTCGAGCGGCTGGGAACCGTGGGCCAGATCCAGACGGAGATCAATCTCCTGAGCAGCCGCAGCGTGGTGGAGCCGGTGGTGACGGACCTGGCTCTTCCCGTCACCGTCCTGGCCGACGGGGTGGAGCGGCGCCCGGGGGACGTCTTCCCGGAGTTTTCCGTGGAGCGAGGCGCCCCGGCCGGGCAGTATCGGATCGTACGCGATTCGACCGGCAGCGGCAGTTACCAGGTCCGTGACGTGTCCGGCGGGGACAGTGTCCTCGCCGCCGTATCACGGGATTCGCTGTCCCACTTCGCAGGGATCGGACTGCGCATGCCGGCGACGCTCGGGGCCGGCGACCTGCAGATCCGCGTCGACCCGTTTCCCCGCGCGGTCGAGCGCACCCAGGGCCGTCTTGCGGCCGCGCTCGTCAATCGCGAGGCGGATCTCATCGAGCTGACGTGCCGGGGCGGCACGCCGGCCACCGCGCAGCAGCTGTGCGACGGGATTTCGCGCAGCTACATGCGGCTGCGCACCGACCTGCAGCGCGCCGACGCCACGGCGACGGCGGCGTTCCTGCGGGATCAGGTGGGCCGGCTGGGCAACCAGCTCTCCACCGTCGAAGACAGCATCGCGACGTTCTCCTCGCGGCACCAGGTGGTCGCCCTGGACCAGCGGGCGTCAGAGGAGACACAACAGGACATCCAGGTCCAGGCGCAGCGCGACCAGTTGATCGCCGAGCACGACGCGCTCTCCAACCTGATCCAGGGGATCGATTCCGCACCGGGCACGAGCAAGCGGTTCCGCGACCTCGCGGGGTTTCCCGCGCTCCTCAGGAACGAGGCCGTGACCGGCCTGCTCGCGAGTCTCAACGATCTGGAAAACCGGCGCGTGGACCTCGCGCTGCGGCGCACCGACCAGAACGCCGACGTCGTGGCCGTCGATGCGCGGATCGCCGATATCGAGCGGCAGCTGCACGCCATCGCGTCGAGCTACGAGCAGGGCCTGGCCCTGCAGGTCCGGTCGCTCGGTGTGACGCAGGGCCAGCTGAGTCGTCGTCTGGCGGTCATTCCGGGGGTGGCGGTCCAGTCGGCGCGCCTGGAGCGCGAGCGGTCGAGCATCGCGGAAGTGTGGCAGATGCTGCGGACGCGGCTGCAGGAGGCGGAAGTGGCGGAAGCCGTCAGACTCCCCAGCGTGCGGATCGTGGACGCTGCCTCGGCGCCGTACCGGCCGTCCTGGCCCCGGGTGCCGATGAACCTCGCCCTCGGGCTGTTCATGGGTCTGGGATTCGGACTCATCCTCGCCATTCTGCGCGAGCTGCACGATTCGCGTCTGCACGAACGGGTCGAGGTGGAGCGCACGGTCGGCCTGCCGATTCTGGCGGTGCTCCCGCGGCTGCGACGGCCGGGGCCGGTGCTGCAGGCTTCGGCCGACACGCTGGTGTCGCCGAAACCGGACCGCCGTTCGGCCCGGCTGCTGCAAGACAACTCGCTCACGTTGGAGGCGTTTCGCGCTCTTGCCGTCGATCTGAAATTCTCCGGCGGAGGCATCCCGACCAACGGCGGGCCGATCGCCATCGCCGTGACGAGCTCCACGCGCGGTGAGGGTAAGACGCTGACCGCGTGCAACCTGGCGTTGACGCGGGCCAGTCACGGCGTGCAGACCCTGCTGATCGACGCCGATATCCGCGGCAGCGGTGTCGCGGCGTTTTTCCACTCGCCCACTCCCAATTACGGGCTGAGCGACTTGCTCGCGGGCTCGGCGGATCTCCCGACCGTCTGCACGAAGCTGCGGGTGCTGGGCCGCGATACGCTCTCGGTCATCCCCGCCGGCTCTCCCACGCCACACTCCGCCGAGCTGCTCGAGTCCCCCGGGATGGCGCGCCTGCTCGACCAGTCGAGGTCCCAGTACGACCTGGTCGTGATCGACACGCCGCCGCTCACCGGGATCACCGATGCGGCCACAATCGCCGCGATCGTCGACGGCGTCATCCTGGTGGTCCGCGAAGGCGTGACGGATCGGGCGGCACTCGAGCTGACGCTGCGGCGGCTGGAACGGGTGAACGGACGAGTTCTCGGAGTCGTGTTCAACGACGTGCGCGGTCCGGAAGGGCACGTCAACCGGTCGTACCACGCAGCAGCGTACGCGGGAGCGTCCCGATGAACACCACACTTACGCGCATCGCCGTCGCAGTCCTGCTGTCCGGGGCGGCGACCCCGAGCTCCGGCCAGATGGTCTCCCCGGTCGATTCGAGTCGGGGCGCGCTCGAAGCTCCACTGGCTCCCGGCGATGTCATCCAGTTGGCTTTCTGGCGAGAGCCCCAGCTCGGCGGGGACTTCCCGGTCGACGAAAGCGGCACCGTCGTACTTCCCCTGCTCGGTGTGCGCACGGTCGCCCAACGGTCCGCGTCCGAGCTGAAACGGACGTTGCTCGAGGAATACGCGCAGCAGGTCCGCAACCAGGAAGTGCGCATCACCCTGCTGCGCCGCGTCCGCATCCTCGGTGCCGTGAAGAACCCCGGGCTGTACCGCGTCGATCCCACCATGACCGTCGTGGATGCCCTGGCGCTGGCCGGGGGTGCGACGGAGCAGGGCAAGTTGAAGGGCGTCCGGGTGTATCGCGACGGGAAGCAGGTCGGCTCTCCCCTCGACCCCAGCGCGCGTCTGTTGCCGCAGCTGCGCTCGGGCGACCAGATCGTCGTTCCGGAGCGGAGCTGGTTCGCCCGCAACGGCGTCTATGTCGTGGCGGCGGGCATCTCGGCCGTCGGCATCATCGTGGCGCGCGCCGCGCCGTGATGAGGCGGCTCGCGGTGCTGCGGGGACTCGCGATCCAGGGAGCCTCGAGACTCGGCCTGTTCCGGTTGGCTCGTGCACGCCGGCCTGGCTCGGTCTCGGTGCTCTGCTATCACGGATTCGTCGATGACGAGCGTCGCACGCGGGGGCGCTACGCCTATCTGTTTCGCAACTCCCTCTCGGTGCGCCGCCTGGAAGAGCACCTGGCGTTTCTGCGGCGCACTCAGGCAATCCTGACCCCCGACGACTTCCTCAGGATACTGGAAGGTGACGCCGCCCCGGTCCGCGGTGTCCTGGTCACGATCGACGACGGGTGTCGCAGCGCGTTCGACCTCGCCCTGCCGGTGCTGCAGGCCCAGGGCGTGCACGCCATCCTGTTGCCGCCAACCGCAGGCGTGACCCGGGCATCGGCTGGGCTGCCCTGGTTCCAGTGGCACGAGCGATTGGCGGCGCTCTTGCTCACCGATCCGACGTGCGACGGCCGCACCTGGTGCAAGCTGCGCGAGTACTTGCCGGAGCTGTCGCGCCAGCCGCGCCCCTACACGATGTCGCTCTTGGCGGAGCTCGAGCAGGCGGCGTGGTCCCTTTCCGTGCCGGCGCGCCAGCAATTGCTGGACGAGCTCCATCGCCTGGTCGGACGGGATCCCGATCCAGAGGAGCTGCGCTACCGGGACGGCGCCGGAACGGTACTCGATCTCATGACCTGGAATCAGCTCGGCGCGGCGCGGGACATGGGGATGGAGGTGGGATCGCATACCGTTTCACACGCCAAGCTGTCCGGGCTCTCGGAGCGCGAGCTGGAGCACGAGGTCGCGGGGAGCAGCAGTGAGATCCACGCGCAGTTGGGTGCGCCCTGCCGGTTCTTCAGCATGCCCTACGATCAGGTGACTGAACGTCACCCCCAACAGGAGCGGGTGTTGGCGAACGCCGGCTATCGCGCCGCGTTTTTCCAGGGGCGCCAGCCTGCCTCGCTCGGCAACCCACTCCACGTGGGCAGGATCGGCATTCCGCCGGATTGCTCGGCCGCTCGACTCGACTTCTACCTGAGCGATGTGCGCGGCGTCGTGGAGCGAACCACATCGAAGGTGGGATCCTCCCTCCGCCTCCCGGAGCGCGGGTTAGCGACCGGCGCGGCCTGGCTGCTCGGCGCCCAGGGGATCCGGCTGCTCGCGCAGATCCTGTACTTCGTCCTGCTGGCCCGTCGCTTGGGCACCGCGGGATACGGGGCCTTCGCGGCGGCCCTCGGGGCGATTTCCCTCATGGTCCCGTTCGCCGGGATGGGCGCGGGGATCTTCCTCATTCGCGGCGTGACGCGCCGCGTGCACACGCCGGACTACTGGTGGGGCAGGGCGGTGTTGACCGTGCTGCGGGGAGGGGCTGTGCTGGCGCTGGCCGTGATCGCGTTCGGCTGGCTGCTGCTGCACGACCGGATTCCCTTCTGGCTCCTCGTCGGGGTCACCGTCTCCGACATCATGCTGCTCCCGCTGATCGAGGTGAGCGGCCAGGCCTTCCAGGCCCTCGACCGGCTCGATCGCACGGCCCTGATCTGGGTCGTCTGGAGCGCGCTGAAGGTCTCCGCCGCTGTGACCATTACGCTGGTCCCGGGAGGCGGCCTGGGGCTCTGGGCCATCCTCTATCCCCTGTCGACGGGGTGCGCCGCGCTCATCGCGGCGGTGGCGGTCACTCGACGTGTTGGGTGGCCGCCTCACCCCACCAGCTTCGGGAGAGCCGAATTGCGGGAGGGGCTGATGTTCTCCCTCTCGGGCAGCGCACGGTCGGTCTACGATGACATCGACAAGGCGATGCTCGCCCGATTCGGCTCGCTCGGCGTGACCGGGATCTACGGGGCCGCGTACCGCATCATCGACGTCGCCTTTCTGCCGATCCGGTCGCTGGTGTTCGCCGCGTATCCGCGGTTCTTCGCTCGCGGCGCCGCCGGGGTGCGCGCCGTCGCCGCGCTCGCCAAGAGCCTCGTCCCGGCGGCGGCAGCGTACTGCCTCGCCTCCGGCGCAGCGCTGTTCTTGCTGGCGCCGCTCGTCCCCGCGGTCCTGGGCCAATCCTTTGCGGGTGTGGCCGACGCGGTTCGCTGGCTTGCGATCCTGCCATTGCTGCGGGCGATGCACTACTTCGCCGCCGACGCCCTGACCGGCGCCGGGCACCAGGAGCTGCGTACCGCGGCGCAGGTCGGCGTCGCGCTCTTCAACGTCGCCCTGAACCTGATACTGATCCCGGCCTACTCGTGGCTCGGCGCCGCCTGGGCGAGCCTCGCTTCTGACGGGGCCTTGGCCGTGAGCCTCTGGTCGATCCTGCTCGTGCTCGCCCGCCATGCCGAGCACCGAGTGCCCGCTCCGGCGGTGGTGCCCCTCATCTCGGAGCGGCCGTAACGATGAGCGCGCCCATGGCCAACTCGGCTTGGCGGTACCGTCCAGGCGAGGAGCCGCAGTCGTACCGGCTGCTGGGCGTTCGCGTCCATGCGTTGTCCATGGAGGCCCTCACCGCCGCCGTCGCGGAGGGGGTCTGGTCGGGGCAGCGGCGCATCATCGCCAACCACAATCTGCACAGCATCTATCTGCATCAGCGCGACGAGAAGTTTCGCTCCTTCTACAAGCGTGCGCGTTTCGTGCACGTCGACGGCATGTCGCTCATCCTGGCCGCTCGCCTCCTCGGGTTGCCGCTGCGGCCCGAGCATCGAGTGACCTACGTCGACTGGATCGATCCGTTGCTGGCGACCGCGGCAGCCGAGGGGTGGCGCGTACTCTTCCTCGGCTCGGAGGCGCAGGTTGGATCCCGCGGCTCGGCCGCCCTCCGGCAGCGCCATCCCGGGTTGATGCTCGAAACCCTGCCCGGTTTCTTCGATGCGACGCGTGATGGGGAGGAGAACCGAGCCGTGCTGCGGCGCATCCACGCCTTCGGGACGCAACTCCTGATGGTCGGGATGGGGATGCCGCGCCAGGAGCACTGGATTCTCGACAACCTGGGCGACCTCCCCGGCTGCGTCGTGCTCACTGCCGGCGCGGCGGTGGACTACGCGGCGGGCGCCATTCCCACTCCGCCCCGCTGGGCGGGCCGGCTCGGCTTGGAGTGGGGGTTCCGGCTCCTCGCGGAGCCGCGACGCCTGTGGCGGCGCTACCTGCTGGAGCCGTGGGGTGTTTTCCCCCTCCTGGCAACGGAGCTGGTCGCCGCTCGGTGGCGGCAGCACCCCGATTCGAGCGGCTGGGACTGATGCGCTCCCGCACCGTCGCCACGGAGTGTGTGTGATGGCCTCCCCAGCCGCTGTGGAGAGTGCGTGGAGTCCCGAGCCGCTCGGGTGGTCCGACCCACCGAGGACTCCTCCCTACCTGCCGGGGCGCGTGTGGCTCGCGGTGCTCGTGCTGTACGTCATTCTCGCGGTGCTGGAGCCCTACGACCTGCTCTCGCCGATCTCCGGCTACGGGTTGCAGGAACACAAGGCGGAAATCGGGGCGGCCCTCGACGTCATCCAGAGCGGCAACATGCTGCGGCGACTGGGAGTGGTTGCCCTGCTGCTCGCTGGTGCCGTGGCCGTCTTCATCTCTCGTCGTACCGAGCGTCGCTGGAATCCCGCCATCGCGGTGCCCGCAGCCGCGTTGTTCCTGCTCGCCCTGGCGAGTCCGCTGTGGAGCGAAGATCCGGTACTCACCAGCCGCAAGGTATTCGTCCTCTCCTCGCTCGTGCTGGCCGCGTTCGGCGTCGCGCGCTGCTGGAATCTCGAAACGCTGGTCCGAGCGGCCGTGGTGCTCACCGGAACGACCATTCTGCTCGGCGCGGTGACGGAAGTCGTGCTCGGGACGATGCACCCGCTGGATCCCGACTTTCGATTCCGCGGGTCGGTGCACCCGAACGCCATGGCGCTGTATTGCGCGCTGTTCATCATGTCGTCGGCGGTGCTGGCGAAACGGTTTACCGGTCGCCGATCCGCCCTGATGGCGACACTGGCCGTGGTCGGGGTCGTGATGCTGCTGTTGACCAAATCGCGCGGCTCTCTTTTCGGGCTGAGTGCCGCGCTGTTCGTCGTGTCCATGTTGCGGTTCAACCGCCGCATGGCGCTGCTCACGGTGTCCGCGATCGGGACCGCGCTGCTCGCGGTAATCATCTTCGTCCCCGATGTGTCCGTGAGCGCCGAACGGTGGGCGATGCTCGGGCGCTCTACCACACTCGATCTGTTCTCGATGACCGGCCGTACGGACTTGTTTCACGACCTGCTGCGCTACGCCGCCGATCGCCCGCTGCTCGGGTACGGATACGACAGCTTCTGGGAACCGGTCCACATCCTGGAGATCGCCCGGTCGCAGGGATGGATCGTCGGCAGCTCGCACAACGCGTACATCGGCATGTTGATCGATCTCGGCGCGGTCGGCTGTGCGCTGTTCCTGTTCCTGCTGGTATCCAGCCTCTGGACGGCCGTCACATACGTGCGGCGCGACCGCAGCGCGGTGTCACTCTTCCCCCTCGCCGTTCTCGTCTGGTCCTGCGTCAACATGATCACGTTCGGGTTCTGGTTCGAGACGACGATTCCGGCGTTCCTCTCGCTGACGCTGGTCTGCCGGCTGGCAATCCGGGAGCCGAGCGGCGCCCGCCGCAAGGCGAGGAAGCCTGTGGTGCAATATGCCGTCTAGCCACGTTATGGATGCCGCGGTGGCCTCCGGCGTCCGCTCCCGGGTGTCGGCGTCCCCGCTGCTCGATCGGCCACGCGTGGTCGTCTTTCGCTCCGCGCTGCTCGGTCGCTCGGAGGCGTTCATCCGGGACCAGGGCGAAGCGCTGCGGCGGTTCGAGCCGTGGTATGTCGGCTGTCGGCTCGAGGATGCGGTGGAGGTTCCGGTCGAGCGGCGCGTGGTCGTGAACACGGGCGGGGCTACGGGGCGCGTGCGGGAGCTGCTGTTCAAGTTTTCCGGTCGCGCACCGGGTTTGCGTCGCCGCTTGCAGGAAATCGCTCCCGCTCTGGTGCACGCGCACTTCGGCCCCGACGCCACGCTCGTCATGCCCCTGGCGCGGCGGCTCGGTGTACCGCTGGTCGCCACGTTCCACGGCTACGATGCCACGATGGCCGACCGCGCGGCCCGCCGCTCGTTCTTTCTGCACCGCCGCTACCTCGAGCACCGGGCGGCGTTGCAACGCGATGGGCGGCTGTTCCTCGCGGTGTCGCGGTTCGTGCGCGAGCGGCTCCTGGCGCAGGGATATCCGGCGGATCGCACGGTGGTCCACTACGCGGGCCTCAGTCTGCAGCGCTTCCAGCCCGACCGCGCGGTAGTTCGGGAAGAGATCGTTCTCTTCGTCGGACGGCTCGCCCCCGAAAAGGGGTGCCTGGATCTCATCGGTGCGATGCGCCGCGTTCAGGATGACCATCCCGAAGCCGAGCTGGTCGTTCTGGGCGACGGACCCCTCCGCCAGCTGCTCGAGCGCCTCGCGCGCAGCACCGGGGTCCGCTGTCGTTTCATCGGTGCGGTATCGCAGGAGGATGTCATCCACTGGATGACGCGCGCGCAGGTCCTGTGCGCGCCCAGCGTGACGCTGCCGACCGAAGAAGCGGAAGGGTTCGGCCTGGTGTGCGCCGAGGCCCAGGCGATGGCGCTGCCCGTCGTCGCAACCCGGGTCGGCGGGATCCCGGAAGTCGTTGCGGACGGCGAATCGGGGCTGCTCGTCCGCGAGCGGGATCAGGCGGCGCTCGCCGACCGCATCGTCAGAGTGCTCCGCGACCACGCTCTGCGCGATCGGATGGGGGAGGCTGGACGGCGCAGAGTCGAGCGGTGCTTCAACGGCTGGACCCAGGCACGTCGCCTGGAAAAGCTCTACGCCGAGGCGCTGGCGTAGCGATGTGCGGCATCGTCGGGATGGCGTCGCGTGCGCCGGCGCGGGACCACGAGCTCTTGACCCGGATGCGGGACACGATGGGGCATCGTGGGCCCGACGACGCCGGCGTCTGGTGGTCGGTGGACGAGCGGATCGGCCTGGGTCACCGCCGCCTCGCGGTCATCGATCTCACGCCGACCGGCCATCAGCCGATGGAGGACCGCGCCGCGAGCGTGTGCATCACGTTCAACGGTGAGATCTACAACCACCGCGAGCTGCGGTGCGAGCTGGAGGCGGCCGCGGGTCCATTTCGCGGCTCGAGCGATACCGAAGTGATCCTCCAGGCGTACCTGCGGTGGGGCGACGACTGCCTGGCGCGGTTGCGGGGCATGTTCGCGTTCGCGCTGTGGGACGGGCAGCGCCGGCGTCTCCTCCTGGCGCGCGACCGGTGCGGGGAGAAGCCGCTCTACTTCTGGCTGGACGGGCGCGGCGGGATCCAGTTCGCTTCGGAGCTGAAGGCGCTGATGGCCAACCCCGCGGTGCCGCGCGTGCTCGATCTCGACTCGCTGGAGCACTACCTCGCGTACGCGTTTGTTCCCAGCTCGCGCTGCATTCTCCGGGGGCTGCGCAAGCTGCCGCCGGCGCACGCCCTGAGCTGGTCGCTCGACACCGGCACGGTCACCCATTGGTCCTACTGGCAGCCGTCGATCGCGTCGCCGCCTCCGACCACCTCGATCGACGGGCTGACCGACGAGCTGGAGCGGCTGCTCGCCGCCTCCGTGCGGGACCAGCTCGTGGCGGACGTCCCCGTCGGCGTCCTGCTCTCGGGCGGACTCGATTCGAGCCTGATCACCGCGGTGGCGGCGGAGCAGACGAGCCGCGTGCGCACCTTCACGGTGGCCTTTCCGGGTCACGGGCGATTCGACGAATCGGGCCACGCCGCCTTTGTGGCCGCGCATTTCGGCGCCGACCATCACGTGCTCGAGGCGGGGGAGATCAGCCCCGACCTGCTGCCGCTCCTCGCGCGGCAGTTTGATGAGCCGATGGGCGATTCGTCGATGCTGCCGACGTTCCTCCTCTCCACCCTGGTCCGGCAACACGCCACGGTGGCGCTCGGCGGCGACGGCGGCGACGAGCTGTTCGGCGGGTACCGCTACTACTCCTGGATCCCGCGGCTGGAGCGGTGGCGCGCGCGGGCACCGGCCCCGATCCGGCGGGTGCTCGCCGGCCTCGGCAGGGCGCTGCCGGTTGGGACGCCCGCGCGGAACCACCTGATCGGCTTCGACGGCGGTGCGGACCGGGCTATGGCTCAGGTGGACCTCTATTTCGACGCGGCGACGCGCGCGGCGCTGCTCGGACCGCTGGGCCGCACGCGGCCGCTCGGGGGGGAGTCGCCGGAGGCGGCCAAGACCGCCGCCGGCCCGCCCCAGCTGTCCGCCCTGCGGCGCGCCATGGTCGGCGACTTCCGCCGCTATCTCCCCGACGACGTGCTCGTCAAAGTGGACCGGGCCAGCATGCTCGCGTCGCTCGAGGTCCGGGCGCCGTTTCTCGATCCGCCCGTCGTAGCGTTCGCGCTCGGCGCGGTGCCCGATGCGGCGCTGGCCCAGCACTCGCGCCGCAAGATCCTGCTGCAACGGCTCGCCGTCCGGCTGTTGCCGCGCGGCTTCGACGTCACCCGCAAGCAGGGATTCTCCGTCCCGCTCGCCCGCTGGCTGGGCGGGAGCGGCGCGTGGTGGAAGTTCCTGTCGGGCGTGCTCGCGGAGGCCGATGCGCGGTTGTTCGACCGCACCGTCGTGAGCCGGCTGCTGCGCGGCCAGCGCCGGGGGCTGAACAACGCCAAACGGCTCTTCGCCCTGGCGTTGTTCGAGCTGTGGCGCCGCGAATACGATGTGCGGGTGCCCGGGTAGCATGCGCCATCTCGCGATCATTCCCGCGCGCAACGAGGGCCGGTTCGTCGGCGACATGCTGACGTCACTGCTGCGGCAGACCGAGCCCCCGGACCGGATCGTGATCGTGGATGACGAGTCGACGGACGACACCGGGCGGATCGTGGAACTGCTGGCCGGGCGGCATCCGAGGGTGCGGTTGTTGCGCCACGCGGCGCGAGCGGATGACGTCATGGGTCCGGCGGTCGCCCGGGCATTCACGTTCGCCTATCACCAGCACCGGCTCGACGGCTACACCTATGTCTCGAAGTTCGACGCGGACCTGGTGTTTCCGGAGCACTACTGCGCGACCGTGCTGCGCCACCTGGACGAGCATCCGGAGGTCGGCGAAGCGGGTGGGGTCCTGCAGGACGCCGCACGCGGGGGCGTGCCCTCCCGTGTGTCGCCCAATCACGTGGTCGGAGCGCTCAAGACCTTCCGGCGCGAGGCCCTCGATGCCATCGGAGGGCTCGAGGAAGTGTCGGGGTGGGACATCATCGACCAGGTCAAGCTGCGCACACTGGGGTGGCGGAGCTCGACGCTCGCCAAGCTGCCGGTGCTGCACCGGCGACCGCACGGCGGCCGGGACGGCGGGTTCCGCGGGAAAATCCATTGGGGCCGCGGGGCGTGGGTCATCGGCTCACACCCGCTCTTCGTGCTGGCGCGCGGCGTGTATCGCATGCTCGAGCCGCCATACGTCATCGGCGGCCTCGCGTTCTGGGGAGGATACCTGCTCGCCGCTGTCAGGGGGGTGCCGCGGCTGCACGATCCCATCGTGGTCGCCCGGCTCAGAGCCGAACAGCTGCAGCGCCTCCTGATCTGGAATCGGACGAGTGAGTGACGTGAAGATCGCCATCTTCTGGAATTACCTGTTCCACTACCGGGTGTCGTTCTACGAGCGGCTCGCTCGCATGCCGGGTGTGCAATTGACCGTCTTCCACGGCGGTGACGACCCCATCCGTCGCGGCAACGGCAAGCTCGCGGAGGCGCAGTGGTCCTTTCAGAGCGTGCGGATCACGACGCTCGGAAAGCCGGTCCTCGGGGCCGAAGTGTTCTTCCAATGGGGGATGTGGCGATATCTGCTGCGGCGCCGGTACGACGTCATCGTCTGCGAAGGGAACTTCGGCATTCTCTCGAACGTGCTGATCGCCCTCTATGCCAAGCTGCGGGCGATCCGGGTCTTCTATTGGGCCGGCGGGTGGGAGCGGAACATCATCAGCGGATTCCCGGCCCGCCTGCGCCGGCTGTTCATTCGGATCACCGCGCGGCTGGCCGACGGGTACCTGTGTTACGGCACGAATGCGCGAACGTTTCTGACGCGCTATGGCGTGGATCCCTCGTTGTGTACGATCGTGCAGAACACCATCGATACGGACGAGATCCAGCAGCAGTACCAGCGCTACCGGACGCTCGCGCCGGCGACCAGGGCGTCGCTCGGGCTCGACGGCAAACTGGTGGTCCTGTCGGTCGGCGTCCTGACGGACCGCAAGCGCCACGACCTGCTGATCGAGGCGTTCCACCTGGTCCGGTCGGCTCGACCCGACGTCGCCCTCGTCCTCGTGGGCGACGGTCCGGAGATGGGCCGGTTGGTCCACATGGTTTCGCGTCTCGGGATTCCCGACGTCTACTTCATCGGTGAAGTGATCGCCGATTCAGGACGCTACTTCGCCCTGGCCGACGTCTTCGTGCTCCCCGCGCTCGGCGGGCTCGCCATCAACGAGGCGATGGCCTATGGGCTGCCGGTGATCTGCTCCGAGGGCGATGGGACGGAGCGGGATCTGCTGATCCCCGAGCAGACCGGGCTGTTATTCAGGAGGGGGGACGCGCAGGACCTCGCCGACAAGCTGACCCAGCTGCTCGCATCGCAGAAAAGACGCGCGGGGATGGGCGCGGTCGCCCGGGAGCACCTCTACCGGGTGGCGTCGATGTCCTCCATGGTGACGCGATTCCTGGACGCGGTCGGTGCGACGTCCTGACCGGCGCGGCCTACCGCCGCCGATACAGGTCGTCCAGGGCCTCGATCCATTTCGTCACATGGTAATGCTCGATCACCCACTGCCGGCCGCGACGTCCCGCTTCCTCCCGCACGACGGGCGCATCGAGCAACCGGACCGACTCGGCGGCCAGACGCTCCGGGTCCCGGTCCGCCACGCTCAGGATCCCCGGGCTGTCGCGGACGATGTCGATCGCTCCACCGGCGATCGGAACCGCGGCGACGACCGGCGTTTCACAGGCGAGCGATTCGAGGAGCGTCCGGGGGAACGCCTCGACCCGGGACGTGAACAGGTAGACGTCGAAGGCGCGCCACACGGTCGTCATGTCGCTGCGCATTCCGGTAAAGACGATCGCTGGGAGGATCCCCAGGTCATGGGCGACCTGGCGCAATCGCTCAGACTCTTCCCCTCCGCCGACCATGACGAAGCGAATCTCGGGGCGCCGGCTGCGGATCAGGAGCGCGACCTGCAGGAACAGGTCCAGGTCTTTTTCGGGTGCGAACCGGCAGGCGGTGCCCACGGTCAATGCCGTCTCCGGGAGGCCCAGCGTCCGTTTCGCCTCCTGCCGGGACTGCTGCGGAGAGAACCGTACCGGATCGACCGGGGTGGCGATCGTTTCGATCCGCTCACGGGCCGCGCCCGCGCGAATCATTTCGTCCGCGGCCTTCGGGGATACCGCGATGAACCGGTCGAATCGGGCGCCGAACAGCCGGTAGAACACGCGTTTGCGACGCTCGAGACGCGGAATGTTGATCGCGCCATGCTCCTGATGCACCGTCCGCGCCCCGTGCGCCCCGAGCAGAATGGCGCTCGCCGCGAGGAGATTCCCGGTGTGATCCTGAACGACGTCGTAGCGCTCGCGGCGCAGCAGCCGGTACACCCGCCCGAAGGCGAGCAGGTCGCGCCCGGAGCGCGCGTGCATCTCCCAAACCCGGACGTCCTGGGCGGCGAGCGCATCGATGAGGTGGCTCGATCGCGTGAGCACGCACACCTCCATGACATGGTTGCGCGCACGGCAATGCAACGCCAGGTCCACGAGATTCAACGCGATCCCGCCGATCTCTCCCCACCAAATGACGTGCAGAATGCGGAGCGGGGGTGGGGCCGCGGCCGGAGCGATGCGGGCAGTCTGTGGCCGTGCGCTCACGACGGATCGATCGCAGGAGTCGACGCGTGACGAAAACCATCGCCCTCGTCGCCGGCGCCCGACCGAATTTCATGAAGATCGCCCCGATCGTACGCGCGTTGCGCGAGCACGACGCGGCGCTGGCGTTCCGGATCGTCCATACCGGTCAGCACTATGACGCGGAGATGAACGACGTCTTCTTCGCGGAGCTGGGCATTCCAGCACCCGACGTCTGCTTCGGGGCCGGCAGCGGCTCGCACGCCCAGCAAACGGCGCGGATCATGGTGGCGTTCGAGCAGTTCTGCCAGAAGGAACGCCCGCATCTCGTGCTCGTCGTCGGGGATGTCAATTCCACGCTGGCCTGCTCCATCGTGGCGAAGCAGCAGCGCATTCAGGTGGCGCACGTCGAAGCGGGCCTGCGCAGCGGCGACATGGCCATGCCCGAGGAAATCAATCGCATCGTCACCGATGCGATTGCGGACCTGTGCTTCGCCACCGAGCCGAGCGGGGTGGCGAATCTGCTGCGCGAAGGCAAGCCGCAGGAGCGCGTACACCACGTCGGGCACGTCATGGTGGACAATCTGCTCTACCAGCTCGACCGGCTCGCCGCGACGGATACCTCCGCGTTTGCGTCGGCGGCGATCCGGGCGCGGCTGCCCCGCTTCGGCGCCGTGACGCTGCACCGCCCGTCCAACGTCGACGACCCGGAAGTGCTCGCCCGGGTGGCGTCCGCTCTGCGGGAGATCTCCCGGCGGCTGCCGCTCGTCTTCCCGGTGCACCCGCGAACGCGGGCCAACCTGGACAAGTACGGGATCGACCTGGGGAGCGAGGTGGCGCTGACCCCGCCGCTCTCGTTCATGGACTTTCTGCATCTCTGGGTCGATGCGGCGGTGGTGCTGACCGACAGCGGCGGCCTGCAGGAGGAGACGACGGCCCTGGGCGTGCCCTGCATCACGATCCGCGACACCACCGAACGGCCCATCACGGTCGAGGAAGGCACGAACGTCGTCGTGGGAACCGATCCGGTGCGCATCAAGAACGCGGCATTCCAGGTGTTGCGCGGGGAAGGGAAACGGGGCCGTCGCCCCGAGCTGTGGGATGGGCACGCGGCGCAACGGATCGCGACCGTCTTACGGCGCGCCCTGGGTGCAGCTTGAACATCGGCCCGCCGTCACCACCCGGTAGCCGCTCGGCGGATCATGGCTGCTGCAGCCGGGTGAGCAGCGCGCTCACCGCCGGCTTGGGTTGATAGCTGGCATCGAACGGCAGGGCGCGGCCGAACCCCGGGTAGAACTTGGGGATCCAGCTGACTTTGTCGGTGAAGCCCCAGGTGGTGAACCCGACGCAGCGCGGCCCCACCCGCAGGCACGCGTCCAGCATGTCGCTGTAGATCGTCGCCTGCCGGGTGAACGCCGAGACGCTGGCGCTGTCCGCGATCCGTACGTCCATCTCGCTCACCCGCACGTCGAATCCCGCGCTCGCGAAGCGGGCGAGATTCGCCTGGAGGTCGCTGGCCGCGGGCGGCGCCGGATTATCGAGCGTGAAATGCGCCTGAAAGCCGACGCCGTCGACCTGGATGCCTCGAGCTCTCAGCCCCTTCACCAGCGAGAGTATGGCGTCCGACTTGGGGTTGACGCCTTCCGCATGGTAGTCGTTCAAGTACAGCTTCGCTGCCGGGTCCGCGCGGTGCGCCCAGGCGAACGCCGAATCGATGTAGTCCGGGCCGATGACCTGAAGCCAGATGGTGCTGCGCAACGGCGCCTGCGGCTCGTCCCCCACCGCCTCGTTGACGACGTCCCAAGTCGCGATCTTTCCCCGGTAGCGACCTACCACGGTGGTGATGTGGTCCTTGAGCACCTGCAGCAGCTGGGCCCTGGTGAACGTCCCCTGGGTGATCCAGTCGGGGAGCGCCGCATACCACACCAGCGTGTGACCGTGGATCGTCATGCTGTCCGCCTGCGCGAGGCTCACGAACGCGTCGGCGTCGGTGAAGTTGTATCGGGTCGGACTCGGATGGAGCTGCATGAACTTCATTTCCCACTCGGGCGTCACGCCGTTGTACTGCGTCGCCAGCTTCTGGCGGTAGATCGCGTCGCCCCGATACGGGCCGACTTCCACCGCGGTGCCGATCACGAAGTGTCGCGCAACGGCGACCGAGCGGAGCGCCGGCTGCACCACGACCGTCGCCGTATCGGCCTGTCTCCCCTCGGCCGCGACGATCAGGGCTGTGCCGAGGGCGAGCGCCCGCACCTTTCCGAATGAATCCACTGTCGCCACTCCACCATTGAGACTGGCCCAGTCGGTCTTCCTCGCCGGACCGGTCGCCGTCAGGCGGAACGTATCCCCGGGCGCGAGGGTCGCCCGCTGAGGCGACACGACCACGTCGGGTGCATACCCCGAATCCGCCGCCGTGGGACCGCCGCAGGCGGTGCCGAGTGCCGCGAAGAACAACGCAATGTGCCGCGTCCCCAGCGTTTCGATTGGAGCCGTCGTGGAATAGAGGATGTGGTTGACCGGAAACCTGCGTTCTCGAAATACGATGGAAGGGAGCGAAGTTCAAGAGTGGCTGCCGTCGCACATAGAAACGAGCAGGCACCCGTCGCCGGGCGCCCGCTCGGTGTGGTCAGCCGGTCGGCGTCAGCGCGCCGGTGCTTGCGGCGCGTGCGGGGCTGGCGGTGGCGGCGTCCCCGGGAGCTGCCCGTTCGGCGTCAGGTGATTCACGATCTGCGGCAAGACCGACGAAAGCTTCTGGCTGAGGGCGTTGGGATCGAGCCCGATGCGGGCGGCGATCTGCTTGATTCTGTCGCTCCCCAACGCCTGCTGGATCTGTTGCGCCGTGATCGGCTGGTTCGGTCCGGTGCTCACCCACGACTGGATGATCGACCCCAGCCCGTTCGCCTGAAACTGTTGCACCAGTCCGGACAGGCCGCCGGGCCCGGAGTGCACCAGGTTCGTGATCTCCGAGCCGAGCTGCGGATGGTCCCCCGCGAACTTGTTCACGGCGGCCATCGCTTCCTGTTTCAGCGCATCCAGGAGTCCCATAGAGCCTCGTCTCGTGAGAATTATTGATACCACTCGGCGACACCGCCGTGATGGGAGCACGACCCGGAATGCTGCTGGCTCGCCGAGTAGGTGCCGTCGCGGCACTTCGCGGTCGCGTTAGCGGGAGCATCGAACGGCCGCGCCACGGTCGGCGCCTTGCCCGATGCGGCGCTTCCCCCGGCCGCGACGGCCGGCGTGGTGGTGGCCGCCGGGGAGGCTTCGGGCTCGGCGGTGAGCGCGTGATCGACGCCGCCGTGACTCGAGCAAGCCCCCTGCGCGGACCGCGCCTTGGAGTACGTGCCGTCTTTGCACTGGAACGTCGCGCCCGAGGAAGCTCCACCGGCGGGCGCGGTGCCCGTGCTCCTGCTCCTGCTGGAGGCCGGGGCGGGCGAGGTGGCGGCAGCGCCGCCCAGGGCGTGATCGACGCCACCGTGGCGCGAGCAGGCGCCGCTCGTCGTCTTCGCCGTGGAGTAGCTGCCGTCCTTGCACTGGAAGGTCGCGCCGATCGGGACGCCGCCGGCCGCGGTCCGTGTGCGCGCGGTGCTCTTCGTCGTCGTCGGGGCAGAGCGCGACGTGCTGGTTGACGTCGTGTTGAGCAGCTGGGCGACGCCGCCATGATTGGAGCACCGGCCCTGCGAGCTTTTCGCGGTGGAGTAGGTGCCATCCTTACACTTAGCCGTCGCGCCGGCGGGAGCCTGGGCGGCGAGCGCCGCACCCCCCAATGACAACAACAGGAGAACAGCTAGTCGATGGTGGGTACTACGCATAGCAACCTCCGGGAATAGGAGCCTGGGAATTTGAAGGGTTTTGAGGTTTCTTTGACAATACATATACGTTACTGTCAACCGAGCGCCAGCAGAGGATGACCTACAGTTCAGGAGGCTCGATGAAACGCGCGACCTGGATGACCGCGGTGGCGATGCTCGCCGTGGCCGCCTGCGCCAAGGGAGATAAGAGTGCGCAGCAGCCCGCCGACTCGACCGCTCGCGACCTGACACTCGCCCCGACGGATTCGTCGTCGGCGCTGCACGACGTTCCGGCGAACCCGCCGGCCACTCCTGCGACCTCGGCCGCGCCGCCGAAGTCACGGCCGCCGGCGACGAAGCCGACGCAACCGACCCCTGCCCCCGCGCAGCCGCCCGCACCGGCGACGCGGACCGCCGCGACGGGCACGTTCGTCGACATTTCGGTCGACGACACGATCTCCACGCGCAGCACCAAGGCGGGAGCTGCCTTCACCGGCGCCATTGTGGCCGATGTGAAGAACGCCCAGGGGCAGGTGGTGATTCCCGCCGGGTCGGCGGTGCACGGCACCGTCGTCGAGGTGAAACCGGCGCCGAATCCGAACAGCCCCGGCTCGTTGACGCTGGCGCTGACCAGCGTCACCATCGGCGGCACCGACTATCCGATCAATGCGCGCATCGACTCGCTCGAGACCGTAAACAAAGGTCGCGGGGTGACGGGTGCCGATGCGGCGAAGGTCGGCGCCGGCGCGGCGGCCGGAGCGATCCTCGGCCGGGTGCTCGGGAAGAACACCAAGGGGGCCGTCATCGGCGGCGTCCTGGGTGGTGCCGTGGGCGCCGGTGTGGCGACCCAGACGCGCGACATAGACGTGGTGCTGCCGAAGGGCGCGCACATCAATGCCACGCTGAGTGCGCCGCTGACGGTGAAGGCGAGCTGACGGCCGGTAGGGGACGGTAGGAGACGGTAGGGGACGGTAGGAGACGGTAGAAACCTGTGCAGTCACCCCTACCGTCTCCTACCGTCTCCTAGACCCCCTACCGTCAGTCTTCAGTATCCAGCTGCATCTCCCCCGCTGCGCGGATCCGCTACCCCGATCCATCCCGCCGCGCCCCGTTCGATCGCCATGATGAGCGACTGATAGCCCCATTCCCGCACGCCGTGCCCCATGGCACGCAATGAGTCCAGTACCGCCGGGGTCCAGCCGCCGCGCTCCAGCGAGATCGTATCCGGCAGCGCCTGATGGTGCGATCGCGGCGCCTCGACCGCCAGCGCCAGGGTCATGTGGTGGTCGATCACGTTGCTGATGACGTGAAACACGGCCGTGATGATGCGGGGCCCCCCGGGTGCGCCGAGCACCAGGAAGAGCTTCCCCTCGGGATCGAGCACGATGCTCGGCGTCATCGCCGAGAGCATGCGCTTTCCCGGTGCGATCGCGTTGGCTTCGCCTTGCACCAGGCCGAACATGTTCGGCTTTCCCGGCGCCGCGGCGAAATCGTCCATCTCGTCGTTCAGGAGGAATCCCGCCCCGGTAACCGTGACGGCGCTGCCGAAGCCGTCGTTCAGCGTCGTTGTCACCGACGCCGCATTCCCCGCCGCGTCCACGATCGAGTAGTGCGTCGTGTTGCTGCCGCCCGGCGCGCCGGGGTCGAACGGCGGCGTGGGCGTGGCGTGCTGCCGGTCGATCTGCGCGCGCAGCGTCGCCGCGTAGGCCTTCGACAGCAACCGCTCGATCGGCATCTGCACGAAATCGGGGTCGCCGAGCCAGCGATTGCGATCCTCGAAGGCGCGCCGCATCGCTTCCGACTCGAGGTGCACGAGCGCCGCGCTGCCGAACGGCGGCAGCGAGTCGTATCCCTCGAGGATGTTCAGCATCTCCCCCATCGTCACGCCGCCCGAGCTGGCGGGCGGCATCGAATAGACCGTGTAGCCGCGGTAGGAAATGCGAACCGGCATGCGCCACTGGGGCCGGTACGCGGCGAGATCCGCCTTGCTGATGAGCCCGTGCCCGCGCTGCATCTCGGCAACGATCAGATCGGCGATTTGACCACGGTAGAACACGTCCGGCCCCGAATCGGCGATCAGCCGCAGCGTGTGCGCCAGATCGGGTTGGCGGAACATCGTCCCGGCCGGCGGCGCCTTGCCGTCGACCGTGAACTGGGCGCGCGAGGCGGGGAACCGCCCCAGTCGATCGGCGTCGCCCGCGATGTTGCGGCTGCGCGAGGCGTCGAGCACGTGCCCTTCGGCGAGCGCGATCGCCGGGGCTACGAGTGTGGCCCAGGGAAGGTGGCCGTGCCGCTTCCACGCCTCGTACATCCCCGCCACGCTCCCCGGCACGCCCGACGCCAGGTGGCCGGTGAGGCTCGCTTCGGTCGGGTTGCCGGTCGAATCGAGATACATGTTGCGGGACGCGCCCCCCGGCGCCGTCTCGCGGTAATCGAGCGCGCTGACGCTGCCCGCGGTGTCGCGGTACAGGATGAAGCCGCCGCCGCCGATGTTGCCCGCCGACGGCAGCACTGCCTCGAGCGCGAATCCTACGGCCACGGCGGCGTCGACGGCGTTGCCGCCCTGCTCGAGGATGCGGCGCCCGACGTCCGTGGCGAGCGGGTGTCCGGTCGTGACCATCGCGTGCGCCGACGTGACGGCGACGGCCCGTCCCGCCATCCCCCATGTCGCCGGCCAGGGCCCGAGACGCGGGAGGGTGGCGAGCGGCTGTGGGTCGGCCACCGGCGCTGGCGCCGGCGTAGACGATGAACGCGCGCCGCCGGAGGGTCCACAGGCCGACAGCACGAGGAGCGGAAGGAGGCGAAGTGTGCGCATGATCAATTGTGCAGTGTGACGCCCGACCCGGTCAACTGAGGCACCCTGGGGACTTGTGGGGTACTGAGGGACCATGACACTACTCGACCTGCTGCTCCTGCTGGCAGTCGCTGGCGTCATCGGCGCCATCGGTCGTGCGATCGCGGGCTATTCGCACGGCGGCTGCCTCGTCTCGATCGCCGTCGGGTTCGTCGGGGCCATCCTCGGCGCCTGGCTGGCCCGCAAGCTCGGTCTCCCCGAGCTGTTCGTCGTGTCCGTCGGCGGCACGAATTTCCCACTCGTCTGGTCGGTCATCGGGGCGGCGCTGTTTGTCGCCGTCATCGGGCTCATGTCCCGCGGACGCTCCCGGGGGATCTGACCGCGTGCTGGCGCGCTCCCGCTTCTCCCGCTTCGCCAGCGCCACGGCGCGCCTCGCCGGGAGGCCCAGCACGTTCGCGTTGGCCGTGATCGTCATCCTCGTCTGGGCGGTCACGGGCCCCATTTTCGGATTCAGCAACACCTGGCAGCTCGTGATCAACACCGGGACCACGATCATCACTTTTCTGATCGTGTTCCTGATCCAGAACACCCAGAACCGCGATTCCCAGGCGATCCAGGTGAAGCTGGACGAGCTGATCCGCGCGATCGAAGGCGCCCACAACGGACTGCTCGACCTGGAAGAGCTGGAAGACGAGGATCTGATGAAGATTCGCGCCCAATACGAGGGACTGGCGGAACGGGCGCGCGTGGCGTTGCGGCGCGGCGTGAACGATACCGGCGTCCCGGAGGTCAGCGCCCCGACTTGATCGCGGTTAGTTTCTTGCCGTCCATGACCGACCGCCAGGCGTTCCTCGATCCCCGCCTCACCGAGCAGCGTAATCCGCGAACCGAGCGCATCGACGTCGCCTCGAGCCTCGCGATCGTCGACCTGTTGAACGCCGAAGATCAGACCGTCGCCCAGGTGGTGCACGCCGAGCGCGAGCGGATCGCCCAGGCGATCGAGCTCGTCGTCACGGCGTTTGCGGCGGGAGGGCGGCTCGTCTACGTGGGCGCCGGGACGTCGGGCCGCCTCGGCGTGCTCGACGCCGCCGAGTGCCCCCCGACGTTCGGGACGCCGCCCGAGCGCGTGGTGGGAGTGATCGCGGGCGGGTATGGCGCGCTCGTGAAGAGCGTCGAGGGCGCGGAGGACGACGTCAATGCGGGGATGGCGGCGCTGGATACCGCGCAGGTGACGCCGGCCGACGTGGTGGTGGGGATCGCGGCGAGCGGGACGACGCCGTACGTGCGCGCCGCCCTGGCGCGGGCGCAGACGATCGGGGCGAAGACCGTCATCGTGTCGTGCTCGCCGCCGCCCCGCCTGCTGCTCGACACCTGCGATGTCGCGATCGTCCCCATCGTCGGTCCCGAGGCGCTCACCGGCTCCACCCGTATGAAGGCCGGCACCGCCACGAAGCTCGTGCTCAACACCATCAGCACCGGCGCGATGATCCGCACCGGGCGGGCCTACGGCAATCTCATGGTCGACCTGATGGCCTGGAGCGACAAGCTCAAGGACCGCGGGCTGCGCATCGTGATGGAAGCGTGCGCCGTCGACCGCGAGCGCGCCCGCGATGCGATCGCCGCCGCGGGAGGATCGGTGAAGCTGGCGATCGTGATGGTGAAGGCCGGGGTCGACAAGGACGCAGCGGCCGTGCGGCTCGAGCGGGCGGGCGGCGTGGTGCGCGCGGTGGTGGGCGATCCGCCGCCGGTGCTGCCCGCGGCGCCCGCGCGGTGACCTACCTCGCCGTCGGACTCATGTCGGGGACGTCGCTCGACGGGGTGTCGGCGGCGCTGGTGCGGCTCGAGAGCGACCCCCCGGCGGTCCAGCTCGCCGCCTTTCATCAGGATTCCTACAACGCGGCGGAGCGCGGGCAGATCATCGACGCGATCGCCCGCGGCGGGGCGCAGGAACTCTCGATCCTGCACGTGGCGCTGGCGGAGCGGTTCGCGGGCGCCGTGCTCCAGCTCCTCGCCGGGGCGAAGGTCGCCCCCAAGGATCTCGCGTTCATCGCCTCCCACGGCCAGACGGTGTGGCACGAGCCCGGCCGGGCGACCCTGCAGCTCGGCGATCCCGCCGTGCTCGCCGAGCGCATCGGCGTGCGGGTGGTGAGCGACTTCCGTGCGCGCGACGTCGCGGCGGGCGGGCAGGGGGCGCCGCTCGTGCCGCTCGCCGACGTGATGTTGTTCGGCCACCCCGACCGGGGGCGGCTGCTGCTCAACATCGGCGGCATGGCGAACGTCACCTGGGTGCCGCGCCGCGGCGAGACGAAGGGCGCCCTGGCGTTCGACATCGGCCCCGGCGTCGCCGTGATCGACGCCGTCACCCGGACGCTCGACCCCGAGGCGCCCTACGATGTCGACGGCGAACGCGCCCGGCACGGCCGCGTGACGGCCAAAGCGCTCGCCGCGCTGCTCGCCGACCCGTATTTCGACCTCGCGCCGCCGAAGAGCACCGGGCGCGAGCACTTCGGGTCTTCGTTCGCCGATCGCGTGATCGCGCTGGCGGGCGCGGGGAATGACGCCGTCACCACCGCGACCGCACTCACCGTCGAGGCGGTGGCTCGGGCGCTGGAGCGCTGGACGCCCGCGGCCCCCGAGGACGAGCTGGTCATTTCGGGCGGCGGCGCCAGGAACCCGGCGCTGGTCGAGCAGCTCGCGGCCCGCGTGCGCCCGCGCCCGGTGCGGCGCTTCGACGAATTGTTCTTCAGTGGTGAGGCAAAGGAGGCGGTGGCGTTTGCGTTTCTGGGGCTGCAGACGATTCTCGGAAGGCCGGGTAATTTGCCCGGAGCGACTGGTGCGCGAGGCGAACGAATCCTCGGCCATATAACGCCCGCATAACCCCTACCGACTCCTACCGACTCCTACCGTCTCCTACCGTCTCCTACCGTCCCTTATTCAAGTAGTCAGTCACAAAGCTCACCGGCACTGCGAGAATGATTCTCCCATTCGATTCCTGGATCCCGCCGTACAACACCGCCACCACCCGGCCGTCGTGATCGAAGATCGGGCTCCCCGAGGAGCCCGGTGCCCCGTAGCCGTCGACCTGCACGACGTTGGGCAGCACCTTGCTCGCGGTGCCGACGGTGAGCGTGGGCGAGGCGACGACGTCGGTGCCCTGGCCTTCCATCGGAAGGTCGAGACCCAGCGGGTAGCCGATGATCGCTACCGGGTCGCCGCGCTGCAGGCTGCGCGGATCGCGGTTCAGTCCCTGCACGCGCGGCGTGCCGCCACGGATCTCGACCTTCAGGACGCCCAGGTCGGCGGCATCGGAGACCCCGACGTAGCGCCCGGGGAACCACTGCTTGCTGCCGGAGAACTTCACCGCGATGCGGCGCGGGGTGCGGTCGCCGTTCTCGCCCACGAGCACGTGCTTGTTGGTGACCATCGTGCCCTGCGAATCGATCGCGAACGCGGTCCCCGAGAAGCGCTCGGTCTCCGAGAACTCGACGAGCACGAGGGCGACCGCGTTCTGATTGCGCGACGAGATAGCGCGATAGTCGACGGCGCCGGCGCCGGCGATGAGTTGCTGGCGCGCCTGCGCCACCTCGAGCTGCCCGCGCAGCGCTCGCACCGTCCCGGCGTCGCTTCCCGCATCGGCGAGCTGGCGGCGCAGCCGCTCGATCTCCGCCACCGACTGCTGGTTGGCGTCGTGCAGTCCCTGGATCTCGGTCTGGAACTGCTGCGCCGTGCGCTGCGCCTGGTCGGCGACGCTGTCCGCCCAGGCACGGATGCTCGCCAGCTCCTGCTTGCGGTCTTCCGCACCCTTCCAGACGACGAACAGGGCGAGCCCCACGACGAGCACCACCATGCCCACGAGCACCGTCGCGGTGCGGCGCCACGGCGCCGTCGCCATCTCGATGATCGCCGTCGTCGAGCGGGGACGGCGGGGGGCCGCGCCGGGCGGGGGCCGCTTGGTCGGCGGCGGGACGGTCGCCGGTACGACTTGCTTCGGGTTCGAGAGGCGGCCGGCGGCCGCTTGCGCGGTTTCGGTGGGGAGGTCGTCGGCGTCGCCCGCCAGGACACGAAACTCGAGCGCCGGACCCTTGGCGCCGAAGCCGATGACGTCGCCGTCGACCAGCAGGCGGTCGCCGGTGAGGCGCTCGCCGTTGACGTACGTGCCGTTCTTCGAGCCCAGGTCCTGCAACACGAACCCTTCGGACTTCGCCATGATCGCGCAGTGACGCGACGAGACGTCGAGGTCGCGCTCGGCGTCGAAGCGGACGTCGGAGAGGGGATGGCGGCCGAGGCCGAGGTAGGCTTTCTGGAACGTCTCGACCTGTCCGGTGCGCGCGCCCGACAGGAACTTGAACTGCGCCCTCACGAGCTGCCGCGTGCCCAGACGACGGCGCCCACCAGGAGCGCCGCGGCGATCAGGATGACGAGCAGCTTCCAGCGGCTCTCGGCCGCCTGTTTGGTGGACACCGGGGGCTTGCTGCCCTTGTAGACCGGGACCGGCTCGGTGCTCGTCTCCGTGTCGACCAGCGGAAAGGGCTGATGGCCGACGTCCTCCGACCGCCCGGGCTGCGTCAGGCCGTCGCCGTCCACGCGGGCGAGGATGACGGTGATGTTGTCCGGTCCGCCGCGCTCGTTCGCCAGCTCCACGAGGCGCGTCGCCGCCGCGGCCAGGTCCTTCGACTCGAGCGCCGTCTTCGCGATCTCTTCCTTCTTGACCTGTCCCGACAGGCCGTCGGAGCAGAGCACGAGAATGTCGCCGCGGCGCAGGTCCTGATGCGTCAGGTCGACCTTCACCTTGGAGTCCGGGCCCAGCGCCTGGAGGATAATGTTGCGCCGCTCGCTCTGTGCGGCCTCCTCTTCGGTCAGCTCACCCGCTTCCACCAGGCGCTGCATCAACGACTGGTCCTTGGTGAGCTGGTGGGCCTCCTTGCCGCGAATCAGGTAGGCCCGGCTGTCGCCCACCTGCGTGAGGTAGAGGTGATCCTCCAGGACCCCGACGACGGTGGCCGTCGTGCCCATGCCGCGGTTTTCGGGATGCGCCTTGGCGTAGTCGTGGATCGCGCGGTTCGCCGTCTCGACCGCCTCTTTCAGCCGGTAGGCGAAGCGCTGTCCCGTCGCCTCGTCTTCGGCGAGCCATCCCGCGATCAGGTGCTTGTAAATCGTGTCGGTGGCCATCTCGCTCGCCAGCTCGCCGGCCGCGGCACCTCCCATCCCGTCGGCGACCATGAGGAGCAGGCCGCGCTCGCCCAGCTCGTAGGCACGCTCGTCCGTCGGCAGCGACGGGTCGCGCTTCGTCAGGTCGGCGACGAGGTAGTTGTCCTCGTTATGGTCGCGGGCCTTGCCCACGTCCGACTTGCCGAAGACGCGGATCACGATCGGTTTCGGGCGTCCGAACATGGCTATTGGGGATCCGGGTGTTGAACGACGTCCTGACAGGACGTCATCGAGGCTTTCAGCCCGAGGCCGATCCGAGCCCAGCGGAGAGCTTCGTCTCGGTTCCTCAAAGTGCGTTCTGCCTGAGCAAGCATGCAGGCAGCAAACGCCTTGTCGACAGTCGAGACGCCTCGAGTGTTGTAGACGATTTGGGCCGAGTCGACGATCACCTGCGCCGGTCGATCTATCAGGGCATCAAGAATGTCACCAGCCTTGGCGGGATCGATTCCGTTACCGCCCCCTGTCAGCGGCGTCGGGATCGTTCGCCCTTGCTGTGGTGGGGACGAATCCACATGCGTGACGCGCCGATTCTCCGGTTGGGTGTTCGACGGGTGATGGGTCGTGTCAACAGTCAAAGCGGACACCTTCGATGTGTCCTGCCGGCTCATCTTGGTCGTGTCGGGTGGCGCAGCGTTGCCACCCCGTCCCACCAGCAGCACGTACCCGCCGCCGCCGAGTCCCAGCACCACCACGGCGCCCACGACGATCGGCACGAGCGAGCGTTGCTTGCGCGGCGGCGCCCGCTTCGCCGCCTGCGCCTTCGTCTCGCGCGAATCGAGCAGCTGCGTCTTGCCCTCGATGTCGACGCGCGTCGCCGGCGCCACGCCGCGCGTCCCGCGCGCGAGGCCCGCGACGGCCACGACGTCGTCGGCGAACTTGGCGACGCTCTGGTAGCGCTCGGCCGGCGTCCGGGCGAGCGCCGCGTCGAGCACCTGCTGCAGCCCGTCGGGGAAGGACAGGTCGGGGCGGGTGGCGGCGAGCGTCGCCGGGTCGTCGGTGAGCCGCTTGACCATCATTTCCTGCACCGAGTCGGCCTGGAACGGCAGCTCGCCCGTCAGCATGCGGAAGTAGGTGAGCGCGAGCGAATAGAGGTCGCTGCGTCCGTCCACTTTGTCGCCCGAGAGCTGCTCGGGGCTCATGAACTCCGGGGTGCCCACCACGAGACCGGTCTTCGTCACCTTCTGGCCGGCCTCGTCGCCGCCCACGGCCTTCGCGATACCGAAGTCCACCACCTTGACGAGGTCGGCGCCGTCGCGGTTTCGCGCCACCATGATGTTGTCGGGTTTCAAGTCGCGGTGCACGATGCCAAGGTCGTGGGCGGCCTGCAGCGCGTCGGCGGTCTGCTTGAAGATCGCGGTCGCGCGGGCCAGCGGCAGCGCGCCCTCGCGCTCGATCAGCGCCGTGAGCGGCTCGCCCTCGACGAATTCCATCGCGAGGTAGATCACCCCGTCCGGGGTCTCGCCGAAATCGTAGACGGCGCAGACGTTGGGATGGGTGATGCGGCTCGCGTTCGCGGCCTCGCGGTTGAAGCGCGCCACGGCGTCGGGGTCGTGCACCATCGACGGGTTCATCACCTTGATGGCGCTGCGCCGCCCCATCTTCACGTGCTCGGCGAGGTACACCTGGCCCATGCCGCCTTCGCCCAGCTTCTTGATCACGTGGTAGCGGTCGGCCACCACCTGGCCGACCAGGCTCGTCGCCGGGGCGGCGGACCTGAGCGTCGTGCCGTCGTCCTGACAGAAGCGGATGTCGTCCGGATATTGCCGGGAGCAGACCGGGCAGATCTTCACGGGATCTCGATGCGCAGCAGCTTGTCGCCCGCGAGGATGCGCGAGCCGTCCTTGAGCGGCATCGCCCCGCGCGCCGCCACGGCGATGCCGTTGCGGCTGCCGGCGTCCACCACCACGAAGTCGGCGTCCTCCGAGCGCACCAGCGCGTGCTGCGCGCTCATCGACGGATCGTAGGGGAAGGTCCAGTCGCCGCGCTCGCGCCCGATCAGGAGGTCGCGGCCGGGCGAGAGCTGGATCACGTCACGCGCGCTGCCGTCGGCGCGCAGCTGCGTCAGCGACGCGATGTCGGCTGACGGCGTGAGGCTGCCCATGCGTTTCGTGGCGTCGACCTCCGGAGCGTAGGGCCCGGGATACCCGAGACGGCGGAATCGGATGATCTGCGAGCCGATCAACAGGACGTCGCCCTCGGTGAGCCGGTACGCCTCCTCGAGGAACACCCAGGTGCCGTTGCGGCTCCCCAGGTCGCGCGCCATGAGCTTCGCGTCTTCCCACGACAGCTTGGCGTGCAGCGGCGACATGAAGGGATCGTCGGGGAAGCGGACGTCTCCCTCGCCCCGGCCGATCGTGGTGTCCGTCCGCCGGCTCTCGAACGTCTGCAGGTCGTCCCCGGTGTCGTTCATGAGCACCAGGCGGACGAGGAACTCGGTGCGGGGCGCGGGGCGCAACGAGGGCCGCGACAGGCCCGGGGCCCCGGGCTCCCCCTCCAGCGGAGAGCCGCAGGTGGCGCAAAACCGGGTCCCCACCACGACCGTCGATCCGCAGCGGGCGCACGCCGGCCCTGACCCGGGGGCCGAAAGCCGTCGCCCGCAGTGGGGGCAATAAGGAAGGGCCGCGTCGATCTGGCCGTTGCAAAACGGACAGGTGAGGCCCGCCGGGGAAGCGGCTGAGCTGCCGAGGTCGGAGACCATGGATGCGGGAGACGGGGCGGAGGCGTCGCCTGGAACGGGAGTCGGGACGGCCTTCTTGGCCGCGGCCGCCTTGGCGAGAGGTTTGCCGCAGTCCATGCAGAACAGGGCACCCGGCTCGTTGGCGCGTCCGCAGTAGGCACAGGTGGTCACGGGCGACGCATCTCCTCGTCGGGCGCAGAAGTTAAGGTTTGCCAATCTATTGCGCAACTTGGCGGGTCGAAAGGGGAGCGCGTAGCTTCGCTCCGCATGCGACGCGCGGTATGGCTTGCCACGCTGTTGGTAGGGGCGTGTGGCGGGAGTCGAGCAGGAATCGCGCCGCTCCCCGTCACTCCCTCCTTGAGCACACCCCCGACACGGGCGCAGGGCCCGCTGCGCATCGCCGTCGTCTATCCGTCGGCGGCGGACGTCGTCCAGCCGACCGACAGCGAGTTCATCCTGGGGGGCACGGGGTCGGGCGACGCGCGGCTCACCGTGGCCGGCGTGCCGGTCCCCGTCGCGCCGGGCGGCGGATGGATCGCCTGGATTCCGCTCCCCGACGACACGGCGTATGTCGTGCCGATCGTGGCGCGCACGGCGACCGACAGCCAATTCCTCGAGTGGCCGATCCGGATCGCGCCACGGTTTCATCCGCCCGCGGCCGCCGCCTGGATCGATGCGGGGAGCTTCGAGCCGGCGGGGAGTTTCCGCTGGCCGGCGGGCGAAGGAATGCGGCTCGCCGTCCGCGCGGCGCCGGGATCGAGCGTGCGACTGCTGCTGCGCAGCGGCAGGAGCCTCCCGCTCGTCCCCGACTCGCTGCCCGACGAGCCGTCGTGGGGGATCCGGGCGTTCGGGACCGACACTCAGGCGCTGCACCTGCCGCCGCACGGCGATCGCTACGTCGGCTGGCTCGCCGCCGAGCCGATCGATTCGAGCGCCCTGCTCGAGGTGATCAACGGCGTCGATACCGCACGCGCCGTCTGGCCGCTCGAGCTCCGGACGCTCGACCTCGCACATCCCGAGGTCATCGTGCTCGACGACGACACGGCGCGCACCGGCACCACCGACTCGCTCACCGTCGGGAAGGCCGTTCCCTCCGGGACGTATCAATGGTTCTTCCCGACCGGCACCCGCGCCGTGCGGAGCGGCGTCTGGAACGACCAGGTGCGGCTCGCCCTCTCTCGGACGCAGGTGGCGTGGGTCAACGCCGCCGACGTGCACCAGCTCGCCGCCGGCACGCCGCCTCCCGGCGGCGTCGTGGGCTCGGTGCGGCTCACCGCCGGACCGCACTCGGTCACGTTGCGCGTCCCGCTCCCCGACCGGTTGCCGTATCGCGTCGAGGAGGGCGACCGCACCCTGGCGCTGCGCATCTACGGCGGCACGTCGGACGTGAACTGGATGCAATACGGCCCCACCGATTCCCTGGTGCGGCGCATGAGCTACCTCCAGGAGACCCGGGACGAGCTGGTGATCACGCTCGAGCTGTCGCGGCGCGTGTGGGGGTATCGCACGCGCTTCGATGGTCGCGACCTGCTGCTCGAGGTGCGGCGCCCGCCGGCGATCGATCCGAAGAGTCCGTTACGCGGGCGGACCATCGTCCTCGACCCGGGGCACCCGCCGGTCGGCGCCACCGGCCCGACGGGCGTCCGCGAGCCGGCCGTGACGCTCGCCGTCGCGCTCAAGGCGAAGACGCTGCTCGAGCGGGCCGGCGCGACGGTGCTGTTGACGCGGAGCGATTCGTCGCCCGTCGATCTCTACCCGCGGACGAAATTCGCGGAGCTGCACGACGCCGACGTGCTCGTCTCGATCCACGCCAACGCGCTGCCCGACGGGGTGAACCCGTTCAGCAACAACGGCACGAGCGTCTACTATTTCCACGCCCGCAGCGCGGACCTGGGGCGCGCCCTCGATCAGGAGATCGCCGCCGCACTCGGCCTGCGCGACCTGGG
>DATJJY010000134.1:0-4722 GCA_035491895.1 Gemmatimonadales bacterium
TCATGCGGGCGGTGGCCCCGAATCCGGGCCGCGACGTTCGGCCTCAAGGGCGAGGATGCGGTCCGTCAGCGCGCGGAGCAGCTCAAGGTGGTTTTCCAGCGACCCGACCATGGCCTGGAGGATCTCGTTCGTCTTCCCCTCGGCGGCGATCAGGTCGAGCACCCAGGACTTGACGCAAAGATGGTCGGCCGAGAGGTCGTTGAGCGCCCGGGCCAGCACCTCGACGTCGTTCACGGCGTCCACCGGGCATAGCGCATGGCATGCCGTCGCAAGGTGCGCTGCGCCAGGCGGGCGATGGTGTGATCCGCGCGCACCCCCTCCATTAGCACGAGCTGGAGCGTTACCTCGGCGGGGATCCGCGCGACGAGCTCCCAGCACGCCGCCCACTCCTCCGGGGTGGCGCTCGGGCTCGTCGTGCACCAGCGCGTCTCGGCCCAGTATCGTGGGGCGCGCCGGACGTTGTGTTTCTCCCGCGCATCGTTCCGCAAATAGCGCGCGGTGCGGCGCCACCACCGCAACGGCACGTCCATGACGGGGCGCTTCTCCAGGAACACGAGGCACGCCTCGTGGGCGATGTCCTCGCCGAAGGTGCCGGCGACGGCGTCAGTCAAGTCCACGATCTCAGTCGGGCTCATTTCTTCCTCGTGAAGGTGGCGAGCACCGAGGTCGGGCCGCTGATCGTGAGGGTGCACGCGAGCGCGGTGCCGCTGCAGCCGCCGCTCCATCCGTAGAACCGCGCGCCATTGTTCGGGGTCGCTGTCAGTCGCACCTGCTGGCCCGCGCCGTAGGTCGCCGAGCACGTCGCACCGCAACTGATCCCCCCGGGACTGCTCGTGACCGTGCCCGGGCCCTGCTTGGTGACCGAGAGCGCATACGCGGCCGGCACGCCCGTGTCCGCGCAGGCGACGTTGGAGTAGGCGGAGGTGCCGCTGCTGTTCGTCGCCGCTACCCGATAGCAGTAGGTCGTGCCGTACGAGATGGTCGAGTCTTGGTAGGCGGTCACGCCCATCGGCAGCTGGGCAATCGTCACGAACGGCCCGCCCATGGCCGGCCCACGCTGCACGATGGTCTCCGCTTGGCCGTTCGTGTTATCGGTCCATGCGAGCTGCAGCTGTTGCGCGAAGGCGAGCGTGGTGGCCATGCCGATCACGAGGACGGAGAGGAGTGCGCGTCCCATCTGCGTTCCTCCTTGGCCGCGCGGTAGGCGCGGATGGCGTCGAGAAGCCGCGTCAAGACCTCGAGCGCCTCGTCGGGAGTCCCATGCCGGGCCGCGTCCCACGCCGCTGCGGCTTCAAGCACGGGTTGGAGCGCCTCGCGCCGCTGCGCCTCGGTCATGTGTCCCCTCCTTCGCCGCGCTTCCCCGCCCCGGGCGTGGGGGTGAGGAGGGCGCATACCCAACAACCCGCAGCACTATGGTCGCCGACAAGATGATTGGGTGGCCCCTGATGGAACACGAGACCTTCCTTCGTTGTCCGAATGATTGTCCTCGCCAACGCCTCCCGCAGCGCCCGCGTCTCGGCGGCGACTGAATCGCGGCCATCGTTGAATCCGAGGCCATAGGCTTCGTCCACTTTCAAGTCCGTCTCGGCGTCGTGCCAGGCGAGGAGGGCGTCGGCCGTCCTGTCGGTCTCGAATGGCGCGTTCTCTCGCACAATCCGCACCACCGCCTCCCGCCGCGCGTCGGTCATGGCAGGGTGCTCCAGAGCCAGAGATAGAAGAGCGTATTGGCCAGCACGAGCAGCGCCCGGCTCATGCGTTTGCCCCAATGTTTAGGCGGGGAAAATAGCCCTTGACATAGCGAAGCGGCTTCGTTATAGTGTGGGTATGGAGCAGATCACCACTACCAAGGAGGAGTCCATGAACGCCAAGGAGCGAGCGAAGCGCCTCAAGAGTGTCGTGATCCCCGAGAACGATCACAGCGTCGAGGATCTCTGCGTCGCCGTCCGCGCCTTCCTGAACAGCATCGACTACATGAAGAGCGCGCCCATGTGGACGCTCGACGCGATCACCAAGCGTGAGGCGCTCCGTCAGGCGCTTCGCAATGTGGAGGGCTAGGCCATGACCACCAAGGAACAGATGCAAGCAGTCCGGTTCAGGTTCGATGGTCCGACGTTCGACGGGTTCGCCGATGGCACGCGCTGGAATGGCTTTCTCAACGTATGGGTCACACCAGAGACCCGCGACGCCATCGTGGCGTGGCTTGAGCAGATCGACGACGATCCCGACACGATTGCTGATCTCCGCGCGCTTCCCGTCAAGCGTGGACTCGTGAGCCTCGCCTATGGATACGCGACTATGGAAGTTACATGCCCCGATGACTGCACGAACACCGATGGAACGTGCCCCCGCTGTTACGCAGAGACCGGCAACGGCTGCGCGCATGGTCCGCTCTGCGCTGACTGCCGCGAGGAGGCCGCCCCACGGTTCAGCGTCCGCAGCATCGATCCTCGCGACAATTGCGACGGCTTGACGCTTGACGGTTTCTCCAGCATCTCGACGCAGGAGCGGGCGGCGATCAACCGCCTTGCCGTCGGCGAGACAGTCGAGATCAGCGGCGACCGCATCACGAGGACCGCATGACGCCCCCAACCTGCCCCACGCACCCGCACGTCCTGCTCCGCTGCCCCGCCTGCGCGGGATCGAAGGGCGGCAAGGTGATGAGCCCGAAGAAACTCCGCGCGCTGAAGCGGATCTCACGCCTGCCCCGCCCGCGTGAGGACAGCGAGGAGCCGCGCGCCTAGCGCCTCGATCACGTTCACCGTCACCGCGTTCCCGAGCGCGCGATAGCGTGGCGAATCCGGGCAGGTACACCGGAGCGCCGCGCGATCGGCGTCTTCGGCGTAGGCTTTGAGCGGCTGGCAGAGGCAAGTCCAGCCGTCGGGGAAGCCCTGCAGACGCTCGCACTCGACGGGCGTGAGGCGGCGGACGGCGCTGCCGACCTGCGCGGCGGGATACCCTTCGCCCGGCTTCCCGCCGCCCGTCGTGAGTTGCGGGGCGATGTCGCTCGTTCGCAGCTCGCCCCGCTGGTTCTGTGCGAACGCCACCGCGCCGACGCCGATCCCGCCTCGCCCGCCGTTCGGCGTCAGGATCGCGTTCGCCGTCCCATCATTGCGGAACTCGAGCTGATGTGAGTCACCGCGCCCACGGTTCGCGAGCGTGAACGGCTCAGTAACGGCCACCGCGCCAGGACCAGCGGCGGCGAGCGTATCGGCGGGATCGCCGGGTTGCCCGATCCCGAGGCCGGGATCGCGGAGCCGTACTCGACCCTCAGCATCCGCGCTCGGCGTCTTCGCTGATCCCTCGCCCCGCAGCGCGTCCGCACTGATCGGGATGGCGACCGCGGGAGCCCAGCCGATTGACTTGATGGTGCTCCCCTGCTTCAGCGGCGGGGAGAGCGTCGCGTGGGGAGCCTGGTCGAGCGAGGTCGTCGGGTCGAAGGCGATCACATGCTCTCCGGGCTCGGTGCGGAAGCCTCCGGCGTTGCCGCCAGAGTTGAGAGTGCCGAAGACAACGCCGGCGGCAGCTCGCGCCCCCGCTTCGCCGCCCGCTTCAAGATCCCCTTCGCCGCCCTGGGCGAGAGCGAGTACCTCGGCGACACCTGCCTCTGTAGGACCGCAGACAATGAACACGCGACGGCGACGTTGAGCCACTCCGAAGTGTCGAGAGTCCAGCACCCGCCAGCCGACAGCAGGCCAGCACTCCCGTAGCCCTCGGAGGACAAGCCAGAGGTCTCTTCCACGATTTGAAGAAATGAGCCCTGGGACATTCTCGAAGAGTCCCCACGTCGGTTGGAGCTCCTTCGCGAGGCGGACGATTTCGTAGAAGAGGCCGGAGCGTTCGCCGCTGAGGCCTGCTCGCTTCCCGGCGACGGAGAGGTCCTGGCAGGGGAAGCCGCCGACGAGTAGATCCACTCGCTTCTCCCTGAGCAGTCCAACGTCCCCGGCTGCTGTCCCGTCTGGATATCTGAGCCGTTGAGTTGTAGCAGCAGGGGTTCCTCCCCATTGAGGAGCGTAGGTCGTGACGTCTCCATGCCGCGGCGCTTCAGGGAAGCGAACGGAAAGGAGCCGCTGACAGAACGGCTCGAGCTCGACTTGGCCGACGCTGCGCCATCCGGCGCGCTCGAGCCCGAGATCGAATCCTCCGATCCCGGCGAAGAGGCTGACGAAGGTGGGCATGTCACCCGCGCTGCTCGCCGCGTGCCCGGGCCACCGCCGCCCGCCGCGCGTCCGTCATGGCAGCGTGCTCCAGAGCCAGACGTAGAAGGCCGTGTTCACCAGCACGAGCAGCACAGCGCGCGCCCGTTCGACAATTCCCTGTATAAATAGATCGCCGGGCATACCCGGGCGGTCAGTCAATGTCTCACTCCGCATCATCGGCCCTCGCGGCCGTCCTCATCCCGGCAGGCGAGCCCCTCGGCGAGTTTGGCCTCGGCCTCCGGATGGGGCTCGGGCGCGCGCAGGAACCACTCGAGCGGGCCCGGCGCGATGCGAACGGGGAAGGTGGGCCCCCGCCACGCCTGTGGCTCGGGGTTCATGGCTCCTCGTCCTCATCAGGCCGAACGGGCGTCTGATCGAGGTGCCGCACGAGCAGGACGGCCCCGATCAGCGCCACGATCCCGGCGGCGAGAATCGCCCACCAGACCCACGTCACTTCTTCGCCTTCGCCGCTTTCTCGAGCGCGGCTTGCAGGTCCGCGAGCTGCGCCACGTCGGCCTTCGCGATG
>DATJJY010000135.1:0-55531 GCA_035491895.1 Gemmatimonadales bacterium
TGATCGGACTCGTCGCAGATGTTGCACGATGATCCCACGGCGACGTACATGTACCCGTCGGGACCGAACACGACCGTCCGGGTGCTGTGGCCGCCGCTCGGCAGGCCGGAGACGATCGTCTGACCGCTGCTGCTCCCGGGAGCGAACCGCGTGACCCGGGTCATCTCGCCGACGAACATCGTGTCGCCGCGAAAGGCGATCCCGAATGGGCCGTTCAAACCGGTGGCGGCGTCGTCGGTGGCGCCGGCCACGCTGTCGCCGTTGGCGTGAGCGATCCTGACCACTCGCCCCGGACCCTGAAGCGCAGCATAGACCGCGCCTCCAGGTCCCAGGGCCAGGTTGCGCACGCCACCGATGTCTGCGAAGACATTGATCTTGAATCCGGGGCGGAGAAACAGCGTGTGCCCGGCGATCTGCTGCGCCACCATCCCGGCCGGTGGCGTCTGGCCGGAGACGGATTGCTTGCCGCTGCAGGCAATCACGAGCAACACGGTGCACGCCAGACGATTTTGCATGTCGGGTCCTCCTCAGGGCGTCACGGTGGACTGCACGAGCAGGCGGCCGTCGGGATCGACGCGAATGGCGCTCGGCGCCGCCTCCAGCTCGAGGTACGCGATGGTGGTCCGCGCATCGATCGCGTATACGCGCCGGGTCACCGCGCCCACGCCCGAGACGGCTTCGATCACGAGTCGGGGCAGCCGAAACACTCCCCAGCTCTCGGGCTGTGCCTGCGTGATTTCCAGTCGCACGCGCCGGTCCGCCGCCTCGTAACGCCAGCGGACATCGAGTCGGGGGTACCCGGGCTGCCAGAGCCACTGCTGGAAAAACGCGTCGAGGCTGCGTCCGGCGGCCCGTTCCATCACCCGTTGAAAGTCGCTCGAAAGGGCGGTCGAGTCACGGTACACCCGGTAATAGTCGCGGATCCCGCGGAAGAACGCCGAGTCCCCGATCCACCCCCGTAACATATGCAGCACCCACGCGCCCTTCTGATAGCTGTTTTCGTTCAGGAGTTTGTTCGGATCGTGTTCGGCGGTGTCGACGAGGGGCCGGTCCACGACTTTCGAGGCGAAGTAGGCCCGGGCGTCCCGCGCCAAGCCTGCGGCGAGCACCGAATCCCCGTCGAGCGCGGCCCCGATCACCAGGTCGAAATAGCTGGCAAAGCCCTCGGAGAGCCAGAGGTGCGCCCATTCGCGCTCGGTCACGGCGTCCCCGAACCATTGATGCGACGTCTCGTGCCGCACCACGCCTTCGCGCATCGTGCGCCCGACGTACGGCTGCTCGGCGTAGAAGATGGCGCTCGAGTTCTCCATGCCACCGTAGCGGGTGGATGACTCGACGTGCGCCAGCTTCTCGTAGGGGAACGGCCCGACGAGCCGCTCCATCGTCTCGACGATTTCCGTGGCGCGCCGGAACGGCCCGGACTCGGCGAACGCCGAGTCCTCGGGGTAGGTCCAGACGGTGATCGGGATCGTGTCCTCACCATGGACGATAGGACGGTGTCGCGACACGGAAAACACCCCAGCCCCCAGCACCATGGTGTAGGTGGGAATGGGTCGTGTTTCGATCCAACTGCAGCTTTGCCGGCAGTCTGCAGTAATCCCGTTAGCGACCACGCGCCATCCGTTGGGCGCTGTCACAATGAACGCGACCCTGGCCTTGTCCCGCGGCGCATCGACCGTGGGTAACCAGTTGCGGGCTCGTTCGGGCCAATTGTCTCCGAACGCGGAGCGACGCCCCCGCGCGTTGGTTTGGACGATCAGCCCGTCGCGAGGCATCCCATGATAGAAGACCTCGAGTGGCTCTTCGGGATCGGAGCGAGCGGATGGGATCCCGATCACCTGGCCGTCATAGGTGAACGGCAGCGTGTGCCCTGCCGCGCGCACCGAGTCCACTGTCAGCCCTACGAGGTCGAGTCGCAACCCACCCGTCGGGGCACCACGATAGCTGATCCGGGCGACCGCTGTGATCACGCTCCCGGTGTCGGGGATCCGAATCGAGAAGGCGTAGCCGGTCACGTTAATGCGGGACTGCCCGGACACGGGGACAGCAAGGAGCGCCCCAGCCAGAACTGCTACAACCTCGCCTGCCCTCGCCCGCCCACTACCGCCCATTCGCATACACGCCGAGCAGCGCTGTCTCCCCCGCCGGCATCCTCTCCCGGCTGGCGAGGGCCTCCTGCTCCGCCCGATCGATCTCTGCCGTGACGCCGGCCTCGACCGCTTCCAGCTCCGCCCCCTCCCACCCCGCTTCCTTTAAGTACTCCTCGTACAGCCCGATCGGGTCGCGCTTGCCCCACGCACTGAACAGCTTCGCCGGAAACGTCTCGCGCGCCTCGCGCTCGTCGTGCGTCGCGTGTCCGCCCATCCGGAACGTCTCAGCCACGAGCAGCGCCGGGCCCTGACCCGCCCGGCAGCGCGCCGCAGCGAGCCGCGTTGCGGCCCAGGCGTCGAGCACATTGTTGCCGTCGAAGGCGAGGCCCCACACTCCATACGACGCCGCCCAGTCCTGGAACGTTCCCGGGAGGTGGTGCTGATCGAGTCGCGTGCCCAGTGCCACGAGGTTGTTCTGCACGATGAAGACCGCCGGAAGGTGCTGGACGGCGGCGAAGTTCGTCCCTTCGTGCGCGGCGGCGCTCTTGGTCGACCCGTCTCCGACCCAGGTGAGGGCCACCCGCCGCTCGCCCTTCATCTTGAAGGTCAGGGCGATGCCGGCGATCACCGGCACCATGTCGCCCACATGCGAGATCGGCTGCAGCACGCCCCGGGGCAAGCTCCCGACGTGCAGGTCACGGCCGCGTGAGGGAGAGTCCTCGGTGGCGAGATACGCTCGCAACGCGTCGGCGATCGGCATCCCCATCTCGATCACCGCGCCGGCGTTGCGGATCATCGGCGCCACGACGTCGGTCGCGCGCTCGAGGGCGTGCACCGGGCCGACCGTCGCCGCCTCCTCTCCCGTGCCGAGCCATGCCTTGGAGATCACGCCGGTTCGTACCCAACGCTTCAGCGTGATGTCGTGCAGCCGGGTGCGAAGCAGCCCGGCATAGAGCGCGCGGTGGTCGTCCTTGGTCAGGGCGGCGACGAGCGTCCGGCGCTCGGGCTCCCGCTCGAACGTTTCCCGGAACGCGCGGACCAACGCTGGATCGGGCTGCCAGTTGACGTATTCGGGTGGGTCGAAGGCGGGAAAACGCTTCACGGCACGCCGGCGTCGCTCCGTCCCAAGACCAGCCCATCTCGTTTGAACACCGCGCCCCCCTTCATGACGAAGTCCACGTGCTCGAGGGTGGTGATGTCCTGGAGCGGATCCCCTTTCACCGCGACGATGTCGGCGAATTTACCGGCGGTGAGGCTGCCGACTTCCGTCTCGCGACCCAGCAACGTCGCCGCGGACAGCGTCCCCGCTTCGATCGACTGCATCGGCGTCATTCCGTAGCGCACCATCAGTGTGAACTCGTGGGCGTTCTTGCCGTGCTGGTACACCCCGGCGTCGGTGCCGAGCGCGATCTTCACGCCGGCGCGCAGCGCCAGTCGAAAGGACGTCTGGACGCGCGGAACGATCGCGCGCGCCTTGGCGGCGATCGGTGGCGGGAGGCGCCCCGCCTCCACCAGCTGCATCGCCTGGTCCCCTGCCATCAGGGTCGGGACGAGCCAGGTACCGTGCTGCACCATGAGCGCGACGGCCTCGCTGTCGAGGATCGTGCCGTGCTCGATCGAGGTGACACCGGCGCGGACCGCCGCCTTGATCCCGGTGGTTCCATGCGCATGCGCCGCCACCCGTCGGGAAAGCATATGGGCGGTCTCGACGACCGCGCGCATCTCTTCCTCGGAGTACTGCTGCGCACCGACCGAGTCGGTGAGCGACAGCACCCCACCGGTCGCACAGATCTTGATGACGTCCGCGCCGTACTTCACGACGTAGCGCACCGCCGCCCGCGCCGCATCCACACCGTTGGCGACGCCGTCTTCCACGCCGGACTCGTGTCCGGTGGCGTCCGGGCGCAGGCCGTCTTCGTCGTCGCAGTGCCCGCCGGTGATCCCGAACGACGGGCCGGCGCCGAGGATGCGGGGGCCGGGCACCCAGCCGGCGTTGATGGCGTTCCGCAGCGCGATGTCGTTGAAGTAGCGCGAGCCGACGACGCGGACGGTCGTGAATCCCGCCTCGAGCGTCTGCTGCGCGTGAGCCGCGCCCAGGAGGGCGAGCTGGCCGGGGAGGTCGGTGAGGCCGCTGTGCTGCCAGTCCCCGTCGCCGAGGGTGTGCGCCGCGAGGTGCACGTGGGCGTCGATGAATCCCGGGAGCACCGTGAGCCCGGAGAGATCGATCACCGTCGCCCCGGCAGGGATCGCGACGGTGGCGCCGACCGCGATGATGCGTTCGCCGCGAATCAGGATGACGGCGTTCTTCACGGGGGCCGCCCCGGTGCCGTCGATCACGGCGCCGGCGCGGATCGCCGTCACGGTTCCAGTGTCCGACGCCGCTGGCGCTTGCAGCGCGAGCAGCAGCGCCGCGATCACTTGAGCTTTTCCTTGAGCTTCCCGAAGAGACCGCCGGCCCCCGCGCCGCCCCCCCCACCGCCCCCCGAGCCGTCGCTCTCGGATAGCGCGGCGGCGAACTCGAGGGTCGTGCTGTAGCGGCCGTCCGGATTCGTTTCGAGCGAGCGCGCGATTGCCCTTTCGAGCCCGGCGGGGAGATCGGGCCGGTAGGTGCGCAGCGGCACGGGGTTGCCGCGCAGGCGGGCGATCATCATTTCCTGGGCGTTGCGTCCCTGGAACGGCAGCTTCCCGCTGAACATCTCGAACGCGACGATGCCGAGCGCGTAGACGTCGGAGCGGGCGTCGAGCGGCTTGCCGCGGATCTGCTCCGGACTCATGAATTCCGGCGTGCCGAGGATGATGCCGGTGGCGGTGAGCTTGGCGATCGAGGGGTCGGCGCGCCGCTCTTTGGCCAGCCCGAAGTCCATAACCACGGCGCGGTCCGAGCCGTCCGGGTTCGGCACGAGCATGATGTTCTCGGGCTTCAAGTCGCGGTGAATGATCTGCAGCTCATGCGCGTGGTGCAGCCCGGCGCAGACCTGGCGCAGGATCGACAACCCGACAGCGAGGTCCATCGGCCCGCCGCGCACCTCGCGGTCGGAGAGCAGCTCGCCGTGGAGGAACGGCATCACCAGATAGATGAGCCCGTCCTCCGATTCCCCGAGCCGCAGAATGCGGCAGACGTTGGGGTGGTCGAGGCGCATCGCGAGGCCCGCTTCGCGGCGCAGCCGCTCGACCGAGCTCTTGTCGCTCGCCAGCTTCGGCGAGAGGACCTTGATCGCCACCTCCTGGCCGCTCGAGATCTCCTTGGCGAGGTAGACGTACGACATGCCGCCCTCGCCGAGCTTTTTCAGCACCTGGTAACGGGCATCGAGCAGCTGGTTGGAGAGCGTGGAGGCACGGTCGAGCGAGGCCGGCTTGATCGGCGGCGTGCGAACGGACGTGGCGGTGCCACCGGCCGGGGTCTTCGGTGTCGACGACTGCGGCGGGGGCGGCGAAGCAGCGGGGGCGGTCTGCACGTCCATCAGCATCGACCCGTCCTTGGGACAGAAGCGGGCGGTCTCGGGATAAACGGTCTTGCACTTCGGGCAACGACGCTGGCTCATTCCCGTACCAGGTTGCGGCCCTCGTTCTTGGCGCGGTAGAGGGCCTGGTCGGCGAGCGCCAGAATGCTGTCGGCGCTGGTGACGCGCTCGTTCGGAAAGCCGGCGAGCCCGATGCTCACCGTGAGGCGGAGCGGCTCTTCGCCGGCCGGGGCGAAATTCCGCGCCGCGATCTTGCTGCGCACGCGCTCGGCGAACACCGCCGCGCCGCGCAGCACGGTCTCCGGCATCACCACGACGAACTCCTCGCCGCCGTATCGCGCGATGAGGTCGACCGACCGTGCTTCATGGCGCAGCAGCTCACCAACTTGCCGTAACACCGCGTCGCCCGCCAGATGCCCTCGGAGGTCGTTGACCTGCTTGAAGCGGTCGAGATCGGCCAGCAACACGCTGAGGTAGAGATTGTAGCGGCGCGCCCGGTCGAGCTCCGTGCCCAGGGCTTCGAACAGCGCGCGGCGGTTCATCGTCCCGGTGAGGGCGTCGGTCGAGGCCAGCGCTTCGAAGCGCCGCTTGTCGAGCACGGCGGACTCGAAGTCGTACGCTTTTTCGATCGCCGCCACGGCCGTCGAGATCACCGATTCCGCGAACCGGCCATCGGCGGGCTTCAGCGGATCGCCCTGGTCGGTGGTGCGCAGGAAGAAGACACCAACCTGCCGGTCTTTCATCGAGAACGGCACGGCCACGGCCGATCGTGTCGGCACGGTGATGCGCTCCGCCTGCCAGCGGCGCCGCTCGGCTTCATACAGCGGGTCGGAAGCGACATCCGATATGAGCACCGGCGTGCTCCCCGCGAGGGCCCGCTCGATCTCCGGGTAGCGCGCCAGATCGACCTCGAGGTTGCGCAGCATCGGATTCTCGAACGACGCGACGACGGTGCCGGTCTTGTCTCCGGGTTTGGCAAGGACGATCGAGCACTTGGAGATGTTGAGCACCCGGGCCACGCGGCGAACCAGGATGTTGTAGATCTCGTCCGGCTTGAGCGAGTCGGTGATCTCGTGCAGGATCTCGACCATGGCCGCGCGGTTCGATGCCTCCTTCCGCGACTCGGCGGCGGCCCTGCCCAGTCGCAGGTGCGCCTCGACGCGCGCCAGCAGCTCGCGCTGCCGGATCGGCTTGGGGAGGAAGTCCGCCGCGCCGAGGCCCAGCGAGCGAACCGTCGCGTCCTCGGGATCCATCGACGACATCATGAGGACGGGGAGGTCGCGGAAGCGCTCGTCTTCCTTGAGGCGCTCGAGCAGCGTGAGACCGTCCACCTTCGGCATCATGATGTCGAGCAGCATGAGCTGCGGCTTCTCCGCGGCAATCAGCGCCAGCAGGTTCTCCGCCGTGGGGCTCACCACCACCTGGTAGCCGCTGCGCGCCAGGATCGTCGACAGCGCCTGCGCCAGCGGCTCGTGGTCGTCGACCACCAGGATCTTCGCCCCGTCCGTCACGAGTGCGGCGCCTCCTCGAGCAACGCGGGATCGACGTTGCCCCCGCTGACCACGAGGACCAGGGGTGGTATGCGGAACGGATCGAGCGCCCCGGAGCGGAGCGCCGCCGTCGTCGCCGCCCCCGAGGGCTCGATGGTGAGGCCACAGTCGCGGTGGAGAAAATGCACCGCTTCGCGGATGCTGTCATCTTCGACGGTCACCACCCCGGCGAGCCGCGCGGCGTCCGCCTGGAGCACGGCGAACGGCAGGGCGCCGACCGTCAGGGTGATCAGGCCGTCGGCGAGGCTCGCCGTCCGCTCGAGCGTCACGGGCCGCCCCGCCGCCAGGGAACGGATGAGTTTGGGCGCGCCTGACGGCTCGACTCCCACGACGCGGGCGTGGCTGCCGGCCGCGGCGAGACCGCGCACCACACCGGAGATCAGCCCGCCGCCGCCGACCGGCACGACGACAGTGGCTACATCCGGGAGGTCGGCGGCGATTTCCAGGCCGACGGTCGCCTGTCCCGCGATGATGTCGGCGTGATCGAACGGCGGGATCACGGCCAGCCGCTCGCGCTCCGCGATCTCCAGCGCCGCGATGCGGCGGTCCTCGGAAGTGCGGCCCGCCATCACGACTTCACCGCGCCACCGCTTGACGCCGTCGACCTTTACGCTCGGCGCGGTTTCCGGCATCACGACCACGGCGCGGACGCCGAAGCGCTGGGCCGCGAACGCCACGGCCTGACCGTGGTTGCCCGAGGAGAAGGTGATGACGCCCCGCCCACGCGTCTCTGGGGAGAGCTTGCGGATCGCGTTGTAGGCGCCGCGGATCTTGAAGGCCCCCATCGGCTGGCGGCTCTCGAGCTTGAGCCACGCCCCGAGCCGCTCGATCCAGACGAGCGGCGTGCGCACCGCGACGCCGTCGAGGGCGCGGGCGGCGTCCGCGACGTCGGAATCCGCGATCGCCGTCACTTCTTTTTCTTGCCCTTGGCCTTCGACGGCGCGGCCTTGGGGGCGGCTCCCTTCGGCGGAGCCCCTTTCGGAGCGCCGCCCTTCGAGGCTCCGGCCTTCGGAGCGGGCGCCTTGTCCTCCTCGTCCCCCTCCTCGTCGTCCTCCTTCACGATGCGCGCGACGTCGACCACGAGGTCACCGGGGGTCAGGTTCATGACCTTCACGCCCTGCGTGTTGCGGCCTGAGATGCGGATTCCCTCGACGGGGACGCGGATCACGATCCCCTTCTTGGTAATCATCATCAGCTCGTCGTCCGGCAGCACCTCTTTGAGCGCGATGATGTCCCCGGTCTTCTCGTTGCGCTTCAGCGTGATGATGCCGCGGCCGCCGCGGTGTTGCACGCGATACTCGTCCAGCTCCGAGCGCTTGCCCATCCCCTTTTCGGTGACGCAGAGCAGCGTCGAGGAGCGCCGGATGATCACGAGATCGATCACCTTGTCCTTCTTGTCGAGCGCGATCCCCCAGACCCCCGTGGCCGTCCGCCCCATGTCGCGCACATCCTGCTCGTGGAAGCGGATGCTCATGCCGTGGCGGGTGGCGAGCACGACGTCGTTCTTCCCATCGGTGACCTGCACGTCGATCAGCTCGTCACCCTTCTCGATGTTGATCGCCCGGATCCCGACCGAGCGCGGATTGCCGAACTCGGAGAGCCGCGTCTTCTTCACGACGCCGACCCGCGTGATGAAGAAGAGGAACTGGTCCTCGGAGAACTCCCGGACCGGCACGAGCGCCGCGATGCGCTCGTCCGGCTTGATCGCGATACAGTTGAGGACCGGCTTGCCGCGGGCCGCCCGGGCCGCCTGCGGGATCTCGTGCACCTTCAGCCAGTAGCACTGCCCGTTCTGCGTGAAGAACATCACGTAGTCGTGGGTCGACGCGATAAACAGGTGCTCCAGCCAGTCGTCGTCCTTGGTGTGCGCCGCCGTCACGCCGCGGCCGCCGCGCCGCTGGCGCCGGTAGGACGAGGTGGGGAGCCGCTTGATGTAGCCCCCGTGCGACACGGTGATGACCATGTCTTCCTCGGCGATCAGGTCTTCGATCGAGAATTCGCCCTGATCCGCCACGATTTCGGTGCGCCGCTCGTCGCCGAAGCCGTGCGCCAGCTCGGTGAGCTCCTCCTTCAGGATCTTCATGCGCCGGGGCTTCGAAGCGAGGATCTCCTTGCATTCCTTGATGAATTTGCGGACTTCCTTCAGCTCGTCCTCGAGCTTCGTGATCTCCAGCGCGGTGAGCCGCGCCAGGCGCATGTTGAGGATTTCGGCCGACTGCCGCTCGGACAGCTTGAACCGCTTGCGCAGGGCCGCGTCGGCCGACGGCACGTCCTTCGCCTTGCGGATAATCCGGACCACTTCGTCGATGTGATCGACGGCGATCTTCAACCCTTCGAGGATGTGCTCGCGATCCTGCGCGCGCTTCAGCTCGAATTCGGTGCGGCGGACGATGACGGTGTGACGGTGCCCGATGAACTGTTGCAGGATCTCCGTTAGCGTCAGCTCCTTCGGCACGCCATCCACCAGGGCCAGCATGATCGCGCCGAACGTGGTCTGCATCGCCGTGTGCTTGTACAGCTGATTCAGGATCACCGCGGGCATGGCCTCGCGTTTCAGCTCGATCACCACGCGCATGCCTTCGCGGTCCGATTCGTCCCGGATGTCGGAGATCCCCTCCAGCTTCTTGTCGTTGACGAGCTGCGCGATGTTGGCGATCAGGTTCGCTTTGTTGACCTGATACGGCAGCTCCGCCACGACGATCTGCTGTTTGCCGGTGGATTCCTTCTCCTCGATCACCGCGCGGGCGCGCACGATCATGCGCCCCCGGCCCTTCTCGTAGCATTCCTTGATCCCCTCGCGCCCGTAGATGATGCCGGCGGTCGGGAAGTCGGGACCCTTGATGAACTTCCGCAGGTCCTTCACGGTCGCGTCGGGGTGGTCGACCAGATGCACGATCGCCGCGACCACCTCGCCCAGGTTGTGCGGCGGGATGTTGGTCGCCATGCCCACCGCGATGCCGGCGGAGCCGTTGACGATCAGGTTGGGGAGCCGGGCCGGCAGGACGGTGGGCTCCTGCAGCCGGTCGTCGAAATTGGGGACGAAATCGACGGTGTTCTTGTCGATGTCCTCCAGCATCGTCATCGCGATGCGCGTCAACCGGGCCTCGGTGTAGCGATAGGCCGCGGCGGCGTCGCCGTCGACCGAGCCGAAGTTCCCCTGCCCGTCGATCAGCGGATAGCGCAGCGAGAAGTCCTGCACCATGCGCACCAGCGAGTCGTAGACCGCCATATCGCCGTGCGGGTGGTACTTGCCGAGTACGTCCCCGACGACCGTCGCGCTCTTCTTGTACGGACGCCCCGGGAGCAGTCCCAGCTCGTTCATCGCGTAGAGGATGCGCCGGTGCACCGGCTTCAGGCCGTCGCGCACATCGGGCAACGCGCGCTGCACGATGACGCTCATCGAATAGTCGAGGAACGATTCCTTCAGCTCGTCCTCGATGAGGCGCGGCAGGATGCGTTCTCTGGCGTTTGGTGCGGTCATGGCACGCGGTCGGCTTTCGGCGTTCAGCCGTCAGAACGGCGACGGTCCGGTGAGCTTCAGAAATGTCCTAAGTAACTGCAAAGTAGACACTTAGAGTGACAAACGCAACACTCCCCGACGGCGCCACCGCTCGTCCTGCTGGAGTAGATCGTCCGGTTGATTGTCGGTTGATAGTCGCCCTACAGATTGAGTTGACGATGATCGGGTTCGGCACGGGCGCCGCCCTGCAGCAATCAGCGAAGCGGACCGAGGCCCCCTTGAGGGTGACGTTCGTGCCGACCTCCTCCCGACACACCGACTCTACGTCCCGATCTCGACCGCCACCTTCCCGATCTGGTCGCCCCGCGCAAGCCGCTCGAACGCCGCGCGCGCGCGGGCCAGCGGAAACGTAGCATCGACGATCGGCCGCAGCTCCCCCTGTCCCAGCCGCCGCACGACTTCCCGGTACTCCGCCGCGTTCCCCATCGTGGAGCCCAGAATCGTGAGTTGATGCCAGAACAGCGGCCGCACGTCGGTCACGAGCTTCGGCCCGCTCGTCCCACCGCAGGTCACTATCCGGCCGCCCTTGGCGAGACAGCGGAGCGACTCTCCCCACGTCGCCTCCCCGACGTTTTCGACCACCACGTCGACCCCGCGCTTCCCCGTGACTTCGCGCACCGTCTGCGTGACCTCCTGCGTACGGTGATTCACCACGACCTCGGCACCCAGCTCGGTCGCGCGGGCGAGCTTCGCATCGCTCGACGACGTGGCGATCACCCGCGCTCCCAGGAGCTTCGCGATGCGCAGCGCGGTGAGCGACACTCCTCCACCGATTCCCCACACGAGCACCCACTCGCCGGAGCGCACCGCCGCTCTCGTCACCAACATGCGCCACGCCGTCAGCGTCACGAGGGAAAACGCCGCTGCCTCGGCCCACGTCAGGGGCGGCGTGATCACCGGTACGGGTAGCACGTTGTGCGCCGGCACCGTCACGAGCTCGGTCAGCGTGCCAGGGAAGTGCTCGCCCAAGATGCCGTAGCGAAGGCAGAGGCTGTGCTCTCCCGCACGGCAGAATTCGCAGCTGTAGTCGGAGATGCCGGGATTGATGAGGACGCGCTCACCGAGCTGCGGCGCCGAAACATCGGGCCCCACCGCGTCCACGACGCCGGCTCCGTCCGCCCCGAGGATATGAGGGAGCGACCTCGGCAGGCCCGGAAGGCCCTGTATGACAAAGAGATCGAGGTGGTTCAGAGCGGCAGCCTTGATCGCCACCCGCACCTCGCCGGGACCCGGTGCGGGCGGGGTCGGCACATCGGCGAGGGCGGTGTGCTCCAGCCCCTCCCCTCCGGTGGCCCGGAGGACGAACGCCTTCACTACGGGAGGAAGACGGGAGCCAGCATCTGCTCGGTCAGCCCCGCCGGGATGATCGTGGGGGCGCCGCCGCTCGTCGGCTGGAGATAGATCCGATACTGCGGGTTCTTGCGGTTGGAGGGATCTGCCGGCACGACGAGCGCGATCATGTCGGCCGCGGAGGACACCGCAAACCCGGCAACGAAGTAATCAGTGCCGGTGAGCGGCGTCGTCGCCCCGGTGACGAGGTTCGCCTTCATGACCTGGCGCACGGTACGGTTCTCCACCCGTCGCTCCACCAGGTATGCGAGCGAGCCGTCGCGCAGGAAATGCGGCTCCATCTCGTTCTGCTGCGGCGATTTGGTAAAGTTGCGTTGATTGCCGCCGTCACGGCTCATCAACCAGATGTCCGAATTCTTGTTTCGGGTCGAGGCATACGCGATCGTCCCGCCGTCGGGAGAAACGCTCGGCGTCTGGTTCAGCGAATCGGTCGTCAGCGCCTTGAGACCCGTGCCGTCCAGGGCGGCCGCATAGATCTCGAGGAATTGCTTACCGGCCACCGTCTTCTGCGATTGGAACACCACTCCCGCCCCGTCGGGGGTGAACGCCGGACGGCCATCGGGCTGTGGATCGTTCGTGACGCGCGTGAGACTCGTTCCGTCGGCATCCATCACGTAGATCTCCGGATTGCCGTCGCGGGTCGATACGAAGGCCACGCGCGAGCCGTCGGGCGAGATCGCCGGATCGGTGGCCAGCGTCGTGTCGCTCGCCGCGCGCCGCAAGGCGCTCAAGTTCGCCCGGTCGACCCAGTACAGCTTGAGCGACCCATTGCGCGTGCCGGCCAGGAGCAGTTCACTCTCGACGAACAGGTCCGCCGCCGCGGTCTTCCCCCCGGGGGCGGTCGCCGTGACGCGTGCGTGACCGGGGCCAACGCCCGACACGGTGCCGTCCTCGGATACCGTGGCCACACTGGACGGCTCCGAGCTCCAGGTGAGCCCCGTCGCGGGGCCGAGGACCGCCCCGGTGTCGTCGATAAAGCTCGCCTTCAATGCCAGCCGACCGCCCTGCGTGATGCCGATGCGCGAGGTCACCAGCTTGAGGGAGCCGGCGATGACGCTGATGCTCCAGCTGGTGCGGAGCGGCGTCACCCCCGGTCCGCGCAACAGCAGCTGCGTTCGACCGATCTTCCGCCCGGTGAGGATCCCCGCCGCCGGGTCGAACGCCGCAATGCTCGAGTCGGCGACGGTCCAGACGAGCCGTGCTTCCGGGACCGGAGTGCTGTCGGCCGCCAGGGCTTTCGCCTCGAAGCGCACCGTCGACGTGACCGGCACCTCGACATCCGCTCGAGTCGAGGGCCGCACGTCGAACAGGTCCACCGCCCGATGCACCAGGATCTCGACGCTCTTCTGCTGCAGGAATCCCGACACCGACAACGACGCCTTCCCCGACCCCGCCGCCCGCACCACTCCGTTGAGACTCACCTGCGCGACGCTCTGGTCGGTGGAAATCCACGTGAGCGCGATCGGGCTGATGAGCCGGCTCTCCTGCGTCGGGACGACGACGTGCAGCGTGTCGGATTCTCCCGGGGCGAGCGTGAGCGAGCTTCCCTCTTGTATCGCGAAGTCGGATTGTTGCACGACGACGGGCGCTGTGGCGGTGAGCCCCCCGGGACCGGTCATCTGAATCGTGCCCTGCCCCGGCGCGAGCGCCACCACCGTGCCGCCGACGTCCACGCTGGCGATGTCCTCGCGCAGCGACTTCCACGTCACCGCCACGGGCGCCGCAGGGGAGCCGTCCTCGCGCAGGGCACGCGGCGAAACGCGGGTATGCTCCGATGGCAGCAAGTACACTGACGGCGGGTCGATGCGCAGCACCGCCGCCGTTCCCGTTCCGGGCGGCTGGCCCGCGAACGGATCGCCGCCACTCGAGCCGGACGTCGCGTTGGCGGGGGGCTGCCCTTGCGTGGCCGCCACTTGCACCGCCGCCTGGCCGCGCTTCTGGCCGGCGCGCGCCTCGACGATGGCGACGCCCGCCGCCACACCGGTGACCGTTCCGCTGCCGTCGACCCGCGCGACGGCCGTGTTATTGGAGACCCATTGAATGCGCGCTGCGGGGAGCACGTTGCCGACCCGATCGTAGGCCGTGGCGAGCAGACCGTAGTGCTCGCCCACCTTGATGCTCACCGACGGGGGAGCCACCTGGACTTCGGCGACGGTTTGGGCCGCCACCGGGGACACGGTGGCCGCCAGGAAAAGCAATCGGGTGGCAATCATTGCCGCCTAATGTAATGCCTCAGGCCGGGCCCGTAACCCTGAATCGCGTCATACGATAGCTGTTGGACCGAGTCTCGGCGGAGCAGGCTGTTCGGCGCGCGCTGGTGGCTCGATGGAGCCACTTGCACTCACTTGCGTCGGAGAGTTAGCCGCGTAAGCTATAGGCCCTACAGCGGCCACAACCCAGCGGAGGCCACATAGATGCTCTCGACCACAGAGTTCACGGGAATGGGCGGCCCCGGAATGATGGAGCCGATGTTCCCGCCGGAGCCAGCGCCCGAACCGGTGCCGGCACCGCTGTACACTCCGTCGATGGATGAGGGGATGGCGCCGTCCCGGCCGAAGCGGGCACCCGCCAAGAAAAAGAAGAAAGCCGCGAAGCCGAAGGCGAAGAAGAAAGCCGCGAAGAAGAAAGCCGCCAAGAAGAAGGTGAAGCGGGCCAAGAAGCCGAAGCGGGCGAAGGCCAAGGCGAAGCAGTCGGGGCGGAAGGCAAAGCGCCGCCGCCGCTAGAAGATTCGGACAACAGTTCGCGGGAGCGCTTCCCTGATGGCCGCGGCCATCTCGAGGAGGCGCTCCCGCGACACGTTTTCGACCCGGCGGTCCGCCGGCGGCCGAGTCAGGGTCGTCAGCTGGACCGCCTCCGGCTCCGCCAGCGTGACCAGCGGCAGCCAGGCGCGGAGACTTTCGTCGCTCGATCCGTCCCACCCGGATCCGCGCACCACCATCGCCTGCACCGTCAGGGGCTTCAGGGCCTGGTAGGACCGGGCGACCCGCTCCCCTGCCACGTCCGCGCCGTTTACGCGCTCGGCGGGCCCGGGGTCGAGCTTCATGATCCGCGCATCGAGACGCCTGAGCGCGTCACGAACGGAAGGCAGCTCCGCCGCGATCCCGTTGGAGAGGATGGCGACGCGCACCTCGGGGGCGAGCGCGGCGCGCGCCGCGAGCACGCGGTCGACCACCACGGCGAATCGCGGATGCAATGTGGGCTCGCCCCGGCCGGACAGCGTGATCCAATCCGGCGCCGTCGCCCATCGCCCGAGCGCGCGCCGCAGCGCCTGTGCGACTTCGTCGGGCGAGGGCCAGCGAGCCCCGGGGGCACGTGGTGTCGTGAAACCACAGTCGCAGTACGGGCAGTCGAGCTCACACAGCTTCGAGCGCGGCGGCAGGAGGTCGATGCCCAGACTCTGCCCCAGACGTCGGGAGTGGACGGGCCCGTAAACGATGGCTCCCGAGAGCGGGGTTGCATCGGCCATCCGGCAAGGTACGTTGTGGCGGCCCGCCAACTGAAGAGGTGCGACGTGCGCTTATGCTGTCTGGTGGTGCTCGCGGCGGCGTGCGCGGCACCCAAGGTCCCCACGGGAAACCCCCAGCAGGAGATCACCGCTGCGCTCACGCGCTCGGCGAGCGACTGGAACCGCGGTGACCTCGACGGTTTCATGAGCGATTACGCGAAAGACTCGACCGTCAGCTACGTCACGGGCGGTCACGTGCAGTACGGGTGGCAGCCGCTCTACGACCATTACAAGACGACGTACTTCGGTCCGGGGAAATCGCGCGATTCGCTGTCCTTCGTCGAGGTGCGGGTGCAGCCGCTCACCATGGACCTGGCGTTCGCGACCGCCCGCTTCGAGCTGCACCGTGGCGACTCGCTCACCGCCAGCGGTCCGTTCACGCTCATCCTGCAGAAGCGAGGGCCCCGCTGGCTGATCCTCCACGATCACACGTCGGCGGATCCCAAGCCGTGAGGTGCTGGAGGACGGCGGCGCAGCTCGGCGCCCTGGCGCTGGCCGCGGCGTGCACGTCCCCCGGGAAAGGGATGATCGCCCTGGAGGGCGCGACGCTGATCGACGGCTCGGGCGGCCCTCCCAAGAGCGACGCGCTGATCCTCATCAAGGACGGGGCGATCAAGGCGGTCGCCCGCGTCAACGAAATCAAGGTGCCGCGCGGCGCCCAGCGTATCAATCTGCTGGGCAAGACGATCATTCCCGGCCTGATCGACGCCGATGCGATGGTGGAGCGGTGGGCGTTGCCGCGCTATGTCGCGTGGGGCGTCACGTCGGTGCGCGACGTGCATTCACCGGCGGATTCGGGATTTGCGCTGAAGAAAGACGTCGATCTCGGATCCATCGTCGGGCCGCGCGTGTACACGGCGGGGGCGGCGATCGACGGGCTCGCGCCCACGCTCCCCGGCGCCGCGGCGGTGTCCGGAGACGAGGAAGCCCGACAGGCGGTTGATCAGCGCGCCGTCGCCGGAGCGGATTTCGTAATGGTGTACACGAAGATCACGCCGGAGCTGTTGCGGGCGATCATCGACGAAGCCTCCACCCTGCGGCTGCGCGTCGCGGCGCGGGTCGGAAAGATCGACGCGGTTGCCGCCGCGCGCGGCGGCGTCGCTTCTCTCGAGAACCTCTCGGGGGTGGTGGCCTCCGCGACCGACCCCGCTCCGTTCGTGCGCGCCAACGACCTGTTCTTCCCCGGCGTCACACTGGAAGAGGCCAGCTGGGGAGGACTCGACTCCGCGACCGTGGAGCGGACCGCCCGCACCCTCGCCACCACCCACGTCGCGATCGTCCCCACCCTCATCGCGCACGACACCTACTCCCGACTCGACGATCCCACTCTGGGTTCGCGGCTCGGCATGTCCGACGTCCCCGCCGACAGCGGGAATTCGGTCCGCAACGTGACCGGATGGTTGCGGCGCACCGGCTGGGGCGCGTCGCAGTTCGCCGCGTTCCGCCGCGGCCGCGAGCGGCAGGATCAGTTCGTACGCGACTTCAAAGCCGCAGGCGGTCTCGTGGTGACGGGTACGAGCGCCGCCAGCCCGCTGCTGGTACCGGGAGCGTCGCTGCATGAGGAGCTGGCGCTGCTCGTGGCGGCGGGCTTCACCCCGATCGAGGCCGTCACGGCCGCCACCCGCCACGCCGCCCAGGTGCTCGCCGCCGACTCCGTCGGCGTCCTGCTGCCGGGCAAGGTGGCCGATCTGGTCGTACTCAACCGCAGCCCCGTGGACGACATCTCCGCCACCCGCGACATCGCCTGGGTAATGGTGCGTGGACGGCAGATCAAACCGGATTCCTTGAGGGCCGAATGGAAAAAGTGACCCGTGCCGGACTCCTCCTGCTCGCCGCAGCGGCGTGCCAGAAAGAGAGCCCGTCGAACACGACGGCGCCGCCGTCGACCGCCGCCTATGACCTGCTGCTCTCCGGCGGCTGGATCGTCGATGGCAGCGGCAATCCCCGCTGGCGCGGCGACGTCGCCGTGCGGGGTGATCGCATCGCCGCGATAGGCAAGGTCACCGGCGCGGCGCGCGAGACGCTCGACGTGAAGGGGCTCGTCGTTGCGCCCGGTTTCATCGATATGCTGGGGCAGTCGGAAACGAACGTTCTGATCGACAACCGGGCACTCTCAAAGGTGACGCAGGGCATCACCACCGAAGTGACCGGGGAAGGCGGCTCGGTCGCGCCCCTCACCGACCGGCTCGTGGCGCTCGACTCGGAGGTGATGAAGAAGTACAAGTTCAGCGAGGATTGGCGTGATCTCGATGGCTACTTCACCCACCTCGAGCACGGCGGCTCCGCCATCAACATTGCGACCTTCGTCGGGGCGACGCAGGTGCGGATGGCCGTAATCGGGTTCGCCAATCGGCCGGCCACCGGCCCCGAGCAGGCCCACATGGAAGCGCTGGTCGATTCCATGATGGAGCAGGGTGCGCTCGGCGTGTCCACCGCCCTGCTCTACGCCCCGGCGATTTACGCACCCACCGAGGAGCTTATCGGACTCGCCCGCGCGGCGCGCCGCCACGGCGGGATCTATGCATCCCACATCCGGAACGAGGCCGCGCACGAGGACGACGCGCTGGACGAGGTGTTCCGGATCGCCCAGGCCGCCGACATTCCAGCCGAGATCTGGCACTTCAAGGCGGCCGGGGCGCCCCAGTGGGGCCGGATGACGCATCTGATCCAGCGGATCGACTCCGCCCGGGCAGCAGGGCTCGACATCACCGCCGACCAGTATCCCTACATCGCCGCCGCCACGTCGCTCGATGCGGCGATCCCGCAGTGGGCGCACGCCGGCGGAACCGATTCACTGCTTGGGCGGCTGCGTGACAAGACGACCCGCGCCAAGCTGCGGCTCGAGATGCTCACCGGCGGCGGGGACGAAAACCCGTACATCAATTCGGGGGGTGCCGACGGCGTGATGATCGCCGGCCCGTTCCAGGACTCCCTTCATTATCTCGACGGGCGACGCCTCGGGGAGATCGCGCGCGACCGCCACAAGGACCCGATCGAGACATTGTTCGACATCGTGCTCGCCGACCACTCCCGCACCGGCGCCATCTACTTCGAGATGAGCGAGAACGACGTGCAGGCCGCCCTGAAAACGTGGTGGGTGGCGGTGGACTGCGACGCCTCGGGCGTCGCTCCCGATGGGCCCTTCGGAAAGGATTACACGCACCCGCGCGCCTACGGGACGTTTCCGCGCATCCTCGGACTCTATGTGCGGCAGCTGCATCTGATGCCGCTCGAGTTCGCGATCCGGAAGATGACTTCCCTCGCCGCCCAGCGCGTCGGGATCGCCGATCGGGGGCTCCTGCGGCCGGGGATGGCCGCGGACATCACCGTGTTCGACCCGGAGACGGTGAGCGACCGCGCCACCTTCGAGCGGCCGCATCAACCCTCCGTCGGCATCACCTATGTGCTGGTCAACGGCCAGATCGTGCTGCGCCGTGGGGAGATGACCTCGTCCCGGCCCGGCCGTGGGCTGCGCGGGCCCGGATATCTCTCACCCGAGCGACGCGGTCGGAGAGCCGCCGCGACGAGCGGATGACGCTCGGTCGGTTGGTGCTCGCCTGGGTCCCGGTGGCGCTGTGGTTCGTCGCCGCCGGATGGGTGGCCCATCGCGTGGTAGGAGTCGCCGCGAGCCCGGCCCCCGCACCAGCGACCTTCATTTCTGCGGCGCTCGAGTCCCTCGTCGCCACGCTCTTCGCCTCACTCTGGTTCGACAGCCTCGGGCACGGGGGATGGTGGGTGTTGTTCGCCTTGGTCGGGGTCCTCGCAGCCGGGCTCCCCTCCCGCCCGTCGTTCGCGGCGATCGTGATCTCCGTCACGCGTTTTCTGGGCGCGGGCGCCATTCTCGCCTGGCGACTCCGCTGAGCATTCCGGGAGGGAACCTTTCTCCGACAGCCCGACTATCAGCCTGACTGAGATCGAGGACTTCCCCGAGCCCGTCGTCCGCGATCTCTACTCGCGCCAAACTCAGCTTCGGTTTACCCTCCAGACGGTAAGGAGGCCTCATGACGACCTCGCGGGAGCAGGCGATCTCACGCCTGGAGAGTTTCTTCTCGGCCCTCGATACGCGCCAGGGAGTGTTGGGTCGCCGCTTGCTCGGGACTCAGCGCCCGGAAGACGAACAGCTTGCCGAGATCCTGGTGAGCGAACGGCGCGCCAAGACGAAGATGGACGGCTCGATCGGTGGATCATTAGTGACAACCGCCTGGGCCGCGTGGGAGATGATGGACCTTGGGCTGGACGCGTTGCAGGGCAGCCTGGCGTGGCTCGTATCCTGGGTACTCACCTTCCTCGAGACTCCGCCTGCGGCATCCGCTCCGTCACCGCTTGCGCTGCCCAACGGCACGGTGCTCACGAGCGCCGAGGGAGCGACATTCGCAGCCGAGTGCCTGGGGCTGCGCGTGCTGCTCAGGGCGCGGCAGGATGCCCGGCCGCGGGTGTTGCGCCGGCTCGAGCGGGTCTTGAGCCTCTGGCCCAGCGTGCATAACGAGCTGGCGGCGAGCGCCCTCGGCGTCGTGGCCGTGGCGCCGGTTCCCTACCATGACCGCCTCCCGGCCTGCATCGAGCGCCTCGGACAGACCCAGCGGTCCGACGGCACGTGGGGAGATGCCAACCTGTTCCACATGCTCGAGTCCCTGCTGCTCGCGGGGATTCGGCCGGCACAGGCGCTGATTACGCGGTCCATCCCCGCGTTGCTGACGCTACAGCGTGAGGATGGCAGCTTCGACGAGCCCGCCAACGAAGAGCGAGCGCTCATCGGGCTGCGGGCGCTGCTGGTCGCACAAGAAGCCTGACGGTAGGGGACGGGCGGTAGGAGACGGTAGGAGACGGTAAGTGACGGTAGGAGTCGGCAGGGAAACGGCCGAGGCACGCTGCCCCGGCCGTTTGTCGTCTTAACCCCTTCCGTCCCCTACCGTCTCCTACCGTCTTCTAGCGTCCCCTCCATATTTCCCGGTCCATGACCGCCACCTCCGTCCGCCTCACTGCGTTCTCCCATGGGGCGGGATGCGCGTGCAAGCTGGGGTTTTCCGAGCTGAGCCAGGTGCTGCGCCACATTCCCGTGCCGCACGACGCGCGCATTCTCGTTGATGCCTCGAGCCGGGACGATGCAGCGGTGTTCCAGCTGTCGCCGGAACGCGCCCTCGTCGCCACAGTGGACTTCTTCACGCCGATCGTCGACGACGCCTACGACTTTGGGCGGATCGCCGCGACCAACGCCTTCTCGGACGTGTACGCGATGGGCGGGGCACCGCTGTTCGCCCTGAACCTCGTGGGCTGGCCGCGCGACCGCCTGCCCTTCGAGCTGCTGGGCGAGGTGCTCCGGGGCGGGAGCGATGTCGCGCAGGCCGCCGGTGCGTTCGTGCTGGGTGGTCATTCGGTGGACGATCCCGAGCCGAAGTTCGGGATGGTGGTGATCGGCGAAGTGCACCCCGAGCGGATCGTCACCAACGCGGGCGCGCGTCCCGGCGACGCCCTGGTCCTCACGAAGCCGATCGGGACCGGAATCATCACCACCGCCCTGAAACGTGACCTCGTAGATGGTCCCACACTCGAGGGAGCGGTGACCGCGATGACGACCCTCAACGCCGCGGCGTCGCGTGCGATGCAGGCGGTCGGTGTGCACGCCGCTACCGACGTCACGGGATTCGGCTTGCTCGGCCACTTGCACTCGCTGCTGCGCGCCAGCGGGGTCGCGGCGACACTCGAGGGCGCCAGCGTTCCGGTGCTCGGCGGCGCTCGCGAGATGCTGGCACGCGGCGCGGTTCCGGGAGGGACCAAGCGGAATCTCGAGAGTGTCCGGGACGCAGTGCGTTTTGCAGCGGCCATCCCCGACGCCGAGCGCCTGCTCTTGGCGGACGCGCAGACGTCGGGCGGGTTGCTGATCGCGCTGGCGCCGGAGCGCGTGGCGCGGTTGGAAGAGGCCCTGGCGCGCGAAGGTCTCCCGCCCGCGCCCGTGATCGGCGGCGTCACGGCCGGGGCAGCAGGAACGATCGACGTCCGTTAATCTCAAGGACATGAGCGCCATCCCGGAATACCGGTCGCTCTCCCCCGATGCACTCGACGCGCTGGAGCGTGCGGTCCGGGAGCGACGCCGCGTGGCGCTTTCCCGCCGCGGTACCGAGTACGTCGTGGTGGCCGAGGGGCTCCACATCGAAGGGCGTGACGAAGCGCTCGATGCCCGGTTGCCGATGACGGGCGAGCTGCTGCGGTTCCGGCTGCGCGAGCTGGATCGGTTCTCCGTCCTGCCATGAGCCGGGGCTGATGTTCACCCGCCTCCTCGTCGGTCTGGACGGGAGCCCGCATGCGGACGCCGCGCTGGAACAGGCGGTGGTCCTGGGGAAGCGGTTTCATTCCGCGATCGTGGTGGCGGCGGTGGAGGAGTCCGACAAGGGGGGAGCGGACGCCGCGGCCGCCCTGATCGAGCGGGGCACGTTCCGGGTCGAATCCGCGGGGCTCGAGGTCGACGGGCGGCAGCAGCATGGGGCCCCGGACGTCGCGCTCGCCGAGCTGGCGAAGGATGTGGACGCAGTGCTGGTCGGACGGCGCGGGGTCGAAAGCGAGCGCAAGGGGCCCACGGCTCTGGGACACACCGCCGCAGCGCTCATCCGCCTCTCCGAGCGGACGGTGATCGTGTGCGGCGGGGCCGCGTCCCCGATGCAGGTTTGCGCGGTGGCGTTCGACGGCCGCAACCGCCGCGCGCTCGATCTTGCGGCGCGCTTCGCCAGCGTCGCCGGGAGCACGGTGCACGTGATTCACGCCTGCGTCGATCGCACCGAAGGCACGCAGGTCCTGGGACAGGCCGAGGCGGAGCTGTCGCTGCTCGGCGTGACGTTCCAGACGCACCTGGAAGAGGGCTCGGCCGGCGAGGTGGTGGGCCGCGTCGTGCGGGCGGTCCGCGCCGATTCCCTGTTTGCGGGCGCACATGTGCCGCGTGGGCCCATGGAGCGGCGTGCCAGCGTCGCCTCGCACACCGAAGACATCCTGCTGCATACCGACATCCCCGTCGCCATTCAACCCTGATGCCCGCTCAAGCCGTCACCTCCGTCCTCGTACACGCCGACGAGAGCTGTCTCGGCAACCGCCGGGACGAGGCGAGCCCGGGCGGCAACGGGGCGTTGATCGAGGCCCCGGCCGGCGACAGTATCGCGCGCTGGGATTTCTTCGAGTTCGCCCCCGCCACGACCAACAATCGCATGGCCCTGGCCGGCGCCATCGCCACGCTGGAATGGGTGCACCGGCAGTGGCAACACGCCCGGATCCGCTACATCTCTGATTCCGAGTATCTCGTCAAAGGCGTCACGGAATGGCTGCCGGGCTGGAAGGCACGCGGGTGGAAACGCAAAGGCGGAGAGATCGAGAACCTGCTGCTGTGGCAGAAACTCGACCAGGCGAACCAGGGGCTGACCGTAGCGTGGGAATGGGTGCGCGGCCACGACGAGGTGGCCAAGAACGAGTACGCCGATTTTCTCGCGACCCGCGCCGCCGAGCGGCAGGAGCGGTCCAACGGTCTCGTGCCGTCGGGCTTCGACACCTGGCTCGCGCAGCAGCGGGCCCGCGGCAAATACCAGGCGTACGATCCCGACGGGGAGCTGCATGAGCGTGCCTAAGGACGGCGTCGCGGCCAACACCCACCGCCTGAATCTCCTCGCCGACGGCACGACCCCTCCGCCGGTAGAGCGCATACCGCTGTACGAGGTGTACATGCGGATGGCGGAGGAGCTGGCGAAACGATCCACCTGCATACGGCTGCAGGTCGGGACCGTGGTGACTGACCAGCTGCTGGAAAACGTCCTGGCGATCGGCTACAACGGCAACGCCAAGGGTCTCGCCAACCGGTGCGACAGTGCGGTCCCGGGGAGCTGTGGCTGCATTCACTCCGAGATGAACGCGCTGGTGAAAGCGCCCGGCAACGTACGGGACAAGGTGCTGTTCGTCAGCGCGAGCCCGTGCGTAATGTGCGCCAAACTGATCATCAACTCGGGTGTGACGCACGTATTCTATCGCAAGGCGTACCGAGATCCGTCCGGAATCGAGGTGCTCGCGGGGGGAGGAGTCGCCACCGTGCAGTATGACCATTGGGTGAACGAGTGGCGTTGACGCCAGACCCCGTCGTCATCCCTGACCACAGGAGACTTCCCATGCGCATTGTTACGGCATTCGCCGCCCTCACCGTCGTCGCTTCCGCACTCGGTGCGCAATCGCTGCTGTACCGCTCGCCGAACCTCGCCGGTACGTGGGTTCCCGAACCTGATGTCGTGCAGTTCAACTTCCTGCACCGGTTCTATGTCACTCCCTCTACTGCTGGCAGCGGGCACTTCGTCATCAACTCGCCAACCTTCACGCTCTCCACCGGCGTCACTCACCGGATTGCGATCGGAACATGGTTCGCAACCAAGTCCATCGTTGGGGTAGGACGCGGCGCTACGTCCACCGACGAGACAGAACTGTTCGCCCGCTGGCGAGCCTTCGGAGGGGCGGAAGGGACCGAAGGGCTCCACGTGACCGTCACGCCCGCGTACAGCATGCTCGCCAAGAGCGCCGACGGTGAGCTCGCGGCGGACTATACGATCGGGGCGCTCACGCTCGAAGGCGCGGCGCGTTACGCTTCCAAGGCGCTCGGGCAATCGAAAGGCCGCGCAGCCTTCGCGGGCGGCGCCGTCGCCCGGCTGTCGCGCTACTTCGCCCTCTCGGCGGACATCGGATCCTTCGTCAGTCCGACGGTACGCGCGGCCTGGAGCGCGGGGATCCAAGTGCTGATCCCCAACTCGCCGCACACGTTTGCATTCGAGGTGTCGAACGTGACCGCCAGCACGATTCAGGGCAATTCCATCGGCAGCTCACAGCGACTGTATGGCTTCGAGTTCACCATTCCCATTCATCTACGACGATTCGCCCCGTGGTTTCACAAGGGTGGATCCTCTGCGGTGACCGGCGATGTCGCCGCACCGCTCGGGGCGACGGTCTCGATCGGCGCGATGAAGTTCCCGACCGATACCGTGGTGGTCTCGGTCGGCCAAGCAGTCCGATGGAACAACACAGACCCGCTTGGCCACACAGTAACGTTCGACAACGGCGAGCCCGGTTCCGCCTTGATCGATCCAAACGGCTCCTATGTGCGCCGCTTCGATCATGCCGGGACGTTCTCATACCACTGCACGCCGCATCCATTCATGAAAGGCGTCGTGGTGGTGAAATGAGAGAGGGACGGGGGTGAGCCTGGTGTCCGGTACATGAGCGACGAACTCGATCGGCTATTCGAATGCCTCGTCGAGGCGTTATCACAGGACGCCCGGCTCGCCGTCCCCTTCCCCGCCGCCGACCTGTACGAGCGGCTCGTCCCTTACCGGTCTAACCGGTCCCGGCTGAAGGTGGCGACGCATCAGGATTACGAGATGACGGTGCTGCGCCTGCTGGCCGGTGAACGGGGTCTGGTCCAGCTCGACCCGCCGGACGTGCGCGAGGGGATGCAGCGGGAAGTCACCGCCACAAACCCCGACACATCGTTCTTCCGCAACTTCCCGGAAGCCCGCGTGATGATCAATCGCTTCGCGGCCGAGCGGGTCTTGCGCGGCGACGCCGCGGGGTACGCGCCGCCGACGGCGGTCCGCGAGCCGGAGGCGGAATCGGAGCGGGATGGTGTGGAGGAAGAGGAAGAAGAGCCGATCAGCTGGACCTCGGAAAACCCCATTCCTCCCGTGATCTTCCCAACCGTCGACCGGGCGGACGTCGAGGACGCACCGGGGTTCGAGCCGAACGCTCCAGCCTTCGAGCTGGCCGACGCGGAGGATTCGGTGCCGCCGCGCCAGTGCCCGTACTGCGGCGGCTCGCTGCCGGCGAATCGCAAGGTCAATTTCTGCCCGCACTGCGGTCAACCACCGTCGGGCGAGCTGAAGTGCCCCGCGTGCGGCAGCGAAGTCGACGTGGGGTGGGCGTATTGCATCGGGTGCGGGCGCGCGACGGGGTTTGAATGAGAAATCGTTCTCGGTCGTCGGTTGTCGGTAATCGGTACCGGACTGACCGAGGACAGACGACCGAAGACCGATGACGCCTCATCGCATTGCCGTCATCGCGGGGGACGGGATCGGTCCCGAGGTGATCGACGCGGCGATTCCCGTGCTCGATCGCGCGGCCTCCCGCGATGGCGCGGCGCTCGCCTGGGAGCAGCTGCCGTATTCCGCCGACCACTATCTCAAGACCAAGGAAACGCTCCCCGATCACGCGTTCGCTCATCTGCGCGACGACGTGGATGCCATCTTCCTCGGCGCGATCGGCGACCCGCGCGTCCCGGGAAACGAGCATGCCAGGGACATCCTGCTCGGGCTGCGATTCCGCCTCGATCTCTACATCAACTTCCGGCCGGTGCAGCTGCTACATCCCGACCTCACGCCGCTGCGGACGGGCGGTCAGATCGACTTCGTCATTTTCCGGGAAAACACCGAAGGAGTCTACCTCGGGAGAGGCCGGATCTCGAACGATGAGTACATCGCCGAGGAGATCAATACGGCCAAAGGAGTCGACCGCATCATCCGCGCCGCCTTCGAGTGGGCGAGAGCGCACGGCAAGACGCGCGTCACCATGAGCGACAAATCGAACGCGGTGCCGGCCCACCGCATCTGGCAGGAGCGCTTCAAGGCCATCGCTGCAGAGCATGCGGAGATCGAAGCCGAGCACCGGTTCGTCGATGCGCTCGCGATGGAAATGGTGCGCGACCCCGGCCGCTTCCAGGTGATCGTCACCAACAACCTCTACGGCGATATCCTCTCGGACCTGGGCGCGGGACTCGTAGGCGGGCTCGGTCTCGCGGCCAGCGCCAACCTGCATCCCGGCCGCGCCGGATTGTTCGAGCCGGTGCACGGCTCGGCCCCGCCGCTGGCCGGCAAAGGAGTAGCGAACCCGATGGCTGCTATCCTCACCGGGGCGCTCATGCTCGAGCGCCTCGGCCACGCCGGCGCCGCGCGTGCGATCGAGCGCGCGGTGCGGGACGCCCTCGCCGCCGGAGTCCGCACGCCCGACATCGGCGGCACCACGTCGACCAGCGCCGCCGCGGCGGCCGTCTTGGAGCGCCTGTGACCCGCCGCCTGCTGCTCTTGAGCGCCGCGCTCGCCGCGCGCCCCATCTTTGCCCAGACACTCAGACCTTCGACCATGGCCCATCGTTCGACCGTTTATGCCCCGCACGGGATGATCGCGACCAGCCAGCCGCTTGCCACCGCCGCGGGGCTCAGCGTTCTGGAGCGCGGCGGTAACGCCATCGATGCCGCGGTGACAGCGGCGGCGGTGCTCAACGTCGTCGAGCCCCAGATGACCGGAATCGGGGGCGACATGTTCGCCCTGGTGTGGAGCGCCAAGGAGCACACGCTCGTGGGGCTCAACGCCAGCGGGCGTGCGGGGAGCCTCATGACCCGCGACGCGCTGCTCGCCCGGGGGCATACGAAGATGCCGGAGGAGACGGTCGAGGACGTGACGGTTCCGGGCGCGTTGTCCGGCTGGGAGGCGCTGCTGCACCGCTTCGGCACCATCTCTCTCGCGCAGGCGCTGCAGCCGGCGATCGGGTACGCCGAGGAGGGATTCCCGGTGACGCCGATCATCGCCTCGGAATGGGCGAGCGAAGTGCCGAAGCTGCAGCGCGACCCCGGCGCCCGCGCCACGTTTCTCGTGGATGCAATGCGCGCGCCGCATGCGGGCGAATGGTTTCGCAATCCCGATCTCGCCCGGACGTTCCGCCTGATCGCGACGCAGGGGGCGGACGCGTTGTACGGCGGCGACCTCGGACGGCGCATCGTGGAGCGGCTGCACGAGCTGGGCGGCTACCTCACCATCGACGACCTGCGCCAGCATCGGCCCGAATGGGTGACCCCGATTGCGGCGCCGTTCCACGGCTACCGCGTCTGGGAGCTGCCCCCCAACGGGCAGGGCGTGGCGACGCTCGAGATGCTGCGCATCCTCGAGCCCTACGATCTGCGCGCGCTGGGCCATAATTCGGCCGCCTACCTGCATCTCTTGATCGAGACGAAGAAGCTCGCGTACGCGGATATCACGCGGTACGTCGGCGAGCCGAACGCCATGACGATTCATCCGGAAGCGCTGCTCGCCGATGCCTACATCGCCGCGCGGCGCGACCAGATCGACAGCGCCCACGCCACGGACCATCCCGCGCCCGGCAAGGCGCTGACGGCGAGCGAGACGATCTACCTCACCGTCGCGGACAGCGCAGGCAACATGGTGTCGTTCATCAACTCACTCTACGATCTCTTCGGCTCGGGCGTCGTCGTGCCGGGGACGGGATTCGCGCTCCAGGATCGCGGGGCCGGATTCACCCTCGAGCAGGGCCTCGCCAACACCGTGGCCCCGGGCAAGCGGCCGTTCCACACGATCATTCCGGCGTTCGTGACGCACGCCGACGCCAAGGGCGCGGACGAGCCCTGGCTCTCCTTCGGCGTCATGGGCGGGTCGATGCAGCCGCAGGGCCAGGTCCAGGTCCTGGTGAATCTGCTGGTGTTCGGTATGGACCTGCAGAACGCGATCGATGCCGCGCGGTTCCGGCACCTCGACGGCCTGCGGGTGGCGCTCGAGCCCGCGATCGGTGACGCGGTGCGGCACCAGCTCGCCGCGCTGGGCCACGTGATCGTGCCGGACAGTGCGATCGCGTTCGGAGGAGCGCAGGCGATCCTGCGCCTGCCGCGCGGCTATGCCGCCGGCTCGGATCCGCGCAAGGACGGGATGGCGGCGGGGCATTGAGCACCGGCCTCGTCCGGACGCTGCGACAGGGCGACCTCGTCCTCGTTGTCATCGGGACCGTCATCGGATCGGGGATCTGGCTCGTCCCCGGAACCGTGTTGCGCAACACCGCCGGCGATCCCGGGGTGGCACTCCTCGTGTGGCTCGTCGGCGGCGTTTGCTCGCTGCTCGGAGCGCTGACGTTCGCCGAGCTGGGCACATCCTATCCCGACGCGGGGGGCTCGTATACCTACGTGCGCGAAGCGTTCGGAAGGTTTCCCGCGTTCCTGCTCGGCTGGACGCTGTTCCTCGCCGTCAACACGGGATCCACCGCGACGCTGGCCGTCGCCTTCGCCAACTACGCCGGAGAGCTCGTCCCGCTCGGCGCCGTAGGCCGCAAGCTCCTGCCGGCCATCATGATCGTCGCCGTCAGCGCCGTGAACATCCGCGGCGTGCGCCATGGGGCAACGGTGCAGAACTGGAGTACGGCGGTGAAGGTGGCGGCGATCCTGGCCCTCGCCATAGCGGGACTCTCGCTCGGCGCGGGAGGAGCTGCGGCGACGAGCCGCGCCTTCTCCACGCCCCTGACGCCCGGGCTGCTCTCGGGATCGGGCGTTGCGTTGCTGGGTGTCCTCTGGGCGTACGAGGGATGGATCAACGTGACGAATTCCGCCGGAGAGGCGCTCGATCCGCAGCGCACCTTCTCGCGCGGCATCATCGCCGGCACGGCGGCCCTGATCGCGTTGTACCTGCTCGCCAATATCGGCTATCTCGCGACGCTCGGGCCCGAGGGAGTCGCCGGTTCGCAGCGCGTCGCCGCCGATGCGGTGCGCGTGCTCTTCGGTCCCGTCGCGGCGAAGCTGGTGAGCGTTGCCGTCCTCGTCTCGGTGTTCAGCGCGGCCAACGGCCTCGCCCTCACCGGCCCGCGCATGTATTACGCGATGGCCCGGGACGGCATCTTCTTCCGCGCGCTGGGAGCCGTGCATGCGCGCTTCGGGACACCCGCGATGGCGATCGCGGCGGGCGGCGCCTGGGCGGTGTTGCTCACGCTGTGGGGCAGCTTCGAGCAGCTCCTGACCTACGTCGTCTTCGCCAGCTGGCTGTTCGCCGCGCTCGCTGCCGCCAGCGTGTTCGTGCTGCGGCGACGCCACCCCGAGGCGCGACGGCCGTTCCGCGTCCCCGGGTATCCCGTCACGCCCGCTCTCTACATCGTGGCCGCCCTGGCGATCGTCGCGAATACGGTAGTAGCCCGTCCCGTGCAGGCCTTGGCCGGTCTGGGCATCGTCCTCCTCGGCACGCCGGTCTACTTCCTCTGGAAGGAGCGGGGCTCCGCGGCGTAGGCGGTTATATTCCGCCTTCTCGCGAGTGGAGCAGGCTTCATGAAGACCCAGGGCAGTACCACCGACGTCGTCTTCCTCTCCGGGGTCCGGACCGGCTTCGGTTCATTCGGCGGATCCCTGAAGGACCTGTCCGCGATCGATCTCGGCGCGATCGCGTCGCGTCACGCGCTGGACCGCTCCGGTGTGCCGGCGGGAGAAGTCGGGCACACCGTGTTCGGCAATGCGCTCCAGACTTCGACCGACGCCATCTACATGGCCCGTCACGTCGCCCTCAAGGCGGGGTTGCCGATCGAAACTCCGGCCGTGACGGTGAACCGTCTCTGTGGCTCGGGGTTCGAGGCGATCACACAAGGGGCGCAGCTCATCATCCTGGGCGAGACTCCGGTGGTGCTCGCCGGCGGCGGGGAATCGATGAGCCAGGCGCCGCATGTCGTGCGGGGTGCCCGCTGGGGGCTGCGCCTCGGACCGGCGCCGCTCGAAGATCTTCTGTGGGAATCGCTGAAGGATCCGCAGTGCGGCTTCTCGATGGCCGAGACCGCCGAGAACCTCGCCGACAAGTACAAGTTGACCCGCGCCGAGGTGGACGAGGTGGCCGTGGGGTCGCAACGTCGCGCCAAACAGGCCTGGGACGAGTGCGTGTTTCAGGACGAAGTGGTCGGGGTCCCGGTCAAGAAGAAGGGTCAGACGGTCGAATTCCGGGCCGACGAGCACATGCGCCCGGAGACCACCCTCGAAGCGCTCGCGGGTCTGAAGCCGTACTTCAAGAAGGATGGGTTGGTCACCGCCGGCAACGCGTCCGGCATCTCCGACGGTGCCGCGGCGACGGTGATCGCCAGCGAGGCATACGCGCAGGCTCACGGTCTCAAGCCGTTGGGCCGGCTCGTGGCGTGGGGGGTCGTCGGGGTGGAGCCGAGGTTCATGGGAATCGGCCCTGCCCCCGCCGCGCGCAAGGCGTTGCAGAAAGCGGGGCTCACACTCGCCGAGATGGACCTGGTGGAGGTGAACGAGGCGTTCGCGCCGCAATACCTCGCGGTGGAGAAGGAGCTGGGCCTCGACCGCTCCAAGACGAACGTGCACGGTGGGGCCATCGCGATCGGCCATCCGCTGGCCGCGAGCGGTGCCCGCATCACGATTCATCTGCTGCACGCGCTGCGGCGCGCCGGGAAGCGCCTTGGGCTCGGCTCGGCGTGCATCGGCGGCGGACAGGGCCTCGCGGTAATCGTCGAGGCCTTCCCATCTTGAGGAGAGCGCATGGGTGAGGCGTTGCTGGTCGTCCTCGCAGCCGTCGGCTTCTATCTCTTTACCGGACTCCGCGTGCTGCGCGAGTACGAGCGGGCGGTGTACTTCTTCCTGGGCCGCTCCTGGGGCGCGAAAGGACCGGGGCTGATCTACTTGCCGCCGCTGTTTGCGCGCATGCAGAAGGTGAGCCTGCGCGTCATGGCGCTCGACATCCCGCCGCAGGACGTGATCACGCGCGACAATATCTCCATCAAGGTGAACGCAGTGCTGTACATGCGGGTGAAGGACCCCGTGAAAGCGGTCATCGGCGTGGAGAATTATCTGTACGCCACGAGCCAGCTGGCGCAGACGACGCTGCGCTCGGTGCTGGGCGAGACGGAGCTCGACGAGCTGCTCGCCAACCGCGAGAAGATCAACTCGATCCTCAAGCAGATCATCGACCAGCGCAGCGAGGATTGGGGGATCGAGATGTCGGCGGTTGAAGTGAAGGACGTCGATCTGCCGCCCGAGATGAAGCGGGCCATGGCCCGACAGGCGGAAGCCGAGCGGGAGCGGCGGGCCAAGGTGATCAACGCCGAGGGCGAGCTGCAGGCGTCCGAAAAACTGGCCCAGGCGGCGGCGATCATCGGTCGTGAGCCGGCGGCGATTCAGCTCCGCTACCTGCAAACGGTGACGGAGATCGCCTCGGAAAAGAACTCGACCACGATCTTCCCCGTCCCGATCGACCTCTTCAAGGGTTTGCTCGATGTCGTCGGCCGGCGCAGCGCCGACTCCGTTCCCGCCCTGCCGGCGCAGGCGTCGGGCGAGCGGCTGCCGCCCGTTCCCGCCAAGGATGCGGCGCGGACCTGAAGATGGCCGGTGAACTGATCAGCCGGGAGGCGCTCGACCGGATCATCCAGCGCGCCGCGGAGCTGCAAACCGGCGAGCGCGACATCGGCGACGGCCTGAGCGAGGAGGAGCTGCTCGCGCTCGGGAAGGACGTCGGCATTCCCCCCCGCTACCTGAAGCAGGCAATGCTCGAGGAGCGTACCCGGGCGCTCACGGCCCCCCGCACCGGCTGGTCGCTCGTCGGGCCCGCAGAGCTTGCCGCGCAACGCGTCGTCCCGGGCGACCGCGGCGGCGTCGAGCGAGCACTCTCGCTCTGGATGGAGGATCAAGAGCTGCTCCGCGTGAAGCGCCGCTACCCCGATCGCACCACGTGGGAGCCGCAGGTGGGCTTCTTCGCAGCGATGCAACGTGGCTTGCAGTCGCGAGGGCGGAGATTCTCGCTCACCAAGGCCCTGGAGATCGTGGGACAAGTGACACCGCTCGAGACGGGGTTCTGCCACGTGCGCCTCTCCGCCGACGTGCGCAACCTGCGGCAGGCGCGGGTCGGCGGGGCGGTCGCGCTGGTCGTCATCGGATCTGTGGCGACCGTCGTTGCGTCGACCATCGGCGTCCTGTCACCGTTCGCCGTCGCACCAGCCGCGGGCTTCGGCGTAGCCGCCGCGGCGGCGCTCTTCGCCGGCCGGCGCCAGCAGCTCGAGCAGATCGAAGTCAGCATGGAACAGGTGCTGGACCGGCTCGAGCGGGGCGAGATCCGGCCCGAGCACGCCTTACCAGGTCCACGTGCCAGCGCTTTCGTCCGGATCGCCGAAGAAATCCGCAAACAATTCCAGTTCTGAGAGAGTCCATGGGCGATATCCAGCGCGTCGGCGTATTGGGGTGCGGCCTGATGGGAAGCGGCATCGCGCAGGTCGCGGCCGCCGCGGGCTACGAGACGCTCGTCCGCGACGTGGCTCCGCCCATCCTGGAAAAGGGCAAGGGAGCGATCGAGAGGTCGCTCGCCCGCCTTTTGGAAAAGGGCAAACTCCCCGCCGCGGACCGTGACGCCACGCTGCAGCGGTTGACGTTCACGACCGTCGTCGCCGACCTCAAGGCGTGCGACATCGTGATCGAGGCGGTGACGGAAGATCTCGAGCTGAAGAACGCCCTGTGGAAGGAACTGGATGGGTTGTGTGGAGCGGGAACGATCTTCGCCTCGAATACCTCGAGCCTGACGATCGCGGCGATGGCCGCGGCCACGAGTCGCGCCGACCGGTTCGTCGGCCTGCACTTCTTCAACCCCGTGCCGCTGATGCAGCTCGTCGAGGTGGTCCGCACCGTCACGACCTCGGAAGAGTCGTTCAAGCGGGCGTTCGCGTTCGCCCGCTCGCTCGGCAAGGAGGCGGTGGCGGCGAAGGACACGTCGGGTTTCATCGTGAACCTGCTGCTCGTTCCCTACCTGCTCGACGCGGTGCGCGCGGTGGAGCATGGCGTGGGAAGCGTTCCGGATATCGACAAGGCGATGCAGCTGGGGTGCGGCTACCCGATGGGACCGCTCACGCTGCTGGACTTCGTGGGGCTGGATACCACCTACAAGATCGCCGAGATCATGTTCGCAGAGTATAAGGAGCAGAAATACGCCGCTCCCCCGCTGCTCAAGCGGATGGTGCTGGCTGGCCTCTACGGCAGGAAAAGCGGCAAGGGATTCTACGACTACTCTGCGACTCCGCCTGTGGTCGCAAGCCTGGGCCTCTGACCCGAAGGAGCCACATCCCACATGTTCGGCTACGACCTGCCGCGCCTGCACGCGGCACTCAACGATCTTCCGCCGGCGCTGCTCCTCGTTGCGGTGCTGTTCGACCTCGCCGGCTGGATCCTCAAGCGTGATTCGCTCGTCTGGGCCGGCATCTGGACGCTGTGGGCGGGCGTGATCGGCGGCTGGGCGGCCGTCATCACGGGCGAGCTGGCCGAGGACAAGATCGACCACGGCGAAGCGATCCACGAGATCATGGAGGTCCACGAGAAGTACGCTGTTATCGCCATGATCATCTTCACAGTGGTGCTCGCCTGGAAGCTGTGGCGCCGGTTCCAACAGACGGACCTCGAAGATCGGATCCTGAAACTCATTTCCCTCTTCGGTCTTGCGATCCTGATTCGCACCGCCCAGCTCGGCGGAGAGATGGTGTTCGACCACGCCGCCGGGGTCCCCACGGCGAAATTGCAAACGGAGATCCAAGACCGCGCGGCTGGCCATCCCCACATGGACGGTGAGGACCACGACCACGATAAAGACGCCCCGGCCGCGGACACGACGCACGCCCATCCGGACTCGGCGCCCGCTCACGTGCACCCGCCCGGCACGCCGCCGCATGCGCACTGAGAGAGACGATGTCAGACATCAGACGTCAGACTTCAGCCGTCTGACGTCTGATGTCAGATGTCTGATGTCGGCGAGCCTGCTGTGTCTCTCCTGCACCCCAGTCACCACCCGGCCGGGGTTCATGCCGTACCCCCAGGCGCTCGTCAGCATCGTCGACGCCCCGGCCCCGCGGCTCGTCCCGGAAATGGTGGGGTGGCTGTCGAGCCAGGGACTGCAGGTGCAGTGGTCGAGCCCCGAAGACGGCTACGTCGAAACGGCGTGGTACAACGTGCGCACGCGCACCTCGGTGTTCGGTGACGCCGAGCCCGGCGATGTGCTCAATACCGTGAAAATCCGCTGCTGGGCCGACCCCAACGTTCCCGGCAAGAGCCAGCTCACCGTCGAAGCGGTATACCGCCCGACGCTCGATCCCTCGCGCCCCGAGCGCGACCTCGAGGTCATCGCCCCCCAGGGTTCGGAAGGATCACGCATCGCGTCCGAGCTGGCCGAGGCGATGAAGAAACGGTTCGGCGAGTAGTTTTCGCTCATGACGAAGGTCCACACCGAACTCCGCGTGCGCGCCACGTACGCGGAGGGCGGCGGCATCTACCGCATCATTCCCGGCGCCGTCGCAATTCCCGAGAGCACTGCCGACGTCCGGCAGCTGGTCCGCGCCGCGGAACGAGACGGGACCGCCCTCGTGCCGCGGGGCGCCGGCAGCGGCATGCCGGGCGGGAACGTGGGGAGCGGCCAGGTCGTCGATCTCGGCCAGGGTTTCCGTACCCTCGAGATCGATCCGCACCAGCGCACCGCAACGGCGGGAGCATCCGTCACCTGGGGCCAGATCAACGACGCTGCCCGACCCCACGGCCTCCGCCTTCCCCCGGATCCTTCTTCCGGCGCGTTCGCAACCTCCGGCGGCATGGTCTCCACCAACGCGGCCGGACCCCGTACGGTTCGTTTCGGACCGGTCCGCCGCTGGATCCAGGCGCTCGAGGTCGTCGGGACCGATGGCGAGACTCGCTGGACTCGCCGCGGAGCCGGGATCCCAAAGGGGTTCACTCTCAGCGAGACCGAAAAGGACCTCATCGCTCGGACCTATCCCCGCACGCGCAAGCACTCCGCTGGCTACGGTCTGGATGCGTTCGCTGCATCTGGTGACGAGGCGGATCTCTTCATCGGTGCCGAGGGAACGCTCGGGATCGTCACGGCGGTCGAATGGCGACTCGATCCTATCCCGGCCGATGTCGCCGGCCTGACCCTCGGCTTTGCGGACCTCGCCGCGCTCGCCGAAGCCGTTCCCTTCCTGCTCGGCCTGAACCCCTCGGCGGTCGAGCTGCTGGACCGCACCCTCCTCACATTCGTCGCAGAGGCCGGAGGGGAGGTACCGAAGGGCGTAGAGGGGCTCCTCCTGGTGGAGTTCGAGCGCGAGCGGGCGGCGGCGGCACGCGGCGCGGTCGGCGACGCGGTGCGCGGATTGAAACACCTCACGCGCACCGTCGAGACAGCACCCGACCGCGCGGGCCTCGAAGAGCTCTGGAAGGTCCGCCGGTTGGCGAGCCCCGCCTTGGCGCGGCTCCCCGAGACCCGCCGCTCGCTGCAGGTAATCGAGGACGGTTGCGTCCCTGTGGACCAGCTGGGTGCCTATATCGTGGCGCTCCGGGCCGCGGCAACGGCCCAGGAGATCCCGGTCGCGATCTTCGGTCACGCCGGAGACGGCCATGTGCACGTCAATGCGCTCCCCGACGTCACCCGGCCGGGGTGGGAGGGAAGCGTCCGGGCACTGTTCGACGAGGTGACGGAGGCGCAACGCCGGCTCGGCGGCACCCCGAGCGGCGAACACGGCGTGGGTCGGTTGCGTGCCGGCGTGCTGGAGCGATTCCTCGGTGCCGAGGTCCTGGAGGTGTTCGAGCGGCTGCAGCGCGCCTACGATCCGCGCTCGATCTTCAATCCGGGTGTTATACTCCCCTCCGCCGACTGGTCGCCGCTCGCGCATCTGAAGGTCGGCGACGGCGCCGCGCCGATTCCCGACGACATCGCCCATCGTCTCCGTGAGATCGAGCGCTCCGCCGGTTGGGCTGTGCCGAAGATTACGCTTGTGTCGTCACAAACCACTGGCCACTGACCACCAGCCACCGCATCCAATGGAAATCTTCCGCGCCCCGCGCGTCACGCTGCTCGCAAGACCGGAGTTTCTCGAGCCCGCGCACCTCGCCGTGCAGTGGAAGGGGGAATCGTCGGGAGGCGAGCGGCTCGCCGAGTTCGCCGGGCGGATCTGCTACATGAGCCAGCACAACCCGGCGCAGCGCTCCACCGCCGAATACCTCGAGAACATCAAGAAGCAGGGACACGGGTCGGTGCTCGAGCACGCCGTCTACGTGCTCTTGATCGAGGGAATTTCACGCTCCTGCTCGCACGAGCTGGTGCGTCACCGGGCCGGCTTCGGTTACTCGCAGCTGTCGCAGCGCTACGTCGACGAATCCCACGCCGCGTTCGTCGTCCCCCCGGCGATCCTCGGCGACTCGGGGCTCGAGGCCGAGTGGGAGCGGCAGGTCGGCGCGGCGCAGGAGGCGTACGTCCGGGCCGTTGAGGCGCTGATGCAACGGTACGAGTGGGTGAGCGACAAGATGCACCGCCGCAAAATGGCACGTGAAGCGGCGCGCGCCGTTCTCCCCAACGCGACGGAGACGAAAGTCGTCGTCTCCGGCAACGCGCGCGCCTGGCGCACCATGCTGGAGCTGCGCTGCGGCGAGGGCGCGGAGCTCGAGATCCGTCGCATGGCGGTGGCGTGCTTGCGCGTGCTGCAGCGCGAAGCGCCCGCGTTGTTCTCCGACTTCGAGGTGTACACCGGCGACGACCGGCAGGAGTCGGCGCGAGTGGCATACCACAAAGTCTAAAATGCGTAAGAGGTGAGAGGTGAGAGGTATGCTGTGATCACACCTCTCACCTCTTACCTCTCACCTCTCACGCTTTTTTGTCGGCTCTGCCTATTGCGCAGCGCGACACTTTCTCGTATTCATTCATCGTCACAAGCAGTTACCGAGCCACGGACCGTTCACTGAACGGCCCATTTTTTGTAGGAGGTCGCCCGAGACCACATGCGCATCGGTCTCGCGTACAACCAGAAGCCGGACACCGACCCCACTCCGGACGCTTCGAGGAAGAACGGCGATGTGTACGCCGAGTGGGACGAGCCATCCACCATCGATGCGGTGGAGCAGGCCCTTGGTCTCTTCGGCAGCGTCATCCGCCTCCACGCCGACGCCACCTTCCCGCAAAAACTCGCCCGCGCTCGCGTCCAACTCGTCTTCAACATGGCCGAGGGACTGTACGGCCAGAATCGCGAAGCCCACGTCCCCGCGATCTGCGAGTACCTGAACGTCCCCTACACGGCGAGCGACCCGCTCACGCTGTCGCTCTCGCTGCACAAGGCGCGCGCCAAGGAGATTCTCTCCTACCACGAAGTCCCCACCGCGCGCTTCGCCATGGTGCACGAGCAGGTCGACCTGGCGCGGGTGCGGCTGCCCTACCCGCTGTTCGTCAAACCGGTCGCGGAGGGGTCAGGTAAAGGCATATTTGCCAATAACTTATGCCAGAGCCGCGCCCAGCTCCGGGAGCGCGTCTCCTTCCTCTTAGAGACCTACAAGCAGCCGGTGCTGGTCGAGACCTACCTCCCGGGCCCTGAATTCACCGTCGCGATCCTCGGCAACGGCACCGAAGCGTATTGTCTCCCGATCGTGGGGTTCGATTTCTCCACCCTCCCCCCGGGCGCCACGCCGGTCTACGGCTACGAAGCGAAGTGGATCTGGGACACCGCCGAACACCAGCTCGACATCTTCGAGTGCCCCGCCAAGGTCCCCGAAAAGCTGTATCGTCATATCGAGCTCGTCGCCCTCGACGCTTATCAGGCGCTCGGCTGCCGCGACTGGTGTCGCATCGACATCCGTCTCGATGAAGCGGGCGTGCCCAACATCGTCGAGCTCAATCCGCTTCCCGGGATCATTCCCGATCCACGGATGAACAGCTGTTTCCCCAAAGCGGCGCGCGCCGCCGGATTCGGCTACGACGAGCTGATCCAGGAAGTCGTCCGCATCGCCTGGAAGCGGTGCACGGGGCGGGAGCTGGCGGTCGGGACACCGGTCGGAGTACTCCGGGCCGGGGCGACGGCGTGAGGGTCAGCATCCTCTACGACCCCGGCGCCGAAGATTGGACCACCGAGGACATCGCGGGGGTGATGAAGGCGGTCACCGAGGTCGCCCGGATCTTCGAGGGGATGGGGCACGCCGCCAGGAAGCTTCCCGTCAAGCACGACATGCGCTGGTTCGCCGAGGCACGCCGCACCGACCTCGTCTTCAACCTGTGCGAGGGCGTCCACGGCTTCTCCCAATGGGAGGAGCACGTCGTGGCCTCGCTCGAGTTCGCCGGGGTTCCCGTCACCGGCTGCGGCCCGTGGACCATCGCCGCCTGCCGCCGCAAAGCGACGGCGAATGCCATCCTCTCCCAGGCCGGACTGCCGATACCCCGCTGGACGCTCGCGCAAGGGAAGATCGACGACGATTTCCCGCTCCCGGCGATCATCAAACCCGCCGCGGAGGACGCGAGCGCCGGCCTCGACCGCGGCTCGGTCGTGATCGACCGCAAAGCACTGCGCGCCAAGATCGCGGCGATGACCGAGCAGTTCGACGAGGTGCTGGTACAGCAATACGTCCCTGGCCGCGAGTTCAACGTCGGCTTCGTGGGGAGCCGTGTGCTCCCCGTCGCCGAGATCGACTTCACCGGGATGCCCGAGGGAACCTGGCCGATCCTCACCTATGCCGCCAAGTGGCATACCGGATCGGCGGAGGACCTGGGCAGCGTGCCGGTGTGTCCCGCCCAGATCTCGCAGCGCCTCTCCGACCGGCTGGTCAAGGTCGCCGACCTGGCGTGGCGCACGATGCAGGGCAAGGGCTACGGCCGGGTGGACATTCGAGTCGACGACACCGGCCGCCCCTGGGTGCTCGAGGTCAACCCCAACCCCGACCTGAACGACGACGCCGGGCTGTCGCGCATGGCCGCCGCGGCCGGGTGGGACTATCCCGAGCTGGTACGGCGCATCGCGGAGTCGGCGCTGCGCGAGGCGCAGGGGGCCAAGGCCGCGCGTGAGCTGCTCGCTCCGTCCCGTCGAGCGCGCACACCGCGAGCGACTTGAAACGCTGGTCCGGGACACCGGCCTGTTTCGCGAGGCCGAGGTCCGGACCGCGGTCGAGCTGCTGGACGAGGCGCTGGAAGGCGACGACGACTACCGCTTCCTGGGCGCCTTTGACGGCGACGAGCTGGTCGGTTACGCCTGCTTCGGCCCGACCCCGGATACGCTCGGCACGTTCGACCTGTACTGGATCGCCGTGGATCGGACGCGACAGGGCACGGGGATCGGAACCCAGCTCGTGACGGCGGTTGAACAACAGCTATCGGCTGTCGGCGGTCGGCTGATCGTGGTCGAAACCTCCTCCCGCGCGGACTACGACGCAACGCGCGGTTTCTACGAGGCGCGAGGGTACAGCAAGACGGCAACGATCCCGGGCTACTACGCCCCCGACGACGACCTGGTGGTCTACAAAAAGGACCTCACGCGATGGACATGAGCTGGCAGGAGCTGCTGCGCAAGAAAAGCATCGCCTCGCTCGAGGCCCTGGCGGAACGGTTCGGGCCCGAGCATGTGGGCGACGTCGAGCGGCTCAAACAGGCCGCGGAGAACTTCGAGTTCCGGATCTCCCCCGCCATGGTGGACCTGATCCGCGAGCCCGGCGACCCGATCTGGCTCCAGTACGTCCCGACGGTCCAGGAGCTCGAGATCGAGGACGGCATCGTCGACTCACTGGCCGAGGACGCACACTCCCCCGTCCCCAACATCACGCACCGCTATCCCGACCGCGCGCTGTTCCTGGTGAGCCCGGTATGCGCCAGCTATTGCCGCTTCTGCACCCGGCGCCGCAAAGTCGGCGACCCCGAGAAGATCCCGATGGCGCAGCTCGAGTCGGCATTCCACTACCTCGAGGAGCACACCGAGATCCGGGACGTCATCATGTCGGGGGGCGATCCGCTGCTCTTGTCCGACCGGCGGCTCGACGAGATCTGCGCCCGGTTGCGGGCGATCCCGCACCTCGAGATCATCCGCATCGGGAGCCGGGTGCCCTGTCACCTCCCCGAGCGCATCACCCCGGAGCTGTGCGGGATACTCCGGAAATACCATCCCTTCTACATCAACACGCACTTCAATCATCCCGACGAGCTGACCCCGGCCGCCAACCACGCCCTGGGCATGCTCGCCGACGCCGGCATCCCGCTGGGTTGCCAGACGGTGCTTCTCAAAGGCGTCAACGACGATCCGGGGGTGATGAAGCGGCTGATGCTGAAGCTGCTCGCCGCACGGGTACGGCCCTACTACATCTACCAGTGCGACCAGGTGGCCGGCGCCGAGCACTTCCGCACCTCGGTCGAGAAGGGGTTGGAGATCATCCGAGCCCTGCGCGGCTGGACGAGCGGGCTCGCCGTGCCGCATTTCGTGATCGACGCCCCGGGCGGGGGCGGCAAGATCCCGCTCCTCCCCGAGTACGTCGAAGCGATGGACGACGACCAGGTGGTGCTGCGGAACTACGCGGGCAAGACGTATGTCTACCGCCAACCTCACCAGGACGAAGCGCCGGTGCCCTTCGAGTTCGAGCCTGTCCTGGTAGGGTGACTAGGACTTTCCCCTGACCCGTGGAGCAGGGTGAGAGGAGAGCGACGAGTCCAGCGTGGCCAGCAGTGAGTCGGCGCCCCCAAACCCCTCTTTGTCCCTGCGGTAATCGGCATTCTGCCGATCCACCGCCGGCCAGTCCCGCAGCCGATCGGGCGAATACAAACCCGCCATCATCCCCATCGCGTTAACCAGCGTATCTGACGTGGGGTTCTCGTAGACCACCACCAACCGGTAGGGGTGTCCGGCCCTGAGATGCGGACCGCGGTTTAAGAGCGCGAAGATCGGGCGCTCGACGGCCAGCGTGTGGCCGGTGCTGTCGCGGCGCGTGCGCACTTTCGCCAGGATATGGTCGTTGGCAGCGTCCTCGAGGCGCATCATCACGGCATGGTCGTGCAGGTGCCCGCTGGCGGCCAGCAGATGACCGCTGGCCGCCACGGTGAACTGCTTCGTCACGACCAAGCCCCCGGGCGGCACCTCGAACCCGTCCGTACCGCCGTTGACATGATTGACGTCCACCAGGAAGGGCAGCACGTCGAGCGGCGCCGGTTGCCGGTGCCCGTTGAGCAGGAATGTGTAGCGCACGTAGGCGCCATCGACGTCGTGCCCCGTGAGGTTGTCCCACATGATCACAATGCCGAGCCGCATGCCCGCCTGCATCGGGAGCCCGAGCGCGCCGGGTATGGTGATGTCCTGCGTCTCCTCACCGAAGGAAAACGGGCACTCGCTGATCGACTCCACCAGCTGGCGGCGATCGAAGTTCACCATGTAGGTGTGGTGGAGCAGGCGTCGCGGCAGGGGGTGCCCGGCGCTGTCGATGACCTCCAGCGTCACCCCGCGGAACCGCGCTGCGACCGGCCACGCGAAGGCGCCCTCGAGCTGGTCGTGATTGCGGCGCATCATCATCATGTCGCCCATCATCGACGGGGACTGCGGCACGTGGAACGGCCCGATCGTGACCGCCAGCGTGTGCCGCCGCTCATCGACTCGCACATCCACGCTCCGGTTGGACACCGGAGGCCGGTGGATCGGGGATTCGCTGAGGAGGGCGGGTGACGCTGCGGCCAGGGCTGCAAGGGCGAGTACGGCGTGGGTCGTCACGAGAGGTGGCTCCAGTCTCCGGTTGAAGATCGAGTCGGATGGCGCGACAACGGCACCAGCCAATCATCCTGCCACGAGACCCGGCCCGCTGCCCAGGGGGTCACGTTCGGCGAGGAGGACGTTGGTACCCCATTGCTTCACGATCGCAGTGGGGTAGATTGCTGCAGGTAGCGATTCCTGATCTACGAGGAAGATACGATGCACAACCGGTCGCTGCAGGTCGTGCTGGCTAATCTGAACTGCCTGAACCCCCATCCCAGGGGCGGTCCGGCGAGCTAGCGCGCATCTCGTGACAGACTCGAAACCCGGCCCGCTCCCCTGACTCGGAGCGGGTTTTTCTTTGTCCATGAACTAGGGGAGGCTCGGCGTGGACCACGGGGCGCCAAAGGACAACAGCCGGAGAGCCTGGGACAGCGGTGGGCCGATGCCGGACCCCTGGCGGGACAGGGACGCATGCGGCGTGGGCCTCATCGCCCGCGCTTCCGGCGCGGCCTCTCGGGAGGTCACAGCACTCGCCCTGACGGCGCTGGCACGATTGGCGCACCGCGGCGCCGCCTCCAGCGATCACTCCGGCGACGGAGCCGGCGTCCTCACGCAGATTCCCCGGCGGCTGCTTGCCCTGGAGGCCGCCAGCCTCGGCATCCCGCTCGCTCCGGACCAACCCTTCGCCGTCGGCATGTTTTTCCTCCCGGCCGATGACGCGCCGCGTGCTGACACCATCGACCTCATCGAGCAGGTGCTGCGGACCGATGGGTTCGCCGTGTTGGGGTGGCGCGACGTCCCGGTCACGACCGCCCGGCTGGCGGCGACGGCGCGGGCCACCTCCCCCGTGATCCGTCAGGTCTTCGTCGGTGCAACCACCGGCGTGCGGGACGAAGAAGACCTGGAGAGCCGGCTTTTCCTGGCGCGCCGTGAGATCGAGCGGCGAGTCGTCGACCGCGGCGGCGATCCGTTCTTCGTCTGCTCGCTTTCCTGTCGCACGATCGTGTACAAGGCGCTGTTGACCGGTCCCCAGCTGCCGGCGTTCTTCGACGACCTGCGGCGTCCCGAATACGAGACGGCGATCGCCGTGTTTCACCAGCGCTATGCGACGAACACGGTCCCCAAGTGGACTCTGGCGCAACCGTTCCGGCTGCTGGCGCACAACGGCGAGATCAACACGCTCTGGGGGAACCGCAACGCGATGCTGGCGCGCGAGCCGCTGCTTTCCTCGCCGCAGTGGGGCGACGCGATCGAACGCCTCAAACCGGTCATCTGGCCCGAAGGCAGCGATTCGGCCAGTCTCGACAACGCATTCGAACTGCTGGTGCGGGCCGGTCGCGATCCGGTCCACGCGCTCATGATGCTCGTCCCCGAATCCCTGGACGCCGTACGTGAGCTCGACCCCGTGTTGCGTGGTTTCTACCGCTACCACGAGACGCTGGTCGAGCCCTGGGATGGCCCCGCGGCGCTGGCACTGAGCGACGGGATCACCGCCATCGCGGCCGTGGATCGCAACGGGCTGCGTCCCTGCCGCTACAAGATCACGCGCGACGGACTGTTGATCGCGGCGTCGGAAGTGGGCGTCGTGGACCTGCCCCCCGAGCACGTGCTCGAGAGTGGCCGGCTCGCCCCGGGCGAGCTGATCGCCGTCGACACACGGCGCAACGCGATCCTGCACAGCGCCCAGGCCAAGCGCGAAGTGGCGGGTCGCCACCACTATGCGCGTTGGACGGCTCAGTGCGTGCAGACGCTGCGGGAGCAGCCGACGGCGACCGTGCCGGACACCGAAAGCGATCTGCGCCCGCGACAGATCGCCTTCGGGTATGGATTCGAGGATGTGCGATACGTGGTCCAGCCGATGAGCGAGCAAGGCCAGGACTCCCTGTGGAGCATGGGAGACGACACGCCCTTGCCGCCGCTCTCGCGGGTCGCCCAGGGCATGTACACCTACATGCGGCAGCGCTTCGCGCAGGTCACGAACCCGGCGATCGATTCGATCCGGGAATCCTGCGTCATGTCGCTCGGCATGCTGGTGGGACGCCGCGGTTCATTGCTGTCCCGGCAACCGACGGCCATTCGACTGGTGCGGCTGCCGCACCCGGTCCTGCTCGCAGGGGAGCTCGCGGAGTTGCGCAGCGTCACGGGAGTGCAGGCGGAAACGCTCGCCTGCGTGTGGCCCGCCGGCGACGGAGCCGAGGCGCTCCGGCCCGCGCTGCGAGACGTGTGTCACGCGGCCGAGCGCGCTGTCCAGCACGGCGCCCGCATCCTGATCCTCAGCGACCGGGCCGTCGATGCGCAACGCGCGCCGATTCCGTTGTTGTTGGCGGTTGGCGCGGTACACAACCACCTGCTGCGCAAAGGGCTGCGTTACCGGACCGGGCTCGTCGCGGAAGCCGGCGATGCCTGGGACGTCCACCACATCGCCGCGCTCATCGGGTACGGCGCGGAGGCGGTCCACCCCTGGGTCGCAATGGCCACGGCCGGAGCGGGTGGCGGTGCGGACGCGGCGGCAACGCTTCGCGCGGCGCTGGAAAAGGGCTTGCTCAAGGTCCTCGCCAAGATGGGAATTTCCACCTTGAGCTCGTACTGCGGCGCCCAGATCTTCGAGGCGATCGGCCTCGGCGGCGAAATCATCGACGAATGCTTCCCGGGGACCGCCTCGCTGGTCGGTGGTATCGGATTCGTCGAAATCGCCGAGGACGTGCTGGCGCGTCACCACGCGGCGTTTCCCGAAGCGGGGGGGGCCCCCCCGACGCCGCTGCCCGATCATGGCCGGGTGCGCTACCGCCGCGACGGCGAAGACCACGCCTGGGCGCCCCAGATCGTCAAGGCGCTGCAGAAGGCGGCCGAGACGCAGGCACCCGCTGCCTGGGGCACATACAATCAACAGGCGGAAGCCCGCGGCCCGTTGAGCCTGCGTCACCTGCTCGGATTGCGCACAGGAACTCGGGTTCCACTCGACGAAGTCGAGCCGGTCGAGGCGATCCGTACGCGGTTCGTCAGCACGGCGATGTCCCTGGGGGCGCTCTCTCCCGAGGCGCACGCGACGCTCGCCGTCGCGATGAATCGCATCGGGGCGCGCTCCAATTCCGGGGAGGGGGGCGAGGACCCCGCCACCTTCCGTCCTTCCAAAACCGGAGACCGCGCGGATAACCGCGTCAAGCAGGTCGCCTCGGCGCGCTTTGGCGTCACCACGGAGTATCTCGTCCGCGCCGACGAGCTGGAGATCAAGATCGCTCAGGGCTCAAAGCCCGGAGAAGGCGGGCAGCTCCCCGGACACAAGGTCACGGAGCTGATCGCCCGGCTGCGGCACGCGACACCGGGAGTGGCGCTGATCTCGCCGCCGCCGCACCACGACATCTATTCCATCGAAGACCTGGCGCAGCTGATTCACGACCTGAAGCAGGTGAACCGGCGGGCCCGGGTGGGAGTGAAGCTCGTCGCGGAAGCGGGCGTAGGGCGCGTGGCCGCGGGTGTCGCCAAGGCGTACGCCGACTACGTGCTCGTCTCCGGTCACAACGGCGGCACCGGTGCTTCACCCCTCTCCTCGATCAAGCACGCAGGGTCCCCCTGGGAGCTGGGGGTCGCCGAGACGCACACGATTCTGACGGAGAACGGTTTACGCGAGCGCATCGAGCTGCGCACCGACGGGGGGATCCGCACCGCGCGCGACGTCGTCATCGCGGCGGCCCTCGGTGCCGAAGTCTATGGATTCGGCACCGCGGCGCTCGTCGCGATCGGCTGCGACATGGCGCGTCAATGCCATCTCAACAGCTGCCCGACCGGGATCGCCACGCAGCGGCCGGAGCTGCGGCGCAAGTATCGTGGAACGCCCGAACAGGTGATTGCCTACTTCACGAAGATCGCCGAGGACGTGCGGCTGCTGTTGGCCGAGGTGGGGTGCCGCAGCTTGCAGGAGGTCATCGGCCGCGCGGACCTGCTGCAGCGCATCGACCGACCCGAGCGGCCACGCGCGCAGCTGCTCGATCTCTCCCTCCTGCTCGGTGAGAAGCCGGTTCCCACCCGGCCGCCGCGCTACAATCACCGTGTTGAGCGCCCGGGCGTGGCATCGCTGGATGAGACGATCCTCACGGGCGTGAAACAGAGTCTCGATCGCGGGCAACCGTTCGCGGGAGACTATCAGATCGGCAACCATTACCTCAGCGTGGGGGCCCGCATTGCGGGACAGATCGCGGCGTGGTTTGGAGACACGGGTCTCCCGGCCGGATCGGTGCGACTCCGCTTTCAGGGAAGCGCCGGCCAGAGTTTCGGGGCGTTCGCGCTGCCGGGAATGCAGCTCGTCCTCGAGGGGGAAGCCAACGACTATGTCGGCAAAGGGCTGAGTGGCGGAGAAATCGTGATTCGCCCGTTCGACGGGGCCGCCTACGGCGCGTCGTCCCACGAGCACGTGATCATGGGGAATACGGTCCTGTATGGCGCCACGCGCGGCCTCCTGCTGGCGGCAGGGCGCGCCGGCGACCGGTTTGCTATCCGCAACTCCGGCGCCACCGCGGTCGTCGAAGGAGCGGGCGACCATTGCTGCGAATACATGACCGGCGGCACGGTCGTCGTGCTCGGGAGCGTGGGACGGAACTTCGGCGCCGGGATGACGAGCGGCGTCGCCTACGTTCTCGATGAGGACGGTACGCTCGAACGCCGTTCCAACCAGGACGCGGTGTCGCTGGGCGTGTTGGGCCGGCGTGACGAGGTCGCGCTCCGGAAGCTGGTGCGGCTGCACTTCGACCGCACGCGGAGCCCGCGCGCGAGGGCCATCCTGCGCGCGTGGCCCGCATTCCGTTCCTTGTTCCGCATGGTCAGAGCGCGGCCGGCCGCCGTCGCCGCACCGGCGGTCGAACGACTGGTCGAGGAGTCGGTGTCGCGCTAGTCTACGGCCATGCCGAATCGGGCCAAGCGCCAGACGACGGTGGGGCTCGTGCAGATGAGCATGACCGCCGACCCGCAGGCCAATCTCGAGAAAGCGATCGCCCGCGTCCGCGAAGCAGCCGGCCGCGGCGCGACCCTGATCTGTCTCCCTGAGCTGTTTCGCACCCTGTACATCGGGCAGCGCGAGGATCACGATCTGTTCGATCTCGCCGAGCCGGTCCCCGGCCCTTCCACGGAGACGCTCGGGAAGCTCGCCCGGGAGCTCGAGGTCGTGATCGTCGCGTCGCTATTCGAGCGCCGGGCGCCGGGGCTGTATCACAACACCGCCGCCGTGCTCGACGCCGACGGCCGTGTCGCGGGGATCTACCGCAAGATGCACATCCCCGACGATCCGTCGTACTACGAGAAGTTCTACTTCACCCCCGGCGACTTGGGCTTCAAGGCGTTCGACACCGCGGCCGGGCGCATCGGCACGCTCGTGTGCTGGGACCAGTGGTATCCAGAAGGTGCCCGGCTCACGGCATTGCAGGGCGCCGTCATTCTCTGCTATCCGACGGCGATCGGGTGGCACCCCGCCGAGAAGGCGCAGTTCGGCCCGCAGCAGCTCGACGCCTGGCGCACGATCCAGCGCAGCCACGCGATCGCCAACGGCTGCTATGTCGCCGCGGTGAACCGCGTCGGGTTCGAGCGGCTCGACGGCCAAGGAGCGGGACTCGAGTTCTGGGGACACTCCTTCCTCGCCGATCCGTTCGGCGTCGTGCTCGCCGAGGCTCCGGGCGACGCGGAGGAGATTCTGGTCGCTCCGCTCGACCTGGAGCGGATGGAAGAGGTGCGGCGCAACTGGCCGTTCCTCCGCGACCGGCGGGTCGACGCGTACGTCGGACTCGACCGCCGCTACCTCGGCGACGCCGAGTAAGGAAGGTCTTATCAAGGTCGGTACTATTGTTCGCGGCCTGAAGTCCGCGCTCGGCGCTGACGCGACACGCCATGAATGGCGGTTGCCCAGCGTCTTTCAAGACGCGTCGCCGCAGGCGCCGAGCGGCGGCTTCGAGCCGCCGTACACGTCCGACTTGTGCTGACCTTTTTTGGGATTTAGCCCTGGCCAAATCGGAGCAGAGCCCCACCGCACTCGGGTACCGCATGCCCGCCGAGTGGGAGCGGCACAGCGCCACCTGGCTCGGGTGGCCGCACAATACGACCGATTGGCCCGGCAAGTTCGGTCCGATTCCCTGGGTGTACGGGGAGATCGTGCGACACCTCGCCCCGGCCGAGACGGTGCGTATCCTGGTGGATTCCAAGGTCCGCGAGGTTGCCGCGCGGCGCGTGCTGGAGCGGGCCGGCGTTGCGCTCGAGGCCGTTCAGTTTCTCCGGTTTCCGACCAATCGCGGCTGGACGCGGGATTCGGGACCGATCTTCGTGCACCGCGATGAACCCGACCCTGCCCTCGCGATCGCCCGGTTCCACTTCAATGGCTGGGCCAAGTATCCCGATTGGAAGAAGGACGCCCGGATCCCGGAGCTCGCGGCCCGGAAGCTCGGCGTGCGACTGTTCGACGTCACCCGCGGGGGCCGGCGGGTCGTACTCGAAGGGGGCTCGATCGACGTCAATGGACGTGGCACCTTGATCACCACGGAGGAGTGCCTGCTCGATCCGCTGGTGCAGGTGCGCAACCCCGGGTTCACGAAGGCCGACATCGAGGCGGTGCTGAAGGAGGCCCTGGGAGTCGGCAATGTGTTGTGGCTGGGCCGGGGCATCGCCGGTGACGACACCCACGGCCACGTGGACGACCTCTGCCGCTTCGTCGGGGCGCACCGCGTCGTCTTGTGCCGCGAGCGCAACGCCCGGGACGCAAACTATGCGGCGCTCGAGGAGAACCGGGAGCGGTTGCAGGATCTGCGGGCCGAAGACGGCAGCCGGCTCGAGGTCGTCGATCTGCCGATGCCCGCGCCGGTCACGTTCGACGGACGGCGACTCCCAGCGAGCTACGCGAACTTTTATATCGCGAACGCCGCGGTGCTCGTCCCCACGTTCAACGATCCGCAGGACCGCATCGCACTCGGCATTCTGGCGGAGCTGTTTCCCGATCACCCCGTCGTCGGCATTCACGCCGTCGACCTGGTGTGGGGCCTCGGCACGTTGCATTGCCTCACCCAGCAGGAGCCGGCTATACTGGGACCCTAGCCTCCGCCCGCTCCCGCATCGGAAGCGGGCGTTTGCGTTTTGCCACCTCGTGAACCAGGAGTCCGCTATGCGCCTGATTACGACCGTCGTGCGACCGGAGCGTCTGCCGGAGGTCAAGGCGGCGTTGTTTCGCGCCGGTGTCACCGGCATCACCTTGAGTCGTGTGACCGGCCACGGCGGCGAGCGTGAAGTGGTCGAGCAGTACCGCGGCAGCACCATCGTCGCCGAATTCCACGAGAAGGTCAAGATCGAGATGGCGGTCTCGGAGCCGTTCGTCGAGCCCACCATTCAGGCGATCCTCGCCTCCGCTCGCACCGGAGACGTCGGCGACGGCAAGATCTTCGTGCAGCCGCTCGATCGCGTCATCCGCATTCGCACCGGGGAGGCCGATAACGAGGCGCTCACCGCCGTGAACGCCGATCAGGTGCAGCAGGCGGCGATCGATGCGGCGGAGCAGCCATGAATCAGATCTCGAGCGGGGATACCGCCTGGGTGCTCACCTCGAGCGCCCTCGTCCTTCTGATGACGGTCGGCCTCGCGTTCTTCTACGGCGGGCTCGTCCGCTCCAAGAACGCGCTCAACACGATGATGATGAGCGTCGTCGCCCTCGGCGTCATCGGCCTGCAGTGGGTGCTGTTCGGGTACTCCCTCGCGTTCGCGCCAGGCAACGGTTGGATCGGCGGGCTCAGCTGGTGGGCATTCCGCGGCGTCGGACTCGAGCCCAACCCGGCCTATGCCGCTACGATCCCGCTGCAAGCACACGCCATCTTTCAAGCGATGTTCGCGATTATCACGCCGGCTCTGATTTCCGGTGCAATCGTGGAACGCATGCGCTTCCGGGCCTACATCGCCTTTCTCGTGTTGTGGGCGACCCTGGTGTATGACCCGCTCGCGCACTGGGTGTGGGGCGCCGGCGGCTGGCTGCAGAAGCTCGGCGCGCTCGACTTCGCGGGCGGCACCGTCGTGCACATTTCGGCCGGCGTATCGGCCTTCGTGGCCGCCAGGATGCTGGGGCCGCGGCAGGGATTCCGGCGCACGCCGCTCGTGCCGCACAACGTCCCGCTGGTGCTGCTCGGCGCCGGCTTGCTCTGGTTCGGGTGGTTCGGCTTCAACTCGGGGTCGGCGCTCGCCGCGAACGGCATCGCGGTGCTGGCGTTCGTGAACACCAACACCGCCGCCGCCGCGGCCCTCGTCACCTGGGCGGCGCTCGACGCGCTGCGGGGCGGTAAAGTGACGGCGGTGGGGGCCGCCACGGGCGCCGTCGTCGGCCTCGTCGGTATCACCCCCGCCGCGGGATTCGTGACCGCGCGGGCGGCGATCGTCATCGGCGCGGCGTGCGCGGTGCTGAGCTACTTCGCGATCCAGCGGCGCTCGAAGAGCGGGCTCGACGATTCGCTCGACGTCTTCTCGTGCCACGGCCTCGCTGGGATCGGCGGCGCACTGCTGACGGGGGTGTTCGCGAACAAGTTCGCGAATCCCGGAGCCGCCAACGGCCTGCTGCATGGGAACCCCGGCCAGCTTGGCATTCAGGCGGTGGCGGTCGTGGCGTCAATCGCCCTCGCGGCGATCGGTACGGTGGTGATCTTCGTCATCGTGCGTGCGGTGTTCGGCGTGCGGCCGGAAGTGCGCGACGAGATCACTGGACTCGACGTCACGGAGCACGGGGAGGAGGCATACCTGGGCGGCGACCTCGGAGGACTGGCGGGTCCCGGGGTGGCGATCGGAGAGGGCGTGGTGCTATCCGCCCCACCGCCCAAGGTGGCGGTGCGATGACGAGCCCCGGACCGGCTGAATATGCCTACCGCGACAAGAAACTGGGCGATACGACGCCGATCATCCTGGAAACGGCGCCGGACGTTTTCCGTCCGACGTCGACCTCGGTGCTGTTGTTACGGGCGGCGCGACACCTGCTGCAGCAGCAGGCGGCGCCGTCCGTGCTCGACCTGGGGTGTGGCTGCGGCGTGGTCGCCGTGGTGCTGGCAGGCTCGGCCGGCAATGGCGCCAAGGTGTCGGCGTCGGATGTGAGCCCTCGAGCGGCGAAGCTCACACTCAAGAACGCCGCGAAGAACGGCGTTTCAGTGGAGTGCCGCTCGGGAAGCCTGTTCGAGCCATGGGCCGGCCGCCGATTCTCGCTGATCGTCGACGATGTGGCGGGCGTCGCGGAGCCGCTCGATCGTCTCTCGGGGTGGTATCCGGGTGACGTGCCGAGTGAGGCGGGGCCCGACGGGACGCGCTGGATCCTCGAGATTCTCGACCAGGCGCCGAACTATCTCGAGCCGGGCGGCCGCCTCGTTTTCCCCGTGATCACACTGGCCCGGGAAGACACCGTGCTCGCACGGGCGCGCGAGCGGTTCGGGTCGGTGCGCCTCCTGGAAGAACAGTGGTATCCGTTGACCGAGGCGCTCACGCCCCATATGCCGCTGATCGAGCGGCTCGCCGGGGAGGGACGGATCCGGCTGCAGCAGCAAGGGAGCCGGACCTGCTGGGCGACGATGATTTACCTGGCGGAGGAGCCGGTCTCGACGACGCGCTGAATGTGCCGCAACACCCGGAGGTGGATCGCCGAGACGATCCGCCCCGCCAGCACCGCCCAGTAGCCCTGCGGGTACATCTCCACGGCATAGCGCGTCCGCCCCACGAGCCGTGTCCGCCCCCCCGCGAGCGGCGTGAGCTCGAACTCTCCCTGCGTCGCGCGGAAGTAGCCGTCGAGGTGAGGCGGATTCACGTCGCGATACGGGCTCCATTCGTGCATCGGCGGCGCCTGTCGCACGATATCGAACGCGAGCCGCCGCCCCGGCTCCCAGACGGTGATCGGCTCGACGAAACTGCCGGTGGTGAAGTCGCAGTAACGGGTCGCACCGACCCCCGTCCCCACGAGCCGCGCCCGCTCCGGCGCCGCGACCCCGATGCGGAACAACCACTCCGTCGGCGCCGAGATCTCCGGGAAACTCACGACACTCTCCCAGACTCGGTCCGGAGCAGCCGCAATCTCGACGGTCGAAACGACTTCATAGGACGGCGGCGGGAGCCTCGGCTCGGAGAGCACGAGGAGGGGCGCCAGGAGCGCCGCCATGCCGGTCGTCTCATGCGCGCGCAGCGCCACCGCGCGACCGAGCAGCGCCCCGGGGATCGCCGCGAGCGCCGCCAGCGGAAAGGCGAGCAACAGGCAGAACGCCCCCTCGGCGGCGAAGGCGAGCAGCAGGAGGCCGGCCAGCAGCACCGCGAGCAGAGCAAGCCGAATCGTTTCGCCGGTGCCCCGCGGGTGGCCCGCGTTGTACACCTGCGCGCTGACCCACCCCGCCGTGAAGGGTGTGCCCAGGAAGAGGCCGAAGGAGTAGTTGCGATTGAAGTAGACGCCGAGCAGGATCGTCGGAATGGTGATGGCGAGTGCCGCGCCGATTCCCAGGAGGGCGCTACGGCGCCGGTCGGCCGCGACCGCATCGGGGACGCGCTCGCGCCACTGCGCGGCGGGCACCGTCGGCAGCACGCACAGCACGCCCATGAGGACGAATTTCAGGTAGGGGATGAAGAACAGCACGGTGAGCCACCCGGAGCGTCCCGCATCGACCAGGCGCCGCAGCGACATGCTGACGCCGATCCAGAGGAACGGCAGCGTCCACAGCGCGAGCCCGAGCATCACCGCTGGCGGCACGCCCGAGAGCGCGCCGGCCCGCACCGTCCAGAGCGGGCTCAGGTAATCGAGCGGCGACCACCACCGGCCGGTGTACGACCAGACCACCGTGGCGTCCACCAGGTACTTGAGAAACATGAGACCGGCGCCCGTCACGAAGTACGTGCGCCGGTCGATGCGTTGGGACAGGCCGAACCAAAGGGAGAGCTTCATAGACGCATTGTGGAGGTTGGTGAAGGATGGTGAACCTCCACCCTCATTCACAACCTCGTTTCAACCGTCCAGGTCCTCCCACGTCGCAGCAGCGCATTCAGGTCCCGGTCAACCCCGGCCGCCGCGAGCTGCTCCTCCACGAGCCGGTCATAGGGCGGCGCCGGATCGCAATACAGCACGCCGATCGCCATTGGGAATTGCGGCGGGCGCAACCCGGCGAGCAGGCTGGCCAGAGCCGCGTTCGTTTCGTCGTGGACCAGGATGTCGCCCTCGCCGACCCCGCCCTCCCCCACGGTCACGATCTCGAGCTCGAGCTTGCCGGGAATGAGACGCAACCCCTTTCGTCCGTCGGCGCCGAACCGCAGTGGCTGTCCGTGCTTGACGTGGACCTGCATGTCGAGGGCGACCGACTTGTCGATGAAGTCGTCGAACACGGCGTCGTTGTAGACGACGCAGTTCTGGAAGATTTCGATGAACGACGCCCCACGATGCGCGTGGGCCCGTTTCAGCGTTTCGACAAGGCGCGGCTGCTGGGTGTCGATCGCGCGGGCCACGAACCTCGCGCCCGCACCGAGGGCGAAGGCACACGGCGAGACCGGATTGTCCAGCGAGCCGCCCGGCGTCGACGGCGACTTGGTGCCGCGGCGCGAGGTGGGTGAATACTGGCCTTTGGTCAACCCGTAGATCTCGTTGTTGAACAACAGGATCTGCAGGTCGACGTTGCGCCGCAGCACGTGCAGCAGGTGGTTCCCGCCGATCGACAGGCCGTCGCCGTCGCCCGTGACCAGCCAGACGTCGAGCGCCGGGTTCGCGAGCTTCACCCCCGTGGCGATCGCCGGCGCGCGGCCGTGGATCGTATGGAAGCCGTAGGTCGCGACGTAATACGGGAAGCGCGACGAGCAGCCGATTCCCGACACGAAGACCGTCTGCTCGCGCCGCACGCCGAGGTCCGCGAGCGTCTTTTGCACGGCCTTGAGGATGGCGTAGTCGCCGCACCCCGGACACCAGCGCACTTCCTGATCGGAGGCGAAATCCTTGGGAGCGAGCGGAGTGAGTGTGGCGGTCATCAGCGCTCCGCGATCGCGGCGGCGATCGTCGAGACCTTGAACGGCTTCCCGGTGATCTGGTTGAGGCCCTCGGCGGGGATGAGATAGGCCGCGCGCAACAGCTGCACCAGCTGCCCGTTGTTCAGCTCGGGCACGAGGACACGGTCGAACCGCCGCAACAGATCGCCGAGATTCCGCGGGAACGGCGCGAGATAGCGGATGTGGATGTGCGACGCTACGTGTCCCTGGGCCAGCGCGACCTTCACCCCCTGGTGGATGGCGCCGTACGTCGACCCCCAGCCGACCACCGCGATGGGTCCGTGATCCTCCCCGAGCGATACCGTCTGCAGCGGGATGTCGCGCGCGATCTCGGCGACCTTCTCCGCCCGCGCTTTCGTCATCCGGTGATGGTTGTCGGGATCGTAGGAGATGTGTCCCGACTCGTAGTCTCGCTCGAGCCCGCCGATGCGATGCTCCAGCCCGGGCGTCCCCGGCACCGCCCAGGCGCGCGCGTGAGTGCCGGGATCGCGCAGGAACGGGTGAAATCCCTCCGGTTCGGTCCGGAACTGCACTGGAAACCGCGGCAGCGCCCCGGCGTCGGGGATGCGCCATGGCTCGGCGGCGTTGGCGAGGCTCTCGTCCGACAGCAGCATTACCGGCGTCATGTACCGCGTCGCCAGACGCACCGCCTCTATGGCGACCTCGAAGCAATCCGACGGCGTGGCGGCCGCGATCACGGGCAACGGGGCGTCGGCATTGCGGCCGAGCACCGCCTGGAACAGGTCCGACTGCTCGGTCTTGGTCGGCATGCCGGTCGACGGGCCCGCACGCTGCGAGTCGATCACCACCAGCGGCAGCTCCGTCGCGATGGCGAGTCCCAGCCCTTCGGTCTTCAACGCGATGCCCGGCCCGGAGGACGACGTGACGCCGAGGGCGCCCGCATAGGCGGCGCCGATGCAGGCGCAGACGGCGGCGATCTCGTCCTCGGCCTGGAACGTGAGGACGCCGTGCGACCGGAGCCCCGCGAGGGTGTGCAGCACCGGTGAGGCGGGGGTGATCGGGTAGGATGCGAACACCATCCGCTCGAGCCCCGCCGCGCGCATGCCGGCGATCAGGCCCCAGGCAATCGCCTCCGTGCCGCTGACCGCGCGATACAGCCCCGGAGCGACGGGAGCCGGCGCCACGTAGTACGTGCCGACGTTGCTCGGCAGCTCCGCGGTCTCGCCGAAGGCGTGTCCGGCGTTCAGGGCGGCCACGTTGGCCGCGGCGATCTGGGGAGTCTTCGAGAACTTCTTCTGTAGCCACTCCACCGTCGCCTGTCGATCCCGCCCGAACATCCACAGCATCAGACCGAGGGCCCACATGTTGCGGCAGCGGTGGGCGTCCCGCGTGCCGAGGTCGAAGGGCTTCACGGCCTCTTCGGTGAGGCGCGTGATATCGACCTTCAACAGGCGGTACGACCCGAGCGAGCCGTCGTCGAGCGGGTTCGCGGCATAGCCGGCCTTGGCGAGGTTGCGCTCGGTAAAGGCGGCGCTGTCCACCACCAGCGTCCCGTCCGAGCGCAGGTCGTCGAGGTTCACCGTGAGGGCAGCCGGGTTCATCGCCACCAGCGCATCGAGCTGGTCGCCGGCCGTCAACACGTCGGTCGAGCCGAATTGGATTTGAAACGCCGAAACGCCGAAGGTCGTGCCGGGTGGGGCGCGTATCTCGGCCGGGTAGTCCGGGAACGTCGAGAGATCGTTGCCGGCGAGCGCGGTTTCGAGAGTGAACTGGGAGCCCGTGACCTGCATGCCATCGCCGGAGTCACCGGCGAACCGGATCACGGCGTGCTCCCGCTCTTCCCGTGA
>DATJJY010000136.1:0-17414 GCA_035491895.1 Gemmatimonadales bacterium
GACCTGGAGCGTCGCCGCCGCGGCCAGATCGTCGTAGCTGATGTCGCCGAACTGGGTGAACGTCGACTGGTGGACCGAGGTGTCCTTGTAAAACGGCGGGTTTCCCGCAAGGTGAGCTCCACTGCCGGTCTGCACCACGGCGCTGTCCGGCGCCCGCACGCCGGCCTTCGTCGTATCGCCCACCGTGTCGCAATTCGCGGACGACCATCCATCGGGGACGTGGTCTCGGCCGTCGACTAAGGCGTTTCCCGACAGCTTGATGCTCCCCTGCGTTGTCAGGGCGCCGCCGATGCCCATTTGGAGCAGCCGGATGCGCACGAACTCGCCGATGCGCTGCCGCGCCCCGCCCCCGAACAGGGCGCCGGCGGCGCTGGCGTTATCGCGTCCGGTGAGATCGACCTGATACAGGTTGTTGTTGAGCTTCCGGATCACGCCGCCGTATTGGCCGGTCCCGCCGCCGGTGTTCGTCGTCGGGACGATGAAGGAATCGGAGGGGTAGATCCCGATTTTGTTGTAGGTCCCCGGACTCCAGTTCGCCACAATTTCGTTCAGGGCCGCTTCCCCAGCCCCGAACGACTGCTGGACGCGCAGCGTGTTCTGTCCCAAGCGCTGCTCCTGGTTGCCGGCGAAGAACGCGCCGGCGATCAGCGCCCCCGCCACCACGAGCGCGAAGATCGCCACCGCCAACGCCATTCCACGTTCATCCCGCAAGACCCGTTCCATGCTGCAAGCTCCTTCGAAGTTGTCCGGTCTAGTAACGCCGGTTGTTCCGCAATGCCACACTCGTCAACACACTGTCGACCATCCGCACCAGGCTGTTGGACCCGGTCCGCGCCCGGATCTGCTGCGCCGTCTGGGCCCGCAGCGTGATGTCCACTCGCGCCACGCGGTTCGGGACCGCTGTCACGGCCCCGGTTGAATCGTAGTAGGCGAACGCCAGGCCGTTCGATAGGACCGGACCGATCAGCGGCTGTTGTCCGTTCGAGGTCGTGAGCCCGACGTACCAGTCGGGGTTACCGGACGGCTGATAGAGCGAGTATGTCACCGGCTCGAACCCAACGACCGGGTCCCCATTCACGATCGACGTCGGAAAGTTGACGAGCGCCCCGAAGTTCAGATTCACCGTCATGACCTGCCCGGCCTGCGGCGTGAGCCCGAGCGGAGGGCAGCCCGCCGCGTTCGCTACGACAGCCGTCGGCCGGCCGATGACCCAGCCGTCGTCCCTGCGCGTGCCGTCGTCGCCTTCGTACCGGACGAACATCGAGTCGATCGCAGTGTTGATGGCGCGGCCGAAGTACGGCTGGACGCGGATCGTCATCGGAACGCCATTCACCAGGCTCAACCCCAATCCACCACCCAGGCCGGTCACCGGCGGGACGCACATCACGCCCGTCCAACGGTGGGCACGCACGCTGAGCGACGTCGCCGTCATCGCGGTGATGTCGCCTTCCGAAGCGTCGAGCTCGCGCAGTTCCTGCGGCAGGATCGCCGCCGCCGCCCGCATGTTCTGCTGCAGGCCGATCACCTGCGTCTGCTGCTGGTAGACGCGCTGGTTGGTCATGAGCGCACGGTACAGCCCCGCCACGACGATCGCCAAAAGCACCATGGCGATGAGTAGCTCCACCAGCGAGAAGCCGCGGCGGGTCAGGTGCGGCATGGGACCCCCTGCTCCAGCGTGTCGGCCCGCAGCTTGTTGTTGGTCGTCTCCCACCGGGTGATCACCTGCAGCCGGTAGGAGCCGCTGGGCATGTCGGTATAGCTCCAGGTGTTGTACGCGATCATCGCGCTGCCGCGGTAGAGCGTGTCGACGCCCGGATTGCGCTGCCCGGCGATGCAGGCGGCGGTGCGCATCTTCTCCATGCGCTGTGACGCATAATTCGCCGCCAGCTGCGCGCGGTTGGCGCGCCCCATCATCCGGGTTACGAGCGCGGCGGTCATCACGAGACCCAGCACCCCCACCATCAGCACGACGACGGCGATGAGGATCTCGATGATCGTGAAACCTCCCTGGTTGCGCCGCTTCATTGCCGCACCACCTGTCCCAACGGGTTGACGATGACGGAATCGCTGACCGAGCTCGACGACATCGACCTCAGCCCTACGACGAGCGTCGCATAGTTGACGGCCAGGCCGCGCGGGTCGAACGCCAGCGTACTCGTACTCGGCGTCATATAGATGTTGTAACGCGCCGCCAGCGAATCGACGCCACCCAGGATCTGCGTCCCCGTGCCATTGACGTTGCACACCGAGATCGAGACCGTCCCGTACTGTCCCGTCGTGAGCGTCATCGTGGCCGTGCAACCGCGCGAGACCGCCGCGGCGCGCGCCTTCACCACCAGCGTGCCCAGCGACACTTTGGCGCTGCGCACGTTCGACCGTAAGACGGCGGTCCGGATCCGTGGGATCCCGAACGCCGTGATGATGCCGACGATCACGAGGACCGTGAGCAGCTCGATTGCCGAAAAACCGCGTCTATTCATGGAGACTGTCCTCATGGCCGGGACCTATTACACACTTCGTGCCATCACATAACATGTTATTATTTAATAGTTTAGCAACAGCCACCACGTTCTAGATCATGCAAACCGCTGCGCGATGTGCAAGAATTTGCACTATTCGAGTCCCAGACGCTGAATCTTGTAAAACAGCGACCGCACGCTGATGCCCAGGCGCAGTGCGGCATCCCGCCGATTCCCGCCACATGCCTCGAGGGCCCCCCGGATCGCATCGCGCTCGGCCAATTGGACCGCAGCGTCGAGCGTGAGGTCGCCCGTGCGCTCCGGAGCGGACGCCGAGGCGAGACCGGGCCGATGCGTGGGAGCGAAATCCTCGGGCCCGAGCATCGTCTTCCCGGACAGCACGGCGGCGCGCTCGACGGCGTTCTCGAGCTCTCGCACGTTCCCGGGCCAGGGCTGCGACTCGAGCCACGCGAGGGCTGCAGCTGAAATCGTCAGGGGCGACGCGAATCGCGCGCTGAGACGCGCGGCGAACAGTTGTGCCAGCGGCGCGACGTCCTCCCGGCGCTCGCGCAACGGCGGCAGGTGAATCGTCACCACGTGGACCCGATAGAACAGGTCCTCGCGGAAGCGCCCCGCCTTCACCTCGGCGGCGAGGTCCCGCGCCGTCGCCGCCAGCACGCGCACGTCGATGCGGCGCGTGCGCTGATCCCCCACCCGCCGGATCTCCCCTTCCTGCAGCGCGCGCAGCAGCTTCGCCTGCAGGCCGAGCGGCAGCTCGCCGATCTCGTCGAGCAGCAGGGTGCCGCCGTGCGCCTGCTCGAACAGGCCGGCCTTGTCCGTCGCGGCGCCGGTAAAGCTGCCGCGGACATGCCCGAACAGCTCGGACTCGAGCAGGTTCTCCGGGATCGCGGCACAGTTCACGCCGATGAACGCGGCCTGGGAGCGCGGGCTGACGCGGTGAATCGCCTGGGCGATGACTTCCTTGCCGGTGCCGCTTTCGCCCGTGATCAGGACGGTGGTGGAATGCTCGGCGACGCGGGCGACGATATCGAGCGCGGCCCGCATCGCGGCGCTCTGGGCGACGAGCGCGCGGCGGTCGGGGCTGTGGTCGAGCTGCGCCTGCAGGCCCGCCACCGTGCGCCGCAGCTTCTCGCGCTCCTCGGCCTTGCGCAGCGCGAGTACGACTTCGTCCGGCCGGAACGGCTTCGGCACGTAGTCGTAGGCTCCCTCGTGCATCGCCTGCAGCGCCGCGTCTTCGCCCCCGTAGGCGCTCATCATGATCACCAGTCCCGCGCCGCCACGCTCCCGCAGCCCGCGCAGGAACTCGAGGCCCGACATCTCCGGCATCCGGACGTCGCACAGGATGAGATCGAACGGCTCGGCGATGGCGCGCTGCAGCGCGCGCCGCCCGTCGCTCTCGGTCGCGACCTCGTACCCCGCGTCGCCGAGCAGCAGCGCCAGCGATTGGCGCAGTCCCGGTTCGTCGTCCACGATGAGGACGCGGCTCATGCCGTCACCGCCGGCAGGAAGATCTTGAACGCCGCCCCTCCTTCACGCGCCTGCTCCAGCCAGACGACGCCCCCCATCTCGAACACGACGCGAGCCACGATCGCCAGGCCGAGACCGGTGCCGCGGCCCGGGTCTTTGGTCGTGTAGAACGGCTCGAACACCTTGTCGCGATCCTGGGCCGGGACGCCGGCACCTGAATCGGCCACGAAGATCAGCACGCCTGGTGCACCGGACGCCAGCTCGGCGCGCGAGGGGCGGCGGCTCGTCTTGCGAGGGAAGAATGCGTCGCTCGTGTCGCCCGCCCGCCGTGGGAGGACACGCTCGGGTGCGTACGCCCAGGGCCGCGCCCCGAGGATGAGGGTTCCGCGCGGGGCGGCATCCACCGCATTGAGCAGGAGGTTGACCACGGCCTGCTCCAGCTCGTGTGCCCTGCCGAGTACGGGGGGCAGCGAGCCGGGGAGGTCGAGCTCGGCCCGCGTGGCGCGCAGCGCCCCCTGCGCTCGCAACAGCTCCAGCGCGGCCGACAGCACCACGCGGACGTCCACCGGCTGCAATGCCTCTTCCCGCGGGCGTGCGTAGTCGAGCAGGCTGCGGACGATCTTGTCGATGCGCTCGAGCTCCCGGTTGAGCGCTCCCACTACTTCGGGCTCCGCCCCGCGCCGGCGCAGGACCTCCAGGAAGGTCGTGGCCCCGCCGAGCGGATTGCCGATCTCGTGCGCGATCCCGGCCGCGAGGCGCCCCACGGTGGCGAGCTTTTCCGCCCGCACGAGCTGGCTCTGCGCGTCCAGGAGATGGTCGGTCATCCGGTTGAGGCGCTCTCCGAGCCGGGTGAAGTCCGCAGTCTCGGCCTCCGGGGCCCGGGCGTCCAAGTCGCCGCCGATGACGGCGTCCGCGGCCCCGTGCAGCTCGGCCAACGGCTTCAGGACCAGCCGCGTGACGAGATAATGGCCGAATGCGATGAAGATGACGACGTCACCGGCCACGATCGCCAGCACCAGCGGGAATTCCGCGCCGGGAGCGAACAGGCTGGCCAGGAGGCTCGTAACGACCCCGAGAATCAGGGCGGTCGCGGCGAGGAACGCGAGCTGAACGAGCAGCACCGCCCGCAGGGACGGTTTCACGGTCGCGTTGGAATCAGGGAAATGAGAAACAAGAACGGCGGGGAAAATTTCCCCGCCGTTCTCGATTCTCCACTAAGCCCGAGGGCTTAGTTGCACTTCGGCTCGCCTTCCTTGGTGGCCGGAGCGGTCGACGTGCTGCCGATGTAGATCGCGCACGTATGCAGCGGGCTCGCCAAGTTGGTGTTGGTGATGGTGGCGTTCCAGCCGTCACCGGTCACGGTGATCGTGCCGAGCACGTTGCCGGTCGTCACGGCGAAGTTCGTGCCCAGGTTGCTCGTGTACTTCACGGAATCGGCGAAGTACGCCTCTTCGGCGGTCACGAGGTTACGCAGATCGGTCTTCATCGACGCGATGTACGCCTTCTGCTTCGTGTTCGCGAACTTCGGGATCGCGATGGCGGCGAGAATGCCGATAATCACCACCACGATCAACAGCTCGATGAGCGTAAAACCCTTCCGATTCATCTACATCTCCCGGTCAAGGAATAGTTGGGGCGCTTTGTTTTCCGGCCCCGATGAAAAGCAAGCCCTGTGCCGCACGCCAGACTGCAGTCAAATTATTGAGTTATAATAATTTAACTCGTTGGTCGGGAGCCGTCCACACCGCCGGAGTCGCGCGTTTTGCAAGTCGGGGACTGAAACGCGTGAAAAAACGAACGGCGGGGAGGTCTCCCCGCCGTTCCCAGTCGTCCCCTACCCTAGCCCGAGGGCCTAGTTGCACTTCGGCTCACCTTCCTTGGTGGCCGGAGCGACCGACGTGCTGCCGATGTAGATCGCGCACGTGTGCAGCGGGCTCGCCAGGTTGGTGTTGGTGATATCGGCGGTCCAGCCGTCGCCGGTCACCGTAATCGTGCCGAGCACGTTGCCCGTGGTCACGGCGAAGTTCGTGCCCAGGTTGCTCGTGTACTTCACGGAATCGGCGAAATAGGCCTCTTCGGCGGTCACGAGATTGCGCAGATCGGTCTTCATCGACGCGATGTACGCCTTCTGCTTGGTGTTGGCGAACTTGGGGATCGCGATGGCGGCGAGAATGCCGATAATTACCACCACGATCAACAGTTCGATGAGGGTGAAGCCCTTCCGGTTCATCTTCATACTCCCGATCGGATTGTACATGGGCGCGCTTGCTACCAGTCACGATTCAGGCAAAGCCTGTGCCCAACGATGCGAGACCGAATAACTCATTATCAGTCAATGCGTTATGATCATTGGCTCGCCGAAGCGGCGACCGGTGAGTGGCGCGTCTTGCATGGCAAAATCCAAGAATGCGTTAGGGGGCGACGTGTCGCCCCTGCTCGGACATGTACCACGGCGTCTCTTCAGGAAACCAATTCGTCGCCGTATCCGCGACCGCCAGGGCACGGTCGCGCTCGCCACGCCCGCGCGCCAGGAGAAACTCGACCCGCAGCGCCACTCGCTCGCGGGGAAGCACCGCGCGTGACCGGCGCAGGAGCAGGGCGGCGCGTGCCGTGTCCCCGTGCCCCACGAGGAAGAAGGCGTAGGCGGCATTGAAATGCGGATCGCCCGCGAACAGCGATTCGGCGACGGCATAGCGCATCCGGGCGCCCGCAGTATCGCCCATCCCTGCGAGGACGGCGCCGGCGGACTGCTGTCCGCGATACGACTCCGGATGCTCGCGGAGCAGCGTGAGGAGAAACATCCGGTTGTCGGTCCACGCCGGCAGCCGCACCAGCGTGCGCGCACCGATCAGGGCGAGCATCGTCGCGGCCACGATCATGACGCGCCCGCGATCCCAGCGCCCGACGCCCCACACGATCGCGGCACCGAACAACACCGCCGGTAGAATGACCGGGACGTACAGGTCTCGTTCCGAAAGCACGATCCCAGAGGGGAACAAGAGGTTCGATGTGGGTAAGGCGGCGATCGCGGCGGTCCCCGCGGCGAAACTGAGCGCCGGAGCCGGGCGGCGAGCGACGATCGTGAGCCAGACAATGCCGGTGACCACACACGCGCCGGCAAGCGCCGCGAGGGAGAGTCCCGTCCGGTACGGAATGACCTGCGGTCCATAATCGGCCGACAACGTGACCGGCCAGAAGAGCAGCTCCGCGGCCCGCCACAGCGCCGGCAACGCCACCGCCAGACGCGCGAGCCCACCCGCTCCGATGAACGGGGCAGCCACGTCGGCGGCCGCGCTGTGGCCGATCCTCAGCCACACGAAAAAATAGCCGAGCGTGGCCACCGCGAGCGCCGCGTAGAACGGTCGCGGATAGGGGGGGGTGTCTGCCGGCCGGAGCCAGTCGTCGAGGGCGATCAGGGCGATGGCCACCACGCCCCGCTCTTTGCTGAACATCGCGAGCAACGCGCAGAGGATCGCCGCCGCCCACCGACGGCGCCGCGCGCACAGCAGCGCGCCGAGCATCCCGAGAGCAGCCAGCAGCTCGCTGCGCGAGACGAGGTTGGCGACGCCTTCCGCATGCACGGGATGTACCGCGAACAGCAGCCCCGCCGCAGCCGCCCCGGCTGGAGGGAGCCAGCGGAGCATCACGAGGACGACGAGCAGACACACACCCCCGTGCAACAGCGCGTTCTCCACGTGCAGCCACGCGGCGCTGCCACGGGACACGGCCCAATCCACCGCAAAACTGAGAATCACGAGCGGCCGGTAGAGTCCCGCTTCGGCCGGCGCCGGCCAATACGGCTGACCGAACGCCGCGACGGCCGCTGCCGGGGAGTGTGCGGCCGGGTTCAACACGATGATGGCGCGGTCGTCCTGGACGTACTGGTACGCGGCGGTCGGGAGGTACAGCGCGGCGCCGGCGGCGAACACGGCGCCCAACAGCAGCGCGCGGGAGCGGTTCACCGGTATCCGCCCGGACCGCCCAACCGCCGCATACGGATGAGCAACGACTCGGCGACGGCGCTGTCGCCCCGGGCGAGCGCCGTGCCGGCTTCGTACTGGTAGTAGTAGAGGCAGCGGTAGCACAGCTGCTCCATCCGGGCGAGCAGCGAATCGGCGAGCTGCGGCTTCCCGACGGCGAACGCCGCGTCCGCGCCCTGGAGAAACACCGGCGGTACCCGATCGAAGATGGCAGTCGACTGTCGGAAGGCGTCGAGCGCCTTGGCCGGCTGATGCTCGGCGAGGTAGATGCCGATCATCCGCGCCGGACCGCTGAAGGAGTTCGGGGAGTCGTCCAGCACGCTGTAGGCCACGGACCGCGAGTTCTTCCAGATGGGCACGCGGAACCACGTGCGCACCCCTCCGAGCACCGCGATCACACAGGCCGCCGTCCAGTACCAACGGGATGGGATGTCTCGGAGCCACGACCCGACCGCCAGCGCCAATCCGACGCTCGGGAGATACAACGTGCGTTCCGCCACGAGCACGCCGGTGGGGAAGAACAGATTGGCCACCGGAAGGAACGCGATCGCGATCCACCCCAGCCCGAACGCCTCCGCCCGGCGGCCGCGGCGCCACGCCACGACGAGCAGACCGGCCCACAGGAGGAGACAGAACACCCCGGCGAGAAAACGACCGTCGAAGAGCGATGTCACGAGCGTCCGCTCGGCCGGGGAATAGTCCACCCGCAGTACCAGCGGGAACACCAGCAGCCGGGCAATATCGGTGAGCGCCGCGATCGTCGTGAGGCGCACGGAGAGCGGGCTCGCTTCGATGAAGACGGCCGCCAGATGCTCCATCCGGGCGTAGGGATGCAGGATGGTCCAGCGTATTCCCAGGTAGATGACGGCGACAACACCCCACCCCACGGCGTAGGCGAGCATCCGGCGCCGCTCGGGACGACCGATCCCCAACATCCACCCCCACCCCACGAGTGCGGGCACGGTCGCCGCCGTCTCCTTGCAGAGCAGGCCGAGCGCGAGGGCGCCCAGGCTCCACCAGAACTGGTCGCGCTCGAGCGCGGCGTACACCGACAGCACCGTGAACAGCGCCGCCATCAGCTCGGCCCGCCCGACGATGTTGGCCACCGCTTCGACGTGCAACGGATGCACGGCGAACACGACGCCCCCCAGCAGGGCGGCGCGGTCGGAGTCGGTCAGCCGCAGCAGGAACGCCGCTACGGCCGCGCTCGCGCCGGCGTGCCAGAGGAGGTTGACCGCGTGCATCCAGACGACCGATCCGGTTTGCCAGTCGATCGCGTACGAGGCGACGGGGAGCGGCCGATACATGGCGGCGCCGAGCCACGGCGGCCAGTACGGCTGGCCGAACGCCTGCCACAGCTCGGCCCAGCGGTGCACCCATGGGTTGGTCGCGATGATGGAGACGTCGTCGAGCGCGAAGCTGTTCCCGAGCGCGCCGAGGTACACGAGCACGGCGATCCCGGCCACGGACAGGAGGAGCTGGCGGCGCGACAGGGTCACGGTGCGGTCCGGCGTCGCGCCGCGTGCGCCTGGAGGGAATCAGCCGAGGCGGAATCGCCGCGCAGTCGAGCGGCGCTCATCTGGTTGGCATAGCTCGCCGGACACTGGGGGCAGATCCGGTCCGCGATCTGGAGCAACGAATCGGCGAGCGCCGGCCGCCGCAGCGTGAACGCGGCATCGGCGGCGGCGAGGTACACGCGCTGATCGTGCTGGTACAGCTCTGTCGAGCGCAGGAACGAGGCGAGAGCCTTGTCGGTCTGCCGGGCCCACAGGAGCTGCCATCCGGCGAGATCGTACGTGTGGTACGACAGCGGCGCGTCGTCGAGCAGGCTGGCGGTCGCGTGCAGGCTGTCCTTCCAGACGGGGACGCGCAACGCGGTGCGCACACCGCCCAGCAGGAGTATCGCGCCGCTGACGAGCGCCAGCGGCCGCCCTTTCATCTGTCGCAACGCACCGCCCATGGCGAGCGCCAACCCGGCGGACGGCAGATAAAGGGTGCGCTCCGCCACGAGAACGCCGATCGGAAACAGCAGGTTGGCGACGGGAGAATAGGCGATGGCGATCCAACCCAATCCGTACGCCTCGAGGGTGCGCCCGCGTTTCCACGCCAGGCCGAGCAGCGTCCCCCAGATGGCGACCACCACTATTCCCACGAGGAACCTGGTGTCGGCGAGCGACGTGACGGCCGTCCGCTCCGCCGGCGAATAGTCCGCCCGCAAGTGCAGCGGGAAGACCAGCAGCCGGGCGACATCGCCCAACGCCGCGACCGCCGTGAGCCGCACGGTGAGCGGCGTCGCGCCGTTGAACACCGGCGCCACCGCTACAATCCCCGCGCCGTACGCCCGGAACACCACGTAGCGCAGCGCGAAGTATCCGATCCCGATGATCGCCCAGCTCGCCACGAACCACGCGAGCCGTCGCGGCGCCGGGACGGGTCGCACATGGAGCAGCCAGGCGAACGCGATCAGCGCCGGCGTCACGATCGCGTTCTCCTTGCTGAGCAGGCCGCAGGCGAACGCGATGCTGCTCAGGAGCGGCTGCTCGTATTCCAGCGCCGCGTAGACGGCGAGGAGCACAAAGACGGCGGCCATTAACTCGTTGCGCCCCACTATGTTAGCAACAGCTTCGACGTGCACCGGATGGACCGCGAAGAGCACACCGGCGACGAGCGCGGCGGCGTCACCGGCCCAGCGTCGCGCGAGCACGGCGACGAGCAGCGCCGCCGCGACATGCCAGGCGATGTTGACGAGATGGAACCACGGCGCCGCGCCGACGATCCAGTCGAGCGCATAACTCGCCACGGCGAGCGGGCGATACACGGTGGTGTTGATGTTCCCCGCCCAGTACGACGCGCCGAACGCGCGCCACAGGCCGGACGGGGCGCGCACCAGCGGATTGAGCACCACGATGTAGAGGTCGTCGAGCGCGAAGCGGTTCCACAACGATCCCACATACACGACGAACGCGCTCGCCCCGACGGCGAGATAGAGACGCCGCGGGTTCAACGGTTCACCTGGAACAGCGCCTTGCCGCCGGGCCACACGTGCACCGCCGTCAACCACCGCGGGTACGCCCCGAGCAGCGCATCCAGCTCCTCATCCGACCCGCCGCCGAAACCGGTGAGCAGGACGTGCGTGACTCCCATGCGCTCGAGATAGGCGCGTTGCGCGGCGGGAGTGGGGCGGACCCACTGGCCGTCGTGGTATCCGTAGACGTAGAACGGCACGGTGGTGCGACGGGTGTAGAGCCACACCAGCGCCTCTCCATCCGAGGCCAGCACGCTGTTCGCCGGCAGGGTCGTGAGAGTGGGCAGCATCTCGTGGAAGGCGCCCGTCGCCTGTACGTAGGCGATTCTCCACCCGCGGTGGATGAGACCGGTCGATTCCTGAATGGCGTACCCGACGACGATCGCGGCGGCCACCAGTCCTAACGGGATGTGGAGCCGCTTGTCGCTGCGATAGAGCCGCACCGCCCCAGCGGTCCACACGAGCGCGATCCAGGGAAGCACCGCCCACTCGAAGCGATCCGGGTCGAACGGCCAGACGGCGAGGATGGCGAGGTATCCGACCAGCGTGAACCCGATCGCCGACCCTCGCCAGATGATCCACAATCCGTAGAGTCCAACGAGCAGCGCCGGGATGCCGAAGACATAGTACAACGGCCGGGATCCTACCCACGACAGCGTGATCGTGCCGAGCGGCCGCACCAGATCGGGGATGCTGCGCGCGTACGCGCTCAAGCCGCTCTGCTTCACCACCTCGGCATAGCTGCCGTAGTTGATCGCCATTCCCGGGTCGATGCCCGCGGCGTGCGCCGTCGTCCACCACCCCCATCCCAGAGCGGCGAGCGCCACGGGCAGGGCCGCGAGAGCGGCCTGCCGCAGCGGCACTTTCCGCACGACGAGCAGAAACAGGACGACCCCGGCGCCGGCGGCGACACCGATCGAGCGCGTGAGCAGCGCGAGCGCCGCGGCGACGCCCGCCAACGTCGCGGCCCACCCCGGGGACCAGCGCGCGGGCGGCGCGTCCGCCACGATGACGGCGAGCGCGAGCAGCAGTCCGAAGAGCGGCTCGGCATAGAGCGCCGTCTGCAGCGTGAGACAGGGGATCGCGAGCGCCGCCGCCGCCACGACCGCCGGCGCGAGCCAGGGGGGAGCGTCCGCGCCCAGCAGTTCGGTCCGCGCCGCGTGCCAGGCGATCAGCGCCGCCGCGAGCGCGGCGATGAGAACGTTGAGGATCTTGGCGGCGAATCCCGCTCCGTCGACGGACATCGTGCCGAAGAACGGCACGAGGAGGAGCGGGTAGAGCGGCGGGTAGTGTACCACCGCCGGCGTTCCCGGGAGGTGAGGGTGGACGTATCCCTGCCCGTGGGAGAGCGCGACCGCCGCGCCGGCATAGAGCCCATCATCGTAGGAGACACCGATCAGCGCGCGGTTCAGTGCCAGCGCCCGGCCGGCCAGAACCACCACACCAACGATGAGCGCGGATCGCCCGGCGGTCACCGCCGGCGCCAGTCCCCGCCCGGCGGCACCAGGTTGTAGCGGATGATATGCCACAGCGCCGCCAGCCCGTCGCGCCACGTGATCTTCTTCCCTTCGGCGTACGTCCGCCCGCTGTAGGTGATCGGGAGCTCCCAGATCCGGGCTCCCGCCTGGGAGAGCCGCGCGGTGATCTCGACTTCGAACCCGAACCGGTCGGACGTCAGGGGCAGCCGTTGCAGCAGGTCGCGCCGCACCAGCTTGTAGCACGTCTCCATGTCGGTGAGGTTCAGGTTGGTGAACATGTTGGAGACGACCGTGAGCAGCCGGTTTCCCACCGAGTGCCAGAAAAACAGCACGCGGTGCGGGCCACCCTGAAAGCGCGACCCATACACGGCGTCGGCCCGGCCCGAGCGGATCGGCTCGAGCAAGCGGGGCAGGTCCGTGGGATCGTATTCGAGGTCGGCGTCCTGCACGACGACCACATCGCCCGTCGCGGCCGCGATCCCCGACCGGAGCGCCGCGCCCTTGCCGCGGTTTTGCGGGTGGTGGATGACGCGCTGCAGCGCGCCGCCCGCCGCCAGCCGGTCGAGCACGGCGCCCGTGCCGTCCGTCGACGCGTCGTTCACCGCGATCACCTCGAGGCGCAGCGGCAGCTCGCGCAGCCGCTGCACGATCTCCTCCACAGTGCCCTCCTCGTTGTAGGCGGGCACGATCACGGAGAGGGTGAGGTCGTTCACGCCGGGCGCTCGCCGACGGCGATGAGCGACTGGCCCAGGCGCCAGGGGAGCAAGCGCTCGAGGCGAAACAGCGGGACGAGGGCGTCGTACCAACGGAGCGAAGCCGTCGGGATCAGCTCGCGCTTGAGCACCCGCCCCGTGAACCACCACCCCGGCACGCCGGCCAGGTTGAAATACTCGATGTGCCGCATCCGGAATCCGGCGGCGGCATACTTGCGCCGCAGCTCGCCCGGCGTGTAGCGGCGGAAGTGGCCCAGCGCCCGGTCGAGCGTGCCGTAGATCGCGGGGAGCGAGGGCACGAGCAGGACGAGGCGCCCGCCCGGCTGCAGCAGCTGGAACATCGTGGCCAGCGACAGCTCGTCATCCTTTACGTGCTCAAGCACGTTGAGGCAGATGATCGTGTCGAGGCTCTCGGCCTGGAGATCGCCGTCCGTCGCCGGGAGGCGGAGCGGCACGACGTGGACTTGCGGCTGTCCGCGGAACCGGGCCCGCAGCCGCTCGAGGTACTGGGAATTGGTATCGGACAATACCAGCCGCTCGCGATCGACCAGCAGGGCCGACATCGTCCCGACCCCTGCCCCGATCTCGAGCACCCGCCGGCCGACCCACGGCGTCACGCGCTCGATCAGCCAGCGATTGTATCGGGGGGCCGCTGCGGCCAGGCGCTCGAGCGTCTCGATCCCGACGGGATCGTCTTCAGCCCGCGGCGGGGGCATCGCCCTCGTAACGGCTGAGCTTGCGGTACAGCGTCGAGGGATCGATGCCGAGCACTTCGGCCGCGCGGCTCTTGTTGCCCCCCTCGGTCTGCAGCACCCACGTGATGTAGGCCCGCTCGATCGTCTCGAGCGTCGGGTTGGCCAGCGTGCGATCGGCGACCAGCGGCTCGGCCCGGCGCTCGGTGAGCTTGCCCGGCATCGCCGAAAGGGGGATGACCTCGCTCTTGGTGAGGACGACGGCGCGCTCCAGCGCGTTCTCGAGCTCGCGCACGTTGCCGGGCCAGTCGTAGGCGAGGACCGCGTCCATCGCTTCCGCGGCGAGCCGCTTGGGCGCTCCGCCCTGCTCCTTGCTGATGCGCTCGAGGAACGCCTCGACGAAGATCGCGATGTCGTCGCGCCGCTCGCGCAGCGGCGGGAGGTGGAGGGCGATCACATTGAGGCGGTAGTACAGGTCGGTGCGAAAGCGGCCGCGCTTGATGTCGTCCTCCAGGTCGCGGTTCGTGGCCGCGACGACGCGCACATCGACCGGGATCGCCTCGGTGCCGCCCACGGGAATCGCTTCACGCTCCTGCAGCACGCGCAGCAGCTTCACCTGGGTGGCGGGCGCCATCTCGCCGATCTCGTCGAGAAAGAACGTTCCCCCGCGCGCCGCCGCGAACAGCCCCTGCTTATCGCGCACCGCGCCGGTGAACGACCCCTTCACGTGGCCGAACAGCTCCGACTCGAGCAGGCTCTCGGGAAGCGCCCCGCAGTTGAGCGACAGGAATGGTCCCTCACTGCGCGACGAGATCTCGTGAATGTAGCGGGCGATCACTTCCTTCCCGGTACCGGATTCACCCTGGATCAGCACCGTGCTCTCGGTCGGGGCGACTTGTTCCGCCAGCTTCAACACGTCGGCGAAGCTGCGCGCCTTGCCCAGCGGCTTGTCGAAGCGCGAGCGCTCGCGCCGCCGGATTTCCTGCTTCAGCTGCTTGTTTTCGGTGCGCAGCCGCCGATGCTCGGCGGCGCGGCGACAGATCGCCACCATGTCGTCGTTGGAGAACGGCTTCTGGATGTAGTAGAAGGCGCCTTCGTTGACGGCCTGGATCGCGCTCTGCAACGACGCCTGCGCGGTCATCAGGATGACCGGAGTCTCCGCGTCCTGAGCTCGGACCGCCGTCAGAATGTCGATCCCGGTGACCTGGGGCATGCGCACGTCGGTCAACACGATGTCGGGGCTGCTGGACTTGAGCTGCTCGAGCCCGGCTTTGCCCCCCTGGGCGGTGGTGACCTCGAACCCCTCGTTCTTGAGTAGGATGCGCAGCGTGTCGAGGATGGCGGATTCGTCGTCGATGATGAGCAGCGACGGCGCGGCAGCGGTCGTCATGCGGCTTCTTCCTTTCGGCGGGCCGCCGGAAAAAATACGGTGAACGTCGTTCCCTGCCCCGCGACGGAGTCGACCAGGACCATCCCGCGATGGGCGGCGACGGCGCGCTGCACGATGGCGAGTCCCAACCCCGTGCCCCCGGGCCGACCGGTGACGAAGGGCTCGAACAGCCGCTCGCGCACCGTATCGGGAATGCCCGGTCCGTTGTCGCTCACCCGCAGCGTGACGGGGTTTTCGATGGTGATACCCGATGGGACCTCCTCGGGCGCGAGCCGTCCGGCGTGGACCGCCACCTGTACGCCGGGGCCTTTCGCCTGCACGGCATTGAGCACGAGGTTCGAGACGACCCGGTGCAGCAGATCTTCGTCCCCCTCCATGGGCGTCGGAGCGCCGCCGACATCGATCACTGCCTCCGGGGGACAATCCGGGTGCTGGCGCACCAGCCGGACCGCCGCGTTCGCCACCGTACGCAGGTCGACGGTGCGGTATTCGGTGACCCGCACGCGCGAGAAATCGAGGAACTCCGACAGCAGTCGACTCAATCGGTCGCTCTCGCGCACGATCAGGCCGGCGAGAAACTTCTCGTCCGGGTTGGTGCGGGTGGAGCGGGACAGCTGCTCGACCGACGAGCGGATCGACGCGAGCGGGTTCTTGATCTCGTGCGCCAGGCTCGCCGACAGCTCGGCGACCGCCTCCAGGCGCTCCGCTCGCAGATGCAGCTCCTCGAGCCGCTTCGAGTCGGAGATGTCGGTGAAAATGGCGGTCACCCGGGGCGGCAGGCCGGCGCTCCCCGAAATCGTCGTCGTGGTGAGTCCCACCGGGAACGAGCGATCGCTGCGGCGCACGTTCGCCTCCACCCGCATCAGCCGGATGCCGCGCCGCGCGGTTGCCGCCACCGCGGCCCAGAATTCGGGGGAGAGGCGCGCCAGCTCCGGCAGGAACGTCCGGCCCAGCCAGTCGCGCGCCCGAAAGCCGAGGATCTGCTCCGCCGCGGGGTTGGAGAACAGCAGCTTGCCGTCGGCATCGACGGTGAGCACGCCGCTCACCAGGTTGTGCAGCACGTCGCTCGCCTCGAGCCGCGCCTGGCGCAGCTCGCCCGCCAGCGCTTCGTGCTCCGCCGTCATCACCGTGATGCGGCTCGCGAAGTAGGCGGGCACCGCCGCGACGACGGCGAACAGGGCCAGCTGGATCCAGACCGTCCCGCTCACCGGCAGCGCGTGGCCCCACAGCAGGTCAGCGAGGTAAGCGAGCGCCGCCAGCACGGTGATCAGCGCCGTCCCCGCCGGGGGCATCAGCACCGCCGTCACCGCAATCACCGGTATGTAGAGGCTCTGGAAGTCGCTCTCCGGTCCGCCGGTCACGTGCACCACGGCCGTTACGAGGGCGACGTCGAACACTCCCTGCAGATAGAGGAACGTCCGCCCGGCGGGGCGGTCGCGGATGTGGGTATGCCAGTACGAGGCCGCGGTGAAGATGAGGGTGGCGACGAGCAGGATCGACGTGACAAGGATGTTGAGCGGGGCGGTTACCTGCACCTTGAAGGCGGCGCTGAGGTAGATCGCGATGGCGACCGAGAAGCGCCACAGGTAGACCAGCCGCAACAGGCTGCGGGGCGACGGCATGACGGAGGCTTTGGGCGACCTGCTCAGCCAACGCATCCAACCTCTGACATTACAAGGGGCTAGAGACCGGCTCGGGGCAGGTAAGTATTGGAAGCTGTCTCGCAGAATGCAAGAACCGGCACTGCGTTCGACAATCTTGGACGTGCCATTATCGGACGACGCCGGGAGTGGGGGCGGTTGGACGCGTTGGACGCGGGGGCGCTCGACGCCGGCCCAACGGTTCGAGCCCTTCTGCCGGCCCGGAGCATCGATGGCCGGGCCGTGCGGCCCCCGCGTCCCCGCGTCCTAGCCCCCACTCCCGGCGTCGCTCCATTCCTCAAACCACAACGGGCCCCGATTCGGGGCCCGTCGGGGCAGGTACGCTCCCGTAGCTTACTGCACCGCGTTCACCATATCGAAGATGGGGAGGTACATGGCGACCACCATGCCGCCCACGACCACGCCGAGCACGACGATCATGATCGGCTCCATGAGGGAGAGCAGCGTCCCCACGGCGGCGTCCACTTCCTCGTCGTAGAAGTCGGCGATCTTGGAGAGCATTTCGTCGAGCCCGCCGGTCTGCTCACC
>DATJJY010000137.1:0-19851 GCA_035491895.1 Gemmatimonadales bacterium
CACTACGATGCCTCGATCGAGGATGTGCGGCGCAAGGTGAGCCTGGATCTCGAGTACATCGGGAAGCAGTCGTTTACCGAAGACCTCAAGATCATGCTCCGGACGGTCCCGGTGGTCGTGCTGCGCAAGGGCGGCTGGTAAGCGATTGACGGGCTGACCAGCGGCCGTGGGGGGCGCTTCGGCGCCCCTCAACATTTCACCCCAAAAACTCCACAACCCATGTACCTTGGCTCGTGCCGTTCCAACTCAATCCGCATGTGAGCGTCCCCATGACCTGGCAGGCATAAGTTGGAACGGCACTCGACGACGCTACCAGCATCGCAGCATCGGAACGACCAGTTGGAGGGAGCCGCTCCGCCCATGACGCCGCCCCGCCCCGTCACCGTCGTCGCGGTGACCCAGGACGACCCGTTCTTCACCGGGCGCTTCTTCGAGTCGTTCCTCGCCACGACCAGCGGGGGACGCGTGCGGCTGCTCGAGATCGTGCTGCTGCGAAATTTCAACGAATCGCGGCTCGCGCTGCTGCAGCGGTTTCAGCGTCTCTACGGCACCGCCGACCTCACCCGCCTGCTGGTCCGTTATGGCCTCGCCCGCTTGGGCGACCTGGCCGGCAGGCCCCGGAGCGTGGAGGCGCTCGCCGCCAAGGCCGGCGTGCCGGTCCGCCACCTCGCGTCGATCAACGACGAGTCGTACCTGCGCACCCTCGGGGAGCGCAACGTGGACGTGTTGCTCTCGGTCTCGGCCCCCGAGATCTTCCGCGCCGGGGCCCTGCATGCCACGCCCCATGCGATTAACATCCACAACGGGAAGCTGCCGTTTTATCGTGGGATGATGCCGACCTTCTGGGCGCTGCTGCACGACGAGCCGGAGGTGACGATCACCGTCCACACGATGGTCGAAAAGCTCGACGCCGGGATGGTGCTCGCCGAATACCGGGTCCCGATCACCCCGGCAGACTCGCAATTCGACCTCTCCGCTCGCGCGAAGGAGCTTGCCGGGCGCGAAGTCGCGCAGCTGCTCAGCCGGCTCGACACACCCGAATGGCCCGTGCCCACGAGCGTCGACATGTCTCAGAAGCGGTACTTCAAGTTCCCAACCCCCGCCGACGTGGCGCAGCTGCGCGCGAAGGGGAAGCGCATGCTATGAGTGGCCCGGTCTTCCTCGCCTCGTTCGACGTCGAGGAGTGGTTCCACGCCGAAAACCTCAAAGCCGCTCTCCCCACAACCGATTGGACCCGCCTCGAATCCCGGGTCGAGGCCAACACGCACGAGCTGCTCGATGCGCTGGCCGGCGCCGGCGCCAAGGCGACCTGCTTCGTGCTCGGATGGGTGGCGCGGCGCTACCCCGCGCTGGTGCGCCGGATGGTTGCGGACGGTCACGAAATCGCGAGCCACTCGGACACGCATCAACGCCTGTACAGCCTGTCGCGCACCGCGCTCGCCCTGGACCTCAGCCGGGCACGGGACACGCTGGAGCAGCTTTCGGGGACACGCGTGTGGGGGATCCGGGCGCCGATGTTCTCCATCAGCGACGCGGTGCTCGATTACCTCGCGGAAGCCGGCTACTGGTACGACTCGAGTTTTTACGACTTCAAGGCGCACGATCGCTACGGCCAGCTCGCCACGGCGATCGATCCTGAACAACCGGTCGTACAGGTCCGGCCCGGTTTACTCGAGCTGCCGATGTCGCGGGTGGCGATCGGACCAGCGGCGCTCCCCTGGTCGGGGGGCGGCTACTTCCGACTCATCCCGCCGCGACTGTACCGGTGGGGCGTGCGGCGCCGCCTCGCGCAGCGTTCGTGGTTCATGTTCTACTTCCATCCCTGGGAGCTCGACACCGGCGAGACCCCTCCTCCGAACCTTGCCCGGAGCTTACGATTTCGTGCGTACGTAGGTCGCGGCAGGATGCGACGCGATCTCAGGGTGCTGTTGTCGCAGTTCGGATCCTCCCGCATAGACCACGTGTTGCGACGCATGGGCTATCGGCCCCCCGGAGAATCGACCGCGCCCGAGTCCCCTGGAGCGGCCACGGCACAGCCGTTGCACTAACGCCTCACGTTCTGCCCGCAGCCGGCTACTCCCCGACAATCTCGGGAAAGGAAATCGTGCACCCGACCACCCCGGCCTCTGCATGAAGGGCGGCAAGAAGCCGAGCCTCACCCACCACACGGTCGCCGGGATTCTCTGGCTGTCGTACGGGAAGGCCGCGTTCTTCATCCTCCAGCTCGTGGTCGTGGGCGTGCTCGCGCGGCTCGTCACGCCGGCCGCATTCGGGGTCGTCAACGCCGCCCTCATCGTCACTGGGTTTTCGGCGATCGTTTCTCAGCTCGGACTGGGGCCGGCGCTGGTGCAGCGCCCCACGCTCGAACCCCGCCATGTCGATACCGCCTACACCTTCTCCTTTCTGTTCGGTCTGTCGCTTGGCGCAATTCTCTGGTTCGGCGCCCCGTTGGCCGCGAAGTTTCTGCGCATGCCCGATGTGACGCCGGTCTTGCAGGCTCTCGCCTGGGTGTTCCCGCTCAACGGACTCCAGACCGTCGGCCAGTCATTATTGAGCCGCGATCTGCATTTTTCCTGGCTCGCCAACCTCGACGTGATCAGTTACGGGCTCGGGTTCGGCGTGATCGGGATCGTGACCGCGCTGCTCGGGTGGGGCGTATGGGCGCTCGTGGCTGCCCAGATCGGGCAATCCCTGGGACGCTGCGTCGTGCTCCTGTGGAAGCACCCGCCGAAGCTCGCGTTCATCATCGACGGTCCTGCCTTCCGGGACCTGGCGTACTTCGGCGGCGGGTTCACCGTGGCCCGGGTCGCGAACTACATCGCGGTGAACGGCGATAACTTCATCGTCGGGCGGTTTTTGGGCGCCGCGCCGCTCGGGTACTACGGACGAGCCTACTCGCTCATGTCCGCTCCGGCCTACGCCTTCGGGACGGTCCTCGACCAGGTCCTCTTCCCCGCCATGGCGAAGGTGCAGGATGACATGAGACGCCTCGCGGCGGCGTATCGCCGTGGGGTGGCCCTGATCGCCCTGCTCGTGCTTCCGGCCAGCGTGGCGATCATCTTTCTGGCCCCCGAGGTGATTCGCGTCGCCTTGGGTCCGAAGTGGGGTCCTGCTGTCGTGCCGTTTCAGGTGCTCGGGATCGGCATGCTGTTCCGGACCAGCTACAAGATGAGCGACTCGATCTCGCGCTCCACCGGCGCAGTGTACCGCCGCGCCTGGCGCCAACTCATCTACGGTGGGCTCGTCGTGCTCGGGGCATGGATCGGGACGCACTGGGGGATCGTCGGCGTGTCGTGGGGCGCGCTCTCGGCCCTGACGGTGAACTTCTTCCTTATGGCCGCCCTGGGCCAGCAGGTCGCCGGTCTCACCTGGGGCGAGTTCTGGATGGCCCATCGGCCCGCGGTTCTGCTGACCCTGGCGTCGTTCCCGCTCGTGTGGGCAGCGACGTCCGCACTGCGAGGCGCAGGGGCTCCCGCCGTCGTGACGCTCGGAGCCGGGGGTCTGATCCTTGTCGCCGCGTGCGGGCTCCTCGTCTGGCGTTTGCCACGGCTGTTTCTCGGGACCGATGGCCAATGGATGGCGGAGACGATGCGCGGGTTCCTGAACAAGCTGCGCCGAACGGAGGGGCGGCCGAAGCTCGGGGGTGCGTTCGACGCAACGGCAGCCGCGGACAAGGTATGACTGTCGCCCAACGCGTGCAGACCGACGAATCGAGCGCTCCGACGCCGCGACCAGCGCGGCTCGCCGTACTGCGAGCGCTGTTCGACCGGCTGCACGCCGAGAACGTCCGGTACTGTCACTGGAAGAGCAATGAGCACCTCATGGCGTCTTTCACCGGTGCCACGGACGTGGATGTGCTGTTCGACCGCCGCGCGATCATTCCGCTGACGCGAATTCTCGGCGCCACCGGATTCAAACGGTTCGTGGTCAAGCCCGGTCGTGGATACCCGGGGATCGAAGACTACGTGGGGTTCGATGAGGATACGGGCGCGCTCACTCACCTGCACGTCCATTACCAGCTGACGCTCGGGGAAAAATTCCTCAAGGGGCATCATTTGCCATGGGAGGAGCTGTATCTGACCTCCCGCGTGCGGGATCCGGAATTCGACATCTACGTCGCCGATCCGCATCTCGAGCTGGTGGTGTTGCTGGTCCGGGCGGCGCTGAAGCTGCGGGCCCGGGACCGGTGGAAGGAAGCGGTGGGATCGCGCTACATCACGGGCGGGATGTTGCGCGAGCTCAGCTGGCTCAAGGCGCGCACCGAGCGTGAACGCCTGCTCGAGACGGGGAGTCGCCTCGTCGGGCCCGCGGCGGCCGAGCTGATCCCGGAGCTGCTCGATGGCACGCGACCCTCCGTGGGCCGGCTGGGAGCGTTCGGCCGGCGCATCGTTCCATCGCTCGCCGAGTACCGGTTGTTCGACGCGACCGAGACCGCACGCCAGATGCTCACGCGCGAGCTCGGTGTGGTGTGGTGGAAAGTGAGAAACTGGTACCTCCACGCGCCCACCAGGAGCACTCGCACCGTTCCGCAGGGCGGTCTGACGGTGGCGTTTTTGGGCGCGGACGGGGCGGGCAAGACCACCGTCACACGTCAGATCGCCGACTGGCTGTCGCGGGAAATCGCCGTCGTGACGACCTATGGCGGAAGCGGTAAGGGATCCGCGTCGCTCTCGCGGCGAATCATGCAGCGGGCTGGCGGTCTGCGGCGTCGCTTGATGGGAACCACGCGACCACCGGCCCGGCGGGTGGGCGACGATCCCGGTGGACCCTCCAGCGCGCCGCCGTCCCTCGCTCGATTGGTTTGGATTCTGGCGCTGTCGCGCGAGCGACGACGCCGGGCGCGCGCGGCGCGCCGCGCCAAGGGACTCGGCATGATCGTCATCTCCGACCGGTTTCCGCAGAGCCAGTTCCCCGGTGGGAACGACGGACCGCGACTCACGCGCTGGCGTGAGAACGGGCCGTGGGTAGTGCGCATCGCGGCCCGTCGCGAGGACGAAACGTTCCGGCTGGTCGAGCTCTCGCCCCCCGATCTCGTCGTGAAGCTGCACGTCACGGCGGAGACCGCTTCGCGGCGCAAACCGGAGACACCCGCCGATCAGGTGCGACAGGGGATCGACGTCATCCGGGGGCTCGAGTTCCCGCCGACAACACGCGTCTTGGATCTCGACGGTGAACAACCGCTCGCGCAGGTGGTGCTCCAGGCAAAGCGAGCGCTGTGGGAAACTATTTGATGGCGATCGAGCGAGCCCGCTGACATGTGCGGCATCGTCGGATTCTGGAGCCCCGATGGTCTGCGCGTCGATGACGCGCAGGCCTCGCTCCGCGCGATGGCGGCTCAGATCCGCCACCGCGGGCCGGACGACGAGGGGACGTGGCTGGATGGGGAGGCCGGGATCGCGCTGGGCTTCCAACGACTGGCGATCATCGACCTGACGTCCGCCGGCCACCAGCCGATGATCTCCGCGAGCGGACGATACGTGGTCGTGTACAACGGCGAGATCTACAATTTCCAGGAGCTGCGCCGCGAGCTGGAGTCGCACGGCGCCCGCTTCCGCGGCCGCTCGGACACAGAGGTCTTGCTGGCGGGCGTGGAGACCTGGGGCCTCCAGGGAACGCTCGAACGATGCAACGGGATGTTCGCCTTCGCGCTGTGGGATCGCGCGGAGCGGACCTTGCACTTCGCTCGCGACCGCGCCGGGGAGAAACCGCTCTATTATGGCTGGCTCGGCCGTTCCCTCGTGTTCGGCTCCGAGCTGAAAGCCCTGCGCGCCCACCCCGACTTTCGGGCGCCACTGAGCCGCGACGCCGTCGCGGTCTTCCTGCGCCGCGGGTACGTGCCGTCCCCCTACTGCATCTACGAAGGAATCCGGAAACTGCCGCCCGGCACCTCGCTCAGCCTGCGGCTCGACCCGGGTCGCTCCGTGTCGCGCGACGAACCCGTGGCCTACTGGTCGGCGCGGGATGTCGTTGAACGGGGTCTGGCTAATCCCTATCGTGGGACTGCCGAGGACGCCGTCGATGCGCTGGACGCCCTGCTGTCAGACGCCGTGCGGTTGCGGATGGTCTCGGACGTACCGCTCGGGGCATTCCTTTCCGGGGGGACCGATTCTTCGACGATCGTAGCGTTGATGCAGGCGCACAGCGCCTCGCCCGTTCGCACGTTCACGATCGGATTCCAGGACGAGACGAGTAACGAGGCTCCCTACGCGGCGGCCGTGGCGCAACATCTCGGGACCATGCACACCGAGCTCTACCTCACCCCGGCCGCGGCCCTCGCCGTGATCCCGCGCCTGCCCGACATCTACGACGAGCCGTTCGCCGACACGTCGCAGATTCCCACGTACCTCGTCTCCCAGATGGCGCGCCGCGACGTGACAGTGAGCCTGTCCGGAGACGCGGGCGACGAGCTGTTCGGCGGCTACCGGCGCCACCGTTTGGGTCCGGCGATTTGGCACGGCATCGGGTGGCTGCCCGTGACCTGGCGACGCCGGGTGGCGCGCGCGCTGGCGCCCGCATCCGATTCGAGCGCGGCAGTGGGGCTCATGAACCGCCTCACGCGTGGACTCACCGGGAAGCGCAGCCTGGTCGAGCGACTGCGGCAGACGACGGACATGCTCCCCGCCGAGTCGCCGGCGGCTCTGTACAACTACATGATGTCGCTCTGGAAGAATCCGGTTGACGTGGTTCCCGGAGCGCGAGAGCTGCCCCTTCCCGCGACCAACGACGGTCAGGGCCCCGATCTGAGGGGAGCAGCCAGCAGTATCATGATGTTCCTCGACACCATCGCGTACCTGCCCGACGACATTCTCGTCAAGCTCGACCGGGCCAGCATGAGCGTGAGCCTCGAGGCGCGCGTTCCTCTGCTCGACCATCGGGTGATCGAGTTCGCCTGGCGGCTGCCGGTGTCGCTCAAGCTGCGCCACGGCGAAGGAAAATGGATCCTGCGGCGCGTGCTGGATAAGTACGTGCCGAAGCACCTCGTCAACCGCCCCAAGCGCGGTTTTCATATGCCGGTGGCGGACTGGCTGCGCGGCCCATTGCGGGAGTGGGCCGACGCGCTGCTCGATGAGAACAAGCTGCGCCAGGATGGTATGCTCGACCCGGCACCAGTCCTCCGGAAATGGCGCGAGCATCTGACCGGCGTGAGCCGCTGGGACTACCACCTGTGGACGGTCCTGATGCTGCAGGCTTGGAAGGACTCGACCCTGGACACGAGTCGCGCTGTAACCGTTTGAAGCTCTGAAGGTTACGACATGACTCCAGAGCGACCTCCGGCACGTCCGTTGCATAGTTGCCCCACACGGCGGCAGCGCCCGCCGGTCGTAGGCTCTAATATTGACCCCCACCTCCGTACCGGGAGAACGATGTTGCTGTCGCGCAACATAATGCGCCACACCTGCAATTGGGTGTGGTGATGAAGCGGAGTCTGACCCAGCAGACCGTCGCCGGCATGGCTTGGATGATCTACGGCAAGGTGGCCTTCGCCATCCTGCAGCTCGTCATTCTTGGCATCTTGGCCCGACTCCTCGTGCCGGCGGATTTCGGCGTCATCGCCGCAGCCGAAGTGGTGATCGGGTTCTCGGCAATCGTTTCCCAGCTCGGTCTGGGCCCGGCACTGGTCCAGCGTGCCGAGCTCGAGGACCGCCACATCGAAACGGCGTTCAGCGCCTCGGTCGTGCTCGGGTTGCTGCTCGGGGCGATCATCTGGTTCGGCGCGGGGCTCGCCGCTCAGTTCCTCCACATGCCCGCGATGGTGCCCGTGCTGCACGTCCTGGCGTGGGTGTTCCCGCTCCAGGGACTGCAAACGGTGGCGTCTTCGCTCAGGAGCCGCGAGCTGCGGTTCCGCTGGCTCGCGAACCTCGACGTCGTCACCTACGCGATCGGCTACGGCGTCATCGGAGTCACGACGGCGCTGCTGCACTGGGGCGTGTGGGCTCTCGTCGCGGCCCAGATGGCGCAGACGCTGCTGAAGACGATCGTACTGCTGACGCAGTATCCCCCGCGGTTCCGGCACTTCGCCGATCGGGCCGCCTTCGGCGACCTGATGTATTTCGGCGGCGGTTTCACGATGGCGCGCATCGCCAATTACGTCGCGTTGAACGGTGACGACATGACGGTGGGCCGGTTTCTCGGCCCGACCGCCCTGGGCTACTACGGCCGCGCGTACGCGTTGATGTCCGCCCCCGCGTACGGGTTCGGCACCGTCCTCGACGCCGTGTTGTTCCCGGCGATGGCCAGGGTGCAGGACGATGCGAAACGGCTCGCGACCGCATACCGGCGCGGCGTCGCGCTGATCGCCCTGCTCGTGCTCATGCCGAGCATGGCGATCGTGTTGCTCGCGCCGGAGCTGATCCTCGTGGCACTCGGCCCCCAGTGGATGCCGGTGGTAGCCCCGTTCCGTATTCTCGGCGTCGGCATGCTGTTTCGTACCAGCTACAAGATGAGCGACTCGATCACTCGCTCGACCGGCGCGGTCTACCGTCGCGCCTGGCGCCAGCTCGCGTACGCCGGCTTGGTCCTGCTCGGCGCGTGGATCGGACAGCACTGGGGGATCGCCGGCGTTGCCTGGGGCACGTTGGCCGCGCTGACCGTGAACTTTGTCCTGATGGCCGAGCTCGGCCTCGACGTGGGACACGTCACCTGGGGTGAATTCTGGGAGGCCCATCGCCCCGCGGTGCTGCTCACGGCCGCGACGTTTCCACCGGTCTACGTCGCCACGACCGTGCTGCGCCACTTCGAGTCGCCTCCCGTCATGACAGTGATCGCCGTCGCGGTGCTCTCCCTCGCCGTCGGGTGCGCGCTAATCCTCACCGCCCCGACGATCTTCCTCGGGGCCGACGGCCAGTGGATGCTCGAGACGCTGCGAACGTTCATCCGCAGACTTCGGCCGGCGCCGGCCGTCGAACCCGCGGCGGCTGTGACGGTCGAGTGAGCACCCGCTCGGCAGACCTCGAACCGCGAGAAGCACGACCCGCTGCGGCCGCCCCTCGCCTCGTGGTGCTCGAAGAGCTGTTCCGGCGGCTGGATGCCGAGCAGATCCGCTACGCCCACTGGAAGAGCAACGAGCATCTCGGCGCGACGATGACGGGAGCCACCGACGTCGACGTCCTGATCGATCGGCGCGCGGCACAGCGGCTGGCTCACGTGCTCACCGAGACCCCGCAGTTCAAACGTTTCGTGGTGAAAGCAGGCCGCGGCTATCCGGGGATCGAAGACTACGTCGGCTTCGATGCACCGACCGGCACGCTCACGCACCTCCACCTGCACTACCAGCTGACCCTCGGAGAAAAATTCCTCAAGGGCCATCGGCTCCCGTGGGAGGAGGCGGTGCTCGCGACGCGGGTGCGCGATCCCGAGCACGGCATGTGGGTCACGGATCCCCATCTCGAGCTGTTGATCCTCGTCGCCCGCCACGTGATGAAGCTGCGCTGGCGGGACTCGCTCCTGGCGGCGGCCGGTCACGAGTATTTCCGCGGCGGGATGCTGCGCGAGCTGCGCTGGCTGATCGCCCGGGTGCGCCCCGCTCGACTGCTCGACGTGGCGACTCCGCTCGTCGGCGCTACCGCCGCCGCGCTGCTCGCGACGATGGTGAGCGACCCCCGGGGCCGGGCACCGACGATCGGCCAGCTGCGCGCCTTTCGCCGCCTGGCGAACCCGCGGCTCTCGTCCTACCGGATGTACTCCGCCTGGGGCGCAACGCGGCGCATGTGGACCCGCGAGTGGACCTGGATCTGGTGGCGGGTCAAGAACTGGTTTTTCCGCGCGCCGACCAAGTCGACCCGGACGCCGCCCCAGGGCGGGATCGCGGTGGCGTTCGTGGGACCGGACGGATCCGGCAAATCGACGCTCACGACCGAAGTGGCTCGCTGGCTCTCACACGAGATCGCCGTCATCACCACCTACGGCGGCAGCGGCAAGGGATCGGCCTCGACCCGGCGCCGGTTGTTGCAGCAGATGGGGGAGATGACCCGCCCCAAACGGACGGCCGCCCAGCCTCCGCCGCCGACCGGGATACGGCTGCTCGGGAAACTGCTGTGGGTATTGTCGCTCGTGCGTGAGCGCCGTCGCTGGGCGTTTCAGGTGCGGAGCGCCAGGAGCCTCGGCCTCGTGGTCCTCTCGGATCGCCTCCCCCAGACGCAGTTCGCCGGTCTGAACGACGGCCCGCGCTACGCCGATTGGCTCGACGCCTCGTCCTGGCTACGGCGCTTCATCGCACGCCGGGAGCACGCGTCGTTTCGCGAGGCCGAGCTCGTGCCACCGGACGTGGTGGTCCGGCTGAACGTCCCCGTCGAAGTTGCAGCCCGTCGCAAGCCGGACACACCGCCCGACCAGCTGCAGCGCAAAGTGGACATCGTGTCGCGGCTCAAGTTTCCAGCGGTGACGCGCGTGATCGAGATCGACGGAGCGCAACCGCTCGAACGCGTCCTGCGAGATGTGAAGGAAGCACTTTGGGCATGCCTGTGAGCCACGCGGCCGGCCCGCAGGTGATCGAGCTCATCGGGCCGGCCGGCGCAGGTAAGACGAGTCTGTTGCGCGCGATCGCCCAGCAGGCTCCTTCCCTGCGCACGGGGGTGCGGCTCGACCGCGTGCGCACAATGCCCGTCGTCGCCTGGCAGGCGCTCGTCCTGACGCCGGCGACCGTCGAGCTGTTCTTTACGGATGCCCGGTGGCTCTGGACAGGGCTGCGTCATCTGTGGCGGCTGGGAGCATTTCCCTCGGAGTTGGAGCGCGCGCGGGGCTCGCACCATCAGGCCATCTTGCTCGACGAGGGCCCGGTGTTCAGTCTGGGCCGTTTGAGCGTCTTTCAACGCGCCAACGAGGGTTCGGGGTGGCTGGCGCGGGAATGGAGGGCACAAGTGGCGCGCTGGAGCGAGATCCTGACCGGGGTGATCCTGCTCGATGCGGACAATGAGACACTGGCGCAGCGTATCCGAGAGCGGCCCAAGAACCACTCTATCAAGGCCGGCAGCGACCGTGAGGTATTCGGGTTTCTCGACCGGTATCGGACGGCGTATCGAGATATCGTGACCCGCTTGACCGCGAGCGGCCGAGTACAAATCGTTGAGTTCGATACGACGAAACGGCCATTTGAACAGATCGCCAGCGACATCGTGACCACCCTCGACGGGTGGGCGGCCCGATCCGGCGCTACGACCGCCCAGCGAAGGACCTGATGCGACAAAGACTGATGCGACGCGGCGGGAGCGGAGCGGTTGCCGCCGGCGCCGTGGCACCGGGCCAGCCCATGCCGTATCCGGGCATGGCCCAGGGCGCTCGTCCCAGTGCGATTCTGCGCTGGGCGCTCTACGGCTTCATCTTTTCCCTGCCCTTCGACGCTCCCGGCCGGCTCCCGCTCGAGCTCACGACCATGACCGGAGCGTTGTTCCTCGCGGTGTGCATCCTGCAACCCGGACTCTGTTTCGGCCGCCGTCCCAGCGTGACGTGGTGGTTCTTGGGATATCTCTACGTCTATTGGGCGGCCTACGTCGCCGGGGGCGCGCAGTTTACCGGGGACGCGGTCCGCTCATCCCTGTTCTACATCCAAGCGCTGCTGATCTTCATCGCGTGCTTCAATCTGATGCGCGATCCCAAGATCGCGCGTCATGTGATGATCGTGCTGGCGGTCGCCGCCCTCGTGCTTGCCCTGATGACGATCCTTGGCATCGAGACGGCAAAGGATACGGACTCACAGCGGGTGACCGTCTTTGGACAGAACGCCAACCGCGCGGCGCGCGTGCTCCTGGCGGGGGCGCTGGCCTGCGTCGGTCTCGTCGTGGGCCGGCCGCAGCGGGCGCTCCGCCCGGCGTGGATCGCCTGGCCGGCCTTCGCGCTAATCGTCCTGGCCATGATCATGGGCGGCTCGCGCGGCGGGCTCGTCGCGTTCGCGGCCGGATTGTGGATGTTCTCGATGACGGGACGCTCCATCGGGATTCGTATCAGGAACATTGGGCTGACGCTGTTATTGCTGGGCGGTGCCGCGTTCGCCGCCTGGAAGTCTCCATTGATGCAGCAGCGACTGCAGCTCGCGGCAGGAGGTAACCTGGCGCAACGCCAGGTCATCTTCCCGGTGGCCTTCGGAGAGTTCAAGAGCCGCCCGCTCATCGGGTACGGGCCCGCCAATCAGTACGTCCTGGCGGTCCGTCTGGGTCTCCCGCCCAGACTGCACCAGACGCGCGACACGCACAATCTGTTTCTCGAGGTCCTCACCGCGACGGGCGTGCTGGGCACGGTCCCGTTCCTGTGGGCCCTGTGGGTCTGCTGCTGGTCTGCCTGGAAGGCACGACGCGGGATCGAGGGCATTCTCCCCGCCGCGCAGATGATGTCGACGATGGTAGGCAACCTGACCGGCAACTACATCGTGCTCAAGCTGCAGTGGGTGCTCTTCGCCTATGCGATGGCGAGCTGGATCTATCTCACCCCCAGACCGCAGCCGAGCGTGGGGCCCACACCCGCCGCCCGCCGACGGGCCAGGATGGGATAGGGCTGTGCTGATCACGTTTTCCGGACTGGATGGGGCGGGCAAGTCGACGCTGATCGAATTCGTGAGCGCCACCCTCGAGCACGAGCGTCGGGCGGTGCGCGTGCTGCACCTCAACGACGAGGTGGGGATCTACGCCTTCGTCCGCTCGCTGCGGGATCGCGTCCGCGGCGGGAAAGAGGCCGCGCTCGCCCCGGGGGCACCAGATCCGCGTTCGCAGAAACTGCAACGCCCGGCCCCGACGGGGTGGCGCGGCGTGGTCAGCCGCTGGCGCACCGTGATCGTCTGGAACAAGCCGACGCGTCGCCTGCTGTATCTCGTCGACCTGGCGATCTTCCAATGCTATCGGCTCTGGCTCGAGACGATCCGCGGCCGCGTGCTGATCATGGACCGGTACTTTTACGACACGCTCGTGGACGTCACCAACGGCCGGCCGCGCCTGTGGACGCGCGTGCTGGAGCACCTCACACCCGAGCCGACGGTTCCCGTCTTTCTCGACATCACTCCCGAAGAGTCGTACCGGCGCAAGCGGGAGTTCTCGATCGACTACCTGCGGCAGCGCGCCGATGTCTACCACAACGTCTTCGCGCGCGTCCCCGGCGCGGTGCGGCTCGTCAACACTGATCTGGAGCGCACCAAGGCCGCCTTGCTCGAAGTGCTGCACGCGAGGAGTGGGGTCTAGTGAACGGCCGGGAGCGAGTGCTGGTTCTCGACGGCCAAACCAATCAGGCCCTCGCCTGTGTGCGCTCGCTGGGTCGCGCCGGCTACGATTGCCTGGTCGCCGCCACCCGCCGCCGCCCACTCGCCTCCTGGTCCCGCTTCTCCCACGACCGCTTCCGCCTCCAGGGGGAGACGGTTGCAGCGTTCGCCGAGCTCAGGCGCTGGGCCCGGGCGCGAGGTGTCGACGTCGTACTGCCCCTGACGGAACGGGCCTGCATTCTCTGCAACCTCGAGCGCGAGCAATGGGAAGGAGCCGGAATCACGGTCGGGAGCGCGCCGGATGAGCTGCTGCGCCTGGCATTCGACAAGGCGACGACGGTGGAGATCGCGCGGCGCTCGGGGGTGGCGGTGCCGCCGACCCGCGCGCCGGGATCGCTCGCCGAGGCGCGAGCCGCCGCTCAGGAAGTCGGCTTCCCCTGCGTCGTCAAGTCGCGCTACAGCAACGCCTGGGACGGCAGCCGATTCCTTGCCGACCCGGGCACGACGTACGTGCGCGAGCCGGGAGAGCTCGACGCGGCGATCCAGCAGCACCGCCAGGGAGACCATTGGCCGCTGATCCAGGGGTTTGTCCCCGGGCAGGGAAAAGGGATGTTCGCCCTGTTCGACGGCGGGCGCGCCGTGGCGTGGTTCGCCCACGAACGGCTGCGCGACGTCCGGCCATCGGGGTCCGGCAGCAGCCTGCGGCGCTCAGCCCCGCTCGACCCGCGGCTGCTCGGTCCCGCGGAACGGCTGCTGTCCGCCATGACCTGGCACGGTCCGGCGATGGTCGAATTCCGCGATGATGGGGTCCACGATCCTGTCCTCATGGAGGTGAACGGCCGGTTCTGGGGCTCGTTGCAGCTCACCGTATCGGCCGGCGCGGACTTTCCCCAGTGGTGGGTGGCCATCCTGCGCGGCCGGACGGTCGATCGCCGCGCCGGGTATGCCACCGGCCTCACGGTGCGGTGGCTGTGGGGCGACGTGAAACGCTTTCTCTACATCCTGGCCGGAGCGCCCGCGGGCTACCCGGGCCGCTACCCCACAATCGCCCAGGGGCTGCGCGAGCTGTTCGGACGCCAGCCGCCGGGCACACGATCGGAAACCTGGCAACCCGACGACCGCTGGCCGGCGCTCGGCGAGTGGGTGCAGGGCACGGCGGAGCTGCTCGCAGGCCGCCGCGCCGCACCCCACCGCGCTGCGCCGGTCCGGAGCGGGACCACGCCCGTCAGCGAACCCGCGGCAACCAAACCCTAGATGGACACTCCAATCCGCGTTCTCATGATCACCGCCGGCTGGCCGCAACCGGGGCAGCCGCAGACTACCCACTTCGTCAAACGCCAGGCCGAGTTTCTCCAGCGGTCCGGCGTGCAGGTCGACGTTTTTCATTTTCGCGGCGCCAAGCGTCCCTGGAACTACGCGCGCGCCTGGCGGGACGTGCGGCCCCGGATCGACCCGGAGCGCGTCGACCTGGTGCACGCGCAGTTCGGCCAGAGCGGCATCCTCGCTCTCCCCAAGCGCCTGCCGCTCGTCGTCACGCTGCGCGGCAGTGATATCCTGGGTATCGTCGGCGCCGACGGACGCCATACGCTCGCGGGTCGGGCCTCCCAATGGGTCACGCGGTTCGCCGTGCGCCGCGCCGACGCGGTGGTAGTCGTGTCGGAGCACATGAAGGCGTACTTCAAGACCGACGCTCCGGTCACCGTGCTCCCCTCGGGACTCGACTTCGAGCTGTTCCGGACGATGCCGCGGGATGAGGCCCGCGACCGGCTGGGGTGGCCGCGCGAGAAGCGACTCGTGCTGTTCGCCGGAAACCCGGACCAGCCCCGCAAGCGCTATGGCCTGGCCCGCGCTGCCGTCGATCTGCTGAATCGCACGCTGCCGGTCGAGCTGGTGGTCGCATGGGGCGTCAAGCACACCGATATACCCCTGTACATGAACGCCTGCGACGCCTTCGTCTTCACGTCGATGCAGGAAGGATCGCCCAACGTCGTGAAAGAGGCCCTCTCCTGCGATCTCCCCGTCGTTTCCGTGCCGATCGGCGACACATCTGAGCGGTTGCGCGGCATCGAAGGATGCGAGCTCGTCGCCGATGAGCGACCCGAGGCGATCGCGCAAGCGTTGGAGCGCGTGTTGCGCCGCGGCGGGCGTGTGGCCGGACGCGTGGCCGTGGCGCACCTCGCTGAGGAGGCGATCACCGCTCGATTGATCGACGTCTACCGCGGCGCCATGGCGCGCCATGCCGGGCGACCGGCGCCTTCCCCCGGCGCTGGGGCGATGGCCCCCGCCGGCACCCCGGAGTCCTGAGACCCATGCCCTCCCAGCCGTCGGTCAGCATCGTCGTCCCCTGCCGCAACGAGCAGCGGTACATCGTCGAGTGCCTCGACTCGATCCTCGCATGTGATTATCCGCGGGACCGCCTCGAGGTCCTCGTCGTCGACGGGATGAGCGACGACGGCACGCGCCAGATCCTGACGGACTATGCGACGCGGCATCCGGAAGTCCGAATGCTCGACAATCCCCGCCGCATCACGCCCGTCGCCCTCAACGTCGCGATCCGGGCGGCGCGCGGCGAGATCATCGTGCGCATGGACGCCCACGTCGTCTATCCCACGAACTACGTATCCCGTCTCGTGGCCGCGCTGGACGAGTTCGGAGCCGATAACGCGGGCGCGGTCCTGCGCACGCTCCCGGCGAACCAGACGGCGATGGGACGCGCCATCGCCATCGGGATGTCCCATCCTTTCGGGGTGGGAACGTCGTATTTCCGGATCGGCACCGCGGAGCCGCGCTGGGTCGACACCATCGCTTTTTTCTGCATTCGCAAGAGCACCTTCGATCGAGTCGGGCTGTTCGACGAAGAGCTGATCCGGCACCAGGACGGAGAGTTCAACGCGCGGCTCATCAAGGCCGGCGGGCGTATCCTGCTGATCCCGGACGTGGTGTCCTACTACTACGCCCGATCAACACTCCACCAGGTCGGGCGCATGTTCTACCAGTACGGCTATTTCAAGCCACTGGTCGCCAAGAAGCTGGGCCGCTTCATGACGATCCGGCAGCTCATTCCGCCGGGCTTTGTGCTGGGGCTCGTGGCGACCGGGATCGCGGCGCTCCTCTGGAAGCCGGCGCTCATCCTGTTCGTCCTCGTCGCCGGGAGCTACGCGGCGGTCGTGCTCGGCTCCGCGGTGCAGACCGCCATGAAACAGGGCCTGGCGACTGGTCTGGCATTCGTCACGGTCCTGCCGGTGATCCACGTCAGCTATGGTATCGGGTTCTGGCGTCGCGTTATCGAGCTGCTGCTCCCGACGCGCGCCAGGAGCGCCGAGCGCGCCGCCGAGCTGCCGCTGTCGCGCTGAGCATGCCCCCGATGGCGTCCCGCCCCGAGGTCGCGAGCCTGATGTACCACGAGGTCACTGACGACGCGCAGTCGACGGGGTTTCAGCGTCCCGGGGCCCTGGCCTACAAGCATTCGACCGCGGCATTCACCGAGCATCTCCGGCGCATCGACGCCGCGGCGGTCACTCCACCCGAGCGGGTCGTCGACATCGACTTCGACCAGCCTGGTCGTCACCTCCTCATGACCTTCGACGACGGCGGCAAGAGCGCCCTTGTCGCCGCGGACCTCCTCGCGAAACATGGCTGGACGGGACACTTCTTCATCGTCACCAGCCTCATCGGAAGCCGGACCTTCCTCGATGCCAACGGCGTGCGCGCCTTGCGCAGCGGCGGGCACGTCGTCGGCAGCCACTCGCACACCCATCCGATGATTTTTCGCGCGCAAGCGCCGGCGCAGATGGCCGAGGAGTGGCGCACCAGCTGCGACATTCTGGGGCAGATCCTGGGCGAGCCGTGCATCTCCGCCGCGGTGCCCGGCGGCGACATTTCGCGGGAGGTCCTGGAGTCGGCGAGCGGCGCGGGACTGCGCTACCTGTTCACGTCGGAGCCGTGGCTCGTCCCGCGCCGCGTGGGCGATTGCTGGATTCTCGGCCGCTACAGCGTGAAGATCACAACGTCGCCGTCGCGGATCGAAGCGCTGGTCCGGTTTCGCAGCTGGACCGAGGCCCTGTGGCGTCGGCGGCTGAAGGTGCTGGCGACGAGCGCCGCGCCGCCCCTTTACCGCCTCTACATCAAGCTCCGCACCCGCCCCGGCTGAGACCGGCTGGTCGGTAACCCTAGTGGCAGGTCCCCGTGCCCGAGTCGGCGTAGGTTCCCTGCCCCTGAGCCGCCAGGAACTCCCACCTATAGGCATTGGGATACAACGTCAGTCGCAGCACCCCCCGCGAGAAGTTGCCTGCATCACTCGCCTCCACGTTAGCCGGGCTGTTGACGTAATTGCTGTGTGACTCGCCTCCTCCCGTCCCGGCGATGAACTCCCGGATGCCCGCATTCGTCGCATTCCCCAATGAGTCCTGGGGGGCAAACCGCTCATACAAGTGGTCATGGCCGTTGATGACGATCTCCGCCCCCGCGTTCTCGAGCGCCTGCCAGAGGCGGCGGACCTTCGATCCCGCTCCTCCCGACGATCCGGAGGTGAACACCGCCCGGTGCCAGAGCGCGAGGACGCACTGGTTCGTCCTCCCGACGAGATCACTTTGCAGCCACGTGAGCTGGTTCGAGCTGGCGCTGGTCACACCGGAGTCGCTGTTCAACACCACGATGTGCCAGGCACCCACGTCGTAGCTGTAGTAGCCGAACCCGTTCCCCAGCGGATCCGCGCTGGCCGCTCCGAAATACGCGAAGTAGGGCGCCGCCGTCCCGGAGCTGTCGTACTCGTGGTTCCCCACGACCGGCCGCGTGCGCGTCTTATGCCGACCCCACGTCGGATCGTAGCAGTTCGTGAAATTCGCCGCCGTTCCGTTGGCGTACGCATTATCGCCGTTGGCGAACACTACGCCCGGAATGCTGTCGAGCTGATTCGCGGTCGCGTCGTCACGGATCGAATTGCAGTCGGCGATGTCTCCCGCACCCACCAGCACCGGCATCACTGCCACGCTGGCTGTCTGCGCGATGCCCGTTGCGCCGGCAGTCGCCGAGAGCGTCTTGGTCTCCACCACCGCGGCGTTGTACGTGGTGGTGAACACCCCCGTCGCGTCCGTCGTCCCGGAGCCGGACGGGAAGAACACGTTTCCACTCCCGTTCGCCGAGACGACGACAGGTGACCCGGATACCAGGTTGCCGAATTGGTCCTTCACCGTCACCGTCACTGTCGACGTCTGGAATGCGGCGCTGCACGAAACGGAGCACTGCCCCACGGTATCCGCGCTGCTGGCGAGCGTCGAAAGGGCCCCATCGACGCCATCCGCCGTCACGGTGAACCCGGCGCTCGTTGCGGGCGTCAGCCCCCCGGAGTTCGCCGCCAGCGTGTAGCCCACGCCACTCTTGTTGATGCTCAGACCGTTGAAGGTCGCCACACCGCTCGACGCCGCGTGCGACGTCGTACCGGAGAGGGTTCCGCCGCCGGGGTTCGTGCCGATGGCAATGCCGACGGTGTTGCTCGCCGACGTGACTCGATTACCTCCCGCGTCCCGGATCTCCACCTTGACGGCCGGCGTGATCGACGCGCCGGCAGTCACGTCACTCGGCTGCACCGAGTAGCCGAGCTGCGCCGCCGGCCCGACGGTGATGTTGAATGTCGGGGACGTCGCGTCGTTGAGCCCCGCCGCAGTGGCACCGAGCCGATATCCCGACCCGGCGCTGTCAATGCTCAGATTGCTGAACGTCGCCACGCCGGCCACTGCGGCCAGCGACGTCGTCCCGGAGAGCGTTCCCGCTTTGGGGTTCGTGGTGATCGACAGGGACACGCTGTTTGTCGCGCTCGTGACCCGGTTTCCTCCAGCGTCCTGCACCTCGACCTGAACCGCCGGTGTGATCGTCGCACCGCCTGTCTCATTGGAAGGCGGCACGCGGAACCCCAGCTTCGCCGCCGAGCCGACCGTCACGTTGAAAGCACTCGACGTCGCTCCGGTCAGGCCTGAAGCGCTGGCGCTCAGCGTATAGCCGGTCCCGGCGCTATCGATGCTCACGCCATTGAACGCCGCGACGCCGTTCACCGCTGCGACCGTCCTCGTTCCGGAGAGTGTTCCGGCGTTCGCGTTGTTCGCGATGGCGAGGGTCACGCTGTTCGTGGCGCCGGATACCCGATTCCCCCCGACATCCTGGATCTCGACCTGCACCGCGGGACTGATCGCGGTCCCGCCGGTCGTCGATGTGGGCTGGACGAAGAACCCCAGTTTCGTCGCCGACCCGACCGAGATGTCGAAAGGCGGCGAGGTCGCCGCCGTCAGTCCGGTCGAGGAGGCAACGAGGGTGTATCCACTGCCCGCGTTGTTGATGCTGAGCCCGGAGAAAGTTGCCAGCCCGCTCACCGCCGCGTGCGACACCGTGCCGCTGAGCGTACCGCTCCCGGGATTGATTCCGATCGCCATCGCGATCGCCGCTCCGGATGACGTCACCCGATTCCCGCCCAGGTCCCGTACCTCGACCTCGACGTCGGGGGTGATTGGTTGGCCCGGTACGGTATTGGAGGGTGGCACGAGGAACCCGAGCTGCGCCGCCGCTCCCACGGCGATCGCGAACGATGTGGAGGTTGCGCCCGTCAGCCCCGAGGCGCTCGCCGCCAGGGTGTACCCGGTCCCCGCGCTGTCGATGCTCAGATCGTTGAACGTCGCCACACCGCT
>DATJJY010000138.1:0-14815 GCA_035491895.1 Gemmatimonadales bacterium
ACCGGCGAATAAGGGAGCGGTGGAGCAGGAGACAGCGGCGGCTCGCGGAAGCGGGTCGCCGCCGTCGTTTCAGGCGGGAGAGATTGACCGGGAATTGACTCGGGGATCGCAACCTCGATGTTCAAGGTGACTTGAACTGGAGGTTACCATGAAACGGATAGCCGTCGTCGTGCTGGCCGGCCTGGGAAGCGTCGCACTGCCGGCGCTCGCGTCCGCCCAGGACACGATCGTGGTGCAGTATGCCGCGAAGGTGATGTGCGGGAAGTCCAATCGGCCGGGGGTCGCGCCCGGGGTCTACTACACCGCGGTCAACGTGCACAACCCGGGTCGCGATTCGGTCCTGTTCCGCTACAAGTTCGCCCTCACGGGACCGAACCAGCAGCCCGGTCCCATCACGCCCTGGATTCCGTCGAGCCTGCGCTACGATCAGGCGATCGAGATCGAGTGCACTGATTCCCTGGTGCGCGTCGGACGCGGCTTCGCCAAGGGGTTCCTGGTGATCGAAACGACACACGAGGAGCTCGATGTCGTGGGGGTCTACACCGTGGTCGGCAGCACGAAAGCCGTGCAGGCGCTCGCCATCGAGCGCGTCCCCGTGCGGCACACCGTGCTGGGCCCGTGACCCGGGTGCGCTAAAAGAGCAGCTCGCGCACTCCCAGACCGACCAGCAGGGCGAGCAGCAGCGAGGTGAGCGTCCCGATCAGGACATACTCGGCGAAGTCGCGGTCGTCCAGCGCCTGATAGCGGACGATCGCCTTGGCGGCGAGGATCAGCCCCAGCGCGCTGAACTGACTCGTCAGCACGAGGGTGAGAGCGAGGGCGCGCTCCAGCACGCCGATGACGAGACCGCGCGACAGCTCGACCGCCGGGACGGTGATCGCATCCTTGCCGCCCTTCGGCGACTCGCTCACCGGTACGAGGTCGAGCACGCGGCGCACCAGCGCCGCGCCGCCGGCGCAGGTATACCAGTAGGCGGCGGCGAGCAGCATCACCCGGCCCCAGAAGGACCCCGACGACGTGGCGTAGACGAGCCCGCGGCTCAACCAGGCGAGGACCACCGCGGCTACGAGAGCCGCCGCTTCGTACAGCAGCGCGCGCACCGGCGTGGTCCACCCGGCCTTGCGCCAGGGCGCAAAGCCCGAGCCGATGGCGAAGGCGAGGAGGAGAGCGGCGGAGACGGGATTCATCGCGCGAGCATTTCCTGAAACAGCTTATCACCCAGCACCACGAGGGGCCAGGCCATGCGGCGGCGGCGGTGCGAGATGCTGGTCGCCTCGACGCCGATGAGCTTGGCCAGCTCCTTGAGCCGAAGCGAGGGGCGGGCGCGCTGCGCGGTGGCGAGGGCGCGCTGCCGCGCGCTCCAGCCGCGGTACAGCGCCGAGTAGTAGTGGGCGTAGCCGTCGAGCGGCGCGTCGAACCCGCCGAGGGCGAAGACGCGGCCGTCCTGCTTGGCGGCGTCCAGCGCGGCGCGGGCGGCGTGGAAGCAGGGACCGTCGAGCTCGGGGGCCGTCACGCCGCGGTGCAGCGGCGTCGAGAGCGTACCGCGGCCGCATGCTACCACCCACTCGACGTCGGGGAGGCGGAGGCGCAGCTCGTGGGCCGCTTCCCAGACGGGGAGGGCGTCGGCGAACAGCGCCTGCAGCTCGTCGCCCAGCGTCACGGCGCAGCGCGCGGCGAGCTGGACGCGATAGCGGGCATTGAACTCGCGGGCCAGCTCGCGCAGCCGCTGCTGCAGCGCGCCCCGGGCGCGGGGGGCGCGCGCGCGGGACGCGACGACGTCGGCGATGAACGCCACATACCGGGGGGTGGCCATTCCCTATACTACCCTGGAATGACGTTATACGTCAATTCTTCTAAAAGTGACGTTTTTAGTCATTACCAGACTGAATGACGTTTTGCGTCAATAGACATCACAGCCGTCGGGAGAGGGCAAAGCTGACCCCGCGCCGCCAGGTGTTGTGGCGCTCCGCGCCGTCCGGCAGATCGGCCGCATCGAACAACGACCGGGTGAGCGCCCCCTCGAGTCGCACCGCGGCGTCGAGCCGCGGCGTGACCGGAAACGCCCAGACCATCGCCAGGACGGCGCCGAGCCGGGTCCTGGTCGACGCCTGCTCTGGCGCCCAGATGTCGAGCGCCGGGCCCGCCTCGATGCCCAGCCGGCTCGCCGTCCCGACCCGCGCCACCCGCCAGGCGACGAGCCCCGCGACTTCGATCAACCGCAGCTGGTGCTCCTGGATGACGGTGATCTCGCCGTCCGAGGCGCCGAAGCCGGTCGATCCCGTCAGCACGCGCACGCCGAAGCCGACGTGCGGTGACTCCCGGCCGATGCGCAGCGCCACGGCGGTGGCGCGCGTCGGCCCCACGCGCAACCCGCCCGAGTCTCGTCCCGAGCCGCTGAAGGCGGTCAAGCCGACCTCCGGGGTGAGGCTCCATTGTCCGGGGAGTGCCGGCGCCGTGGCGGCGCAGACGAGCAGCAGCGCGAGGCAGGTGCGCATGGGATCTCCTTTCACCGCATCTCGAGGTCGGTCCATCCGGTGGTGACGTTCTTGTCGCCCTTCAGGATCCAGTTGTAGCCGGCGTGGGTGTGATCGCCGACGACGTTCGCGTCGACCGCATTGCCGACGAGGTCGTCGTTCGTCTTGATGAGGCCGGCGGCGTACGTCCAGATTTTGCGGGCGATCTGTGCGGCCCACCAGACCTTGCCGACCGTGGTGGTCTGGTCTTTCCCGGCGGTGTAGAGCTTGTACACGCTGTCCGCCGTGGCGAAGAGGCGGTTGAGGCTCAAGTTGTCGGTCTTGATGACGCACGGCGTGTCGTCGTCCTCGATGACGAACACCCGCACGCCTTGCCCGGGATGCTGCGCCTTGTACGTGTCGATCTCCTGTTGCGTGTATAGCAGCACATCGCCGGACCAATCGGCGTCGTTCTGGTCGTAGTAGCGGAGCGCGCTCGACGCATGCTCGCCCGCGCAGGCGTAGTCCTTCAGCGAGTCCGATTGTCCCAGCTGGCCGAGGATATGGACCTCATATTCGGGCGATCCCTTCAACCAACCTTCAAAGTCGCCCACGATGTGGGACTGGCGCATGTACAAGCCGGCCGGCGGTGTGACGGTGCCTCCCCCACCTCCGCCGCTCCCACAGTCGGTTTCGATGCACTGGGTCGGTGCGGGAGGAACGCTGAAATCCGTCTCGACGGGAACGATCGCGATGACGGGAGTGGACGGGGGGGTAGCGGCGCTCAACTGATAGCGGCGGCCCGAGGGATCGAACGCCACCGGGGCGTCCTTGTCCGTGAGCGCCGTCGCGACCAGCACGTTCGCGTCGCCGGGCCAGGCGGCGCGCTGCGCCGGCACGGGGAGATACACCTCGAGCGGGATGGCGCGATCGAGCTCCGCTCGGACGTCAGCGGCACTCGTGCCGCTGCCTTCGGCGAGATAGCGCAGGGCGCGCCCGCTCACAGCGGGGAGAAAGCGCTGCAGCTCGATCTTGTGCTCGGGGAACGGCGACGCGTCGAGCTGCGCTTTCAGGTACGCGCGGAACGCCGAGCTCGCGAGCGCCCGCGCGAAGAGCTGCGCCAGTCGATCGGGTCGCGCGCCGGCCATGCCGGATGCGGCGGGAGGCGGCGCGTCGGTCGGAACGCCCGAACCGGTCGGTGCGGGATCGCGGCAGGCGTTCGCCGCGAGCAGCGCGGCGCCCAGCGCGACGCTGGTACGGAGGGTCGACATCGGTCACTCCTGAGAAGAGGGGGCCACAACCTGCGCCCACTCCTCCGTCCGACTGTCGTCCGAAACACGCCGCACACTCCGAAAACGCGCGCGCCGACTCCCCCGCGTCGGCGGCGGCGCTTAGCTTGTACAGCCCATGCTGCTGCTCGCGGTCTTGATCGCCCTAAAGGACTCCCTCTCGGTCGCTACCGGCGACACGACCTCCACCTACTGGCAGCAGCAGGTGGCCTACCGCATCACCGCGTCGCTCGACGAAGCGGCCGGTGTCCTCACCGGCCACGAGCGCATCACCTACGTCAATCGCTCCCCGGACACGCTCAGCGAGTTCTTCGTTCATCAGTATCTCAACGCCTTCCGTCCCGGCTCGCGCTGGAGCGCCGTCGACGCGTCCGAGGGACGCGTGCGGTTCCAGAACATGAAGGACCCCGATTACGCCTTCGAGCGCATTACTCGGAGCAGCGTCATGGGGCAATCGGCGCCGCCCGACTACCCCTTCGCCCCCGACTCGACGATCGCGCACTGGGCGCTGCCCGGTCCCCTGCCGCCCGGTGATTCGCTCACCGTCGAGATCGACTGGCAGGCGCGCCCCTCGACGCTGCCGCGCCGCCAGGGCCGCCAGGGCCGGCGCTTCGATTTCGCGCAGTGGTATCCCAAAGTCGTGGTGTACGACCGCTACGGCTGGGAAGCGCATCCGCTCTACCCGGCGGGGGAGTTCTACGGCGAGTTCGCCACCTACGACGTGACGCTCGACCTCGCCCAGGACCAGGTGATCGGCGCCACGGGAGTCCCCGTCTGCGGCGACCCGGGATGGGAGAAGGCGCGCGCCGTCCCGGAGTCCCGAGTGGACTACCAGCGCGACGACTACGGCCGGGTGCCGGATGACTGCGCGCCGGCGTCCCCTGGCCGCAAGACGGTGCGGTTCCGCGCCGAGCAGGTGCACCACTTCGCCTTCTCGCTCAACCCCGACTACGTCTACGAGCAGGGGCGCTACCACGACGTCGTGGTGCACGTGCTGTATCAGCCTGGCGACCGCGCGACGTGGGGCGGCGGCATCGCGGTGAGCCGCACCGAAACGGCGCTCGGCTGGCTCGACTCGCTGTACGGTCCTTTCGCCTGGCCGCAGATCACCAACGTGCACCGCATCGAGGGCGGCGGCACGGAGTTTCCGATGATGGTGATGAACGGGAGCCCGGGGCTCGGGCTGATCCTGCACGAGGTCGGGCACAACTACACGATGGGGATCCTCGCCAACAACGAGTGGCGCGAAGGGTATCTCGACGAGGGGTTCACGAGCTTCCAGACGGCGTGGTACGAGGCGACGCGAGGGCTAGGCGACGATTACCCCGAGCTCGAGGCCGGCATCCTGCTGGACGACGTCGATCGCTGGAGCGAGCCGGTCTCGACGGTGAGCGAGCGGTTCCGCGATTTCTTCCTCTACAACGAGATGATCTACAACAAGGGCGAGCTGTTCTACGACGAGCTGCGCTACGTCGTAGGAGACGACACGATGCGGCAGATCCTGCGCACCTACTACGCGCGCTGGAAGCTGAAGCACGTCGACGAGGACAAGTTTCGCGCCGTGTGCGAGGAAGTGTCGCACCAGGACCTGAAGTGGCTCTTCGCCGAGTGGCTGCACGCCACGCCGCTGATCGATTACGAGCTGCAGCGGGTCGAGCGCCGTCGCGGGACGGATGGACGCTGGCACGTCGTCGTCACGGTGCGGCGCAAGGGCGACGGGGTGATGCCGCTCGAGATCGGGGACACGCACCACATCTACGCGCGCACGGTCGGCCAGGCGGAAGTGGAGCGGGTCGAATTCACGACAGATTCATCCCCTGGTCGTCTGACGCTCGACCCACGCGTGCTGGCGCACGACTGGAACATGCTGAACAACTCCGAGCCGAAGGGGTGGTTGTTGTGGCGCGCCCGTGGCCAGTCCGCGTTTCGAGTCGACAATCCCACGCGCGACGTGGTACGTCGCGATCGCAAGACCGTGGGATTCCTGCCGCTCGCCTGGTCCAATGACGCCGGGGGCGTCACCCTGGTGGTACGGTCGCGGTCCAATTACTTGGGCCGGTTCGAGCGCGGGCTGGGCTTGGTGAGTGTGGGGCTCAGGGGCACCACCAAGGACGCTTTTGGTACCTACTTCCGGACTGAGAACTCCGTCCGGCACCCCGTCCCTCGGACAACGACGGCTGTCGCGACGTGGGGCGTCGAGGGCCGCACCGGCATTCAGCTCTCCGTGGACCACGACCTGCGGCGCCGTTGGGTAGATCGCGGCGAGCGGCATGCGGGATTCGACGCGCTGTGGATGGCGACGACGAAGACGGCGTTCCTGGATCCGCGCCTCTGGGACGACGCCGGAACGATCGAAGCGGGTCCCTGGGTGTCGTCGACGTCGCCGGGGGGGCGTGGCACTGTCTCCAGCCGGATCGGCTTCCACGGCGGCATCGTGTATCGCTATCCGGGACCCGGCATCGTGGCCGAACACCGCTACGACATGGAGCCGTTCCTGCGGGGGACTGCCGAGCTCTCGGCGCACCTCCCCTTCTGGCTCGGGACGACGCTCGGGCTGCGCGGGTTTGGCGGCAGGTACTGGGCGCACTCGCCGCCGCCGCTGCAGCGGCGGATTTACGTCGCCGGCGCCGATCCGTACGAAACGTTCACCAATCCATTGCTGCGCAGCCGCGGGGCGCTGTTCGTGCGTCCGGGTTTCTTCTACCAGGCGCCGGGCGACGCCAACCTGCGGGGCTTCGCGCCCGAGCTGGGGGGACGCTGGGCTGTGAGCGGCAGTGTGGAGCTGTCGCATACCGTGTTCACGCGGCGGCAGGGTGGGGTGCGAAACGTCGCCCTGCACCTCTTCGGCGACGGCGGTCTCGTTGACTCGGCAGCGGTCCCGTCCGGCGCCACCGGCAAGGGCGTGACGCTGTGGGATGCCGGCGCCGGCGCCGTCGCGACCCTCCGCGCCGGCGACCTCGGCTGGACGATACGGTTCGACGTGCCGTTGCTCGTGAACCGCTGGAGCTTCGCCGCCGATTCGCACGGGCGGGAGCGCACGGCGCAGTTCCGCTGGCTCGTGTCCCTCTCCCCGAGCTTCTGATGGCGGTCGATCCCGACGACCGGCGGGCGTTCCTGCGCGAGACGCTGGGGAGGTTGGCGCGCGAAGTGGCCCGGCGTACGGAAGCGCGGGTGGTGCAGCGGCGCTGGTTCCGCCCGCCGGGCGCGCTCCCGGAGATCGAGTTTCTCGCCGCCTGCACGCGCTGCGGCGCCTGCGTCGACATCTGTCCGGCGCACGCGATCCGCAACGCGCCTCCGGGGGCCGGGCTCGCCGCCGGGACGCCCGTGCTCGAGCCGTCGATCCAGGCGTGCATCGTGTGCGAGGACATCCCGTGCGCGCGGGCCTGCCCCACCGGTGCGTTGGTGCCGCCGGCCGCCGGGTGGGACGCAGTGCGGCTGGGGGTGCTCTCGCTCGATGTCGACCGATGTATCACGTTTCATGGGTCGAGCTGCGGGGTATGCGCCCGGGCGTGCCCGATCGGCGAGCGGGCGCTCGCGATGGATGCGCGGGGACATCCCGTGCTCAAGCCCGAAGGGTGCGTGGGATGCGGCGTGTGCGTGACCGCCTGCGTCACGACGCCTTCGTCGCTCGCCCTGGCCCTGAAACCGGGAGACCTGTGAGCACTCCGCCCTACCGCGTCGAGAAGCCCTGGGGGTACGAGCTGATCTGGGCGCGCACCGACCGCTACGTGGGGAAGATCCTGCACGTGGAGGCGGGGCACGTGCTGAGCCTGCAGTATCACGAGCGCAAGGACGAGTCGATTTACGTCCTGGCGGGAGAGATCGTGCTGCGGTTGCAGCAGGGGGAGACGCTGATCGAGCGCCGGCTGGCGCAGGGCGAGGCGTTTCACATTCAGCCGAAGCTGGTGCACCAGTTCGAGGCGGTCGTGACGAGCGACCTGCTCGAGGCTTCGACCCCGGAGATCGACGACGTCATCCGGCTCAAAGACCGCTACGGGAGGGTGCCATGAAAGTGATCGTGCCGCTGGCGGGGAAGGGCACCCGCCTCCTGCCCCTCACCAAACGCGTCCCCAAGCCGCTGGTCCACGTCGCCGGACGGCCGGTGATGGACTACGTCATGGACACGCTGGCGGGGTTCGACGTCGAGGAGCTGCTCGTCATCACGGGGCACCTGAAGGAGGACACGGAGCGCTACATCCGCACGCATTACCGGATTCCGGCGCGCTTCGTCGAGCAGAAGACGCTCGACGGAACGGCGGGCGCAATCAATCTGGCGCGTCCCTGGGTGGACAGCCCCGTGCTCATCATTTTCGTGGACACGCTGTTCGACGCCGACCTGGGGCTGATCCGCACGCAACAGGCGGACGGCATCCTCTGGGCGAAGGAAGTGGAGGATTACCAGCGCTTCGGCGTCATCGTCACCGACCCGAGCGGCTACATGCGGCGCATCGTCGAGAAGCCCGACACGCCAGTCTCGCGGCTCGCCAACATCGGCCTCTACTACATCAAGGACTGGCGCATGCTGTTCGAGGGGATCGCGCACGTCCTGGGGCAGCCGGCCGGCAAAGGGGGCGAGTATTACCTCACCGACGCCTTCCAGTACATGGTAGACCAGGGCGGCAAACTCTACACGGCGAGCGTAGGAGGGTGGTACGACTGCGGCAAGGTGGACACGCTGCTCGAAACCAATGAGCACCTGCTGCGCAACGGCCGCGGCCTCGTCCCGGCACCCGCCGGCGGGGTGGTGATTCGCGAGCCGGTGCGGATCGAGCCGGGGGTGACCCTGGTCAACAGCACGATCGGGCCGAACGTGACGATCGAGGGGGGGAGCCGGATCGAGGGGAGCACAGTGGAGCACTCCCTCCTCGGGCGCGACGTGCACCTCGTGCGAGCACAGGTCAAGCGCTCGGTGATCGGCGACGGTCAGACGATCGAAGACCGGAGCGTTTCGGACAGCGTCATGGATGCGGGAGAGCTGGCCCGGGCCCGATAGCGCCGACCGGAGCCTGACGGGAACCCCACTTGTCGGTGCCGGGTTCTATGGTTACTTACTAACCGTTCAGTAAGTAACTGTGAGGCTTGCATGGCGCACCCGACCACCCGATCCCCCAAGACGCCCCGGCCGCCGCGGTCCGCCCCGGCCGGCCGCCGCGGCAAGCCCCGCTGGAAGCGCCGCAAGGACGCCCGCCCCGAGGAAATCGTAACCGCCGCGCTCGAGGAGTTCGTCGAGCGGGGATTTGCCGCCACGCGGCTCGAGGACGTGGCGCGCCGCGCCGGGGTCACCAAGGGGACCCTCTACCTCTATTTCAAGAACAAGGACGCCCTGTTCAAGGCGGTCGTACGGCAGACTATCGTGCCGATCATCGCGCAGGGCGAGTCGACCGCCCGTTCGTTCACCGGGAGTGCCCGGGAGCTGCTGGAGCAGCTGGTGCGGGAATACTGGCGGCTGGTGTTCGAGACCTCGCTCGCCGGAATTCCCAAGCTGATGATGGCCGAGGCGGCCAACTTCCCGCAGCTGGCGCGCTTCTATTACGAGGAAGTCGTCACCCGCGGTCACCGGCTCCTGGGCAGCGTCATCGAGCGCGGCATCAAGGACGGGGAATTCCGCCCGGTCGACGTGCCCGCCGCCACCAAGCTCGCCCTCTCGCCCCTGATGCACGCCACCGTCGCGTCGCGCGCCTTCGCACAGTGCATGCCCGAAGGCTTCGACGTGCGCAAGTATCTCGACACCCACATCGATCTCTACCTCCATGGCATCGCCAATCAATAGACTCGCCGCTCTGTCGCTCGTGGCCTTCGCCGGCCTCTTCGGAACCGCCCGCGCGCAGGGGACGGAGCCGCTGCGCCTGTCCTTCGCCGACGCGGTGAGCCGCGCCGCCGGCAGCGCGCCCGCCGTGACGCTCGCCGGTCTGCGTGCCGACGAGGCGCGCGCCCGCATCCGGCAGACGCGCGCCACCCTGCTCCCCGATCTGTCCGCTACCGGAAGCTGGGCGAGCCAGACGCTCAATCCGCAGGCGTTCGGCTTCAAGCTCAACGCTCCGGGGTTCGGCTTCCCCAAGCTGTTCGGGCCGTTCGACCTCTACGATGCGCGGTTGCACCTCACCCAAACGGTGTTCGACTACGCCGGCGTCGTGCGAGTGCGAGCCGCGCGCTCGCAGCTCGTGAGCAGCGAATCGGACAGCGGGCAGGTCACCGAGTCCGCGGCGCAGCTCGCCGCCGTGACCTATCTGCGCGCTACCCGGGCCCAGGCGGTCATCGCGGCCCGTGTCGCCGACTCGTCGCTCGCCGCCGAGCTGGTGCGGCTGGCGCAGGCGCAGAAGGACGCCGAGGTGGGCACGACGATCGACGTCACGCGGGCGCAGACGCAGCTCGTCGCGGCGCGCGGGGCGCTGGTCGTGGCGCGCAACGAGGCCGATCGGGCGCGGATCGACCTGGTGCGGAGTCTCGGCCTTCCCCCCGACACGCCGGTCGAATTGACCGATACCCTCGCGGCCACGCTCCCGGTGGCCGAGCTGCCCGACACGCGGGACGCGCTGGTGTCGCTGGCGCTCGCGCGGCGTCCCGATCTCCACTCCGAGGAAGCCCGCGGGCTCGCGGCGTCGCGCTCGGCGAGCGCGATCGCGGCCGAGCGCCTGCCGCGGCTCGATCTTTCGGCGAACTATGGGGCGAACGGCCTCGCGCCGGGTGACCTCACCACGACGCGCTTCATCGCCCTGCAGGTGACCGTTCCGATTCTGGACGGGTTCCGCCGTGAAGGGCGCCAGGCGGAGCAACAGGCGGTAGTAAAGGAATCGGGCGTACGCGCCGACGAGCTGCGGCGGCAGATCGCCGCCGACGTCGACGCCGCGCGGCTCGACCTCGGGTCGGCCGCCGAGCAGCAGGCGATCGCCGCCGAGCGGTTGCGGCTCGCGCAGGCGGAATTGGACGAGGCGCGCGAGCGGTTCAAGGCAGGGGTGGCCGGCAACATCGAGGTCATCGATGCGCAGTCGTCGCTGATTCGCGCCCGCGACACCGATATCGACGCCCGCTTCGCGGCGGCGGCGGCCCGGGTGGCCCTGGCCCGCGCGGTGGGCAGTACCCGGCAGCTGCACTAACGCTGAACGCAAAGGGAACTTGAATCATGGCTACGACGATCGAACCCGAAGTGTCCGAGCAGCGCCCCTCGCGCGGCGAGCCCGCCGCCAACCGGGGCAGCGCCGAGTTCCGCCCGGCCCCGAACGGCGGCAAGCGCAACAAGATCTTCGCTGGGCTCGGGATCGTGCTGCTGATCCTCATCGCCGGCGGCGTGCGCAAGCTGATCTGGTCGCGCACCCACGTCTCGAGCGACAACGCGCAGGTCGACGGGCACATCCTGCCCGTCCTCCCCAAGGTCGGCGGCTACGTGCAGTCGATCCGCGTCGAGGAGAACCAGTCGATCAAGGCCGGGGACACGATCCTCGCGATCGATGACAAGGACTACGCGGCGAAGCTGCAGCAGGCCGATGCCGACCTCGCGGTGGCGCTCGCCAGCGTGTCGTCGCGCCAGCGGGTGGGACAGGCGGACGCGACCGTGCGCCAGGCCCAGGCCAACGCCGACCGGGCGCATGCAGATCTCGATCGTCTCCAGCCGCTCGTCGATCAGGGCGTGGTGAGCCGCCAGCAGCTCGACAACGCGGTGACGACAGCCCGCGCCGCCGACGCCGCCCTTGCCTCGGCGCAGGCGGCGTTGCTCGGCGCAGACGCCCGCGTGGCGGCGATGCGCGCCGCGCGTGACTGGGCGGCGCTGCAGCTGTCGTACACGCACATCCTCGCCCCCACTTCGGGCGTCGTGAGCAAGAAAAGCGTCGAAGTCGGCCAGCTCGTGCAGCCGGGTCAGCCACTGATGACGGTGGTGCCGCTTTCCGACGTGTGGGTCACCGCGAATCTCAAAGAGACGGAGACGACCCATATCGTTCCGGGAGACACGGCGACGTTCACCGTCGACGCCTATCCCGGGTGTCATTTCGGTGGGCGGGTGGAGAGCCTCTCCCCGGCGACCGGCGCGCGCTTCTCGCTGCTGCCGCCCGACAACGCCACCGGCAACTTCACGAAGGTCGTGCAGCGTATCCCCGTGCGCATCCGGCCGGTCGCCTCGATCGACTGTCAGGGCCGAGCGCTTCGCCCCGGAATGAGCGTCGTAGCCACCATCACCACGAAGTGATGTCGTCGTGAGCGCCACCACCCTTCCGCTTCCGGCCGCCGCGGCGGCCGGCGATCGGTACCGCTACCGCTACATCATCGCCATGACGGTGAGTCTCGCGTCGGTGCTCGAGCTGCTCGACACGAGCATCGTGAACGTCGCGATTCCCCACATGATGGGGACGCTCGGCGCGACGCTCGACGAAATCGCCTGGGTCTCGACCGGCTATATCGTCGCCAACGTCATCATCCTGCCGATCACCGGCTGGCTGTCGGCCTATTTCGGACGGCTGCGCTACTTCGCCGGGTCGATCGCGCTGTTTACCGTCGCCTCGTTCTTCTGCGGCAATGCACACACCCTCACCGGACTCGTGATCTGGCGCATCATTCAGGGACTGGGTGGCGGAGCACTGCTTTCCACGTCACAGGCGATTCTGTACGAAGAGTTCCCGCGTGAGGAATACGGTACCGCGATGGCGATCTTCGGCATGGGCGTCATGGTGGGCCCGACGCTCGGTCCGACATTCGGCGGGTACATCACCGACGCCTTCGGCTGGCCCTGGATCTTCTATATCAACATCCCTTTCGGGATACTGGCCTTCGCCCTGACCCTGTCCTTCATCAGGGATTCGCAGCACCAGGAGAAGGCCAAGCGAATCGACGTCCTGGGTCTTGTGCTGCTCGCCGCCGGCATCGGCGCGTTGCAGACGATGCTCGAGCGAGGCGAGCGGCTCGACTGGTTCGACTCGAAGCAAGTGTCGATGCTGGCGATCGTGAGCGCCGTCTCGCTCGTGGCGTTCGTCTGGCACGAGCTGAGGACCGAGGATCCTGTGGTCGATCTGCGCATCCTCAAGAGCCGGCAATTGGCGGTCGGCGTCGTCTTCGCTGCCGTGCTCGGTCTGTGTCTGTACGCGACGGTCTTCGTGCTCCCGGTCTACCTCCAGAACCTGCAGGGGTTTTCCGCCGAGCAGACGGGGTTCGTGATTCTCCCCGGAGCGCTGGCGAGCGCCTTCACCATGGCGGTGATGGGCCGGACGACCGGCAAATTCGACGCCCGGTTATCGATTCTCGCGGGCGTCGCGATCTTCGGGTTGTCGATGTGGAAGCACGCGCACTTCACCACCGAGAGCGGGATGTCGGACTTCTTCTGGCCGCTGATTCTCCGCGGCGTGGGACTCGGTCTCATCTTCGTGCCGCTGACGAACCTGTCGCTCTCCGATCTGCCGATGAGCCGGATCCCGAATGGGACCGGGCTGTTCAACCTGACGCGCCAGCTCGGCGGCAGCGTGGGCATCGCCCTGTCGGCGACGCTGGTGACGCGCTTCGCTACGATCCACCGGGCCGACCTGATGGCGAATGTGACGGCGTACTCTCCGGCCACGCAGGCGCGGCTCACGATGCTGGAGAAGGGCCTCGCGGCGCAGGGCGTCCCGCAGGGTCTGCTCGAAGCGAAGGCGACGGCGATCATCAACCTGCAGGTCACCAAGCAGGCGATGATGCTGTCGTTCGACCAGCTCTTCCTGCTGTTCGGCGCGGTGTTCGTGCTGTCGGTCCCGCTGCTTCTCTTGATGCACAAGGCGAAGAGTCTGCCGGGCGGCGCGGCGGCGGCGCACTGACGTGACCTGGCAACAGATAGCGCGCCGGCTGCTCGTCGTGGGCGGCATCTGGACGCTGCTCCACGTGTACGTCGGGGCGCACCTCCACCCCTACGGCCTCCTCGCCGCGGCGGCGACGCTGATCCTCGCCTGGCTGCCGCTCGCGGCGTTCGTCGCGGGCCGCTCGACGTGGCGCGGCCGGCGCGCGCTGGAATGGGTGGGGTACGTGGCGATGGGGTTGTCTTCCATGCTGATCGTCTTCTTCGCGCTCGCCGACGTGCTGCACATCCACAACGTCGGCGCCGCCATCCTGGGAGGCTCACTCGGCCTCACCCTGGTGGGGATGCTCCAGGCCCGCCGTCCCCGCGTCGTGCACGTGACCGTCCCGATCCGCGACCTCCCCGGGGACCTGCAGGGCTTCCGCATCGCACAGCTCTCCGACCTGCACGTGGGTCCCACGATCCGGCGCCGGTTCGTCGAGTCGGTGGTCCGGCGTACCAACGGCCTCGCCCCCGATCTCGTCGCGGTGACAGGGGACGTGGCCGATGGCCTCGTCCCCGAGCTGCGCGAGCACGTCGAGCCGCTTGCAGGGCTGGTGGCGCCGCACGGCACCTTTTTCGTCACCGGCAATCACGAGTATTTCTGGGATGTGCGCGGCTGGACGCGGGAGTTAGCGCGCCTCGGGGTGGATGTGCTGCAGAACGAGCATCGTCTCCTGGTGCACGGCAACGGCCGGCTGCTGCTGGCGGGGGTGACCGATCTATCGGCCGCCTCGGACCCGGTGCAGGCGCTCGCGGGGGCGCCGCACAGCGACGTACGGGTGCTGCTGGCCCACCAGCCGAAGAGCGCGTACGCGGCGCGCGACGCGGGATTCGATCTGCAGCTCTCCGGGCATACGCACGGCGGGCAGTTCTTCCCGTTCAACCTGCTGGTGCGGCTGTTTCAGCCGTTCGTCGCCGGCCTGCACCGCCTGGAGCGGATGTGGCTCTACGTCAGTCGCGGCACGGGGTATTGGGGTCCGCCGCTCAGGCTCCTGGCCCCTTCAGAGATCACGTTGATCGAGCTCGTCGCAGCGTAAGCAACGACACGAAGGCGGCCGACGCCACGATGATGTTGGCGACGAGCACCGGCAGGGAGTGTATCAGCGCCCCGTAGGTCCCCCAAATGATCGCGGCGACACCCTGGATGCGCCGCAGCGTCCCAGGTTGACGAAAAAAATACGAGCTCGAAGTCATCGCCGTCGCGATCCAACCGATCCAATCGTACATCTCCACGCTCCAGGGTCATGGGGTCGCCCACCGAGTCCACGCAGGTAATTTAG
>DATJJY010000139.1:0-11411 GCA_035491895.1 Gemmatimonadales bacterium
CGGGGGAGGTTCGCCAGCCGCCGCAGCTGGCGGGCCGCCGTCATCGGGGTGGGGCTGATCGCGGCGCTCGGCGGCATCGCGCTGGCGCTCGCGCGGAGGTCGTCGAATCTCATTCCCGGCCGGGTCGTCGTCGCGGGGATAGCCAACCGGACCGGCGATTCCTCGCTCGACAACCTCGGGCGCATGGCGGCCGATTGGGTGACGCAGGGGCTGACCCAGACCGGGCTCGTCGAGGTCGTCCCGTCGGTGACGGTGATGGCGACGGCCCCGGCGTCGGCGGTGCCGGTCAGCGGACAGGCCGGAGCGGCCGGTATCCGGGCCCTGGGGAGCGAGACGCGGGCCCAGACCGTCGTATCGGGTGCGTATTACCGGCAGGGCGACAGCTTACGGTTTCAGATCGAGATCGCCGACGCGCGGGACGGCAAGGTGCTGCGGGCGCTCGATCCGGTGGTCGGGCCGGTCGCCAATCCGCTCGCCGCGGTCGAGCAGGTGCGCCAGCGGGTGATGATCGCGTTGGGAACCCTCTTCAACCCGAAGCTGGCCGGCTGGGCGGCCGGGGCGAGCCAGCCGCCAGACTACCAGGCCTACCAGGAGTTCGTCGAGGGACTGGATCGCTTCGCCCGATTCGACTACATGGCAGCGCGCGAGCATTTCGACCGGGCGGCGGCGGGCGATTCGACGTTCAGTGTCGCCTTGATCTGGTCGGCGGTGGCGCGCCTCAACATGGGCGAGCACGCCGCCGCGGATTCCATCGTGCGCCGGCTGGAGCACTCGAATCGGCCTCTCGCTCCGGTCGATCGCAGCTATCTCGGGTGGGTGGCCGGCATCGTGCACGGCAATGGTCCGGCCGCCCTCGAGGCCGCGCGCGAGCTGGCCCGGCTCGCTCCCGGCTCCGATGCCGAGTTCCTGCTCAGCAGTGGGGCGATCGCCTTCAATCGCCCGCGCGAGGCGATCGCGTCCCTGGAGCGAGTCGATCCGGACCGCGGTCTGTTTCGGGGCACCTACGCCTACGCGTGGGACCTGACGTCGGCGCTGCACCTGCTCGGCGATCATCGCCGCGAGCTGAAAGAGGCGACGGCAGGTCGCCATCGCGCGCCGGGGCAGCTCGGGGGCCTGGTCACCGAGGTGCGTGCGCTGGCTGCGCTCGGCCGCACCGACGAGCTGCGGCAACGTCTCGACGAAGCGCAGCAGCTCGCGTCCGAGGACAACTGGACGCCCGGGAGTGTGGCGCGGATGGCGGCCGCGGAGCTGCGCGCGCACGGGTATCCCGAAGCGGCCCGGGACGCGCTCGCCCGAGCCATCGCCTGGCACGAACGACGGCGCGCCGAGGTGGGGCTAGAGGACGATGGCGGGCTGGGCCTGGCGCTGACGTACTTCGAGGCCGGGCGATTAGAAGAGGCGCGGCGACTGTTGGAAGGAATGGTCGCGCCCCTGCGCGTCCCCGGCACCAGCACCATGGGTCGGTATGCTGTCCTCGGCACGCTCGGCGCTATCGCGGCCCGCGAGGGGAAGCGGGCGGAGGCGTTGCGGTTCGACGACCAGCTGAAGGCGATTTCCGCGCGGTACATGGTGGGCGGGGACACCTACCAGCGGGCCCGCATTCACGCGTTACTGGGTGACCGCGAGACCGCCGTGGACCTGCTGCAAACCGCCATGTTGCAAGGGATCGATTTCGCGTACGTGCACGCCGACCTCGCCCTCGACTCGTTGCGCGCCTATCCGCCGTTCGCGGAGTTCCTCAGGCCCAAGGGCTAGGTGGCAGCGACCGGCGCCCACGATTCCTTGACGTTCGGTGCCCCGGTGCAGCATGGACGCGGGCCATTTCCGCGTGCAGAATGAAGCGGCTGTTTCCACGTTCAACCAGGAGAATCAAGTTATGCAACGCACGTTCACCACTGTGATGCTCGTCGCCTGTGCGCTCCCGCTCGCCGCGGCCGCTCAGGCTCAGAATCCCGTCACCAACGGCTTCCGCGCCATCGAGCAGCGCCAGGCGAAGAACATCGTGGATGCCGCGGAAGAAATGCCGGCCGACAAGTATGGGTTCAAACCCACGCCGGCCCAGATGAGCTTCGGCGATGTCGTCGCCCACCTGATTGCCGAGGGCAACGAGGCGCTCTGCAGCTCCACGTCGGGTCAGAAACCTCCGGAACACCCGAAATTCTCCGGAACCGACCCGAAGGACAAACTGGTGGCGGCTCTGAAGGAGTCCTTCCAGTTCTGCCAGACCGCGTTCGCGCAGCTGCAGGACGCGCAGCTCGCCGATAGCACGCAATTCTTCGGGCCGAACAAGGTGACCCGCGGGTTTGCCGGCCTGATCACCATCGCCGACTGGGCGGACCACTACAGCCAGATGGCGATCTACTTGCGGCTGAACGGGCTCTTGCCGCCGACGGCGAAGCAGCCCATGTAGTCACGACCCGAGCTTCCGGCGAGGCAGCGCCCGCTCGCCGGAGGCCGGGTTGGTCGGAGAGCCATGACGCTCCTGCTGATTATTCTCATCGTGATCGCCGCTTCACCCTACGTGATCGCGCCGATCCGGGTCTACCAACGCCAGCGCCAGCCTGCTCGCCCCTCGTTCGAGCCGTTCGATGCGGCGAAACACCCGCTCGCGCCGAGTCTGGTCGATGCCATGCAGCGGAACGTTGCGCTGCTCGCGCAGGCGGGTTTCCGGCAGGTCGGCGACCTGTTTCGCACCGACAGGGCGGCGCGATTGCGCGCGGTCCTGATGGACAACGCCGGCGATGACATCGCGGTGGTCGTCGCGGCCGCTGCGTTGGCGCGGCCCGAGCGAGGCAGCAGCACCGTAGAGCTCGTCGCCCGGTTCCCAGGAAGCCGCTCCCTCACCGTTCACAATTCTCCGCTCCCCGGAGTGTTCGGCCGAGTCCCCGGAAGGGAGAAGGTGCGCCTGCGTGAGGTACGGGACCCGGTGCGGTTGTTCCGGATCTATCAGGCGCTCGTGACGCGGCGGTATGGCGCCTTACGGAGAGAGCCGGCGGACTACCGCACCGACCCAGCCGGTTTTCTCGGCGCCGCGATGGCGCGAGAGCTGGGCCAGCAAGTCGAGACGGGGTATTTGCGGCTGGACGATCGCGCCGGAGTGTATCGCCCCACGTGGAAGGGCGCCTTCCTGATGACCTGGAAACTGATGCAGCCGTTCCGGGATATCGGCGAGTGGCGATCGGATCGGCAGGCCAGGGCGCTGGTGCGCGAGCTGCATCTCGACGAGCGTGACGCCAGTCCGGTCGCGGCCGGTCCCCGCGCGGCGAGCAGTCACTGGAACTGGATCGCGATCGTTGCGGCGGTCGTCCTGATGGTCGTGCAGCCGGGCCGGCTCGTCCGGGGACCCGTGGCGCTCGACCTGCCGAACCGGGTTCGCCTGCCCGACGATTTCGCGGTGCCGAGCGACTTTCCCGGCGCCGTGAGTGCGCTGGAGCGTCTGGTCGGTGCCACGTCGGCGGCGCTCGTGGTCCAGGATTCTCTGGGAGCGAGCGTCAGCACCCGCGGGGTGGTGGTGCCCGTCCCGTCGTCACGCGCGCCGGGGCTGGTCGCCGCGGCCCAGGCCCCGTTCCTGGCGAAGGGGTTCTACCTCTTCCGTGTGGCGCAGCATTTCGGCATTCGTGACGTCGCCGACACGCTGGCGCTCTATCCCTCCACCGAGCCCTACGCCATCCTGCGGCTCGTGGGGACGAACGGTGCGAACTACGACATCGGGCCGGATTCGATCGTCGCATGGCTCACGACGCTTCATCGGGACCAGCCGTTCGTGCTCACGGGCATCGGATTCGACTGGCTGGAGGGGCGCTTCACGACGCCGCTCGCCGATCCGGGCCGCCTGGCGCAGCGCCTCAACACGTTTTGTCCCGACATCGTGACGCAGGGGACTGGCACGGTCGAAGCCCTCGCGCGCGAGCTGCGGCGTTCATCGCAACTCTACTGCTGGTGGGACTAGCGTCCGCACTTAGGGAGTGTAACGGCGCTGCTCCACCAGCACGGCCTCACTCTTGCTTCCGATCGTGTAGGCAGCGCGGAACGTTCCCTCGACCCCCACCTTGGCTCCCTGCCGTGGCACCCCGCCGCCTTCACTCACGATGGACAGTGTTCCGGTCCCGTCATTCACCTGGTAGGCCCCGAAACCGAGGACGCCCACCGAACCTTGCACCTGCCCCGCAATCCGGACGGTCTTGCCATCAAAACGTTGCGGATCATCGAGCAGCGTCTTGATAGGCGTGGCTCCTCCGCACCCAAGGAAGAACGCCGCTGTCGCAGCGACCAGCAGATGTACGGGAAACCAGCCCCGGCGTTTCAGTACGCTTGGCATTTTCGGAGCTCCTGGGATGGGAAACGTGGTCTAGGTCTGATCGATAGTACCGCTCGTTGTCATTAAGCTGCAGCCTGTGGCTCCCGCAATCAAGATTCCGCGCCTCCTACGCCGTTCCCGGCAGCTCCCCAGTGTAGCACATCTCGTTCGTCGGCTCGAAGCCGAGTCGTTCGTACAGCGGGCGCCCGTCGGGCGAAGCGTGCAAGACGAGCCGCGCGATGCCGTGGCTCCGGCACCAATCGATCACGTGCTGCATCAGCTGATCGGCGATCCCGCGCCGGCGCCACGCGCGCTCGGTGAACACGTTCACCACGATCGCTTCGGGGCCGAGCCGGATGCCCGCGCCACCGGGAAGTGGGCGGGGGAGGAGCTTCCGGATCTGGATCCCCGCGCCTGCTACGATCTCGCCCGGGTGCTCGCTTGGACTCGCGACAAAGCTCACGTAGTCGCCGCTCTCGAGCCACGCCGCGAGTTCGCGCTCGGTCGCCGCCGCGAGCGTGGCGTAATGGTCGTCCGGCAGCTCTCCCATGTCGCGGAACATCTCGGCCCGATGGCGTGCCAGAACCGGGGCGTCGGCCGCGATCGCCAGTCGGACATCGATTGCGTGGCTCATGCCGCAAGTTAGCGCGGCGGCGGGTGAGGCCGTGCGGGTGGGAAGGGTCAGCGTTATGTCTTAAGACGCATGACCGAATCCCTCCGGGTGGTGTCGGCGCCCCAGTACCGCACGGGTGTGACTTCTGCCGGAGAGCGGTTGGCAAGGCCGCAGCGCTATTCGTCGAAGCTCTCCCTGGTGCTCCCCGGCGGCGGCGCGCGGGCGGCCTATCAAGTCGGGGTGCTCGCGGCGCTGGCCGAGCGGCTGGCGGACCTCGAATTCCCGATTCTCACCGGCGTCTCCGCCGGCGCGATCAATACGATCTATCTCGCGGCTCATCCGGGTTCGCTCGGGCAGGCCGTCGCCGGACTTGAGGTCGCCTGGCGACGACTCACCACCGAACAGGTGTTTCGGGTGCGTCCCGGCAGCCTCGTGGGAGCCGCCGCGCGCTGGCTGCTCGCGTCGTTCCTCGGGCGACGCACCGGGCCCACGCCGGCCCGCGGGTTCCTCGACACACAGCCGCTGCGCGAATTTCTGGAAGCGACGGTCGATGTCCGCGGCATCCAGGCGAACATCGATGCTGGACGGCTGCGGACCGCAGCGCTCACGGCGACCTCGATCAATTCGGGCCGCTCCGTCACGTTCGTCCAGGGACGCGGCGACGAGCCGGCGTGGGAAGGTATTCAGCACGCGGGCCTGCGCACGCCGCTCGGTATCGAGCACGTCATGGCATCGGCGGCGATCCCGATCCTGTTTCCGGCCGAGCCGCTGATCGGGGAGTTCTTCTGCGACGGGGGCGTGGGCCAGGGCGCGCCGCTCGCCCCGGCGATTCGCCTCGGCGCGCGGGCGGCATTCGTGATCGGGCTGAAGGCGCATAGCCGGAATGCGCGTCCCGTGATCGGCGGGCAGCCGTATCCGAGCGTCGCGGAGGTCTCCGGCCTGCTGCTCGATACGATCTTTCAGGACCAGCTGGAGGCGGATGCGGATCAGCTGGACCGCATCAACAGCCTGCTCGCTGCGCTGCCGGCCCAGACGCCGGCGCCGCTGTCACTGCGGCCGGTGGACCTGCTGCTGCTCCGGCCGCGGCGCGACCTGGCCACCCTTTCCCGGGGACTCGCGTCGTCCCTCCCCAGGGGCGTGCGACGGATTGTCGACAGCCTGGGAGGCCAGCGGGAAGGGGCGGCGGAGTTTCTCAGCTACCTGCTGTTCGAACCCGACTACACATCGCAGCTCGCCGAGCTGGGCTACGAGGACGTCGGGGCGCAGTGGCCTGAGATCGAGCAGTTCTTCGAGAGGCTCGAGCGCCCGCACGGCGCGAGCTCGTGAAGATCGCGATCCTGACCGGCGGCGGCGACGCGCCGGGACTCAACGCCGTCATCCGCGCAGCGGTTCTCTCCGCGGTGCGTCGCGGCTGGCTGTGCTACGGTGTCCGGCGCGGCTTCCCGGGGCTCCTCGGGGGAGAGCCGCTCGTGCCGCTCGGCGCGCAGGAGGTCCGCGGCATCACCCACCTGGGCGGCACGATTCTAGGCACCACCAATCGCGCCGACCCGTTCCATTGGAGAGAGCAGCGTCCTGACGGGACTTGGGTCGAGCGCGATCGCTCCGGCGAGTTGGTCACCGCCTTCCGCACCTTCGAGCTCGACGCGTTGATCGTGGTGGGGGGTGACGGGTCGCTCGGCATGGCCCGCCGGCTCATGTCCCAGGGTGTCCCCCTCGTTGGCGTGCCCAAGACCATCGACAACGACGTCGGTGGCACCGTCGCGACTTTCGGGTTCGACACCGCCGTCTCGACCGCGACCGATGCGATCGACAAGCTGCATTCCACCGCCGAAAGTCATCAGCGCGTCATGGTGGTGGAAGTAATGGGCCGGCAGGCGGGGTTCATCGCGCTGCATTCCGGGATCGCCGGTGGGGCAGACGTGATTCTCATCCCCGAAATTCCCTTCGATCTCGCGCGGGTGTGCGAGAAGATCGGCCAGCGTGAGCAGCAGGGGCGTCATTTCAGCATCGTCGTCGTCGCCGAAGGTGCGGTGCCGCGGGGGGGCACTGAGCACTATGTCGACCCGGAGCACCGACGCCTCGGTGGCGTCGCCGAGCAGGTGGCGGCAGCGATCGAGCAACGCACGGGCAAGGAAACCCGCCCGCTGGTGCTCGGTCACCTGCAGCGTGGCGGCAGTCCCACCACCTTCGACCGCCTGTTGGCGCTGCGCTTTGGCGCCGCGGCGGTCCGGCTCGTCGCGGAAAAGCGATTCGGGATGATGGTGGCGTTGGATCCGCCGAACATCGTCGCCGTTTCGATCGACGAAGCCCTCTCACACCCCAGACGCGTCGCCCTCGATTCTGACATCATGGCTACTGCTCGGGAGATCGGCATCAGCTTCGGCGACTGAAGCGCGACCAACGGTACTTTAGCGCGTTCTGTCCCGACATCGTGACGCAGCGGACGGGGATGGTGGCGGCGCTCGCGCGGGAGCTCAAGCGGTCCGGAAAGTAGTATTGCTGGTGGGACTGAACACGGAGCCGTCAAACGCCTAGCTCGAGCGAGTCCCGTTCACCTGGTTCTTTGTGGATATTCCAGATTCACGAGACAGTCTCGTTTTGCAGCAATCAACGGCAGCAGCCCCAAGGGCCCAATGCCAATCCGGAATTGCGTTTGTGCGAGCTGACGTGAGGGTAGGCGTTAGACTGATAGACGACCCAGGACGGAGATAGTGGCTGGCGTGAAAGTCGCGTTGGCCGGCGGCGCAGCCGTCGCGGTGGCTGGCTTCTTCACGATGATGACACACCTCTGCCCGTGACGTCTAGTTGCGGGGGCCTCAAACAACCACATGCGCTAGGCTTTGGGTCTTGAAGACCCTGTATCAGACGAGGGAGCGGGACAGCCCTTTTGCTGGCCCCACGAAAGCCGGACCAGCACGGCGAGAATGAGGGCCAGCACGGCGACGGCGACGACGGATGCGAGAAGCCCCACAGCCTGCCTCAACATGCTGCTCCCTCGGCTCAGGACCGTTCGGTGAGACGTGCCCGATAAAGAACACCCTGAGCGTGGCAGGTAACGTGCCCAGGCGGTCGCATCATCCACGCTGGGCTGCTGCATGTCGTTTCGTGATGTCCACCACCCCAGCGACGGTAGCCTCCATCACAGCGGGGAAGTGGGGCAGTGCAGCGGAGGGCAGAGGATTCGAACCTCTAAGGGCTTTCACCCGCCGGTTTTCAAGACCGGTGCCTTACCATTCGGCCAGCCCTCCTAGCGCACAAATCTAAGTTGGCCGGCCGACTCGGGGGCCCGGACCACCAGGCCCCCGCGCTGATCTGCTGCGCTGCTTACGGACGGGGCTCGCCGTAGACGAAATCATCCATTGCTACGAGATCCTTGGTGCCGCCGGCACTCACATCGGTTACCGGCGCGTTCAACGCGGCGTTACCGCTCGTAATCACCACCCGGGCGATGATCGGCGTGGCGAAGACCGCCCCAATGAAGGAGAACTCGTCAGCGCTGCTCTTGGCAGGTGCCGCGAGGTTGGCGATCAAGGCACCCGCCGCATCGTACAGCGCCACGGCGGTCGAACCCGCGACGTCGACGTCGGAGAAGACGACCCCGAATCCCGTGCTGAGACCGTTGGTGTTGGTCCCCGACAGCTTGAAATCGACCACCACCTCATCGCTGCCGACTGCCGCGAAGAGCTTCTTCGGCGAGAAGGCGTGGAACTGGGCCGACACGCCGAAGTCCGTGCTATCGACGCGCAGTCCCGTGCCCGGTGTCGAAAGCAACACGCCGCGCTTCGAGTTGACGTTGAAGAACGCCAACGGGAACGTGTCGACGTTGGTGACGGCCGCGGGGACGCCGTCCCAATTGATCTCGCGCCGCCCGCTGTCGGTGGGCGGGGAGTTCGGCGCGTTCAGGATCCCGCCGAGCGCCGCGCGAAAGGAATTGAGGCTCGCGGCGACCGTCGCGCTGTCGCCCTCGGCCTGGTACGTGGTGAAGCGCGGCGCCGAGATGATCGGGGAGCTGAGACTGTTGCACGCCGCCAGTGCCACTATGGACAGCATGCTCGGGAGATAGACCGTCGGTTTCATTGCGTCCTCCATCGTGTGTGAGATCGATCGCTGTCAGGGGCTATCCTAGCGGTCGATCATCGATGGCTGTATCGGGAGCTGCGGTACGGGCGCGTAGACACGTGCGCAATGCATCTGTAGGAGCGGGGACTACCGGAGGGCGCTTCTGTCAGGGTGTTGTCCGCTGGTACCGCCTTTCGTCAGGGCCCGGCCACGCCGCCCGGGGGACAGAACTTGTCCTTGTCCGGTCGCACGAGGAGATCGATGTAGCCGATGAGCGCGGTGAAGCTCTCACACGTGTGCTCCGCGAGCGCTGTATCGCGCTGGGCGCGGGCGACGCGCGCGAGATCGCGCCGCAGCCACCAGAGCGATGCCGCCAGATCGAAGGGCACCCGCAGCACGGCGTACCGTTGGGTGGCCTGTTGCCACAACTCGAGCGCCCGCCCTGAGTCACCCCTCGCCAGGGCACGCTGCGCCTCGAGATCGAGGTGCAGCGAGAGCGCGAGGGGCGCGCTGTCGGTGGTGGCGACAAGCCGATCGAGCGCCGCGACATGGCGCGCTTCATCCTGCTTCAGGCGCGCCAGCATCCAGTGGACGATCTCCCCGCCACCGCGGCTCGGCGCGAGACTGCGATCGAGCCGTCCCGCCGCGTCCTTCCAGGGGCCGAGCTGCTCGAGGCCGACCGCCGGGAGGAGGACGAGCCACATGTCGCGCTCCCGCTCCGTCGCCGGTGTGTGCACCCGCGCGAGACGCGCGCGGGCGCTGTCGCTCCATCCTTCCCCCAGATCGGCAGCGACGCCCAGCCGCAGCGCCAGGACCAGCTGCGAGTCGGTCGTCGCCTTCCGCTCGAGCGCGCGCAGGATGGCCCGGCCGGCTACCCGGCGGTCGGTCGCACTGCCGAACTCTTCCGCCTGATACGCCAGGTACTGCAGCGCGGTGAAGCTGTGGTTCCCCAGTGTCTTCAGGAGCTCCGCTTGTGCCCCGACTCCGTGAAGCACGAGCGTGTCGGCGATCCCGATCGCCTCCGCGACGACCGACGTTGTGCCGAACGCCTCGTATTGCTCGATCAAGCTCCTGAATCGCCCCATATCGTTTTTCATGTACTTCAGCGACGCGAGGTGCGCGATGGCCGGAGCGAAGTTCGGTGCCGAGTCGAGCACTGTGCTGAAGGCCTCATCGGCATCCAGCACATGTTCGTCGAACAATTCCCCAAAGTGATAGTAGAACTCCCCCAGCACGAACCAGACCTGGGGCTGGTCCGGCGCCTGATCTCTCGCCTCCTTGAAACGTTGCAGGGCAGCGCGGCCGTCCCCACGCTCGAGCAACAGCCGATAGCCCTCCAGCAGCAGGCTGTCGGCGGGGGTGAGTCCGGATTGGTGCCCTCGGGCGCCGGCCAGCGCTCCCCTGATGCTCGCTTCCCGGGGGTCCACCTGGGCGACGACGAGCGCGCGTCGGAAGTAGCCGATCGAGAAGGTCGAGTCGGCGGTCAGGACCCTGGTATAGGCTTCGAGCGCCGTCGCAAAATCCCCGCGGCGAAACGCTTCTTCCGCTTCGGCATAGGCGCGTAAGGCGACCAGGCCGTGCGGCAGCGTCACGTTCGAGACGGGCGCGAAATTCCCGCGCACGATCGGCGGCAGCACCCGGTCCCACACGGCGTCCATGAGCTGCTCGAGGGAATCGGACGAACCCGCCGTATCGAATTCGGCGAGCAGCCTGCTCCCGCGAGTTTGGTAGAGCTGCGCGCCCAACCGCGCCTGCGTACCCTGGAGTCTGAGTCTCGGTTGTACGAAGTACTTGGCGTCGAGCTGAAGCGCGAGCGACTGGGCTTCGCTGATTCCCAGGGCCTTGCCCTCCGTGTACTGCGCGACGCTGGCCGCGGGGACGACGCTGAGCTGCGGCACGGACCCCAGGCGCTGGAGGAACCATGCGGGGAGTTGGGCTGGGGGCAGCTGCGGGTCCGTGCCGAGCATCGTGAACGGCATCACAGCGAGGCCATGCTGGGTCGCCGCTCCCGCGCCCCGACGGCTGAGCACGAGCCCTACGACTCCGCCGACCAGCAGGAGCGCCACCAGTGATGCAGCCACGCGCCGCCACGGCCGGCCAGATGCCCGGCCGACGCCCAGCAGCCACGCGGTCGCGCTCGCCGGTCGCTCGAGCGGCTGATCGACCAGCGGAGCGACGAGCGCGGCGGCCGCCGCCGGCGTCACGTCGCGACGCCGCTGGTGCAACGCGGTGGCGAGCGCCGCACGATCGAGGCCGGCGTTCGGGAGGTCGCCCGTGAGCGCCTCGTACGCCACCAGTGCCAGCGCATAGAGATCGGCGCTTCCGTTCACCCGCTCGGCGCCGCTCAACTGCTCGGGCGCCATGTACGCCGGAGTCCCGATGGCGCTCCCCGGGGCCGTGAGCGAGCCGGCGGCGGACACACGCGCCAGCGCGATCCCGAAG
>DATJJY010000140.1:0-7910 GCA_035491895.1 Gemmatimonadales bacterium
CTGCGTGAGGTGTTCAACGCCCGGGGAGTCATGCGATCCGAAGGCTCGCTCAGGCAGTGGACCAATGGGAACCTGCAGGTGCTTCTGGAGCCGACCGAAACCGGTCATCGCCTGCGGTTCGGAACACTGCACGGCGGCGCGAGCGCCATGATCGGCGCGGGATTGGTCAGTCTGGCCGTTGCCGGGTTCGTCGCGATTATCACCGCGTTCGGCGGTCACCTGGGGAGTGCCGGCGCGGGAATCGCGTTTCTATCCCTCATGGGTCTCGGCATGATCGCCAGTGGCGCGCTACGTCTCCCGCGGTGGGCCCGTCTGCGCGGGCGCCAGATGGAGACGATTGCGACGCAGGTTGCCATCCCCCCGAGCGCCGATCCACCACCGCCTGCTGGGCTGCCACCCGAGACTTAGAGCTCCGGCAGCTTCCCCGTGTGATCGTCGCGGGCGAGGTGGACGAACGCTTCGGCGGCGGTCACGCCGGCCTCGCGTCCGCGCCACTGCGCCATGATCTCGTGGTGCTCCCGCCAGATTCCCCGGCCATCCTGGCTCGTATGCGCGAACAGCGCGGTCTTCTTCTGCTCGAGCACCGCCGAGATGTCCACGTAGGTGTTCGGCAGGAAACCCTGCGTCTGGCTGCCGCTATTGACCTCGAAGAAATACAGGCGTGCCGAACGCGAATTCATCCAGGCGCGAATCGTGAGGATGCTCGCGACCTGGTGGTCCATGTGGGTGTCGACGGGCCAATGCGTGAAGACGATGTCGGGCCTGGTGGTGGCGAAGAAGCGGCTCATCGCATCGACGTGAGCGTGGCTCAACTCGGTGGCGCCGTCGATCTGGCCGAAGAACGCCGCCGTCGCGCCGAGGATCTTGCAGGCGGCCTCGCTCTCGGCGCTGCGAATCCGCGCCGCTTCGTCGAGCGACTTGCCGTCGATCCCCCGCTCGCCGCGGGTGAGGTACAGAATCGTGACCGTGTGGCCAAGGGCGGCGTAGCGCGCGAGCGTCCCGCCGCACCCGGACTCGGGGTCATCGGGATGCCCGCCCACACACAACACCGACAGCCGCGCAGCTCCCGATTCCCGCTCGGCCGCTGCCAGGGGCAGCGCCGTGGCCCCCGCCACCACCGCGAATGATTGCCCGACGAAGCCGCGACGCGTAAGGTCTGACTGGTGCATGGCTCCAGTTTGCCGGGATTCCGTCGAACCGCAAGGAGGGCACTCGTGACCGCTTGGCGGTATGTGATCGTGACCCTGATTCCCGCGGTCGCCGGTGCGCAGTCGCCGTTGACGCACCAGCGGACGTACGCCAATCCGATCGATATCGATTACAAGTACAATTTCGAGCAGCACAACGAGGGCATCTCGTACCGCTCGGGGGCCGATCCCGTCATCGTCGTGCAGCGCAACGCGTACTATCTGTTCGAGACGATCGGCGACGGTTACTGGCGCTCCACGGACCTGGGGACGTGGCGGCACATCACGCCCTCCCGCTGGCCGCTCACCGACGTCGTCGCGCCCGCCGTGCTGTCGGTGCGCGACACCATCTATCTGCTGCCCAGCACCACCAGCCCGCTCCCAATCCTGATGCTCACCCAACCGGCCGCCGGGCGCGTGGAGTTCTACAATCGGCTGCTCCCCTGGCTGCCCATGGCGCGGGCGCGCGAGGCGGACGTGCTCGCCAAGCCCGACTCCGTACAGCCGGGGCCCTGGGATCCGCAGTTCTTCTACGATGCCGACAGCGACCGCTGGTTCCTTTATTGGAACTCCTCCAACGCCTATCCCCTGCATGCGATCGAGCTCGACAAGACGCGTCGGCTCGCTTACAAGGGAACGCCCAGGTGGCTCTTCGGTCTCGATCCCGCGCGGCACGGCTGGGAGCGCTTCGGCCGCGACCACATGGACACGACGATCCATCCCTTTATTGAAGGGTCCTGGATGACGAAGCACGGGGGGCGCTACTATCTGCAGTACGGCGCACCGGGCACGGAATACAACGTCTACGCGACGGGCGTCTACACCGCCGACGACCCGTTCGGCCCCTTCACCTACGCTCCCTACAACCCGGTCGCCTACAAGCCCGGCGGCTTCGTGCAGGGCGCCGGACACGGCAACACCTTCCAGGACGTCTATGGGAATTGGTGGAACACCGGCACGCCGTGGATCGGCGTGAACTGGAACTTCGAGCGCCGCATCGGGCTGCACCCCGCGGGGTTCGACGGCGACGGCCAGCTGTACGTCGATATGCGCTTCGGCGACTTCCCGCACTGGCTGCCCACGCAGCCGTGGCACTCGAGCGACGAGCTGTTCACCGGGTGGATGCTCTTGTCGTACCGCAAGACGGCTACGGCGTCATCGGCACTCGACAGTTTTCCGGCGGCCCACCTCACCGACGAGAACCCGCGCACCTTCTGGGTCGCACGAGAGAATCGACCGGGCGAGTGGGTCACGATTGACCTCGGCAACGTCTATCAGGTAAAGGCGATTCAGGTGAACTACGCCGATTATCAGTCCGGTCTTTACGGCACTGATAGCACTGTGTACACGAGAATGCGTATTCGGTCATCGGTAGATGGTCACCAGTGGAGAACCATTGCCGACCTCTCACGTGAGACGCGAGACCGGCCGAACGCGTACCTCGAGCTGCCGGTGCCGGTGCGAGCGCGCTACGTGCGCTATGACCACATCCACGTCGGCGCGGCGCACCTCGCCATCTCGGACATCCGCGTGTTCGGCAACGGCTCAGGAGCGGGCCCCGCCACTCCGGCGGGTCTGGCCGCCCAGCGCGATACCGATGCGCGCGACGCAACGATCACCTGGCAACCCGTCCCGGGCGTCGTGGGCTACAACATCCGCTGGGGAATCGCCCCCGCGAAGCTGTACCAGACCTACCAGCGCTTCGCCGACCAGGGCGGCACGCTCGCGCTGCGCGCCCTCACCGTGGGACAGGCATATTGGGTGGCGATCGAGAGTTTCGACGAGAATGGTGTATCGGCGCTCAGCGCGCCGGTGCAGATACGGTAGGGGTCACCTCCCTGCTCGAGGTCACAATGCGGTGCTTGGATGTCGCCGTTCCTGTACTCCTCCTGATCACGGGCGGCGCGGCTGACCCAAGGGTGGCGCCCCGGGTTGGGCACGCTGGCAGCGCCGACTCCATTCCGCTCCCGGAGCACCCGCGTCCCGATTTCCAGCGCGCGGAGTGGCTCAACCTGAACGGCCGCTGGCGATTCGCGTTCGACCCGAAGAATGACGGCGAGCGCGCCGGTTGGCCGAGCGGGAACGTGCCCGCGGGACGGGAAATCCTGGTGCCGTTCTCCTGGGGCTCGCCGCTCTCCGGCGTCCCCGACAGCGCCGACATCGGCTGGTACGCCCGGGCGATCACCGTCCCGGAGGCCTGGCGCGCGGGCGGCCGGCGCGTCTTTCTGGTGTTCGGCGCCTGCGACTGGCGCACGACGGCGTGGCTCGACGGCAAGAAACTGGGCGAGCACCAGGGCGGCTACACCCCGTTCTCGTTCGAGCTGACCCAGCGGCTGCGGCCGGGAGCGCACACGCTGGTAGTGCGCGTGGACGATTCCCCGCACCCGTTCAAGCTCGAGGGGAAGCAGGGCTACGGGAAAGCGCGAGGGCTTTGGCAGACGGTCTACCTCGAGGCGCGCGGGCCGGACCCGCTGGAGCTCGTGCACTTCACGCCGCATGCCGACCTCGCCGGCGTCACCGTCGATGCGCAGCTGCTCGAGCCCGCGCCGCGCGACCTCACCCTGCACCTCGAGTTCCCCGGCGTCCCAGGGTCCCTGGTCGTCAACCACGGCGTGCGTCGCGGCACCAGAGCCGTGCATCTCGACGTCGCGCTGCCGAACGCGCATCGCTGGTCGCCGGACGATCCGTTCCTCTACGACGTCGTCGTCAGCGTGAGCGGCTCCGGGATTCGGGAAGACCGCGTGCAGACCTACTTCGGGATGCGCACGATTGGCGTCGTCGATCTCCCGGGTACCACGATTCCCTACGTTGCGATCAACGGCACACCCGTCTACCTGCAGCTGGCGCTCGACCAGGCGTACGACCGCCAAGGCTACTACACCTTCCCCTCGGACAGCGCACTACGAGACGAGATTCTGCGGGCGCGCCAGATCGGGCTCACCGGGCTGCGCGAGCACATCAAGATCGAGGCGCCGCGCAAGCTCTACTGGGCCGACCGGCTCGGTGTCCTGATCATGGCCGACATCCCGAACTGGTGGGGCCCGCCCGACTCGGCGGCGTTCGCCGAGCACGAGGTCGCGCTGCGCGGCGCCATCGCGCGCGATTACAACCACCCGTCAGTCTTCTCCTGGGTGCTGTTCAATGAGACGTGGGGCCTGGAGACCCGGGACAGCGCGGGCGACCGCTCGCAGTATCTGCCGGCCACCGAGCGCCGGGTGACGGCGGTCTATCGGCTCGCGAAATCGCTCGACTCCACGCGCCTCGTCGAAGACAACTCGGTGTGCTGCGGCCGCGGCCACACCGAAACCGATCTCGACTCGTGGCACGAGTACCTCCCCGGCTGGCGCTGGGAGGAGCACGACCAGCGGGTGAGCGACTCGAGCTTCCCCGGCTCGACCTGGAACTTCGAGCGGCCGTGGACCGAGGGACATCAGCCAATGCTCAACTCGGAATTCGGCAACGTGTGGGGCTACGAGGGGAGCACCGGCGACGTCGACTGGAGCTGGGACTACCACCGCGCCGTCGACGCCTTCCGCCGCCATCCCAAGATCGCCGGATGGCTCTACACCGAGCATACAGACGTCGTCAACGAGTGGAACGGCTACGTGCACTACGACCGCTCGTGGAAGGTGACGGGCCTCGGCGACCTCGTCGACAGCATGACGCTGCGCGACTTGCACGCCCCGCTCTACGTCGCCGTGGGCGACCCGGCACTCTCCCGCACGGTGCATCCCGGGGAGCACATCGAGGTCCCGCTGTACGCTTCGTTCATGAGCGGCAGCACCGCGTTCGGCGATTCACTCACGTTGAAGGCCGAGCTCACCGGCTGGAACGCACTTGGCGAGCGCAAGAGCTACGGTACCTGGGTGATGGAAGTCCCATACCGCCCCTGGATGTCGCAGCCCCTCGCGCCGCTGTCGGTCACGATGCCGAACGAGCGGGCGGTCCTGGTGCTTGGCGTTCGGCTCGAGGACTCCACCGGCACCGTGCTGCAGCACAACTTCACGACGTTCGTCGTCGACGCCGACGTGCCGGCCGAGGCGGTGCTGGCGGACGGCCACCACGTGCGCGTCGCACGCGTGCCCGCCACGGCGGTGCGCGACGCGCACTGGTCGGCGAAACAGTGGACCGTGCTGGGCGATCACAAGCTGGACGGCGCGGGCAGCGGGTTCTTCGAATACCGCTTTCCCTGGCCGGCGGGACTGGACGTGAAGGATGTCGCCGGCGCCACGTTCCTGGTCGAAGCCTCGGCGAAACGGCTCAACGGCAAGGATCGCGACTCGACATCCGCCGACAATCAGGACTACATGCGCGGCGGCGGATTCCACGACCCGAGCCGGAACCCGAACAGCTATCCGATGACCGGGACGACGCGGTTCCGCAGCGCCGTCACCGTGCGCGTCAATGACCACTCCGCCGGCCGCTGGGACCTCACCGATGATCCCGCCGACTCGCGCGGAATCCTCAGCTGGCATGCCCAGCCGCACGACGGCCACCTGTATGAAGCCGGCTCGTACGGTCAACTGCTGCGCGTGCCGATTCCTCCGACGGCGCTCCAGGAAGGCGCTGACCGGCGCGAGCTGATCGTGCGGCTGGACGTCGCGGATTCACTGCCGGGAGGGCTGGCGATCTATAGCGCGCGATTCGGGCGCTACCCGGTAGACCCTACGGTTGTGTTCGAGCTGCAACAGGCCGGTGTGACCAGGACTCCGTTCGGTCGCCTCCCCGATGGACGGCAGGTGGAACAGTTCACGATCACCAACGCGCACGGGCTGGAGGTGCGCGTGATTACCTACGGGGGCATCATCACCGCCTTGCGCACGCCCGATCGCGCGGGACACGTGGACGACATCGTGCTCGGCTTCGACAGCCTCCCCGGCTATGTCGTCGCCTCCCCCTACTTCGGCGCCATCGTTGGCCGCTACGCGAATCGCATCGCCAACGGGGAGTTCACGCTCGGCGGAAGACGGTACCACCTCGCCCGCAACAACGGCCCCAACAGCCTGCACGGCGGGAACCGCGGTTTCGACAAGGTCGTATGGACGGGCGAGCCGTTTCAAACCGACAGCGGCGTGGGGGTGACGCTGCGTTACACGAGCCCGGACGGGGAGGAAGGCTATCCCGGAACGCTCTCCGCGCGCGTCCGCTACACCCTCACGCCGCGTGACGAGCTGGTCGTCGACTACGAAGCGACCACCGACAAAGCCACGCCCGTCAACCTCTCACAGCACACCTACTGGAATCTGCGCGGCGCGGCGGAGGGGGACATCCTCAATCATCTGCTCACGCTGTACGCGTCGGCCTACACGCCGGTCGATTCGACATTGATCCCGACCGGCCGGATCGCTCCCGTGACTGGCACGCCGTTCGATTTCCGGCGCGCGACGTCGATCGGAGCGCGCATCGAGCAGCCGAACATCCAGCTGCGCTACGGGCGCGGGTACGATCACAACTGGGTGCTAGACCGGAGCGGCCGGACCGGCCTCGTGCCCGCCGCCCACTTAGAGGATCCGGAGAGCGGCCGCATGCTGGACATCAGCACCACCGAGCCCGGTCTCCAGTTCTATTCGGGCAACTTCCTCGACGGCACGATCACCGGGAAAGGCGGACGCGTGTATGCGCACCGCTCTGGGCTCTGCCTCGAGACCCAGCATTTTCCCGACTCGCCCAACCACGCGAACTTCCCCACGACCATCCTGCGCCCCGGTCAGACGTACCGCTCTCGGACCGTGTTCGCATTCGGCGTCGCGCGCTAAACCTTGAGCGACGCCGGGGCTTATGCAGCGTTTCCTTGGGTTCTGCCTCCTACTGCTTCCAACCACCGCCGTGCCTCGACGTCACCCGCCCAGAGCGCCGGCCCGAGCGGCGAGCCGAGAAATACGAGTGTTCCGCGCCCGGTGCGACGCCTGAGGGCCGCCGGCACCCCACCCACCCGTGCGATGACCTCACCCGCCTGACTCGCGAGCGGCACGACGCGGCTGAAATCGCGGATCTTCGTGGGGAACGGCCACGTGAAGTCCACGTACGGGATCCCCGGCTCGGCGGGACGCCATAATGAGACCGGCGCCTCGACGTAAACGTCCAGCGCATCACGCAGCGCCCTGCGATGAGCGCGGAATTCCGCCTCGCCTGCGAACCCCGCGCCGGACTCGAGAATCACCTTCCCGCCGGCCTGCAAACACTTGGCGATCGCTCTGGCCGCGGCGGGCGGAATCTCGAACGCTGCCGGGACGATGAGCACGTTGCAACTCGGGCTCGACTGCGCGCCGGCCCGCAGCAACCGTGCTCCCAACGCTGCTTCGTATCCCGACACCGACTCCCGCAGCCGACAGTGTGGCCCCGGATCGAGCAGCACCCACTTGGATGTCGTCTCGACCGCCGCGGAGGCCCGGCCGAAGCGCCAGCGCCCGAGCGGGACGGCGGCGGCAGTGCAGCCCAGGAACTGCCGGCGGGTCAGGCCCACGCTCTAGAGCCTCCCGGCAATCAGCCGATCCATCGCCTGCGCCGTATCGAAGAACTGCTGGTCGGGAGCGTAGCGGTACCGCGCTTCCATCTCCGCCACCAGCCAGCCGTCGTATCCGTCCTTGGTCAGCGCGGCGCGAATCGCCGGCCAGTTATTGTCGCCCAGCAGCAGATTGGTGTACACACTCTGGTCGCCGCAGCGCCCGCGATGTCTCAAGACGTCCTTCACGTGAACGCGAGTGATCCTGCTCCCGAGTAGCT
>DATJJY010000141.1:0-10650 GCA_035491895.1 Gemmatimonadales bacterium
GACGTCGCCCCAGGTGTAGCCGCCCAGCATCTGCTGCGACTCTTCATCGAAACCGTAGCCGGTACCGGGGTAGGGGGTGAACACCGGGATCGTCATGATGTGCCGCATCGAGGGGATGCCGGCCACGAACACATTCCCGGAATGCCCGCCGCTATAGAAGAGGTAGTAGTCGTCCAGCTGACCGGGCGCGACGTAGGTCCGCTGCGCCGCGGCGCGGGCGTCGGCCAGTTGACTGTTCTGCCCCGATTGCGGGGTCTTGGACGGTGCGCACGCCGCGATGGCGGCGAGCGCGGCGAACAGTGACAAGCGCGAGGTCATTGATGCTCCTTGGGTTCTTGCTCTTCGTGGATCTGCTTCAGGATGTGAATGATCGAATCCCGCTCCGCCGGGCTCAGCTTGATGAGCTGGCCCAGCACCATCTGCATCGTGCCGGTGGGATTGGGGAGAAATTCCTCGAGCGAAACGTTGAAGCGGCTGCGAACGTCGGTGTAGGCGATCGAGAGATCGGGACCGACGTCGGTGCTCGACTTGATGCCCACGGCCGTCACCGAGTGACAGGTCGGGCAGCCCTTCGTGAGGAACAGCGCCGCTCTCGGGTCGTTGCCGGTGATCGTCGGCGGCGCGACGGCGGCCATGCCGGGAAGCGTGGGCATCACGGGGGCCTTGCTCGGCGCCGCGCCCTTGCTGCAACCGACGAGGGCGACCACGACAACGAGGCGGCACGGGAAGCGAGACATCACAGAGTCTCCGGTGCTGGGGAAAGAGCGACGGCTTCCATGTAGGAGCAGGACGCGTCGCCGTCGGGGAGGTATTCGACGCGACGCAGCGGGCGTTCCAGCAGCTCGGCGACGAGCTCCTGCTCGTAGCGACAGGGGATGCGGGTGATCGACACGACGTCCCGGATCGGGCAGTGGCACAAGCGCAGCGTCGGCTCCTCGGGCGTACCGCCGACCAGCGCCATGAACCCCTCCTCCGAGAGGATGCGCGCTGCCTCCTGCGCCCGCTCCGGCCCGGTGAGCCCACGGACTCGTTCGAGTGCGGCGGGGCGGCGCGCGGCGACGCGCGCCGCGAAAAAGCGCTCCAGCAGCGTCGTCTCGCCCACATCGATGAGGTAGACGATCAGCTCGTGCAGCACGTCGGATGCCCGACTCGGGAACAGCGCGTTGCCGCGCTCGGTCAACGCATACACGACCTCGGGACGACCAGGCTTCGCGTGACGGCTGCCGCGCCGCTGCACCAGGCCCCGCGCAACGAGCGATTGCAGGTGCTCGCGCAGCGTCGCCGGGGCGAACGGCACTTCCCGAGCGACCTGTGCCTGCGTGGCTGCTCCCAGTCGCTTCAGGGTGAGCAGGACCGCCTGCTGGGTGTCGCCGAGGCCGAGTCCTGCGAGCGGAGTCGGGTCGATTCTCATGCTTGCGCTGGCGGAATCCATTGCAATCAGGCTACGCCGACCGGTATGATGCCACGAGAAAGACAACCTGAAGGGGCGTTCATAGGGCGAAGTGACGAAGGCTGCACGATCATTTCATCGAGGATTCACGGGCGCTGCGCAGATTGCACAGCGCTTCAAGTGAATTCGGGGAGGACCCTGGACGGCAAGGGAACAGGATCCATTCCGAGCAGCAATTCACCTGAAGCAATGAGGCCTCCACATGAGGCCCTGGGTCCGAACGGCTCGCTCCCCGATTGCAACTCGGTGGGCGGGCCGTTCCGGCTTCATCCCTCCTCAGTCTGACTTCATCAGTCCTTCAACCGGAACAGGCGACGTTGCGGTACGAACCACGACCCCGGGAGGGGCTATGAAAGTCGCCGACATCATGCAGACGAATCTCGAAACCATCGGCACCGACGATTCGGTCGAGGACGCCGTCGAGATCCTCGCCGACAAGCACATCTCCGGCCTGCCGGTGGTGAGTAAGCGCGGCCAGCTGGTCGGCGTCCTCTCCACGACCGACGTCCTGCAGCTGCTCGCCGAGGCCCCCGACCCGGAGCGCCGCGGGGAGGTGCTCGAAGGGACCCAGGTTCGAGAAATCATGACGGCGAAGCCGATCACCGTCGGTCCTGACGCGGACATTCACGAAGCGGCCCGGCAAATGCTCTACGGCGAGATTCACCGGCTGTTCGTGGAGTTCGACGGTGCGCTGGTCGGCGTGCTCACGCAGTCGGATATCGTGGCGGCCGTCGCCGGCGCCAGGCTCTAGGAGGCTCTATGCGCGTGTCCGCTATCATGCGTACCAACCTGAAGACGATCGGCACCGATGCCACCGTTGCCGACGCGGTCGCCGTGCTCGCCAAGAGCGGCGTCTCGGCGCTGCCGGTGCTCGATCGCAACGGACGCGTCGTCGGCATCTGCTCGACACGCGACCTGCTCGACGCCGAAGCCGGATGCTCCGACGCGCTGTCGCGCGAGCATCTCTTCGAGCGGACGCTGGTACTCGAGATCATGACGTCCTGGCCGGCGACGGTGGGCCCGCAGGAAGACGTGCGCGACGTCGCGCAGCGCATGCTCGATGGGAAGGTGCAGCGACTGTTCGTGGAGGACGCCGGGGCGCTCGTGGGCGTGATCTCGCAGACGGATATCGTCGCGGCGGTGGCGGCAGCGCGAGTATAAGGTGGCCGCGCCGGCGCCCCCGCCTGTCCTCCTCTCCGCCGACCGCATCGCCGCTCGCGTCGCCGAGCTGGCGACGCAGATCTCAGGTGACTACGCCGGCGTGGACGATCTCCTGCTGGTGGGTGTACTGCGGGGGGCGTTCATCTTCCTCGCCGACCTGTCTCGGAGGCTGACGGTGCCGCGCAGCGTCGACTTCGTCGCGCTGTCGCGCTACGAGCACGGCTCGACGCCGACCGGGGAGGTGCGCCTGATCATGGACTTGCGCGTCCCGATCACGGGACGGCACGTCCTGCTCGTCGAGGACATCGTCGACAGCGGCGGGACGCTCGACTACCTCACGCGCACGCTGCGGGCCCGGAACCCGGCCTCACTGCGGATCTGCACGCTGACGCGGAAGCCGGACCGCGCGCCGCCGGGGCTGCGAATCGATTACGTCGGGTTCGACATCCCCGATCAATGGGTGGTCGGCTACGGGTTGGACTACTGCAACCAGCTCCGTACACTTCCCTACATCGGTGTGCTTGCGACGACGGCTTCAGGTGCCGAGGGTCGTGACACCGCGTTGCGACCCTCGGTGGCGCCGACGGGGAGGTAGTGGCGGAACCAGCCGGCCGCCGCTTCTGCGACACGCTCGAGCGTGCCGGGCTCCTGGAACAGATGCGTGGCCCGCGGCACAACGATCAATTCTCTGAGGCCACCCAGTAGCTGCAGTGCACGCGCATTGAGCTCGAGGACGGAGGAATCCGCGCCGCCCACGATCAGCAGCGTCGGCACCGTCACTCGCCCGAGCCATTCGCCCGCGAGATCAGGACGTCCGCCACGCGACACCACCGCCCGTACGCGCGTGCTGCCCGCCGCGGCCATGAGGGCCGCCGCGGCACCGGTGCTGGCCCCAAAGTATCCGAGCGCGAGATCGCGGGTGGCCGGGTAATCGGCAGCCCACTCCGTGGCGAGCCGCAACCGCTCGGCGAGCAGCGAAATGTCGAACACGTTGCCGCGCGAGCGGCTCTCGTGATCGGTCAGGAGGTCGAACAGCAGCCACCCGAGATTCGACTCGAACAGGCAATCGGCGACATAGCGGTTGCGGGGAGAGAGCCGGGAGCTGCCGCTGCCGTGCGCGAACAGGACCAACCCCAATGGGTGCGGCGGGAGGGCCAGGGTTCCGGGGACGGAGTGGGTCAACCCGATGGGGATGTTCACGGCTTCCGGGACGTGATTCGTAATTAGCTCGGTAAGTGGCGGAGTCATTGGCTCAGCTCCCCCTCGAGAAGAGATCGAGCGGACCGCGAGACCTCCTGCATGATCTCGACGTGGGTCGGTTGGGTCGCCACGCCAGGCGGCTGCCCGAGCATGGTCTGGAGATCCTCCAGCGCACCGATGGCGCGCTCGAGCGCTTCCAGCCGACGTTCGACCCCCAGCAGATGTCGAAGCGCCCCGCTGGTCGCGCCGGTCATCGTGACCTTCGTCGCAAGTGTGGTCGTCACTGCCGAACCACCCTAGTGACGCGCGCCTAAGCTTCTCATGAACCTCGCATTAGAAGACCGGACAGTGCCCCACGGCGTCGAGTGACGGCGGTATGTTCGATTGCGGAGCCATCGGATCGCCTAGCCGCAGAAGGTCGCCCGGCCGTGGCCGCTCGAGTCGTCAAGGGTTTGAAAGGAGGGAGCCATGCAACTGCCACTGCAAATCGCCGCTCGCGGCGTCGAGCTGGGGAGCGCTACCGAGGCGCTGGTGCGCCAATACGCGGAGAAGCTCGAGCGCTATCACGACCGCATCACGGGCATTCGCGTCATGCTGGAAGTCCCTCAGCGCCAAATGGGGGAGCCGATCATGTACAACGTACGGTTCGACATCACCGTCCCCGGTGGCGAGCTCGTGGTGAAGCGCCAGGCGCACCCCGAGCTGCACACGGCGATCCAGCGTGCCTACGAGGCGGCTCGACGGCGCTTGCAGGACGCTGTCCGGCGCCAGCGGGGTGACGTGAAAGCGCGCGCGGAATAGGGGCAGGCTGAAGCAACATGCACGTTCGTTTCACGCCAGTTTCACGCCGCGCGGCACAAGTTGCAGCCACTCCATGTGAGTCGGGGAGGTTCCTGGTCCGGCAACGGAAAAGGATCCGACGATCCGAGTGATCACCTTACGTGGAGCGATGAGACCCAATCGCGAGTCTCATCCATGCGGGAGCGGCGCCCCCGGCATGCCGTGCAAGAGGTCGAGCAGCGATGACGACCGACTGGCAGCGCCTGCACCGGCGAACCACGAAGCTCGTCAAGCATCGTGGGGATAGAAGCCGGAGCTCCCAAAGCCCAACCGCAAGACGTGAACCGTTCGGCGGTCGCTGCGGGAAGAAGAACGGGAAAGTCAATTTCCCGACTCCGGGTAACCGGTGCGTGGGCGGCCCGCACGCCGATTGCAGTTCGGCGCAGCGGGCCGCTCGTTCTCTCTATGCTCCAGTCCTACGCTCTCATCCCCGGACGTCCAACCCCGCCTGCTCTGCCGAAGCGCGACGGGTCGCTTCGAGCAGCTCCCGAACCTGCTCATCCTCCACCGGCTCGAAGTACTGATAGTAGAGCCCGACGGCGCCGAACGGCTCGGGTTGCAGGGGGCACACGACCTCGTCCACTTCGGCCTGGAGTGCCGCGCACGCATCGCGCGTCGCGACGGGTGCGGCGGCTACGAGACGTGCCGGCCCGTGCCGGCGCAGCGCCCGTGCGGCAGCCAGCATCGTCGCGCCGGTGGCCAGTCCATCGTCCACGAGGATAACGATGCGGCCCGCGACCGGCACGGCCGGCCGCAGGTTCCGCATCCACGTCTCCCGGTGTCGCGCCTCCGCCATCTGCACTCGAGTTACCGCATCGAGGTACGACGCCGAGATGTGCAACGCTTGGATCATCTCCTCGTTGAGGAATCGGCCGCCGTCGGCCGTCACGGCACCGATTGCCAGCTCCGGCTGGCCGGGCGCCCCGAGCTTGCGGGCCACCACCACATCCAATTCCGCATCGAGCGAGCGCGCGATCTCGGCCGCCACCACGACTCCACCGCGCGGAATGCCGAGCACCAGTGTGTCGGATCCTCGATAGGCGTCGAGCGACTTCGCCAGTGCGGCGCCGGCCTCTATCCTGTCGCGAAACAGCTTCGCGTTCATCGTTCGCCCTCCATGCCAACGCCATTGTGCGATTCCTGTGCTGCTCTGGGAGCCTTGGCGACCTGAGCCAGCAGTGCCTCGTCTCCGAAGACGTCCGGCTGCGATCGCACCGGCTCCACGAGAAGCGGTGCCGGCAATGCATTGATCAACCGCTCGGTCACGCTGCCGAGCAGCAGGCGGTCGATCCAGTCCTTCCCGTGGGTGCCCACGACCAGGAGATGGGCTCCCCACTCGACGGCTTCCGCCGTCAACTCAGCGACGACATCGCCGAACCGGACCGTGCGCTCGGCATCCTGAATTCGGAGGCTCGGCCAGACGCGGCGCTCCAGCGCCGCGAGCGACTGGCCTTCGAAGCGCTGCTGATCGACCCACCGGGCCACCGCCGGATTGCGAGTCAGCGATTCGATGACATGGATCGCTCGCAACTTGCTCTGTGCCAGAAACGCAAAGCGCTCGGCCTCGCGGATCGTGGGTTGGGCTGCGGGGGAGAGATCCACGGCAACCAGCACCCGGTCGAGGTCCGCGAGATCGCCTTTCGTAACGAGCACCGGAGTGGTGAGCAGCCGAACCGCGTCGAGCGCCGTGCTGCCGCCGAGCCAGCGTCCCAGGGCCACGTGTCGCTTGCCACCGAGGATGACGAGGCCCGCTCCGCAGCGCTCGATCTCCGCCTGCAGCACCGGTGCCGGGCGGCCGATGCGGATGACGAGCTCGCCGGGCGCCGAGCTCGCCATCGCGGTGCCACGGGCGTCCTCGAGCTGTGGGCCGATGAGTTCGGCGAGCGCCCTGTCCAGCTCGGCCGCATTGTCTTGCAGCAGCCTCGCCGTGAGCGCGACGCCGGGGTCGCGCACCGCGTGCACGAGCCGCCACCGGGTTCCCGCGCGCGCGGCCAGCCGGGTCCCGAAACGAGCGGCGCTGACGGATTCGCTCGAGCCGTCCACGGCGATGAGGATAGGCTTCCAGACGGACGACACGTTGCTTCCTCCAGCGATGGGAGAAAGGTCGTCGCTGGTGGATGAAGAATGGATGAATCGTGTCGAAAGATGACGCAGTTTCATCATGCTCTCACCGTCGCTTCAACGACCGCCGGCATCTTGAGCGAAGGAGGCGCTATGGCCGAGTCGACGCTGCTCGCTGTCGTCCTGGATCATGAACACGCTCGACTCTTTCTCGTGCATGGTGCGGATGTGATCGAGCTTCCCTGTCTCGTCACCCCGCATCCGCGCGGCGGCAGATTCCACAGCGACCGGCGGGACTCGCCCGGCAGGGGTGAGGCCGCCTTCCATCGGCACCGCCAGGAGGAGGAGCGTCGCCACTACGGGGCGGTCGCAAGGCGGCTCGCTGCGCTGACGCGCGCGCATGAAGCTCGGGAAGTCCTGGTCGGAGGGTCGGAGCCCGTCGTTGCGGGATTGACGCGCGCTCTACCGCGGCCGCTCGCCACACTGGTGGTGGGAACCGCGGACCTCAATCCGGTGCGGCTCACAATGGCTCAGGTGCGTCGCGCGGCGCAGGCCGCCCATCGCGCGCACAGCGTCGTCACCGAGACGGAGTGGGTTCAGACACTGGACGAGGCGTTCGGGGCGCAGCGAGCCGTCAACGGCATTCGGCCCGTGCTGCGGGCGCTCGACGAGGGGCAGGTCCGCGCTCTGCTGGTGGTCGCGGGGTTCTCGCGCCCGGGCTACCGAGTTGTCTCGGGCCGCCTGATGGCGACCAAAGCGGAGGCTACGGGTGAGGGGGTCGCTCGGGTGCCCGATCTCGTGGTCGCCGCCGCCGCCGAGACGCGGCGCCGCGGTGGCACCGTCGTCGAACTCACGGAGCCTCGCCTCGCGGCGCGCATCGACGGCGTGGCGGCACTGCTGCGCCATTCGTAGAAACGTGAGAAATCCCCTGAACACAGGAGAACCTCCATGGCAGTCGCCAAAGTCACAGAAATCAGTGCGTCGTCGCCGCAGGGGTTCGAAGACGCCATCCAGGCGGGCATCACCCGCGCCGCGAGAACGCTGGAGCATATCCGCGGTGCCTGGCTAAAGGACCTGAAGGTCGTAGTGGAGAACGGGCGGGTGACCGAATACCGCGTCCGCATGAAAGTCACGTTCGTGCTGAAGGACTGAAGGCGCTTCTGGAAAGGAGTTGGATCAGCAGCCCCGCCACTCCCGGAGCACGCGCTCGAGATCGAGGTTCGGCGCGATCAGGCAGATGTGGCCATGCCCGAGCAAGACGCGCACCATCGCTTGTGGCACACGACTCGCCATCTCTCGAGCCTCTCGGACGGCGGGCACCAGGTGGTCGCGCTCCGACGCCAGGAACAGCACGGGCATCTCGAGCTCCCCCAGCCGATCGCGGACGTCGTACGATTGCAGGATCCGGAGCCGGGCGATGTACCCCGCCCGGCTCGTCTGCTGCGTCAGTTCCATGAAACGGCGGATCTCGGCCCGATGCGTATAGCGAGAATGCAGTCGGAACGCGGTCAATCGTCGCACCAAGGGCATCGCTTCCCACGGCATCAACTGCAGCGCTCGGACCGCGAGCCGCAGTCGTACTTGCGGCAGAAAGCGGGGGAACGAGTTGAGCACGACGAGGGCCGCGACGAGGTGGGGGTAGGCGAGGGCGAAACTGAGCGCGACCGCGCCGCCGAAGGATTCGCCCACGACCACCACCCGGCTACCCGCTGTGGCCGTGCCACGGGCGACGTGCGCCAGGTCGTCGACCAGTGTAGCCATGTCGGCCGCGTCATCGCGCAGTTGGTACGTCGCCACGCGGTACCGCTTGGCGAGCAGCGGCACCTGGCGGTAGAAGAGACTCCCCGTGCCGTCCATGCCCGGGACCAGGACCAGAGCGGGCCCGTCGCCTGTGAGTGCCACGTGCGGATCGTACGGGGTGGTCATGTCACGTGAACGACTCGGCAAGGCCGGTCGCGTCGCCTGGGCTGTCGTGACGATCGGCATCACGGAAACTGTGGTGTTCGGGCTCTCGATGCTGCCGGCGGCGCTGTTCTGGCAATGGCAATTCCATTGGCCCGTGCGAGACAACGCGCTGCGGATTACGCTCTTGGCAATGTCGCTCGTGCCGGCCTACCTGGTGTTCGCAGTCTCGTTGCTGACTCTGTCTGCGCTGTCGGCTCGGCTGTTCGGGTGGCGTACGCCTCCCGACGCCGAGATGCGGATCGCCGACATGGAATGGCCGCTGCTGCGCTGGGCGCGCTACGGCATGTCGACGCACGTCGTCCGGGTGCTCGTGGGGACGCTGCTGCGCGCCACGCCGCTGTGGACGCTGTACCACCGGTTGAACGGAGCCCGACTCGGGCGCGGCGTCTACCTGAACAGCTCCCAGCTCGCGGACCACAATCTCCTCGAGTTCGACGACGACGTCGTCATCGGCGCCGATGTGCATCTCTCGGGTCACGTGGTGGAGTCGGGAATGGTGAAGACGGCCCGGGTGCGTCTCGGGCGCGGGGTGACGATCGGGGTGGGCAGCGTGATCGGCATCGGAGTCGTCGTCGAGCAAGATACGCAGGTCGGCGCGCTCAGCGTCGTTCCCAAACACCGCCACCTCGAATCGCACGCGCTGTTCGGCGGCGTTCCGGTGCGCCGCCTTGACCACTCAGAGGCAGCGGGTCCTTAAACGGGGACGGCCAGCAGCGCGCTCGTCGCGCGACGGAGCAGGCGGGCGGCGACGGTCGTGACCGCTCCGGCGGCACCGTAGTTCAGGCCTCGATGGTACCCAAAGACGATCAAGGAGTCGGGCCCGCTTTTCGCTTCGTTCAGGATCTCGGAGACGACGTCACCCTGCCGGACCACCGTTTCCAGTGCCAACATCGTTCCGCCGCCCGCAGTCTCTTCCAGCCGGTTGAGCCACGGGCGCCGCCCGCCGGCCGCGAGGATGCCGGTCGTCGCGGGCTCGACGTGCAGTGCCACGGCGGGCACACCGAGGGACTCGCCCAGGGTGGTCGCGGCCTCGAGAACGCGGGAGGCGTTGGGACTGTCGTCGACGCAGGCGAGGACGCGCTGATACACCTCGTGAACGGGTGGCGCGACGAGCACGGGCACCCGGCTGCGCCGCAGCGTCGCCGGCGTCACGTCTTCCGCGGGACCGATGCCGGCATGACCCGAGTTCCCCAACACGATCAGGTCGGCACCGGTTTCCTCGGCCCGGCGGACCAGCTCTACGCTCGGCCAGCCGAACGCCGCTCGATAGGAAGCACGTGGCGCCGCCATGACCGCTGGTCCCGCGAGCTGCTCCAGGCGCTCGCACGCCCGCTGAGCCGCCACTTCTGCCGGAGATCCCAAGTGAGTGCGCCGCAGACCCTCGACCTCGTCCGCCCGCACGAGCTCCCACGGGTTCGCAAGTACGGTCAGGACTTCGAGCTCCGCGTGCGCCACCGCCGCGACCTCGGCGGCGGTGAGGACGGCGCGGGGATTGGGCGCCTGGAGACTGATTCCAGCCAGCACACGTTGTAGTTGCATAGGGTCGCTCCTTCACCGGCAAATTGGTCGCAGGCTATTGAAGACGGCGTGTACGGCACCTCAAGGTTCCTTCATGGGATCTGGAACGGGAACGGAGGATCCCGGTGAAAGGCTCTTCAGGCGCCTTTCGGGCTTACCTACTTCCGAGGCCGAGCCTGGACTCGAACGCCGTCTGAGACTTTGTCTGTCGGCTGACGGATCACGCGATCTCCGACGCTCAGGCCGTCGAGAATCTCCGCTTCGTCGGGATTGCGATGACCGACCCGCACGTCTCGTGAGCGGGCCCGGCGATTCTCCACGAGGAACACGCGCCACTGATCGCCGACTTGATACAGGGCGCTGGCCGGCACCTTGAGTGCGTCGCCCTCCCACTGCACGACGCGCGCCTCGACGCGGTAGCCGTCCCCCAGCTGCGGGGGCGTGTCGTCCAGATC
>DATJJY010000142.1:0-13420 GCA_035491895.1 Gemmatimonadales bacterium
ACGACTTCATCCCCGGCACGCGACCCGGTGTTCTTCACCCGGCAGCGCACCGTCGCCCGGCCCGCCGGCGGGATCTCCGCCGGCTCGATAGTCAGGTCGGAATACGCGAACGACGTGTAGCTCAATCCGTAGCCGAACGGATACAGCGGCTGGCCGGTGAGATCGACGTAGTCGTCGCCGCGCCCGGTGGGCTTGTGGTCGTAGACGAGCGGCAGCTGCCCTTCGGACACGGGGAACGTGATCGGCAGCCGGCCCCCGGGATCACTCGAGCCGAACAACACTTCCGCCACGGCGCGGCCACCCGCCTCACCGGGATACCAGACGTCGAGCACCGCTCCCACCCGGTCGAGCCACGAGGCCATAATGATCGCGCTCCCACCCACCAGCACGACGACGCACGGCGTCCCCGTCGCCGCGACTTCGCGGATCAATTCCTCCTGGTGTCCCGGGAGGCGCAGCGAAGCGCGATCCCGGAACTCCCCTTCCTCGATCCCCGCCACGATCACGGAGACGTCCGCCGCACGCGCGAGCCGCGTGGCCCGCCCGATCGCGGCGCGCCAATCGTCCGTGACCCCGGCGTCCCACACCAGGCGCACGCGTCCGTTCCCCGTCGTTTCGAAGTACTCGAGCCGGATCTCGTAGGATCCCGGCCCGAGCGTCACCGCGGCGAGTCGTGCGCCGGCGGAGCGCTTCTCCCAATCGTCGATGACGAGGCGGCCATCGAGATAGAGCCGGAATCCGTCGCTGCCCACGACGCCGATCGTGCGGATCCCGCTGGCCGGCACATGCAGCCGGCCGGTCCATCGGACGGAATACCAGTCGCGCTCGATCCCGGCGCCCGGGCCTTCGAGCGTCCAGGCGAAATCGATTCTGGGGTCGATGCGCTCGAGCCGCGCCGTGCCCGAGAGGGCGATGTTGTCGAAGTACTCACCGCGCAATCCCGGCCGGCCGGACGCCGCGGAGTCGTGCGACAGGGCTCCCGCGGGCACGGGGAGGTACTCGATCGCCCCACGACCGGGGCCCGCCTCATAATGCACACGCCCCGGCGCGCCCGCCGCCGCGCGCAGTCCTGCGAGGATCGAGATGCGGCGCTCACCCGGCGCGCTATACCCGCCGAACCGCGCTTCGACGGCGTCCGGGCCAATCACCGCGATCGAGCGTCCCGACGGAATCGGCAGCACGCCCCTGGCGTTCTTGAGGAGCACGATCGCTTCACGCGCCGCGTCGAGCGCCAGCGCCTGGTGCGTGGCGTCGCGGGCACTCGCGGCGGCGCTGTCGGGGTCGGCGTAGGGATGCTCGAACAGTCCCAGCTCGAACTTGGCGCGCAGCACGCGGGCTACGGCCCGATCGACCACGGAGTCGGAGACCAGCCCGCGTCGCACCGCGTCCCAGTAGGGCCGGTGCTGCTCGTAGGTGGACTGGAACACGACATCGAGTCCGGCGCCCCAGGCATCCCGCGCCGCCGTCGGTGTATCGGGCTCCGTCATGTGCAAGACGGTGGCGCCCCCCGTGGCCGCGGCGTCCGAGATGACGAATCCCGGAAACCCCCAGCGCCGCTTCAGCACCTCGGAGAGGAGCCAGCGATTCTGTGTCGCGGGGCTGCCGTTCACCGAGTTGTAGGCGGTCATGATGGCGTGGGCATGCGCCTCCACGATCGCCGCCTCGAACGGCGGGAAGTACGTCTCCTCGAGCTCGCGCTCATCCCATTCGATCGGATAGCTGTCCCGTCCTCCCTCGCCCACGTTCGCCACGAAGTGCTTCGGCGTCGCGGCGATGCCCCGGGCTTCGAAGGGTCCGATGAAGGCGCGCCCCATCGCGGCGGCGAGCCGCGGGTCTTCGCCGTACGTTTCCTCGACGCGGCCCCAGCGCGCGTCGCGCGCCAGGTTCAAGACCGGCGACAACACCTGATGGATCCCGCGCGTCGCCGCCTCGGCGGCGATCGCGGCCGCGACGTGGCCGACGAGCGCGGTGTCCCAGGTCGCGGCGAGCGCGATCGCCTGCGGGAACACCGTGGCACCGTTCCGAACCAGGCCGTGCACCGCCTCGTCGAACGGCACGATCGGGATGCCGAGGCGCGTGCGCTCGACGAAGAACCGCTGAATCGAATCGATATGCAGGGCATCGGCCCGCGCCAGATCGACCGGCGTCCCGGGCGGCGCCACCGGGGTGACCTGGAGACCGAACGCCCCATGCGAGTAGTCATGCGTCGGATCGGCCAGATCGCCCGGTGTCATGTAGAGCTGCCAGAACTTCTCCTCCAGCGTCATGCGGCCGAGCAGATCGCGCACGCGATCGGCGACGGGGAGCCGCGGATCGTGATACGGCGCGCCCGCCTGCCCGGCGGCAGCAGCGGCAAAGGCGAGCGCCCGCAGCGCGAGCAACAGGGTAATCGGGCGGATGTGCATGAGAGCTGGAACGAGCTAAGTTTGACAGAACTTCGCCGTGGGTAAAGGGTGGCACTCACCTGAACCGGAGGGGTCCATGGAAGGCACGAACCTGATTTGGTTCCTGGTCATCGGACTGGTAGCAGGTTGGCTGGCGGGAAAGGTGATGAAGGGGTCTGGCTACGGCCTGATTGGCGATCTCGTGGTCGGTGTGATCGGCGCCTTCCTGGGCGGATGGATTTTTGGTCTGTTGCACATTGCGGCGGGTGGGCTCCTTGGGCTGCTCGTGATGGCGTTCGTGGGCGCCGTGGTGCTCGTCTGGCTGCTGCGGATGATCAAGCGCGGGTAGGGCAATTGCATTGAAACACGCCGGCTCGGCGAGAGACTTCTTGCCGAGCCGGCTGTTTCGCACCCCTTCGGATTCAGGGGATGGCGCTGCCCAGGTTCGCCAGCGCGAACGCGTACTCGTCGGCGATTTCGGCGATGATGCGGTCGGTGGGACGGTACCCGTGGCTCCCCGCCGTCTCGACGCGGATCAACACCGGCCGCGGACACCCTTGAGCCGCCTGCAGCATCGCCGTGAACTTGAACGAGTGGCTCGGCACCACGCGGTCGTCGTGGTCGGCGGTAGTGACGAGCGTCGCGGGATAACAGGTGCCCGCCTTCAGATTGTGCAGCGGCGAATATGCGAGCAGGTAACCCACGGCGCTCGAATCGGCCGACGAGCCGTACTCCCCTGCCCAGAACTGACCGCCGGTGAACCGCTGGTAGCGCAGCATATCCATCACGCCCACCGCGGGGAGCGCCACGCCGAACAGGTCGGGGCGCTGCGTCATCGCCGCGCCGACCAGGAGTCCGCCGTTCGATCCACCCTGGATCGCGAGCGTCTTGGCCGTAGCGTATCCCTCTTTTTGAAGAAACTCGGCCGCCGCGATGAAGTCGTCGAAGACGTTTTGTTTCTTCTCGCGCATCCCGGCATGGTGCCATGCCTCGCCGTACTCGCCGCCGCCGCGCAGGTTGGCGAGGGCGTAGACGCCGCCCATTTCCACCCACGCCGCCACGGCGGGTGAGAAGAACGGCGGCAGGCTGATGTCGAAGCCGCCGTAGCCGTACAGCAGCGTGGGGTGGCTGCCGTCCCGGGCCAGGCCCTTCCGGGCCGTGATGAAGATCGGAATCCGTGTTCCGTCCTTCGACTGATAGAACGTGGCGCGCGTTTCGTAGGGGCCGGGATCGAACGGCGTCTTGGTCGCCTGGAACGGCTCGAGCCGCCGTGTCGCGAAGTCGTAGCGGTAGACGGTGGCCGGCCGCAGATACGAGCTGAACGAGAAGAAGAAATCGCTGCCGTCGTTTCGCCCCGAGAGCCCGCCCGCCGTGCCGACATCGGGGAGCGGGACCTCGCCCTGCGCCGCGCCGGTCAGATCGTACAGCTTCATCGTGCTCTGGACGTCGACGAGATACGTCACGATCAGGTGCGTGCCGACGAGCGCCTCGTCGTTCATAACGTCGGGCCCCTCGGGAACGACGGTGCGCCAATGCGTCCGATCGGAGTCTCCCAGCGCCACCGAGACGATGCGGCCCTTCGGCGCCTGCCAATTCGTGTACAGATAGAGCTTCCTGCCCACGACACCGAGCGGCGTGTTGTCCGCATCTTCCTGGGTCGTGACCGGAACCAGACGCCCCCCGACGTCGGGGCGCCGCGGATCCTTCAGGTCGACCATCCAGAGGCGGTTGTTCGAGGTGCCGCTGCTCGAGAACACGTAGAGCCAGCGGCCGTCGTCCGACACGGCGCCGTTCACTCCCGCCGTCGAATCATCGGTGCGCTCGAAGATCAACCGCTCGGGTACGGCCCCCAGGGCGTGATACCAGAGCTGATGGTGCGTGTTGGCATCCTGCAGGTTGGCGCCTTGCGCCGATCCACGGAACCGCGAATAAAAGAACCCCTTGCTGTCTCTCGTCCAGGAGATCCCGGTGAACTTGACGTGGGACACGACGTCGGGGAGGTCGCGGCCCGCCTGGAGGTCGCGCAGATGGATGTCCTGGAGGTCCGACCCGCCCGCGGCGGTCGAGTAGCCGAGCAGGAGACCGTCGGGGGCCACCGACCACTGCCCCACGGCGATCGAGCCGTCGGGGAACAGGACGTTGGGATCGAGCACCGCCGCGGCGGTAGCGCGCAACGTGGCCGCCCGGTACAGCACCGACTGCTTCTGCAGGCCGGAGTTCTTGCGGAACCAGATCTGCCCCGCCTCCCGCACCGGAATCGCCACGCGTGGATAGTTCCACAGGGCGGTGAGCCTGTCCTTGATGGAGTCCCGCCGCGCAATCCCGGCGAGGTACCCGAAGGTGAGGGTGTTCTCGGCGTCGACCCAGGCCTTCGTGGCGGGTGCGTCGAGGTCCTCGAACGCGCGGTATGGATCGGCGACGATGTTGCCGAAGAGGGTGTCGACCACCGGTCCTTTGGCGGCCTGGGGATACTGGAGCGGCTGTTGCGCTACAGCGGGAATCGGACTCAGCGCCAGCGCCAGACGGAGTACGGTGTAACGAGCGCGCATCGAGGGGTCTCCTGGGATAGTGCCAACTATACCGGGCGATACACGCCCCACAAGTCCCGGAACACGTCGCTGATCTCCCCCACCGTCGCGCGTGAGCGCACCGCATCGATGATGAGGTCCATCAGGGGCGCCTGCTCGAGCTTCGCGGCCTGACGCAATGCCGCCAACGTACGATCGACCTTGGCCCCATCCCGTTTCGCGCGCGTCTCCGCGAGGCGCCGTCGCTGCGCCGCGGCGAGCTCCGTATAGTCGGGCGCTGGAACCGCCGGGGCGCGCGCGTCCTCCACGAACTGGTTCACGCCGACGACGACGTCCGTCCCGTTTTCGATGCGCCGTTGCTGCTCGTAGGCACTCTTGGCGATCGCGTCCTGGAAATAGTGCTGCTCGATGGCGCGGGCGGCCCCGCCCCGCTCCTCGATCTCGTCGAGCAGCGCACGGGCCTGCCGCTCGATCTCGTCGGTCAGCGACTCGAGGTACCAGCTCCCCCCCACGGGATCCACCACCTCCGGCACCGCCGTCTCGTGCGCCAGCACCTGCTGGGTCCGCAGCGCCAGCGTCGCGCTCAGCTGGGTCGGCAGCGCGAGCGCCTCGTCATACGAGTTCGTATGGAGCGACTGCGTTCCGCCCAGCACCGCGGCGAGCGCCTGCATCGCGACCCGCACCACGTTGTTCATCGGCTGCTGCGCCGTGAGCGTCGCCCCGCCCGTCTGCGTGTGGAACCGCAACCGCGCCGCCTCGTCGTCGGCCTGGAACCGCTCGCGCATCAACCGCGCCCACAGCCGCCGCGCCGCACGGAACTTGGCGATCTCCTCGAACAGATTGGTATAGCCAGCGAAGAAGAACGACAGGAGCGGCGCGAAGCGGTTGACGTCGAGCCCGGCGGACACCGCACGGCGCACGTACTCCAACCCGTCGGCGAATGTGAATGCCACTTCCTGCACCGCCGTCGCCCCCGCCTCGCGGATGTGATAGCCCGAGATCGAGATGGGGTTGAACTTCATCTTGCCGTCGCTCACGAAGCGGAAGACGTCAACGACGAGCCGCAGTGAGGGCTCCGGCGGATAGATGTACGTCCCGCGGGCGATGAACTCCTTCAGGATGTCGTTCTGCAGGGTCCCACGGAGCGCCGTGCGCTCCACCCCCTGCTCCTCTCCCACCACGACGTACATCGCGAGCAGGAGCGCCGCCGTGGCGTTGATCGTCATGGACGTCGAGACCCGATCGAGCGGAATGCCGTGGAACAGGCGCTCCAAATCGTCGACCGAGTCGATCGCCACCCCGGCGCGGCCGACCTCGCCAAGGGCGGCGGGATGGTCGGAATCGTAGCCCATTTGCGTGGGGAGATCGAAGGCGACCGAGAGACCCGACTGTCCGGCTTCGAGGAGATGCCGGAACCGCGCGTTGGTCTCCTCGGCGGTGCCGAACCCGGCGTACTGCCGCATCGTCCAGAGCCGGCCACGGTACATCGTCGGATGGACGCCGCGGGTGAACGGGAAGGTTCCGGGTCGCCCCAGCTCCTCGGTGGGATCGCCGTGCCAATCGGCCGGCCCGTAGACCGGCCGGCGCTCGCTCATGCCGGCACCGGCTCCCGCGCGAGTATCCCCGCAGCAAATTCGACGTCCCGCTTGCTGCCGATCACCAGCGGCACCCGCTGGTGCAGCTCGTCGGGGACGATGTCGAGAATCGGCCGCCGCCCGTCCGTGGCACTGCCGCCCGCCTGCTCGGCGAGCAACGCCAGTGGAGCGGCCTCATACAGCAGCCGCAGCTTGCCGCGCGGATGGTTGGTGTCGGCCGGATAGAGGAAAATGCCGCCCGAGAGGAGGTTGCGGTGAAAGTCGGCGACGAGCGACCCGATGTAGCGCGCGTTCTTCGCAGCCACCTGAGGCGCGCCGCCCTTGAATGCGGCCACCACCTGGTGCACGGCGTCACTCCACAGATCCCAGTAGCTCTCGTTCACGCTGTAGTACTTCCCGACGTCCGGGGTCCGGATGTGCGGATGCGACAACAGGAATTCGCCGATCGTGGGATCGAGCGTGAACCCATGGACACCCTTCCCGGTGGTGTACACGAGCATCGTGCTCGAGCCGTACAGGATGTACCCCGACGCCACCTGCGTGCGCCCCGGCTGCAGGCAATCGCGCAGCGTTCCCGGCCCGCCCTCGGGGGTGAGCCGCCGATGGATCGAAAAGATGGTGCCGATCGAGACATTGACGTCGATGTTGCTCGATCCGTCGAGTGGATCGTAGAGCAGCACGTACTTCCCCACCGGCCGGCCGGGTGGCACGGGCACCGGCTCCTCGTCTTCCTCAGAGGCCAGCACGCACGTGCGACCGGTATGCTGCACGCTGTTGCGCACGGTTTCGTTGGCGAAGATGTCGAGCTTCTGCTGCAGCTCGCCCTGAACGTTGATCGTCCCCTGCTCACCCAGGATGTCGGTGAGGCCGGCGCGCCGCACGTTGCGCGAAATGATCTTGGCGGCGAGGCAGACGTCGTACAGCAGGTTCGACAGCTCTCCCGTGGCTTCGGGGAACTGGCGCTCCTGCTCGATGATGAAGCGCTCAATCGTGACGACGGAATTCGAATTGTCCACTATGGCCATCGGTCGTGAAGGTGATGGTGCCCAGCCGGTCCGTGCGCAACGTCGTCACGTGATGTTGCACGAGTCGCGCCACCACCTCCGGCGCGGGGTGTCCGTAGGTGTTGTGTGCGCCGACGCTGATGACCGCTTCCGCCGGGGCCAGCTCGTCGAGCCAGGCGTCCGACGTGGCCGACCGCGAGCCGTGGTGCCCCACCTTGAGCACGTCCACGTGCCCCACCCGACCGTGCAATCGCGCCTCCACCGGCAGGCCGGCATCGGCCTGGAAGAGAAGCCGCGTACTCCCGTACGTCACCAGCAGCACCACGCCGTGCTCGTTCACGTCCTCAGGCTGGGCCGCCCAGGCACTGTCCGGGCTCAACACCTCGAACGTCACGCCGTCGAGCTCGACCCGGTCACCAGCCCGCGCCGGATGCCAGGTCGCACGGTCCCGCTCGACGTCGGCGAGAAACTCGAGATACAGCGGCCGGCCCAGCGGCTCTCCCGGCTCGAGCACGACCTTCGGCGGCAATGCCTCGAGCACCGCGGGAAGCCCGCCCAAGTGGTCGGCGTCGCCGTGCGTCGCGACCATCAGGGCGAGTGCTCCGGCGCCAAGCCGGCGCAGAAACGGCAGCACGACGCGCCGGCCGGCGTCTCCCTGCGGCGTCCTGGGGCCCCCGTCGATCAACACCCAGTGCCCGGCGGGCGTGCGCAACGCCGCGGCGTCGCCTTGCCCGACGTCGAGAAAATGTACGGTGAGGACGCCATCCCTGTCACGGGGCCCGAGCGTGACGAGCGAGCCCCACGCGAGGGCGGCGAGCGCGCACGCCACGCGCGCCGCGATCACCCAGCGCCGCCGCGGCGCGTCCCACAGCCACCAGGCGAGCGCCAGCACGCCGCACCACACGAGCGCCGCGGGCCAACCGGGCGCGGCGACGACGTGTCCACCGGGCACGCCGGCGGCGGCTCCCGCGACGAGATCGAGCAGCGCCAGCACGAGCCCCGAGCCGCCGGCGATGAGCGCGGCGAGCGGCGCGGCGAGGCCGGCGAGGGCCAGCGCGATGATTACACCCGGGACCGCGATCGCGCCGAGCGGAATGGCGACGAGATTGGCGAGTACTCCGATCGGCGCCACGGTGCCGAAGGTGAACGCGGTGATCGGCGCGGTGACGAGGGTGGCGGCGATCGCCGGCGCCACGAGCCGGAGCGGCAGCGGCTGGCGCACCGCGCGATCGGCCCAGATCACGGCGGCGATCGCCGACACCGACAACCACGCCCCGACCGAATGGATCGACCACGGATCGACGAGACACAGCACCAGCGCCGAGAGCGCCACCGTCCCGCGCGGTGCGACGACGCGCTGGCGCCAGCGCGCCACACCGTCCACCGCGAGCATTACTGCCGCGCGGGTCGCCGGGGCGGGAAACCCGAGCAGCCAGCAGTAGGCGAAGACGGCGCTGATGCCGACCGCCGCGCGCATGCGCGGCGCCACGCCCGTGAGCCGCAACAACAACCCGAGCCACGCCGCGAAGAAACCGACGTGCAATCCCGAGATGGAAAGAATGTGCGCCAGGCCGGCGCGGGCGTATCGCTCCCGCACGTCGGGATCGAGGTTCGTCTGTCCGCCGATCACGAGCGCGTTGACGAGCGGCGCACGCGATCCGAAGAGCGCGCCGCTCTGCGCCGCGATGCGATCTCGCAGCGCCCCGCGGCCGCGCGGCGTCGCGTCGATGAGTCGCGCCGTCCGGACCTTCAGCACTCCGCCTGCGGCATCGCCCAGCCACGGTCCGGCGACGAGCCACGTCGTGCCGCCGCGCGCCACCTTCCCCGCCGGCCAGCGCACCACCAGACCGCCGCCGCAGGTGCCGCCGGCGATGACGGCGTCCGCCACGCCGCCGGCTTCCGGTATGGGATCGAGCAGCCGGACAAACGCCGCTCGGCTGGGCGGCCGGGCCTGCACCTGGGCGCTCCATAGCCCCACGCACTCGCTGGACCGGATTCGCAGCGCCGCGGCGCCCCATGCGAACCCCGCCACCACGGCGAGCGCCAGGGCCGCCGCGACCGGCGCGCGCCGCGCGACGAGCAACGTCCCGAGCACGAGCGGCACGCCCGCGCTCCACGCCCCCGGAAACGACGCGAGGCCGGCCCACAGGCCGGCCCCGAAACCGATCGCGATCCAGAGGAGCGGCGGGCGCACCGCGCCTACCGCTCCCGTACTACGGCAGCGTCACCGGTTTCGCCCCACAGCGCGGCGCGAGCGCCACGCGGCGGAAGCCCTCCATGAGAATCACCGTGACCTTGGCGGTTTCCTGGTCGGTCCCCATCGTCAGGCCGGTGAGGATCTCGCCCGCCCGGGTGGAGACGTAGTGCGGCGGCAGCCGGTTGAGCGCGTACACCAGCACGTCCCCGCGGCAGGTATCGCAGCCGCAGAACGTCGGAAACCGCGGGCGCAGTACTTCGTAGTCCTTCTGCGCCGCTTCGAGTGCCACGTTCGTTACGGCCAGACGACTGCCTCCTCCCCCACCGGCCACGCGGTGAACGTGGATCCGGTCGTGCCCGTGAGTCGAACGTCTCGATAGGTCCCCACCCATGCGTCGGGACCATCCACCAGGGCGATCTTGTTGCCGCGCGTGCGCGCCTGCAAGAGGCCGCCCCGTTTGGCGCGGCCTTCCACCAGAACCTCGTGCGTCGTTCCGACGAGCGCCATGTTCCGCCGCCGCGCCACGGTCCGCACCACCGCGATGAGGCGCTCGAGCCGCTCCCCCTGCACCGCATCGGGAACGTGATCCTTGAGCTTGACGGCGGGCGTCCCCTCGCGCACCGAATACTTGAACGTGTAGGCGTCGTCGAAGCCGACCTGCTCCACCAGCGAAAGCGTGTCGGCGAACTCCGCCTCCGTCTCCCCCGGGAATCCGACGATGATGTCGGTCGACAGGGCGATACCGGGGACGGCGGCACGCAGCGCGCCGACCACCTCGAGATAGCGCTCGCGCGAGTAGCGCCGCAGCATGCGCCTGAGGACGGGGGAACTGCCGCTCTGCACCGGCAGGTGCACGTGCTCACACACCGCGGGCGTCTCCGCCATGGCGGCGAGGACTCCGGGGCTGAAATCCGTGGGATAGGGCGAGGTGAACCGCAGCCGGCGCACCCCCACCACCGCGCCGACCGCGCGCAGCAGGCAGGCGAAATCGTGCGTCCCGTCGTGATAGCTGTTGACCGTCTGTCCAAGGAGCGTGACCTCGGTCGTGCCCGTGGCGACGAGGCGGGTCACCTCGCCGACCACGTCCTCCAAGGTGCGACTCCGCTCCGGCCCGCGCGTCATCGGAACCACGCAGAAGGTGCACCGATAATCGCAGCCCCGTTGCACCGTCACGAACGCCGATGCGGCTGCGGCGCGCACCGGTGGCACGTCCTCGTAGTGCTCCCAGGCGCGGAATTCCACATCGGCCGTCCTGCCGCCCGCGCGCGCCCGGGCGATCAGCTCAGGAAGCCCGCGATATCCATCGGGACCGATCACCAGATCGACCTGAGGGACACGCTCGAGCAACTTGGGCCCGAGCCGCTGCGCCATGCACCCGATCACGCCCAGCACGTCACCGGGACGCTTGTATCGCTTCAGCTCCCCCATCCGGCCGAGCACGCGCTGCTCTGCGTGGTCGCGCACGGCGCACGTGTTCACCAGGAGCACGTCGGCCTCCTGGGGATCGTCGGTGCGGACGTACCCCTCCCGCCCGAGCACGCCGAAGACGAGCTCGGAGTCGGCGACGTTCATCTGGCAGCCGTACGTTTCGACGTAGATGCGTGGCACGCTCAGCTCACGGTGATATCGAGCCGGGGACGCCCGTCCCAGGCGCGGCTCGAAAGATAGACCGTGAGGTAGTCTTGCGTGAGCACTTCCACTTGGCCGTCCTGGTGGCCACACACGACCGCGTCGGCGCGCCCGCCGGTCCGCGCGGCGCGGTGGGCGCCCGCCCGCTCCTCTCCGAGTGCCCGGAGCTCCGCTGCCCGCGCGCGAATCGCGGCGGCGCTGTTCTGATCGCTCAGCCGGGCGGCGGCCGTGTCGGGCCTCGTGCTGAAGGGAAAAACGTGCAGGTAGGTGTAGGGCAGCTCGCGCACCAGCGCACAGGTGGCTGCGTGGTCCGCGGCGCCCTCCCCCGGAAAACCCGCGATCACGTCCGCACCGAGTCCGAACACCGGCAGGCGGTCGGCGAGCCATTCAATGCGCTCGCGGTATGACTCGGCGCTGTACCAGTGCCGACCCATCCGTTTGAGGACGCGATTCGACCCCGACTGTAACGGCGCGTGCAGGTGCGCGGCGACGTGACGTGGGGCCTCCACCAGGAGCCGGGCGATGCGGTCGTCCACCTCGGTCGCTTCGATCGACGACAGCCGGAATCTCACCTGCGGTACCGCACTCACCAGCGCCTCGAGCAACTCCCCCAAGGACGACGTCTCTGACCACCGGCCACCGACCACAGCTCTGTCTTTTCCGTACGTCCCGATGTGCACACCCGTGAGCACCAGCTCCGCGTGATGCTCCGCGAGCGCCCGGGCTTCGGCGATGATCTCTCGGACGGCGCGGGACCGGTTGGCGCCGCGCGCAATCGTCGTCGCGCAGAAGGTGCAGTGCTCATCGCAGCCGTCCTGGATCTTGAGCCACCCGCGCGCCCCGCCCGTGAAGCGCCGCAGCACCGGATCGATCGACGTCGCGGCGACGCCGGCGGCCGCCAGGACCTGGTCGGGAGCGGCACCTCCGACCACCGCGCGGACCCGTGGCAGCGCCGCGAGCGCGCCGCGATCGAGCGCCGCGGCACATCCCATCACGATCGTGTCCCGCCCGGCTCGCGCCTGGCGTCGCACGTAGCGGCGCAGCTTCGATTCGCTCTCTTCGGTGACGGTGCAGGAGTTGACGACGGCGAGATCGGCGTCTTCGGGCTCCGGAACCACCGTCACCCCGGCGTCGGCGAACGCCTGCCGGACGCGCTCGGTGTCGTATTGGTTCGCTTTACAGCCGAAGGTGTGAAAGTAGACGTTCACGGCCGGACGGTGATGCCGAACAGTCCCGTATAGAGGGTCTCGACGAGTCCCGCCCCGGTACGGCGTTGCCGCTCGATCGAGACGTCGATGATTCCCCGGCCCTGGGCGAAAATGATGCCGGTGCCGGCCGATATGGAGAATTCGCGCGGCGCCGTACCGCCCGGTCCGAACGGCAGCTGTCCACCGCGCACACCGAGCCGCAGCGGATGCCGGCGGTTCCCGAACTCCCCCCCGGCCGACCAGACGGTCGTGTTGAAGGCGTCGGAGTCGGACGCCACGGACCAGGAGGTCCGAATCAGGCTCGTGGCGAGGGCCACTTCGGGCGTGACCTGCAGGTACAGGCCGCCCCCCACGGTCGTCGGCAGATCGTTGCGCGCGACTGCGACGCCGGTCAGCTCGCTGCGCAGGTGCGTATCCGACCGCGCAAACCCGGCGATCCGGAGCGACCGCCCCACGGAAAGCATGGCGCTCGCCGAAAGCCCTGACCCGCGAAACGCGAGCTCATCCGTCTCGGTCACGCCCCGATACGTCGATGTATCGGTGAACGTGCGCGAGGCGAGGAGCCGGCTCGAACCGGAGAGCAGGTGGAATCCGGCGCCCAGCGCGAGCGCGCCGAACCGCTTCGCCGCGACGACGCGGAGATCCGAAACGCCGCCGTTGTTCGACAGCACATCGGTGACCTGCTGCCCGGAGCCACCCAGCGTGATCGTGTCGGTGATCGAGACCCGGTAGGAGCGATCGAGATAGCTGGAAAACCCGCCGCCGATCACCACCCCGCCCCAGGCGGGGCCGGAAATCTGGAAGAGCGGAAAGCGGGAGCTGCGGCGCGTTGCACGCTCGCCGCCGAGCTCGTCGGTGATGTAGGAAACGGCCCC
>DATJJY010000143.1:0-5644 GCA_035491895.1 Gemmatimonadales bacterium
GGTCATCCCGCAGATCGGCGACGACCGGCGGGCGACGGTGGCGCCGCTGCTCGATCTCAAGATCAAGACGCCCTCCGGCCGGCTCGTCCCGGTGTCGACGTTCACGCATATCGAGTCGACCACCGCGCCGCGTACGCTGAACCGCTTCCAGCAGCGCAACGCCGTCCGGATCTTCGGCGGCGTGAAGCCGGGCGTCACCAAGGAAGAAGGGCTGCGTGTCCTCGAGGCCGCGGCGCGAGGAGCAGCGGGCCCGGGAGTCGGTCTCGACTACGCCGGCGAATCACGGCAGATCCGTCTCGAGGGAGGGTCGCTCACGGTGACCTTGGGCTTTGCCGTGATCCTCATCTATCTCGTCCTGGCGGCGCAGTTCAAGAGCTTCCGCGATCCGCTGATCGTGCTGATCGGCTCCGTGCCGCTCGCGATCTCCGGGGCGCTGGTGTTCAGCTACCTCGATTTCACGACCATCAACATCTACTCACAGGTCGGGTTGATCACGCTGGTCGGATTGATCGCGAAAAACGGCATCCTGATTGTGCAGTTCGCCAATACGCTCCAGGAGCGTGGCGTCGCGAAGCTCGCCGCGCTGCGCGAAGCGTCTCTCACCCGGCTGCGTCCCGTCCTGATGACCTCGGCGGCGACGGTCTTCGGCCATCTCCCGCTCGTGTTCGCGACGGGACCGGGATCGGCGGCCCGCAACAGCATCGGCACGGTGCTGGTGGCCGGCATGACGGTGGGGACGCTCTTCACCCTGTTCGTCGTCCCGGTCTTCTACTCGCTCATCGCGGCCGAGCACCGGCCCAGCACGGCGGAAGAATTCGAGTCCGCCGGGCTGCAACCTGCGTTGGTACAGGAGGCGTCCCTTGCGTAAGGCGATTCTCTGGGGGTTCGTGGCGCTGTACGGCTGCGCCGCAGCCCCTGCATATAGATCCCCGGCGGTACCGGCGCCGGCAGCGTTCCGGGCAGTGGCGGACTCGGAGCCAGCCCCCTCGCATGTCGAGACGGCCACGGGTCCAGTCGCCACTACTCCGGCTGATTCGGAAGAAACCGCCGCCAGCGCGTCGGAGTACTGGGACCAGCTGGGCGACACCACGCTTTCCCGTCTGGTTCACGAAGTGGCGCGCGCCAACCTCGACGTGCAGGCAGCCCGGGCGCGCGTGAACGCGGCACACTCCGATCGCGTGCGCAGCGTGCTCGACCTGACGCCGGGCGCGACGGTGTCTGCCGGCTATTCCCGGCAGCGCTTCGCCGCTCCGTCGTTCCCCGGCGCGACCGGCGTCTTCCCCGACCAGACGATCTGGAGCACCTCGGTGGACGCCTCCTGGGACCTCGACGTGTTCGGCCGGATCCGCCACGGCGTCCAGGCGCGCGGCGCCCTGGTGGATGTCGCCGAGGAGCAGCTGCGCGACGTGCAGGTCACGCTCACTGCCGATCTGGCGAGCGCCTACTTCGAGCTGCGGGGAGCGCAGGAGCAGCTCGCGGTGGCGCGGCAGAACGCCGACAACCAGAAGCAGACGCTCGAGCTGACCCAGCGGCGCCTCGATGCGGGGCGCGGCAGCACCTTCGATACCGAGCGGGCGCAGGCGCAGCTCAGCTCCACGCTGGCGACGATTCCGGCGCGCGAAGCGCAGGTGGCGGCGGCGCAGTACCGCATCGGTACGCTCGTGGGCCGCTCGCCCAGTGCGGTCGCCCAGGAGTTGGACCTCGCGGCACCGCTCCCGGCGCTGCCGGACGTCACGCCGATTGCGAATCCCGAAACGGTGGTACGGTACCGGCCCGACGTGGCAGCGGCGGAGCGGTTGGCCGCCGCGCAGGGCGCGCTCGTCGGCGCGGCCAAGGCGAGCTATCTGCCGCAGGTCACGATCGGGGGAAGCGCGGGATACCTGGCCCCCGAGTTCAACGCTGTGGGCGACCGGTCGACGCTGCGCTACGTGATCGGGCCCGTCATCACCTGGCCGGGGCTCAATCTGGGGCGGGTGAAGGCGGAGGTCGACGCGGCGTCGGCGCGAGAGCGGGCCGCGCGCGCGCAGTACAGTCAGGCGGTGCTCGCCGCCGTGTCGGACGTCGAGACGAGTCTCAGCCGCTATCGTGCCGCGCGCGTGCAGGTCGAGCGCCTGCAGGAAGCGAGCGCCGCGAGCGAGCGGGCTGCTGATCTCGCACGGCTGCGCTACAGTGAAGGCGCGACGGACCTGCTCGCGGTGCTCGATGCGCAGCGCACCGAGCTCGATGCGCAGGACCGGTTGGCCCAGGGTCGCACTGATGCGGCAACGGCTTACGCAGCTTTGTACAGAGCCGTTGGGGGGAGATGAACTCTCGCGAACATCTGGGTTAGCAGAGGTCTGGCCCCCGAAATAAGGAGGCACTATGGGGACCCGACAGCAGATTGCTTCCGTCGCCACGAGCGTGGTGACGTTGATGTCTTTGAGTCTCAATAGTTGCGCCACGCACGCTCAGACCGGGGCGGTCGTCGGTGCGACGAGCGGCGCGGTCGTGGGAGGCGTGGTCGGCAAGGTGGCCGGCAATCACACGGCGCGCGGCGCCATCATCGGCGCGGTCGTCGGCGGCACGGCGGGGGCGTTGATCGGCGCGCGGATGGACCGTCAGGCGAAGGAGCTGGCGCAGAACATTCCGGGCGCCAAGGTGGAGCGCGTCGGGGAAGGGATCCAGGTGACGTTCGAGTCGGGGCTGCTGTACGACTTCGACTCCGACATCGTAAGACCCGAGGCGCGCAAGAACCTGCGCACGCTCGCGGCGAGCCTCGACAAGTATCCCGGCTCGGACATCCTGGTCGTCGGGCATACCGATCAGGTCGGCCCGGCCTCGTACAATCAGAGCCTCTCGGAGCGTCGCGCCTCAGCCGCGGCGGACTATCTCGTTGTCCAAGGAGTCAATCGGGATCGAGTCTCCACCCGTGGGAAGGGGGAGACGGAGCCGATCGCCGATAACGAAACCGAGCGCGGTCGCGAGCTGAATCGGCGCGTGGAAGTGGCGATTTACGCGAGCCAAGCGTACCGGGCAGAGTTGGCGAAGCGGTAGGTCGGTGAGGCCCCTCTCCCGAACGGGAGAGGGGTCAGGGAGTGAGTGTTACTGGCAGGTCGGCTCGCCCTCGTTCGTGGCGGGGGCGACCGCCGTCGTACCGATGAAGATCGCGCAGACATTGCTGGGCAGGAGCGCGTTGGTCATCGTGGCAGTCCAGCCGTCACCCGTCAGTGTGATCGTCGGTATCGTGTTGCCGGAGGTCACGCCGTAGTCCGTCCCCAGGTCGCTCGTGTACGCCAGCGAGTCCGCGAAGTACGCCTCTTCGGCCGTCACCAGGTTCCGCAGATCCGACTTCATCGAGGCGATGTACGCCTTCGCCTTCGTGTTGCTGAACTTCGGGATCGCGATGGCGGCGAGTACGCCGATGATGACCACTACGATCAACAGCTCGATCAGCGTGAAACCCTTGCGATTCATGTTCGCTGCTCCAAAGACGGGTCGCGGGCGCGGCTGGCAACGGCCTGGACCATTGGCATTGCCCGTACCCACAGCCCGTCGGACTCGTCAACTCGCGGTTGGCGCAGCATTTAGGGGACTTCGTTACTTGTGGAGTGAAGACCAATCTCCTGCCTGAGCGAGATTCACAGATTGTTGCGGTAATGCAACGTTGAGCTGCGTCAACGCAACGACACGTCGCGCACCCGCAACGATTACGAAGGCCGCCACCCGATGCTAAGTCCTCACCCCATGACCAAATCCCTCGTTCTTCTCGCCTCCCTCTGCTGCGCCGCCGGCGCCGCCCCGGCCCAGACCACCGACACCGAGCGCGAAGCCGCCGCCGCCATCCTGAAACAGATCGACTCGCTCGAGGCTCGGCTCCGTCCGACGGAGACCGCCCAGCGCCTCGTGGCGAAGGCCGACCCGGCGCGCGATCGCGTGCTGGCCCGAGTCGCAGCGCTGTGGAACGGCGGGCTCGAGGGGTTGTCCGACTGGATCGGCCACCACCCCGAGGTCGGCTGGCACGAGTTCCTCGCGGTGGACACGCTGACCGCCGTGTTGCGCGGCTACGGATTCACGCTCGATACGGTGGCGGGGATGCCGACGGCGTTCGTGGCCACGTGGACCTCGCCCGCCGGCGCCGGTGGCCCGACGCTCGGCCTCATCGCCGAGTACGACGCGCTGCGCGGTACGCAGGGCGACTTTCACGGCGACCAGCACAACGCGCAGAGTCCCGTGGCATTCGCCGCCGCGAAGGCCCTCGTCGAATACATGGGGAGTGCCAAGGTCCCGGGGCGCATCATCGTGTACGGGACGCCCGCCGAGGAGGTCGACCCGCCGGCGAAGTTCGTCTTATGGAAGGCGGGGGTATTCAAGGACGCCGACATCCTGGTGCGCAGCCATTCCACCGTCGAAACGCGGCGCGACCGCCCTGGCTTCGGCGTCTGCTGCCTCAATATCGACGCTGTGAAGTACACCTTCACCGGCCGGCCCGCACACCAGCTCACCGCGTGGAATGGCCGCAACGCGCTCGAGGCAGCGGTGCAGTTCTACTCCGCCGTCGATCACCTGCGCTCGACGTGGCGGCCGGAGCACCGGGTGCAGGGAGTAATCCCGGAGGGCGGCATCGCGCCCAACGTCGTTCCCGATCACACCGTCGTCGACTACTTCATCCGCTTTCCCGACGAGGTGTACCTCGAGCACATCTCCCGCATGATGGATGACGCCGCACATGGCGCCGCCCTCCAGACCGGCACTGAAGTGCAGATCACGCGCTACGGCGAATACCGCGACGGTATCTCGACGGCGATGCTCTCGGAGCTGTGGTGGGCCTACGCCAAGAAGCTCGGCGCGCCGGGGCTGGTGGAGGAAAGGGGCCGCCCCTCGGGCTACGAGGAGACGGGGTTCGTGAGCCGCGACATTCCCGGCATCGGCATCACTGTGAAGAGCTCGACCTTCTCCAATCACACCTATGGGATGCGCGACGACACCTTCGCCGAGATCGGGCACCACGCGTTCCTGCTCGACGCGCAGATCGAGGCGGCGGTGCTGTACGACTTCCTCACCGCACCGGAGTTCCGGCGCGCCGTACAGGACGAGCAGCACACCCTGGCGGGACTGCAGACGCAGTACCTCACGGCCTTGCGCGGCGTGTACGGACCGGAGATCGGGGCGGACACCGCGTTGTCGCGGCAGAGCCGGATGGAGATTCAGGTGCCGCGGGTGGAGCGGCCGAAACCCTAAGGAAGGCCTGTCGGTAGCGCGGCGCAGGGGTGGCGCGGCGCCGGGAGTGGGGCGGCGCCTGGCGTGGCGCGCCCGCCGGGGTGGGGCCTAGGACGCGGGGACGCGGGGGCCGCACGGCCCGGACATGGGTGCTGCTGGCCAGCAATGAGATCCGAAACCGTGGTCCGGGTCGAGCGCCCCCGCGTCCAACGCGTCCGGCCGCCCCACGCCCGGCGTCGCGCCAAGGAGTGAACCCGACGAGCTAAGGTTTCGGCCGCTCCACGCGCGGCACCTGAAGCTCCATCCTGCTCTGCCGCGACAACGCGGTGTCCGCCCCGATCTCCGGTCCGTACACGCCGCGCAAGGCCGTGAGGTACTGCGTCTGCAGTCCCGCCAGGGTGTGCTGCTCGTCCTGCACGGCGCGCCGGAACTCCGGTGCGGTGAGGAA
>DATJJY010000144.1:0-6795 GCA_035491895.1 Gemmatimonadales bacterium
CCCCTTCTGGGGGTGCAACCGACCCACGTGGAGGACCATCACGTCGTCCGGCCCGACGCCGCACCGAGCGCGAGCCGTCGCGCGGTCCACCTGATCCAGCCGGCGCGTGAACCGGTCGAGGTCGATGTAGTTCGGGATTACTTCGATCCCCGAGAACCCCAGCTGCTTCTCGAAGTCCCGGCGCACCTCGTCGCTCACCGCCAGCAATCGCCGAGTCATCCACCGCCCGGTGAGTCGATCGGCCAGCTTCTTCGCCGCGAACACCGCTCCGGGCTGGCTCTCGTACGTGTAGTCGGGGTTGTGCAGCGTGCTGACGACCTTCGCGCGGCCCCACGCGGCAAGCCGGCCCACCAGGTTCGCGTAGTAGAGGTGGGTGTGCACGACGTCGAACCGGCCCCCTCCGATCAGCCGTCGGAGCGGAAGGACGCCCGCCGTCACGTCGCGCGGGCCTCTGAGTTCCAGCTCGTGAACGCGCACGCCGGCCTCCCTGAGCTCCCCGGCGAGGGGATTCGGCCCGAATAGGCATGCGACCTCGGACTCCACGAAGCACCGATCGAGATGGCGATGCGTCGTCACGAGCAGTCGCTCGGCGCCGCCCAGCCCCAGGGTTTCGATCACGTTCAGCACTCGGCGTGTCATTCGCGTCCGACCGCCTCCCGGCACACTCCCATCGTTCCGCGCGCGGTCGACTCCCACGTGAATTGCGCGGCCCGCTTTAGCCCCCTGGCTCGGAGCCTCTCCCGCTCGTGCGGCTCGTCCATCAGCCGCAGGATCGCGTCGGCGAACGCCTCGTGCTCGTCCGGGTCGACCAGGACACCCGCGCCACCGACGACTTCACGGAGGGCGCTCCTCGAGGAGGCGACTACCGGCACCCCGCACGCCATCGCCTCCAGGGCCGGCAGGCCGAATCCCTCGTAGTAGCTGGGGAACACGAAAGCCTCGGCCGCGCTGTACAGGTCACGCGGGGTCGGCAGCGGCACCTGCCCGAGGACGATGACGCGGCCGGCGATCCCGAGCTTACGCATGCGGGCTTCCACTTCCTGCCCGCTCCAGTGCCCCGCCCCGTGCACGCCGCTCGCCTCCGCCCATGGACGCATGCCGGCCAGCGCCAATGTCATGTCGGGCCGCCGTTGGCTCAGCCGCGGGAAGATCTCCATCAACCCCAGCAGGTTCTTCCTCCGCTCACGTGTCCCGACGTACAGCAGGAACGGGCCCGTCAGCCCATGGCGCGTCGCGGTGGCACGGGCGCGGTCGGGATCGACCGGCCGGAAGAACGACGACACCCCGTAGGGCACGACGTGGATGCAGTTCCGGCCGATTTGGTGTAGCCGCACGAACTCGTCGTTCGTGAACTCCGACCCGGTGATAATGGCGTCGGAATTCCGTGCCGCCGCCTCGTTCTTCCGGCGGTGCACCTCCACGACGTCGGGCGCGTACCAGTCCGGATGGACCAGCGCTCCGACATCGTGGACCGTCGCCACGGTGGCCCCGTGCCGCTGCGGCGGATGGACCAAGTCGGATGTGTGGAACCCGTCGACCGGGCCGATCAGGACATCGATGGGCGGCCACCGCAGACACCGCCACGCCGTGAGCAGCACGCGTCCCGGGATGCGGGGATTGACGACCGGCGGTCCGAGCCCGAGGACCTTCCCGGCGTCCTTCACGCGAAAGGCGTTGCAGAACAGGACGACCTCGGGACCCGGGTCGATCCGGGTGAGCGCGCTCACGAACTCGGCGGTGTAGCGTCCCGCTCTGGTGTGCGGTCGAAGCGCACCCACCACGTCGATCCCGAGCTTCACCCGCGCGCTCCGTTCCGCGACGCCGTCGGCCGCCCCGGCACCTTTCTCGCGACGGTGAGCAGCGTGTTGCCGAATCCCAATGGCTCCGCGATCCGCGCGAGCGCGCCGCTGGCCTTGTCGCACACCCACCCGCCGATCTTCGACGGGAGCGGCCAGCCGTACATCGCGGGCAGATGCCGGAGGTCGACCGACCCGCGCGTCTCCTCGTACACCGCCTCGAACCCGGCCCGCCGCACCAGCTCCCGGATGTGCCGCGGGCTCAGGTGGTGGATGTGGCCGTAGACCCCGAAGTCGTAGTAGGGCCAACGCGATGCCGCCAGCAGACTCGCGGTCCCTCGCACGTTGGGCATCGTGATCACGATCAGGCCGTCCTCCCGAAGGCGAGCGCCCGCCTGCCGCACCACGTCCGCGGGTTCCCGTAGGTGCTCGAGCACGTCGAAAAACGTGATCACGTCGAAGATCGGACCCTCCCGGAGAGCCTCCAGGTCACCGACGATGCGCCGGTGGCCTGCCGCCGCTCGCGATACCGCGGACAGCGCGATCTCCGTTCCCACCGTCTTCCACCCGAGGCGGCCGGCCGCATCGAGGAAGCGACCGTCCCCGAACCCGACGTCCAGCAGCGTCCCCCCACCCGACCGGGAAGCCAGCCGAGTGATCACCCTCGCCCGGCGCTCGATCTCCACGGCGTCCGCGTGCTCCATGAGCCGCTTCCACTTCCCGCTGCGGTGCTCCTCCTCGTATCGCTCGCGCAGATGTGCGAGGGATGGCGCGGGAGATATGACCCGCGCGCCGCAACGACGGCAACGCCAGATGGCGACGACGTCGGTGGGGGCACACCAGCGCGTGGTTTTCCCCGATCCGCACACCATGCAGCGAGGCGCATCGATCAGTACTGCCATCCGGAGCGCAGCTCCCTCCACCAGATCGCCATCCACGCCGCGCCGAGGACGATCGCAACGACCCGGGTAGTCCCGCCGCCCCACGGCGCGATGGTCACGACGGCCGCGATGGGGAGGGCGAGGAGCAACTGCGAGGTCAGTCGCGCCGACAATCTGAGCCGGCCCCGCCGAACCAGGGCCGCGCCGCAGATCACCACCCCCAGCAGACTGGCCGCCAGGTACGCGCCGACCGCGCCCGGGAGGCCGAACGCGTGGAGTCCCACCCAGAACGCGCCCAGGTACACGGCTTCGGTCACGAGTCCGAGCGCCGCGTAGGTGCGCGAGGCCCCGGAGGCCAGGATCGCGAGTTTCAGCACCTCGCCCACGATCGTCGCCATGTCCCCCAGCATCGAGTAGCCCATCAGCTGGATCATCGGCTCGAACTCGTGGCTGAACACGATCCGCACGATCCAGTCCCTGAACGCGATCAGTCCCACCCCGGCGGGCACCACCACCGCCAAGGCGAACCCCAGCCCCCTGGCGAGCTCCTGGGCGAAGTCGTCGAGATCATTGGCACGCGCGCCCAGACGCGGATACAGGTAAACGAACAATCCTCCGGACAGCGCGATCGTGTACTGCCGCGAGAGCCCCATCGTGCCCTGGTAGAGACCGCTCGCGGCCGTCCCCAATCGCGCCACGATCATGGATCGGAACGCCAGGAGATTGGCGGTAATGGCGAGATGGTGCAGCGTCTGGGCCATTCCGATCCGGACCGCGCGGGCGACCGTCCGGGCCGCGTCCTCCGTGCGGATCCGATCCGGGTGATGCTCACCGGGCCGGAATATCGAGGTGAGCAGGCGCTGCGACACCACGAAGGCGATGAGGGCACCGGTGCCGAGTTGCACCAGCGCCCCCGACAATCCCCAGCTCGCGACGAGCCACGTCGCGACCGGCAAGCCGAGCAACACCGCGGTCACGTTGGCGACGGCCATCGTCCGAACCCGGCCGAAGGCATTCATCGCCGCGTAGCAGAGCTCGCCGGCCAACAGGAGCACCGCGGTCAGCGCCAGAAGCGCGATCGACCAACGCGGCACCACGCCGGCGAGAAGATGATCGATCAGGACGGGAGCGAGCAAGGCGGTCGCAACGCCGAGGACAACTGTTCTCCGCAGGGTCACCCGTCGCACATCGATGAAGACCCTCGCGGCCTTGCTCCATTCCTGCTGGGCGAGGGCCTGTCGCATCTCCCGCAGCAGGCCCGCCGGAGCTCCCAGCCGGGCCAGGGTCGCCAGCAGCTCCAGGAAGCTGGCCGCGAGACCAAACGCGCCGAGCCCCGCCGGCCCCAGGAACACCGCGAAGACCTTCTGCCGGACGAGCCCGCCCGCGAACGCGACGACGTTGATCCCGCCGATATAGGCGACGGATCCGACGAGGCTGCTCTGCTCGAGCGCCGGGGCCGCCACCGCCGGCGGCGCGCCGGCCGCCCTCTCCACGCTCACCCGGGTCAGCCTCGCTTGGCCCGCGAGATCCCGGCCCTACGGTCGGCGTGGTCAGTCACACAGGGTCGCGTAGAGCGCCTCGTAGCCCATCGCGGCGGACTCCCAGGTGAACCGCTTCCCGCGCTCGGCCGCCGCGGCGGCGAGCTCCCGCCGAAGCCGGTCGTCCCCCAGGATCCGCGCGAGGGCCTTCGCCAGAGCCCCCGGATCGTTCGGAGACACCAGCAGCGCCTCCTTCCCATCCCTCGCCGCCTCGGGAATGCCGCCGACGCTCGTCGCGACCACCGCGAGGCCGGCCTGCATGGCCTCCAGGATCGCGAGGGGAAAGTTCTCGGATCGCGAAGGGAGCACCAGAACCCTCGCGCCGGCCAGGCAAGCCGCCAGATCCTGCCGGTCGAGCTGCCCGCGAAACCTCACCGTCTTGGCCAACCCCAGCTCATCCGTCAGGGCCCGGAGCGCACCTTCGTCGCGCCCGACCCCGACGAAGTGCAGACGAGGCCGCGGCTCTTCCAGCTGTGAGAGAGCCTTCAGGAGCACGTCGAGTCCTTTGTGGTGGTCCAGCCGGGCCACGCACACGAGCTCTACGTCGGCTTCCGGGTCGAGCGGCCGTGGCAGCGGGGGAGCGCCGTTGTGCACGACCTCCATCCGGTTCCCGGCCCCGAGATAGCCGCGGTCGCGCAGCGCCTCGCGGCTGAAGTCACTGGTACAGATCACGAGATCCGCCGCTCGCAGCGCTCGTCGCTCCAGCAGCGCGATGATCCGCTCACGCATCCAGCGAATCCGACGCGGCGACCCCCGCCGCCCCGGAGGCATGTTCAACGCGGGAGGATCCGGATGGTGGGTCGTTGCCACCAGTCCGACCCCGCCCCCCACCAGGGGCCGGTAGAAGGCCCCCTCATACCCGTGCGCGTGCAGGATGCCGCTCCTCGCCCGTCGGCGCCACAGGAGCCGAACGAACTCCAAGGGGTTCAAGTACAGACGCTCGTGATGCGGGACGAAGTGGACGCGATAGGGCAGCCGCCCCGGCGCAATCCTTCCGGCACTCGAATACACGACATCAACGTCGTGCCCACGCCCGATCATTGCGCACGCCAGCTCGTGGACGATTCTCTGGCCGCCCCCGTGGCGCACGTCCCAAGGGTTGAGGATCGAGGTGTACACGATGTTCATCCGCGCGGCCTCACTCCGAGCAGCGCGGTGCCTTGCTCCTACAATCGCCCCGCCTCCAAATCATGCCCGGCCCCGCCCCGTAGACCCTGTCCTGCTTCCGCAGGCAGGAGGAACGGAATTGTTGCAACGGTAGAGTTGAAGAAGGAGTGGGCGGAATCCAGTGCACCGTAAGATCCATCGGCCGATATGTCCGGCTTCAACCCGCGCAGAAGTGTGACCGCTAGCTAGCACGGACCGCCCACACTTTGATAGTGTCGCCCAGCCGCGACACGCTGAGGCCCGCGTTCAGCGTCGCCTTGATAGCTCGCCGCAGCGGACTGCGAGAGAGCGCCTCGCTTAGGGTCAGAGCCGTCTGATTGCGATCGACCGGGCGTCCGGAACTCCGACTCGGGCGGAGGCGGGCGAGGATTTCGCTAGGATTGCAGCCCTCGGTGCGGACACGAAACGGAACGAACCCCGCTGGCTCCAAGGCCCGGCGCAGAGCGACCGCGGTCCAGAGCACGAGGTGCTCGGGTGGCGACACCGTGCTCCAGCTGAGCCCGAGGACCCGGCGATTCAGACTCTCCGCGTTAGGCGTCGTGATGTAGAGGAGGCCGCCCGGCCTTAGCCAGCGCGCCGCGTAGGCAAGAAATCGAGTCGGCTCCGCCACGTGCTCGAGCAATTCGATCATTGTCACCACGTCGAACGCTCCATCCTGGAATCGCACATCGCCGCCTGGATCCGGAGTCACCACCCAGGCCCGTCGCCGCCCATACTCAAGCGCGTGTGGTGAGACCTCGCTGCCGTGACACGCCCAACCGTGCCGCTCGGCCACGGTCAGAAGGCTCCCTTCGCCGTAACCGACGTCGAGCCATCGTCCTGTCCTCCGGAATCGCTCAGCCGAGCCCACTAGGACTTCGAGCGAGGCTATCACCGTCGCCGGGGTCGTGAACCGCGCCTGCTCGTAGTAATGGTCGTAGAGGTCGTGCAACGCGGCGCTAGTCGATGGTGTTGGCACGAACAACGCTCCACAGCGACGGCACTCCCATACGCCATGGCCGGCCTTCTGCCCGCGCAGCCGCTTTTTGCAACCGTGACACGCCGGGCAGGACAGCGCGGCATTACCACCCATAATCATCGCTCGTACACGGCACCGCGTCCGCCGAGCCGCCGGCACACGTCCCGCACTTCATCAGAGTCCTGAGTTCTAGTGTTCACTCGCCGAGTGGCATTCGAAGTCGGGGACCCTCGTCACATGGCCATCTTGACGATGGGCCGCCCGGTTGGTCCTGTTAAGCTCCCCGCTCTCGTTCGTACGCGATGACCCGATCCAGCATCTCCGGCAGATCCAGCACCGGGCGGTATCCGATCAGCCCCTTAATCTTTGCAATGTCCGGCGCCCGGCGCGCCATGTCCTCGAACCCGGCCTCGTACGCTTCCTCATAGGGCACGAGCGTGATCTCCGAAGAACTG
>DATJJY010000145.1:0-5733 GCA_035491895.1 Gemmatimonadales bacterium
GTGACCGTGAATCCCTCGAGGGGGACAGCACCCGCGCCGGATACCACCCGGGTGACGCGGTCCCAGGAGGCGATGAAGGTGTCGCCTCCCTGGTACAGCAACCGCCCTAGTTCCCGGCCCGCGAGCGCCACCATGAGGTGATCCTGGCGCGCCGAGATGCGCACGCGCCCATACACCCCGGCGTAGGTCCCCTCCCACAAGGTCCGCTGGGCGGCCGAGGTCGGCAGGTCGAGGATCTCCGCTTCCGGTGGCGCCCACGGTGGCGTCGCGTCGGACACGATCCGGCGGAACCGTTGGGTGGACGCCACGGGATAGAACACGGCGCTTGCGTCGCCGGTGAGCAGGGACCACAGCTTCACGCCACGCGGCGAGATCCGCTCGAGCAGGTCCAATGCCGTCGCAGAGTCGCCCAGCTGCAGGAAGTGGAGGGCGAGTGGCTCCGCCACGCGCCAGCTGAGACCTCCCGCGCGTTGGAGACGGGCGAACACCGAGTCCGCCTCGGCCCGGGCGGTCGACGTATCGCCGAGCGAGCCGAGCGTAAGCGCGTGCCAAGCGGTCCACGACGGCCACATTTCGGCCGCACATGCTTCGCAGCGAGACGCCTCGAGGTCGCGGCGGGCACCAGCGGTGTCACCTTGGCCCAGGCGCGCGTCGGCACGGCTCAGCCGTGCCAACAGGAATCCCGGGTCGACGGCGAGGGCGCTGTCCAAGAATGGACCGGACTCGGCGGGTGCGACCATCTGCGCGTAGGCGCGGAGCGTGATGGGACGCCCGGGATCGATCCCCAGGGCGCGCCGCCAAGCCGTGACCGCCGTCGAGTCGTCACCCATGACCGTTGCGGCGTCCCCCATCTGGTGCCACGCCTCGGCGTTCCGGGGATCGAGCGAGACGGCACGCGCGAACGCCGCCATCACACCGTCCCAGGTGCGGGGGTTCCGGAACTGGAGCAGGTAGCCCCGGGCGAGCCAGGCATCGGAGTTGGACGGGTCGCGCCGCAACGCTTCGTCCGCCGCCGCCATGCCCCGATCCAGGAGGCTGTCTGGCGGAGACGCGCCCGTCGCATCCCAGGCCCAATCGAGCCGCAGGGCGTACGCGAGTCCGACGCGGGCCAGCGCCGAAACGAATCCCGAGTCGAGCGCCGTTGCGTGCCGATACTCCGCCGTCGCCCGCGTCATCCCGGTGGAGCTGCGCTGGGCGAGACCGAAGTTCCCCCGCAGGAAGTGCTCGTAGGCCTCGGGGCTGTGCGTCACCCGCACCGCTGCGACCGCCCGGCGCTCGGCGGGGAGGAGCCGTCCTGCCACACCTTCCGCCACCCGCCGGGCGATGTTGTCCTGGAGCGCGAACAGGCTGTCGTCGGCGCCGACGAACTGGTCGCCCCACACGCGGACGCCGGTCGTGGTGTGCGCCAGCTCGATCGTGACGCGCAGGGCGCGGTCCGCACGCTGCACGCTGCCGGTTACGAGATACGCGACACCAAGCGTCCGGCCGATCATCCGGGGATCGGGGATGGGCGCGCCGCGGAAACGCCGTACCGCGGAGCGCGATTGGACGGAAATGCGCCCGACCTGGCCGAGCTGGACGATGATCGCTTCGGTCAGGCCTTCCGCGAGATAGTCGTCTGTCGAATCGGGGGACGCGTTGTCCAAGTAGAGCACGGCGACGCTGGTAGGCGGTGGTACGGCGACTGCCGCAGCGCGGCACGGCGGAGGCGAGCCATCGGGGCACTGCGCTCGGGCGACCCCGGGTACGACGCTCGCCAGAACGACCGCTACCGCGAGGACGCGTCCCACGCGTTCAACATATTTCTCGGGGGGCGTCAAGGTAACCCTCGCGGGTAGCCGATCTTTGATAGTCTCGCGGTTTCTCGGGTGCGAGATTCGCAACGGTTCTCTTGGTGGTCTCGTGGCCGCCGCGATTTCGCTGCTGCTGCGCGGGGAGATCGCTGCGGGTTCGAACCCCTGATAGCAAGGGCGAGTCATGGACTGCAAACTCTGCGGCGAACGGGATCTGGAGTTGTTCTACAGCCAGGGCGACCGCGACCAGTTCCGCTTCTATCGCTGCCGGCGCTGCAAGCTGGTGCTGTACGACACGCGCACCGGGGTCAATCAAGCGAAGTACGTCATGTCGCAGATCGACCCTGCTGCGCCGACGCGGCAGAACCGCGGGCACCGGCAGACCTATGCCTTCATCCGGCGGCACCGCCCCCCGCCGGGCCGGATGCTCGACCTGGGGTGCGGCGACGGAATCGTGCTGCACCTCGCGCGCCAGGATGGATGGGAGGTGCACGGCGTGGAGCTGTTCCCCGAGCAGGTCGCCCTGGTGCGTGCCACACTCGGCCTCGAGGTGGAAACGTCCGACATCGAGGGCTTCCGCGGTGCACCCGCGAGCTGGGACGTGGTGCTGCTCACCCACGTGCTCGAGCACCTCCCCGATCCGGTCGGCGCGCTGCGCAGAATCCGCGAGCTGCTCGCGCCCGGCGGGATTGGGGTGCTCGAGTTTCCCAACATCGACGCCCTGGATGCAAAGCTGCGCCGCGGCTTACGGCGCTGGCAGCTGCACCGCCATCGCTACCGGCCCGACTATGTACCGGGGCACGTGCAGGAGTTCTGCCGCGCGTCATTCACCTTCGCGGCGGAGCAGGCGGGACTCGTGCTGGCGCACTGGGAGACCTACGCCGTAAATCCGCTCAAGTACTTTCTTTATCGGTACGTGTCCCTGGGGAATAAGGCGCGCGTCGTGGTCACGCCACGCGATTGACCGCCCCGGAATATGCTTTATCGTAGGAGACTTGAGCCGACCGATGCCTGATCGACCGTTTGTTTCCGCCCCTCGTTTCCTCGCGCTCGCCGCCGTGACATTCGCGATCGCAGTCGCCTGTTCCGGCGGCGGCACGAATCCCAATCTCGTCGACATCTCCGGACACTGGCGCTACGTCGAGCGTTACGCCGACGTGCCGCATCATGCATCGTGTGTCGACTCGGGGACGTACGAGATCGAGCAGTCGATGAACGGGTTCGTCGGAGCGTACGGCCAGCGCGGATACTGCGTCACGCCGCAAGGCACGGCGGATAACACCGACTCGGGGTCGGTCACCGAAGGGCACGTGATCGGCCGCACGATCCGGTTCAAGGCTCCCAACTGCGAATACGACGGCCACACGCCGGTCGAATCGGCCGATCGCCTCGACGGTAACGTCGTCTGCTCCGTGGGCGATCAGACCATCACCTACACCTTCACGGGGACCTGGTTCGCCGAGCGGTGAGCGCACGCGCGCTCACCGTGTTGGAGCGTTGCGTGATCCAGTGCACGCGATGCCCGCGGCTCGTCGCTTACCGGCGGCGGGTCGCGCGGGAGAAGCGCCGCGCCTACGCGGCGGAGGCGTACTGGGGCCGCCCGGTCCCGGCATTCGGCGATGCGCGCGCCCGCCTCGTGATCGTCGGGCTTGCCCCGGGCGCGCACGGGTCGAACCGCACCGGGCGGATGTTCACCGGCGACGCGAGCGGCGACTGGCTGTACGCCGCGCTGCATCGCTTCGGCTTCGCGAGCAGGCCCCTGGCCACGAGCCGCCACGACGGCCTGACACTCCGCGATTGCTGGATCACCGCGGCCGCCCGCTGCGCTCCTCCCGACAACAAGCCGACGCCCGTGGAGCTCGCCAACTGCCGGCCCTATCTCACGAAGGAGCTCGAGCTGCTGACCCGCCGGCGCGTGGTGCTCGCCCTGGGCCGCGTCGGGCACGACGCCTTTCTCACCGCCTCAGGGTGGCGCGCGCAGTTGCCGCCGGGCAGGCGCCCCCGGTTCGCACACGGCGCGGTGACGCGGCTTCCCGATGGGACGTATCTCCTGGCGTCCTACCACCCCAGTCGCCAGAACACGAACACCGGAAAGCTCACCCGGATAATGTGGTACGACGTATTTCGGCGGGTGCGGCGGCTGGTCGACGAACGTTGATCCCCTCGTCATTCCCCCTCGCCTGAAGTCGCGGCTCGGCCACTGCGGGTGTCCTGAAGGACAGGGAGAGGCGCGCGAGAGGCTCGAGACGGGCCAGGTCGCGCAGGTTGCGAGCGAACCGGACGGCGAGCAGCGCGACCATCCCGAGTGCCGCAGCCGCAAGCACGCCGTCGGCGATGAGACGCACGGGGAGCGCGGGAGGGAGGAGAAACAGGGCCGTGTTCACGGCGATGAGGATCAGCCGCACTTCCGTTGGCCCGATACCCCCGTAGCCGAGCCGGAAGGCACCGAACACCGCCGACTCGAGGTACACGTTGATGGAGAGCGCGAGGTACACGACCACGAGGCCCAGGGCGATGCCGAGGCTGAAGTACGGCGACAACCCGAGCCCGATGCCGATGGCGGCGGTCGAGTAGGCGTCCACGATGTGATCGAGGTAATAGCCATAGCGGGGCCGCTCGGTGTGGCGTACCCGTGCCAGCGTACCGTCCAGGCTGTCTCCCAACCAGTTGAGGACCAGTGCCGCGCTCGCGGCCAACAGCCATGATGGGTGCGCGGCGGAGAGGGCGTAGGCGATTCCGGCGGCGGTGGCGCCCAGCACGCCGAGCGTCGTGAGGTGGTCCGAGGAGATCGCGCGCGGCAACCGGCGGGCGATGGCGCGGAGCAGCCGGCGCTCCGGGCCGGCGAGCAGAAAGGTCAGTTCGCGTTCGGGATTGCGCATCGGAATACCCTCAGTGTCGGGATGAGGAGCAGGACGCCCGCCAGAGCAAGCGCCCAGAAAGGCAGCTGCACCGTCACGCCGAGCCAGGCGAGCAGCAGGTATCGCGGCAGGCGGCCCGCGGCGACCGCCGCGAGGTAGCGGTCGCGGGGATAGCGCGCGGCGAAGGCGAGCAGCTTGAAGGGGAAGAAGGGCAGCGGCGTCACGCCGCTCGCGGCGAGCACCGCGAACGGGGCGCGTGAGAACCAGCGCCGGGCGAGCGACGGGGGCGGCATCGCGCCGGCCCGCCGGTTTGCGAGGCGATCGACCGCCGTGGCGAACAGCCGGTGGTCCACCCAGGCGGCGGCGACGGTGCCGAGGGTCGCGATGGCGGCGGTCGCGAGAATACCGAGGCGGGGCCCGAACCAGATTACCGCCGGCTCGTGCGGGACGACCGCCAGGGCCACGTTCGACAGGAACGCGTAAACGAAGAGCACCGTGGCGCCCAGCGCCGGGGAGAGGGTCGCGCTCATACGCGATCCCAGTCTCTCCCCGTGCTCTCAAGCCGTTATCAAGTCGCTCATCAGGAGCCGAGCAGAGCAGCGTCGGCGCGCGAGGCGACGGAACGGAGCTCGCCGACCGGCGTGAATGGGGCGGTGGTTTCCGGATCACTGGGTCTCGGCACCACGCCGCTGGGCACCATGACGACGCTGATGCCTTCGATCGACGGCGCGTCGGTCTCGATGGGCTTCGGGACCGACTGCCCGTTGCGGCGCATCTCCTTCATGTACCCCGGGAGGATGCGCCACAACCGCGCTTCCGCCTCACTCAGCGATCGGCCCTGCACCATGCAGCCGGGGAGCTCTTCGAACGTCACGAGCCACCACTCGTTGCCGTCGGGCCGAGACTGGGGCCAATACAGGCGGACGTGATAGCGGGGCAGCGAGCGCGACAACGGGTTACGCATGCGTCGAGTTGCCGTTGTCGACCTCGGCCGAATCGAGCGACCGGATCAGATGCGCGGCGTAATCCACCACGTAGCGCGGCAGGGGGCCGCCGATCGGAATCGACATGTGGAGGAAGCG
>DATJJY010000146.1:0-3295 GCA_035491895.1 Gemmatimonadales bacterium
GCGAAGATGCTGCGACTGACGGACACCCGTGGCTCATGCCGGTGTCCGGCGCCCTTCCAGGCCTCACGATAGGCTTCAATCTGTTTGCGCTGCTGGACGTGCAGTGGCTCGCCCGACTCATCATCTTTCAGCGTCGAACTCTGGAGATTCATGCCAAGTGTCGCGGCCCACTTGGAGGTCGCGTTGGAACCCGATCCCCACCAGATCCGCTTGCGCAATCCCTCTGAGTAGGGCTCGAGGCGCAACAGTCCCGGCGGATTGGAAAACATGGGCTGCGGGTTGGGTTCCGCGAACCCGACGCCGTTCAGCAACTCGAGGAACACTTCAGCGTGGCGCCGCGCCATGTCGGAGGCCGTCTCGCCGTCACGGGGCGTATAGCCGAAATGACGCCAGCCGTCGATCACTTGTTCCGGTGATCCGCGGCTGATGCCCAGTTGCAGACGCCCACCAGCGATGAGGTCCGCGGCACCTGCATCTTCGGCCATGTACATCGGGTTTTCGTAGCGCATGTCGATGACGGCGGTCCCGATCTCGATCCTCTTCGTGCGCGCGCCGACGGCGGCGAGGAGTGGGAACGGCGAGCCGAGCTGGCGTGCGAAGTGGTGTACGCGGAAGAACGCGCCATCGAGGCCCAGCTCTTCCGCGGCTACGGCGACCTCGATCGACTGCAGAAGGGCATCGGACGCCGACCGGACGTTGGAGTATGCCGATGGTGTCCAGTGCCCGAAGGAGAGAAAGCCGATCTTTTTCACGAAGGGACCTCAGCGTCGCCCGTGCCGGCAGCCTCCCACTCCCTGACGAACTGGAGGTGGTTCTCACACTTGTGCAGCCAAGCGAAGCGCGCAACTTGGCTCCCGACCGACAGGAGTCGGTCACGCAACCCCGCGTCGACCGGTTCACCTCGCGAATCGAATGCCTTGTCGGCCCCGCCGATCGAGACCTGTACCGGCACGACCCAGGCATGCAGCGAACGAGCGATCGCTCGCAGATGACTCAGGGTCTCGCTCGCACCCATCTGACCACCGGCCACTCCGATCAGTCCCAGCATCTTGCCCTCGAACGCGTGCCGCTCGGTCAGATCGAGCGCGTTCTTCAAGACGCCGCTCAAACTGCCGTGGATTTCGGGGGATCCGAGGACGATCCCGTCGGCGGCGCGGATGTCGCCGAGAAAGCGCTCGACGGCGGTCCTCCCCTTCGGCTCCTTTTCGCGTCCGAGAAAGGGCAGGTCGTACGAAGCGATGTCGAGGAGTTGGGTCTGCGCGCCGTGCTTCTCTGCGCCGAGCAAAGCGTAGCGAACGGCCATCTGTGTGGCGCTTCCCGAGCGTAGGCTGCCGGCCAGGCCGATCACGCGCGCGACAACCGAGTCGTGCGACCGAGGCGTGGGGTCAGAGTCGTTCACCGCCCGACTGCTCCGGCCCTCGCCCGTACAGCAGGTGCCACCTGTGCGCCAATCAGCGCGATCGCCTCAATCATTGTCTCCTGCGCCAACGACGCCGCATTCATCTGGAACGTGACCCGCGAGACACCGCCGAGCGCGTCACTGTGCCGTAGGATCTTCTCGGCAACCTCATCCGGATTGCCGATCATCAGCGCCCCCTCCGGTCCGATCTGCGCCTCGAAGTCCCGCCGAGTCATCGGCGGCCATCCACGCTCCCGCCCGATGTCCGAGACCGCCTTGGCCCAGCCGGGATAAAAGTCATCCACGGCCTGTTTCGTGCTCGCAGCCACGTAGCCGGGCGAGTGCATGCCAACCTTCAGCCGCTCAGGGGAATGACCGGCGCGCTTTCCCGCCTCGCGATACAGATCCACCAGCGGCCGGAAGCGCCGCGTCTCGCCGCCGATGATTGCGACCATGAGCGGAAGTCCGAGCGTTCCGGCACGGACGAAGGACTGCGGTGTTCCCCCCACACCAACCCAGATCGGCAACGGTTTCTGCAGTGGTCGCGGATAGACCCCCTGCCCCGTTAGCGCCGGCCGAAAGCGGCCGTTCCAATGCACGTGCTCCTCGTCCCGGACCTTCAAGAGCAGCTCGAGCTTCTCCGCGAAGAGGGCATCGTAGTCGTCGAGGTCGAAGCCGAACAACGGGAATGCCTCGATCGACGAGCCGCGACCCACCACCATCTCCGCGCGACCACGGGACAGCAGATCCAGCGTCGCGAACTCCTGGAACAACCGCACGGGATCGGTGGCGCTCAAAACGCTCACCGCGCTCGTCAACCGAATGCGCTCGGTGCGCGCGGCGGCCGCCCCCAGGATGACCGCGGGCGCCGAGTCGAGGAACTCGCTTCGGTGGTGTTCGCCGATCCCGAACGAGTCGAGGCCGACCTGATCGGCGCGAACGATCTGCTCGATCAGATCGCCCAAGCGATCCGCGGAGGCAACGGCGCGGCTGTCCGGCGTGAACGCCGCCGCAAAGCTATCGATGCCGAGTTCCATGACGGGCATTCTACCGCGACGAGCGCGCCGCTTCCCGACGCGTATCGACACTGTAGGGGCCAGCACCCAGGTGCGCCACGAGCAGCGCGCCACCGAGCAGACCCAGGTTCTTCATTAACATCGCGAACTGTACCTGCGCCATCATCGGATCCTTCACGGCCCAGAAGGCGTGCATGCTGAGGGTGATCGGGAACCCCGGGGCGTCTGCGCGGGCAGCTGCTCAGCACTTTCCCGTGGGGGGGTCAGCGATACCGGGACTGGAGCGGACCCCAGGTTCGATTCCTGACAGGTGTGATGGCGCGAGTCACGGTGCATGGAACCTGCCATGTGCCATTCGACTCACCGCTCGTCCCGACACCGTCACCACTGGCCGAGAGAAGCCAGACGAACTCGGCGCTGAGGTAAGACGGCCGGGGCCGTCGCCCGTGAACGGGATCTCACCGCGTTGGCGTTGCGGTCCTGGATTGCGCGGGCACAGGCCAATCGAACGGAGGACAGTCCGGGCGAATCTCGCGATGCAGGGCCCCTGCCACGACAGGCCGCAGCGGTTTGCTTGATGCGTTACGCAGTTCGTCCCCCGCGAACGAACGGTCGCGGGGGACGAGGATGAAGCGGAGCGATCGCCTCCGCGCCGGCGTGCTTCGACATCGGCCGGCGGGAGATGAGCGCTTGATCCAGTTACTTGCGGGCCCCCGAGACGGAGGCCGCCGAGATCACTCCACCGACCGTGGCGCCGGCACCATACGTGATCACGCCCGTGCCGCTGTGCACGGTACCCAGGATCCGGCTGTTGGCGCCGAGCGTGACGTCGCCCGAGGCACTGACGTTGCCATCGACGACAGCGCCGTCGCCGCTCGTG
>DATJJY010000147.1:0-50101 GCA_035491895.1 Gemmatimonadales bacterium
GAAGCATCCGGACGAGATCAGCGGTCGCCCGTAGCACTCCTGCACCTGCTTGTAGTACGTGAACGCGAACAGGTACTCGATGTAGCGTCCCCGCTCCCACATGCTCTGCACCCGTTGCGGGAGCACGAAGCCACAGGCCGCCGCGACGCCCGGCCGCTCGAACGCGGTGAGCAGCCGCTCCAGGGCATCCGCCTCCAGCACCGTATCGGCGTCGACCGCGACCGTGAGGGCGGTGTGGACGTGGCGCAGGGCGAACGTCTGGGCGCCGGCCTTCGATCCGGTGTTCGTCGGCGGACGGACCACGGTGACCCCGAGCGCGCGCGCGATGTTGCCGGTGCCGTCGCTCGAGCAATCGTCGACTACGATGATCTCGCGCAACGTCACTGTCTGAGCCTGGAGGCTCTGGATGGTGCTGCCGATGCTGTCGGCTTCATTGAACGCGGGAACGATGACCGTCACGTCGCTCCCACCGAGCGGGCGGTGGAGCGGCGTGGGGCTGTTGGGCGGTTCACGTCCTGGGCTGGTTCGCGGGCGCTCGTCGGGCATCGCCTAAAGACGGCCGAGGGGCCCGCAGGTAACTGTCCGGCAGAGCCGAACTTAGGCCCCGGTGCCGGGGGAACGGGTATGGTGGACTGGGGTAGGCGAGGCCCCGAGGGGCTGGACCGTTACGGCGTGCGCGTCACACGGAGGTTTGCGAAGAAGCCGCCCGAGCCCTCACCCACCCAAACGCCCAGCGAGCCGTGGGAGCGGTCGCTCAGCTCGTCGACCACGAGACAGGGCTCGGCTCGGCCGTTCACGTAGACGCTCACCTTGGGTCGCTCGACCACGACCCGAACGTGAAACCATGCATCGCCGTCCGGTTCTGGAACAACGGCCCGCTCGTACACTCCTGGGTGCTCGGTTCGTAGCCGTTGCCAGGTCCATTGCGGATGGGACACGTATTCCACCGCGTGACTGTGGCGGGTCGAGTCGGTCGCGCGGAAGTTGAACGGCCTGAAGTAGACGGCGTCGTGCGTCTGGCTATCGACCACGCGGAACGCGAGGCCGACGAAACTGCCTTGAATGGGCTGGCTCCGTCCCAAAACGTCCACCTCGATGACGCCGTTGGCGAAGTCATAGCCGTCGAGCCACACGACACCCATCCCCGGCCCTTCACCAAGATGCAGCGCGTGCTTGCCCTGCATGTCGACAACCGACGTGGTGCGACCGGCGACCTTCCAACGCGGATCCTTCCCGACGGCGGTCAGGTCGAGACTCTCCGGGGACTGCGCGGGGAGCTGCGACGCAAGGCATGCGAAGACGGAGATGAGCGCGAGTTTAGCCATAGCTCCGCGGGGCGACGAGTTCGAATCCTGCCTGGACGAACGGCAAGCGCGTGATGCGGCGGCCCGTCACCCGGAAGATGGCGTTCGCCACGGCCGGGGCAACTGGGGGCAGCGCGATTTCACCGTACCCCATCGGCTTCGCCCGGCTCGGCGTGATGTGAACCTCGACATTGGGTGCCTCGACGTTGCGCAGCAGCCGGTAGCCGTCGAAGCTCGACTGCACCGTCCGGCCGCGATCGATCGTGATCTCACCGAACAGCGCCGCCGACAGTCCGTCGAGCGCGCCCCCCTCGGTCTGCGCCTCGAGCGTGAGCGGATTCACCGGCATCCCCACATCGAGCGCAGCGACGAGCCGCTGCACCGCGAGGCGGTTGCCTTCAACGGACACCTCCGCAACGACCGCCGCGTAGGAGCCGAAGGTGTAGTGCGCCGCCCAGCCGCGACCCCAATTCGGCGGCAGCGATCGGCGCCAGTCTGCCTTTTCGAGCGCGAGGCGCAATACGTCTTGTTCACGACGTGGATCGTACGGCATTGGATTGTCATCGGTCGTCGGTATGACCGGTTGATCGCCTAAGTACCCGGCGCGTAGCATCACGGGATCAACCTTGCCGCGGTGCGCCAGCTCGTCGAGCACGCTCTCGATCACGAAGGCGTTGAAGTTGTGCGCCGGCGCGCGCCAGGCGCCGGTCGGCACCGTCGTCTCGACGTCGGCGTAGTCGAGGCGGCAGTTCGGAATGCGCGTGGGGACGAGATCGGGATCGTAGCTGTCCTTCGGATCGCCGCTCACGGGCACGAGCAGTCCGTAGATCTCCGTCATCTCCGGGCCGTTCGTCGCCCGGCGGTAGCGGTTGCGCGACAGATTGACGAGCCGGTGGTGCCAGACGGTCAGCCGTCCATGGGCGTCGAGGCCGGCCCGGACGTGATGAAGGCCGCAGGGCCGGTAGTAATCATGGCGCGTGTCGTCCTCACGCGACCAGAGCACCTGCACCGGAGCCCCGACGAGCTTCGAGACGACTGCGGCTTCGGCCGCGTAATCGGACAGGAGGCGGCGCCCGAATCCCCCGCCCAGGCGGGTGATGTGAATCGTCACCGCTTCGACCGGCACGCCCACGGCTGCCGCGATGACCGACGCGCCGCTCGTCGGCATCTGCAGCGGTCCCCAGACCTCGCAGCGCCCATCGTGGAAATGCGCCGTGCAGTTCTGGGGCTCGAGCGTCGCGTGCGCGAGCAGCGGCTGCTCGAACGTCAGATCCACCCTGGTGACCGCCGCGCGCCAGGCGCGGGCGACATCACCGGCTGTGCGGATCGTCTTCAGATCGCCACCCGCCTCCAGCTCACGGAAACGCCGCAGCAGGCGATCGTTCGATTCCGAGGCACCCGCCCCCTCATCCCATGTCACGCCCAGCGCGGCGCGCCCCTGCTCCGCCGCCCACGTCGAATCGGCGACGACCGCGACGCCGGGCCGGAGGTGGGTGGGATTCTCGAGCCCCGTGAGCGTCACGACCTGCCGCACCCCAGCAACGGCCTGGGCGCGAGCCGGATCCACGCGGGCCGGCCTGCCGCCGTGCACCGGACATCTCTCGATGGCGGCGTGCAGCATTCCCGGAACCCGGACGTCGATGCCGTAGAGGGGGACGCCGCGCACGATCGACGGGACGTCGACGCCGCGCACCTTCGTTCCGATCAACCGGTATTGCGATGGATCCTTCAACGGCGGCGGGGTCGCCGGAACGGGAAGCAGCGCCGCGTCACCGGCGAGCGCGCCGTAGCTCGCCCGCCGGCCCGAGGCGCGATGGACGACGAAGCCCGGCTCTGTCTCGCACGCCGCCCCAGCGACGCCCCAGCGTTTCGCCGCGGCAGTGACGAGCAGCGCGCGGGCCATCGCACCGGCCTGGTGCAACCGATTCCACTCCGACGGGGTGTTGTCGCTTCCCCCCGAGCCTTGCCCGCCGTACACGGCGCGATCGAGATTCGCTTGTATCACCCGTACGCTCGCCCAATCGACATCCAGCTCCTCGGCGACGTACATCGGGAGGGAGGTCTTCACCCCCTGGCCCATGTCGGGGTTCTTCGCCCAGATGGTGACCTGGCCGTCGGGATCGATCTGCACGAAGCCGTTGGGCTTGAAGGCGCGACGCGAACCCGTTCCCGTGCAGCCGCCGAGGTAATAGGAAACGATCAGGCCGCCGGCCACGCTGCCCGAGACGGCGAAGAAGGCGCGACGGCTGAGCTTCGGAGGGGCGGTCGTCACGAGGAGTGCCCTGCCGTCTCGGCCGCGCGCCGCACGGCGCGGCGGATCCGGACATAGGTCGCGCAGCGGCACAGATTGCCGGACAGCGCCGCGACGATTTCCGTGTCGGTCGGGTGCGGATTCTTCGATAGGAGCGCCGCCGCCGACATCAACTGACCGGCCTGGCAGTAGCCGCATTGCGGCACGTCCTCGTCGATCCAGGCTTGTTGCAGTGGATGCAGCGTCTGGCGGGCGAGACCTTCGATCGTCGTTATGGAGTGGCCGGCGGCGCTGGCGATCGGCGTCTGGCAGGAGCGCACCGCGACGCCATCCAGATGCACCGTGCACGCGCCGCAGAAACCGCGGCCGCAGCCGAATTTTGTGCCACGCATGTCCAGCGTATCGCGCAGCACCCAGAGCAACGGCGTATCGGGAGCGACGTCGACCGTTCGCGAGCTGCCGTTGATCGACAGCGAGAACGAGGACATGACCATCAAGTAACGCGGATTATGGAAGGGAGCAACCGAAACGACGGTCAAGATCTTGCAAACACATCCGTGCTCGAGTACTTGAGTCCCGAGTCGGCCATCAGGGTGACGACCGTCCTCCCCGGGCCGAGGCGCTGGGCGACCCGGATCGCGGCGATCACGTTCGCCCCGGAGGAGGTGCCGGCGAAGAGCGCCTCTTCCCGCGCGAGGCGTCGGGCCATCTCCTTGGCTTCGCCCGTCGCGACGGGCTGAATCTCGTCGACGAGCGCCGGTTCCCAGAGCGGCGGGGTGTAGCCGATCCCCACACCTTCGATCTTGTGCGGTCCGGGCTGACCGCCGAGCAACACCGAAGATTCTCCGGGTTCGACGCAGACGATCGTCACGCCGGGCTTGTGGCGTTTCAGTACTGTGGCCACGCCGCGCGACGAGGCCGCCGTCCCGACGCTGTGCACGAACGCGTCGACCTTGCCCTCGGTTTGCTTCCAGATCTCCTCGCCCAACGGGACATAGCCTGCGATGCTGTCGTGATTGTTGAGCTGGTCGGTCCAGTAGGTGCGGGGCTCCTCGCTCATGCGCCGTGCGGTCTCGATCATGTCGAGAATCAGCTTTTTCGTAGTGCGTCCGCCCTCGCTCGGGACGAGCGTCAGCTCGGCGCCGAGTGCCGCCATCTGGTCCAGCTTTTCCTTGCTGAAGGCGTCCGATGTGACGATGCGGATGCGATACCCCTTCGCGGCACACACGAGTGCCAGCGACGCCCCCGTGCTGCCGCCGGTGTACTCGACGACGGTGTCACCGGGTTTCAACCTCCCATCCGCCTCGGCGCGCGCGATCACCGCCAGCGCCATTCGATCCTTCATGCTGCCGGTGGGGTTCTCCCACTCGAGCTTCACGAGGACGTCGGCGCACTGCGGCGGCACGACCTTGCGCAGGCGAACGATCGAGGTGTTTCCGATGGCGTCGAGTACCGTCATTCTTGTTCTTGCGACGACCAGGGAACCTACGTCGCACTGGATATCTGTGCCACGAATCAGCGAGATGACAGGCCGACGCCGCGCCATTCACGGCCGCACCGGGCCTCGCGCTGAGGCTGTCGCGCCATGGGAGACCGATCTCCATGTTTAGCCATGACTGAAATCATCGCCGACGATACAATTCTTGGAGCCGTCGCGAGCGGGTTCCTCTCAGTTGTTCCGGGGACGTGTCTCGTGGCGTGCCGTCTCACAGCTCTGAAATTGGTCCAAACGATGACCACACGGTCTCAAACCGGGCTTCGGAGACTCTCTCGGCTCACAATTGTTCCACGAATTTGGCTTTTCTACGTTGCAGGCCTGTCACTTGCACTTCTGCGTCGGCTTCTTTGGACAACAAGTGGAACGCCAACGGATAACACCGAGGAAATCCTGTTTGTAGCGAAAAATAGCCTCAGCGTCCTCTATGTCCTCGAGAACGCCAGATTACTGTCAAAGCGAGGTAACGCTAAGTGCGCGGTCACTGCGCCGCGATGGCTCCGGCGGGAGATTGAACAGAGAGCCCAGGAAGCAAATCTCTCCATCAGGTTCACACCTCTGCATAGAGCGATTTTCGCGAAGTGGAAATTGATCGTTTACACGCACCACTATCTTGGGTTCTGTTTCGATCGAAGGACCCCGAGCGTCTACGTCAGCCATGGCATTGAGACGGGGAAGAAGACCCTCTACGACACGCTCTACACGTATGGCTTCAAGGGAATGAGGACTCCGCGCGAGCCCGTTTACCATAGCATGATCGCTACGCACACCGCCGAGATTGATATGGTGTGCTGTGAATATCCCTCTTATCGAGCGGTTGTCACAACCAGTACGGATGCAGTGCTTGAGCGGTTGATCCTCCGCGCAGCACGGAAGAAGTCGCTCAAGAGACGTCTTGGTATACCGAGCCATAAGCCCGTTGCCCTCTTCATGTCGACCTGGGGACGACCTTCCCTGATGTCGAGCCACGGAGAAGAACTCGCGCGCGAGGCGGAGTTCTTGAGTGAGGGATTTCAGCTTGTCTTTTCCGTCCACCCCAAGCTCAGTGGCTCAAAACGCACGCAGTCTGTCCTGAGGACCCTCAAGGCGAAGGGTGCGAAAGTCATTCCGCCGGTAATTTCATGGGTCGATTATATGGCAGTCTCAGATGTTGCGGTTTCGGATATCACGTCCATGTGCCTCTATAGTGCTCTTCTCGGTATCCCTATAGTCTTCCTCGGTTGTTCGTTGGACAGGTTGATCAGAGGAGGCCTGGTGGATGAAGTCGTCCACCATTCCTTTCACGCCAGAAGCGTTCGAGACTTGAGGACGAGACTCTGGGACGCACTTGATCGACCAAATCAAGAGGTCGCCCAGCGAATCAGGAAGCAATTCCCCCACTTAGGCGATGCCGCGCATTTGATCGGAACCATCAATTCCCTCGTTACCACTCAGGGTCTTTCAGCGACCGCTGCAAATGTCTGCTAGCCGGGAACGGTTATTGAACGACGATCACTCCCGTCATCGCGGCGCCGTGGACCCCGCACTGGTAGGGGTACGTGCCGGGGTTCTTGAACGTCGCCGTGTACTTGGATGTGGCGGCCGAGAACACGATACTGTTCCGGAAGATCGTCGGGCCAGTTCCGGTCGACTGGATCATGTGCGACCCGGCGGCATTCCAGGCCCAGGTAACGGAGTCGCCCGCGGCGATCGTGTCAACCGCCGGGTTCTGACTGCCGTTGTGCGCGCTCTTGTAGAAGGTGTTGCCGACGATCACATCGCCGGCCGGGCCGCCCCCGCCGCCGCCATTGTCGGGCGAGGTGACCGCTTTGCATGCCGCGACGGCAACAAGTGCCGACGCCATCAAGATTCTGAAACGCATCCTGACCTCCGCAATACCGGGTGAGACGACACACCGCGCGAACCGGGCACCAAATGAACAACGCTGCGCGGCGTAGATCTCCCGTTTGCGATCGTTCTCACGAGGTCCGGACAAGGATTATCTGCAGACGTAGTTAGAGAGGAAGTCGGACGTAGGACGGGCCCCGACAAATGGCACTTACTGCGGCATCATCCCGATCGTACCCAGCCACTGCTCCACTAACTGAGGCCATCCCGTGATCGGCAGCTTCGTTCGCCGCAGCCCAAACGCATGCCCGCCATGCGCAAACAAATGCATCTCCACGGGAACTCCCGCCTGCTTCAGCGCGACGTAATAAACCAGCGAGTGGTTGACATCATCCACGTGGTCATCTTCCGACTGCAGCAAGAACGTGGGCGGCGTCTCCCTCGTGACGGCAATATCCGGATTCAACTCGAATTTTTTGTAGTCGATCCACAGATGCCCCGGATAGAGAGCCACTGCAAAATCCGGGCGGCTGCTCTCCTTGTCGGCGGCATCGACAGCCGGATAGACCCGCTTGAAATGCGTGCTCAGCGCCGCCACCAGATGCCCGCCGGCCGAAAACCCGAGCACGCCAATTCTGTGCGGATCGATATGCCACTCCGCGGCGTGGAAGCGCACCAGCCCAACCGCCCGCTGCGCATCCTCCAACGCGGTCGGTGCTTTCGGATTGATTTGGCACTGACAGCGCCCGTCCCACTGCGGCCCCGATTTCGGCACGCGGTACTTCAACAGCACGCACGTGATCCCCTTGGACGTCAGCCAGGCACAGATTTCAGTACCTTCGAGGTCGATGGCGAGAATGTTGTAGCCGCCGCCGGGGAACACGACGACCGCAATGCCCGTGTTCTCTCCCGTTGGTGAATAGACCGTCATGGTGGGCTGCGATACGTTCTCCACGTAAGCCCACGGCCTACCGGCAACGAGTAAGTCCGGCCCCGTCGTCTTGAAGACCTCCGGCCCGGCGGCAGGCTGCGAATCAGGCACTGGCCCCGGCCAGATCGGCACTTGCGTGTGTCCCGGTGATGGCTGCCAGGCAGGGGTCTGCGCGCCCAAATCACCAAATGCAAAGACGAGACAGATGGAAAGGGTCAGACACTTCATCTCACACCGGCAGGAATCGACGCGCCAGCGCAAGGCACTGACGGGCCTGGGAGCAGGAGCGCAGCGACTGCGAAACAGGCCCGGCAGGAATCGAACCTGCAACCCCCGGTTTTGGAGACCGGTGCTCTACCAATTGAGCTACGGACCTAGGATCTGCTGGCAGGGGAAGTTACAGAATCCGCAGTGGGGCTGGAAGCCTCGTCATACCGCGCCTGCAGCGCAATGTCAACAGGGTGTCCTCAGCGCGCCGGTCCGTGCCGTCCTGTCGGATGAGTTCACGGCGTGACAGCTTTTTAGCACATGACGGTCGCGAGCCCAGGGGAGTTCCTCTACCGAGACAAGAAACTCGGGGACACGCAGGCGATCACGATCGCCACGGCGCCCGACGTCTTCAGTCCCACATCCACGACCGTGCTGTTGCTGCGGGCGGCACGCCGCAGCCTGGTGCCGCCCCCGCGCTCCGTGCTGGACCTCGGGTGCGGCAGTGGCATTGTGGCGCTGGTCCTGGCCCGGCATGTCCCGCCGGGTACCGTCATCTGCGCTTCCGACTTGAGCGAAGCAGCGGTCCGCCTGACGCGCGACAACGCGCGCCGTCACGGGATCGCGATCGACTGCCGCTGCGGCAGCCTGTTCGAGCCGTGGAACGGCGAGCGGTTCGACCTCATCATGGACGACGTCGCGGGCGTCGCCGAGCCGCTCGACCGAATATCCGGATGGTATCCGGCGGCGGTGCCGAGCGGGTGCGGCCCGGATGGCACGCGCTGGATTCTGCAGGTGCTCGACCAGGCGGCGGATCACCTCACGCCGGACGGCCAACTGCTGTTTCCGGGGGGGACCCTGGCCCGGGAGGGTGAGGTGCTGGAGCGGGCGAGGAGCCGCTTCGCCACGGTGGTCCAGCTCGAAGAGCAGCGGTATCCGTTGAGCGAGGAGCTGCTCGCGCACAGTGCACTGCTGGACGAGCTGCAACAGGCTGGCCGGATTCAACTCGAGCAGCGGGGCAGCCGACTCTGCTGGTCGGCGAGAATCTATCTCGCGAAACAGCCGCGATGACTGGCGCGTTCGTTACGAAGCACTAGGCCGACCGCATCGTGCGCACGCGAACCGGAGTGCCCCACGGATCGCGCGCCGTGCCGCCATCCGCTTCGCGTTCCACCGCGACGCCCGCGTTGGCCACGCTCGTTAGGGCAGCCGCGGCGTCCGCTGCCGTCGGCACCAGGATCTCCCATTCGAGCAGCCGCGCGTCCGTATCCGTCGCGGGCTGCGCGCCCTTGGCCCAGGTGTTAGTGCCCAGATGGTGGTGGTAGCCCCCCGCCGAGAGAAACAGGGCGCCGGGATAGCTCCAGACGATCTTGTCGAGCCCGAGCCCCTCATGATAGAAGGCCGCAGCCTGATCGAGGTCGGCCACATAGAGATGAACGTGCCCGATCACCGTCCCCGCCGGCATCCCGCTCCAGCGCTCCGCCCCGCCCGCCCGGAGGAGATCCTCGACGTCCAGGGGATCAGTGGACATGGCGAGCTCGCGGCCGTTGCGTCGCCAGCTGTCGCGCGGACGGTCGGCGTAGACCTCGATGCCGAGGCCGTCGGGGTCGGAGAGGTACAACGCCTCGCTCACGAGGTGATCCGACATCCCGGCGCGCTCCCCCTGCTCGGCGAGATGCCGCAGCAACCGCCCCAGGTGGGCGCGTTCCGGCAACAGGATCGCATAGTGATAGAGCCCGAGCCGCCCGCGCCGCGGCATGGGGGACGCGCCGGGCCGTTCGCGCAGCTCGATGAGCGGCTGGTCCCCGGCCTGCGCGCCCAAGGTCGCTCGACCCGCAGCACGCTCCAGCACGCGAAACCCGAGGACACGCTCGTAGTACGCGAGCGAGCGGGCCAGGTCGGCGACCTGCAGCGTCACGCGTCCAATGCGGGCCGAGTCGGGAAGCCGATACCCGCTCGGCGCGATTCCATACGATACGTTCATTGCCACCTCAGATCCTGACTCGGCGCAACAGCTGCGCGTTGATGGCCACGATCACCGTACTGGCCGACATCAAGATCGCGCCGATCGCCGGCGAGAGCACGATCCCCCAGGGTGCCAACAGCCCGGCGGCCGCGGGGATCGCCACGATGTTGTAGCCCGCCGCCCACCAGAGGTTCTGCACCATCTTGCGATAGCTGGCGCGGGACAACGCGATGATGCGCGGGACGTCGCGCGGGTCATTGCGCACCAGCACGATGTCGCCCGCTTCGACCGCCACGTCGGTCCCCGCTCCGATCGCGATACCGACGTCCGCCGTCGCGAGCGCCGGCGCGTCGTTCACGCCATCGCCGACCATCGCCACCCGCTTTCCCCGCGCCTGCATCTCCTTCACGGTAGCGGCCTTTTGCTCGGGTAGCACCTGGGCAAACACGGTGTCGATCCCGATCTCCTGCGCGACGCGCTCCGCCACGGCACGTGAATCGCCCGTCAACAGCGCGACCTCGATCCCGGATCGATGCAATCGCCGAACCGCCTCGGCGGACTCCGGGCGTACCGCGTCCGCCACGGCGAAGGCGGCCAGGACGGCGCGCTCTTCGATGAGATAGACGACCGCCTGTCCCTGGCCCGTCGCCCGATCGACGACGTCACGCAGCTCGGAGCCAACCGCGGCCTGACGCTCTGCGAGAAAATTGGGGCCGCCGACCGCCAGGCGTCGCCCCTCCACATCGCCCCGGACGCCGCGACCGGGCAACGACTCGAATCGAGCGGCAGCGGGAACCGCGAGCTTCCGGTCCGCGGCACTCGCCAGCAGGGCGCGCGCGACGGGGTGCTCGGAATCGCGCTCGACGGCAGCCGCGAGCTGCAGCGCCCGCTCCGCCGTGAGCCCCGGAACGGTTGCGATGTCCACTACCCGCTGTTCGCCCACGGTCAACGTGCCCGTCTTGTCGAACACGACCGCCGTCACGAGCCGCGCCGCCTCGAGCCCGCGGCGATCGCGCACCAGGAGACCGCTCCGGGCACCCAGCGTCGTCGAAATGGCGATAACGAGCGGGATGGCGAGTCCGAGGGCGTGCGGGCAGGCGATGACCAGGACCGTCACCAGCCGCTCGACGGCGAACGCCGGGTCGCCGGGGCGGAGGAGGAGCCAGGTGACGAGCGTCAGCGCGCCGGCGCCGATCGCGATCAGGGTGAGGAAGAAGGCCGCCCGGTCGGCGAGCGCCTGTGCCCGGGACCGCGACCCCTGCGCCTGCTCGACGAGGCGCGTGATCCCCGCGAGTTTCGTCTGATCGCCCGTGCCGGTGACCGCGACGTACAGCGCCCCTGAGCTGTTCACGGTACCGGCGATGACGTTGTCGCCGTCCCGTTTCTCCACGGGGACCGATTCTCCTGTGATCAGCGACTCGTCGACGCTGCTCGAGCCCCGCTGCACGACGCCGTCGGCCGGGACTCGGGTTCCCGGGCGCACGAGGACGATGTCCCCGGCGCGGAGCTCGGACAGCGGGACGTCATCGACCCGGACGCCAGTGACGCGCGCCGCCGTGTTGGGAAGCAGCTTTGCCAGCTCGTGGAGCGCGCCGCTCGCTTGCGAGATCGAGCGCATCTCGATCCAGTGCCCGAGCAGCATGATCGTGACCAGCGTGGCCAGCTCCTCCCACAGCGGCATCCCCGCATAGCCGAGGGTGACCGCGACGCTGAAGAGGAAAGCCACGGAGATCGCGAGGGTGATGAGTGTCATCATCCCCGGCAAGCGATCCCTGATCTCTTGAACTGCGCCGCGCAGGAACGGGAGCCCGCCGTAGACGAACACCGCGGTGCCGAAGAGGCGAGCAATCCACCGGGAGCCGGGAAACGCGGGAGCAGTGTAGCCGAGCGCCCCCTGCAGCATGTGCCCCCAGACGAGCGTCGGCAGCGTGAGTAGCAGCGAAACCACGAACCGATCGCGGAACATCGCCACCGAGTGTCCGGCGTGCGCATCGTGCGCGGCCGGACCGGCGTGCTGGTGGCCGTCGTGGTGCTCATGGTGCGACGTCACGGCAGGCGTGATCGGAAGTTGGGGTGAGAGGAGTTACTCGGCGTCACAACGGCTCGGCGGCGCGGCGTCTAGTGTTGCAGGGTGGCTGACGGGGATTGAACCCGCAACCTCCGGAGCCACAGTCCGGCGCTCTAACCAATTGAGCTACAGCCACCGTAAAGGCTGGGCGCATAGCCGCCGAGCCGCAATGCCGCCAAGACGCGCCGCAGCGAGCAATCTAGCCGGTGGGCCGGAGGCGAGACAATCCTTATGTTATACCGTCCGTCACCCAGAGACTCCATGAGCCGCCTCGTCGTCATCCCGGTGATGCTCACCGCTGTACTCGCCGCGTGCTCACACCGTCCGCCCGCGGACTTCGCGCCCGATCCGGGACTTGTGAGCCACATCCGCTCGATCGAGTTCCTTGCGCCGCCGCATGCCTGCCCCGGACAGGGCTTCGCGGTGCAGTACACGGCGGTCCTGGACGACGGGTCGCGGCTGCCGTTCGAGACGCGCTACGACAAGAAGCACCCGCCGAAGCTGCACGTCGTTTTCCTCGACCTCACGAGCTACGAGGCCAGTCCGTATGCCGGCGGCTGGTCCCCCGATCGCGATCCCGTGACGAGCGTCCGTACCGGGTTCCGGCTGCACGCCGCCCTGCACGCCAACCCTTCGATCACGGGCTCCGCCACCGTCCTCCCGAGCTACGAGTGCGTGCGCCACGACTACGTGTTCTCGGGGCAGGACGGCGGCACGGGAGAGGGCGGCGGAGACGGGCCACCGGTGACGGTCCGGGTCGCGGTCGGCCGCTCGCCCTACTACAACCGTCTCTTGATCGCGGGGGTCGAAGTCGCCAACGCGCCTCCCTTTTACATCATCGCCGACGCCACGACGATCCAGCCGGCGTTCTGGCTCACGATCGCGAGCCGCGGTGGGAACGGCGGGCGCGGTGCGAAGGGAAGAAACGGCAGTGCGGGCGCGGCGGGGGCGGCGGGCTGTCCTGGCGGCGCGGGTGGCCCGGGCGGGGCGGGTGGGGCCGGCGGAATCGGCGGCAACGGCGGCCGGGGGGGCAGCATCACGATCATCGCCGCTGCGGAGGAGCCGTTCCTCGCCGGCGTCGTGCAACCACGCAGCCCCGCGGGTGACGGCGGCCAGGGAGGCGCGGGGGGCAAGGGCGGGAGCGGTGGCGCCGGCGGCACCGCGGGTAAGGACCGCGACGGCAACGCCTGCCAGGCGGGGTCCAAAGGCCCCGACGGCGCCGACGGGCGCGATGGCCGTGGCGGCGACCCGGGGTACCGTGGGCCGGACCCGCGCGTCCTCACCGTCCCCGGTCGCGACGTGTTTGGTCCGAATGTCCCTGCTGAAATCGCGAGTTTGCTGAAGAGATAAGCCGTTATCAGCTATCAGCCTATCGGCTTGGCTGACAGCTGACAGCTGTAGTAATTACTTGACACGTCAACTATTGACCTGTTATTATATCACCATGTCCCCCAACAAGCCGCCACGGCACAAGGCCGTTGTGATCGCGGTTCTGCACACCGCCGACCGCTTGCGGCGCAGTGGGGAGGCCCTGCTTGCTCCCCACGACATCACGCTGCAGCAGTTCAACGTGCTGCGCATCCTGCGTGGCGCCCGGCCCGAAGGGCTTTGCACCCTGATGATCGCGCAGCGGATGATCGAACAGACGCCGGGCATCACGCGTCTCATCGACCGGCTCGAGAAAAAAGGACTGGTGCGCCGCGTTCGCTCCGAGGAAGACCGTCGCCAGGTGTGGTGCCGGATCACCCCCGCCGGCGAGCGGCTGCTCGCCCGGCTCGACGAGCCGGTCGAGGCGTTCGACCGCGCCGCTGTCCGTCATCTCTCCCCCGCCGACCAGGACCAGCTCACCGCCCTGCTCGGCCAGCTGCATCGGGAACCTGGGTGAGCAGGGCGTTGTTTTTTTGTGGATGATAGTTGATTAGTCAATTACTGATGTGTCATTGTTAAGGAGGTTGGACCGATGCTAACGGCTCTCTTGCACACCCACGCCGATTGGGCGAGCCTCGTGCTGCGCCTCGTCCTGGCGCTCGTGATCTTCCCGCACGGCGCCCAGAAGGTGCTCGGCTGGTTCGGCGGGTACGGCTACACCGGCACGATGCAGTACTTCACCACGCAGGCCGGGCTCCCGACCCCGGTGGCGTTCACGGTGCTGCTGGCCGAGTTCGTGGGGCCCATCGCCCTCGTCGCCGGCTTCGGCACGCGGCTCGCCGCGCTGCTGATCGCGGCCGTCATGATCGGCGCGATCTTCAAGGTGCACAAGGGCGTCGGGTTCTTCATGAACTGGACGGGATCGCGTCAGGCCGGCCAGGAAGGCTATGAGTACCACCTGCTCGCGCTGGCGATCTGTGCGGCGCTGCTGGTGACGGGTGGTGGTGCGTTCTCGGTGGATGGGTTGCTGGCGAGGTAATGCAGGATGTCAGACATCAGACATCAGACGTCAGTTCTGATGTCTGACGTCTGACGTCTGAAATACAAGTACACCGGCAGCCCCACGAGTATCAGCCCCGCCGCCACCGCCGAATCGATCGGATCCTCCCAGATCGTGTTCGCCACGAGCCAGAGCGAGAATGCGATAAAGAGGATCGGGGTGACCGGATAGCCCCACGCGCGGTACGGCCGCGGCAGATCGGCGCGGCGCATCCGCAGCCGGATCACCGCCCCGCACATGAGGGCGTAGAAGACGAACTCCGAGAAGATCACGTACGTGTAGAGCCAGTTGTATTGCCCCGTGATCGTCAGCGCGACCGAGATCACCGCCTGGACGTAGAGCGAGTTGGCCGGAGTGAGCCAGCGTGGGTGCACGCGTCCGATGGACGTAAAGAGCAGCCGGTCGCGGGCCATGGCGTACGGAATGCGCGCCGCGGTGAGGACGATGCCGTTGTTGGCGCCGAGCGTCGAGACGAGGATCGCGGCGGCGACGAGCCCGGCGCCGATCGCGCCGAGTGTGACCGCGGCGGCATCGCTCGCCACGAGTTTCGACCCCGCGACCTTCTCCGGCCCGAGCACGTAGGTGAACGACACGGTGACGAGCACGTAGAGCGCCATGCAGATCAGCGCCGAATAGATGATGGCGCGCGGTAGATTGCGCTCCGGTTGGACAACCTCCCCACCCACGTATGTCGTCTCGATCCACCCGTCATAAGCCCAGAGGACCGCCAGCATGGCGACGCCGAACGCGCTCACCGTGCCTCCTGCACCGTGCCAGAACGGCTGGAAGTTGGCGCTCGAGCCGCCCGGCAGGACGAATCCGATCACGATCAGGCCGACCACGGTGGCGATCTTGATGAGCGTCAGGACGTTCTGCGTAATCGCCCCCGCCTTGACGCCCAGCACGTTGAGCCAGGTGAGGGCGAGGATCGAGACGATCGCGACGATCTTGATGCCGCCGTCCGACAGCCGCACGAAGTGACCCAGGTACCCGGCGAAACCGACGGCGATCGCGGCGATCGACGCGGGATTGATCACGATCCCGTTGGCCCATCCGTACAGCCACCCCCAGACCGGGCTGTACGCCTCCCGCAAGTAGACGTATCCCCCACCCGCCTCCGGCATCGCCGCCGCCAGCTCCGCGATCGAGAGCGCCCCGAGCAGCGAGACGATGCCACCCACAATCCACACCAGCACCGTGAGGGACGTCGCCTCGAGCCGCAGCGCGATTTCGGCGGGCACGATGAAAATCGCCGAGGCGATGATCGTGCCCACGTTGATCATCGTCGCATCGAGCAGGGTGAGCTGCCGCTTCAGCTCGGTCACGCCTTGGGGGCCGTCAGCCATGCGCGATACGCCTGCTTGAGGAGTTGTTGGAAGTGGTAGACGCCCTCTTCGAAGCGCACCGAGAACCGGCCGCGATCGTACGCGCGGCTCGACAGCCCGCGCTGCACGCGCTCGCAGATCTCGGCGTCTTCCTGCTGCACCTGGTCGGAGAAGGTGACGTCGGCCTCGATGTGCTCGCGCGCCCCGGGACCTTCGGGGTCGTCATAGTAATAGCGGAACAGCACGCGACACCGGTCGGGGCCCTTCGGCTCGACGACGTTGAGCTGCAACCGCCCCGGCACCACGTTGAGCATCAGGTTCGGAAACACGAAGTAGTAGAGCCCCTCCCCGCCGCCCGCCGTGTAGACGTTGCGTTCGCCGGTCAGCGGCCCGACCTGGACGCTGTAGTGCTGGTGGACCTCGGTGACGTAGTTCTGATAATCGTAGAGACTGCACAGGTCGGGATGGACGTAGGGGACGTGGTAGCCCTCCAGGAAGTTGTCGACGTACACCTTCCAGTTGCAGGCGACCTCGTAGTCGACCTGGCGCACGAACCGCAGCCGCCCGAGCACCGTCGGCCGGACGCGCTCGCGGATGCCGGCGAAGATCGTCTCGATCGGGAGCGGCGCGGGTCCGAGATGCACGAACGCCAACCCCTCCCACACGACGAGGGGAAGCGGCGTGAGCCCGTAGTCCTCCTTATCGAACAGCTCGACGCGGTTGAAGTGAGGAACGCCGCGCAGCATCCCGTCCAGCCGGTAGGTCCAGCCGTGATACTTGCAGATCAGCATGTCGCAGTTCTCGTCCTTCAGCGCCAGCGGGCCGCCGCGATGGCGGCAGACGTTGAAGAACGCGTGCAGCTCCCCCGCCTTGTCGCGGACCACGATCACCGGCTCGCCGGCGACCTCGGTGACCACGACATCCCCGGGCCGGGCGAGCCGGCTCAGATCGCCGACGTGCTGCCAGCTGCGGGCGAACACCGCCTGGCGGTCCAGCTCGTGAAAGGCGGGATCCGTATACCAGGCCGAGGGGATCGTCTCCGCCCGTTCGACGGGAACGGTGGCGAGGTCGGCGGGATCGATGTCGGGGAGCGCGTCGGGCAAGCTGCGAAGCTACGGAGCAAATCGAATGGGCGCCATCAAGAAGGCGTCGTCGGTAATCGGTTGTCGGTTGAGGGGATGAACTACCGACAACCGATTACAGAATACCGTCTACGTAGAGATCCACCCGCCACTCTTTCGGTGCCGCTAACGCCCGAGCCAGGTCGGCTCGGAGAATGCCGTCGAGAAACGAGGCCCCCACGCCGACGGAGTACAGCGGCCGCCCGGTCGTGAACGATCGGCCGGCCCCCGCCCATCCGGCGTCGCCGAACACCGCGAGCCGCGCCCCCGGGGACGAATTCGCGATTTCGACCCTGCTCCGCCAGAAGTCGGGTCCGCTGACGATGCCGCCACCGTACCCGCGCAGCGTGGCGGGACCACCGAGGAACCAGTGGCCCTGGACTGGCGCGTCGCCGCCCGTCGCTCCGGCGCCGACCTCGACGGCCCCGATGAGGTGGCCGGGGAGCGGAGCGGTGAGTCGAGTGGTGAGACTGGTGCGGGCGTAGTCGAACGTGCCGAGGCCTGCATCCATCGTCCACTCGGCACCGATCGTGATGCCGCGAGTGGAGATGCCGCGCGACCCTCGCACGGTGAGCGCGGCGCCGAACTGCCGCGCCGTGTCGGCGGAGATGTTGCCGTCGAAGCGGTGATCCGAGTGAAAGAGATGCGGCAGTGAGACGTCGGTCTCCTTCACCGCGGGGCGTTGCCACTCCGCGTAGAACCGCAGCTGATAACTCTGCGGAGCGGTGGCCGCCGGCGCGAGCAGGACCTCGCCGCCCCAGCTCCGGTAATACACGCCGTCGTCGCGTCCCAGTACCAGCGCGCCGAGCGAGTTGCCAATCCCGAACGGTTTGGACTCCGGGTTCGCCGCGGCGAGTCGCCGGTATCCGGCGAGACGCAGGGACACGTCGGGTGATTCGCGGCCGATCCCCAGCTCGGCGTTGGGCCAGACGTCGCCCCATCCGATCCGCGCCTGCACGTCGGAGGTGAGGCGCCCGAAATCGAACGCAACCCGCGCGCCGACCGAGAGCGCCTCCACGCGGTTGTAACGGATCAGCCCGGCGCCTCCCGGTCCGAGCCGCAGCGTCGGCGCATGGGCGTGCCACGGTGTCTGGGGGAGGAGGCCGACCGCCTTCCCGAGATCCTCCGCCTCGCCGGACGACATGAACGGAGTCTGATCGTCGAACGAGCGCGGGAGGTCGGCGCTCGTGAGCAGGCTCGCGGTGTCGTCGGGAACGATGACGACCGCGGTGCGGCACCGCCGTTTCGTACAGCGGCAGGACGCCCGGCCGCGACAGGCGGCGATGGCCGAGGAGTCATCGGGGGCCGTCGCCGTGTCCTCCACGACGGTGTCCCCCGCGGCCGGAGGGGGCGCGGCCGTCACGTCGTAATCCGCATACGCCCGCTCGTAGTGCAACGGCACCGAGAGCCAGGTGCCGGCGGTCGCGACCGCGTCGAAGGCCACGAGGTGCGGCAACCACCACTTCCCGTCGAGCAGAGCGAACTCGACCGTGATGTAACGGACATCGCCGCGGATCGGCTTCAGGAATCCGGGGATGTCCTTGGCGTCGTTCTTGTCGTTGGGATCGTCGAGATCCCGCTCCAGGTCCCACGGTCGCGCCGGCCGGAACACGGCGCGGACCAGCGCCATGCTCTCCTGCTCCAGCCAGAACGACCCGGCCAACAGATGGAAGTCGTCCCACCGGGGGATGATGCGCAGCTCCAGGAGGCGGATCGTGCGCCCGTCCTGCAGCGTGAGGACCGTCGTGTCGCCCGATTGGAACCGGTAGCGCGATTCGCTCCCCGACGCGATCGGGTCGTAGACGAACTCCGAGTCGCCGATCCCCACCGCCAACCGCTCCTCTCCCGGCTTGCCGATCTCGAAGCCGAGATCGGGCGCATCGGTGTCGAGGTCCTCGGGGAGTCGCGTGCCCGCATAGACCACGGGAATCGCCTCGCGTGCCCCGAGCATCGTGACGGTGTCGGGGCCGATCTTGTGCCAGGCGTAGCGGGCGGCCAGCTCGCGTTGGTAGAACGTGCGGTCGCGCCGCAGCGCCCGGAGCCCCAGGGAGATCCGCTCGGTGACCCGGACGTGATAGTCGGTGATGCGCTGCTCGGCGCTGGCCCGCCGCTCCCGCGCGCGGCGCACGAGATCGCGGGCGCCATGGTCGAGGTAGGCCGACGAATCCTGAAGCGCCGCTGCTTGGAAGGCCAGGAGCACAGCAAGCGGGAGCATGCTGCCCAACATACGCCCTCCGCCAATGGAAGTTTCGGAAACTACGTAGACACTCGTAGATTCTCCGGGCAATGGCGACCCTCCCCGCCCCGGGCCTTCGCCTGCGCCAGGCATGGGCCAGGCTGTCACCCCTTCCCGGGGGCAGGTGGCTCTTCAGCCGGCTGCTCGGCCGCCTCGCTCCCTACAGCGGCTCGATCGGCGCGCTGGTGACGACACTCGAGCCGGGATACGCGCGCCTCGAGCTGCCGGATCGCCGCCGCGTCCGCAACCATCTCGATTCGATCCACGCGGTGGCCCTGATGAACGTCGCAGAGCTGGCGAGCGGGCTCGCGATGCTGTCGGGGCTCCCCGCCGACGTGCGCGGCATCGTGCTCGGGTTGTCGATCACATTCCTCAAGAAGGCGCGCGGCCGGCTCGTCGCAGAGTGCCGCTGCGAAATCCCCGAGGTCCGCGGAGACATGGAGTACGAAGCCGCGGCGACGATCCAGGACGGCACCGGGGACGTCGTGGCCCGCGCCGTCGCGCGCTGGCGGCTGGGACCGGTGAAGCGCGCGTGACGCTGCTCGACACGCCGCTCACGCGCGCGCTGGGGATCGAGGTCCCCGTGATCTGCGGCGCGATGTTTCCCTGCTCCAACCCCGAGCTCGTCGCCGCGGTGTCGGACGCCGGCGGCATCGGGATCGTGCAGCCGCTCTCTCTGACGTTCGTGCATGGATACGATTTCCAGGACGGGCTGGCACTGATCCGCCGGCTCACCGCCAGGCCGATCGGGATGAACGTGCTGATCGAGCAGAGCTCGCGCGCCTACATGGACCGGATGCGGCGGTTCGTCGACCAGGCGCTCGAGGCCGGCGTACGCTTCTTCGTGACGTCGCTCGGGAACCCGCGCTGGGTGGTCGACCGGGTTCGCGACGCCGGTGGCATCGTCTATCACGACGTCACCGAGCGCAAATGGGCCGAGAAGGGTATCGCCGGAGGGGTGCATGGCCTGATCGCGGTCAACAATCGCGCCGGTGGACACGCCGGCGGGCGGAGCGCCGAGCAGCTGCTGGAGGACCTGTCCGGCTTCGGTCTCCCGCTCGTCTGCGCCGGCGGGATCGGGGACGCGGCCGGGTTCGTCGCGGCACTCCGTATGGGGTACGCCGGCGTGCAGCTCGGGACCCGCTTCATCGCGACCGATGAATGCCGGGCGGCTCCCGAGTACAAGGCGGCGATCGTTCATGCGGAAGAAAAGGACATCGTCCTGACCGAGCGCGTCACGGGAGTTCCCCTCTCCGTAATACGGACGCCGTACGTGGACCGTGTCGGGACGCGGACCGGCCGCGTCGCGCGATGGATGCTGCGGCACCGCCGCACCAAGCACTTCATGCGCACCGTGTACGCCCTCCGCTCGGCGTGGGCGCTAAAGCGGTCCCTGATGGATGGCGGCGGGTCCAACGACTACTGGCAGGCCGGGAAGAGCGTCGCCGGAATCGACGCGGTGGTTCCGGCCGGGAGTATCGTGCGCGACTTCGCGGCGGCCGCCCGAGGCTGATATCTTGGCTGAACCCACAACGCCCGAGAGAGCGATGTCGAATCCGGTTTCGGTCGAACGGTTCGTGAAGACCCTGGAGCAGCTGAAGGTGGACATGGATGCGGGCAAGCTGCGCCACTCGGAGTACGACCAGCGCCTCGCCCGGGCGATCCAGGAGCTGCGTGAGAAGGGACTCGACGCCGACCGCTCCGCCATCAAGACCACGATCGACGAGCTGCTGCAGCGCGGCGTCATCACCCCCGGCGTGAAGGAGCACCTCGAAAAGCGACTCGGCCTGTCGTAACGGAATCCCGGCCTGATGCGGGCCTATTGGCTGGACAGTCGCAGGCCGCGCTACAGCCTACTGCTCGCCCTTCCCCTCTTCATCGTGTATCAGGTGCTGGAGGCGCTCGAGCCCGCCACCCACGGCGGGGAGCTGCGCAACGGCGCCGATGTCATTCTCGAGACGTTGTTCTCCAGGCTGGCGGGGCCATGGGGGCCGATGCTGTTGGTCGTGTGCCTCGTCGCCCTCGGGCTGTGGCTGGTGATCCGCGACTACCGCAAGAGCGGACGGGATCTGCGCCTCGGCACACTCCTCGTGATGCTCGGGGAAGCAACGGTGCTCGCGCTCTGCTTCGGCATCATCGTCAGTGCGATCACCTCGCAGCTGGTGCGGCCGACGGCGATGCTGCAGCAGCAGGACGTGGCCCAGCTGTCCGTATCGACACGGCTGATGCTGTCGCTCGGCGCTGGGCTGTACGAGGAGCTGCTGTTCCGCGTCCTGCTCGTCGGCTCGCTCGCGTGGGCGGGGCGGCGCTTGCTCGGGTGGCGGCCGCTCGTCGCCGGGATCTGGGCGGCGCTGATCGGCGCCGTGATCTTCTCGGCGTTCCATTACGTCGGTCCGTACGGCGATCAGTACACCTCGTATTCCTTCGTATTCCGGACGATCGCCGGCCTCGCCTTCTCCGCACTCTTCCTGTTGCGCGGATTCGGCATCACCGCGTGGACGCATGCGTTGTATGATGCGTTCCTGCTTCTGAGATAGACGCCGGATGTCAGACGTCAGACATCTGACGTCAGCCGTATATTCCAGCATGCGCTTCGCAAGACACGTCACCTGCGTGGGCCTCATCGTATTGCTCGCGTGCAAGGGAAAGTCCGCCGATGAACGGGCGATCGACCTGCAAACCTGCACTGCGCTCTCGAGCGCGGCGCTCGAGATCGCCCAGTGCCTGCAGGGTCAGGGGGGATGGTCGGCGAAGGCGGCCGACTCGGCCGCGAACATCCGGGCCCGCGAGCTGGACAGCGTGAGGAGTCAGATCGGGGCGATCGCCCAGCGGGCCGATTCGCAGCATGCGGGAGAAGTCCGGGAATGCGACCGGTCACTCGTCGACATGAAGACCTGCCTCATCACACGCTTCGGGTGGGAAGAGGACCAGGCAACCGCGGTCGACGACTCGGTGTGGAACAGCCGCTCGGATGAGCATCAGCGCGAGATCAGGAGCTGCGCCGGCCGCAGTGGTTTGGGCGCCGGGGCGTGCCTGCAGCTGCACTACAAGTGGCTGCCGCGCCGAGCGCTCGCGTTGGATGATTCGATCAGAAGGGCGAATATCCAGTAAACAATCTGACGTCGGACAAATGCCAAAGCCATTTCGAGTTCTGTTTGTGTGCACCGGCAATTCCGCCCGCAGTCAGATGGCGGAGGCGATTCTGTCGTCGCGCGGCGCGGGACGGTTCGCGGCGGAAAGCGCCGGGGCGCAGCCCGCGGGACGGGTGAGCCGCCGCGCGGTCGCGGCGCTCGCCGAGCTGGGGATCGACTGGACCGGCAAGACGCCGCGCAAGGTGGACGGCCTCGAGGCGCGCGAATGGGATCTCGTCGTGACCGTGTGCGACTCGGCGCGCCAGGCATGCCCGGTCTTCACCGCCGCGCACGCCGTGGCGCACTGGGATCTGCCCGATCCGATGGACGCGCTGGGCACGGACGAAGCAGTGCGCGACGTGTTTCGCCGCTCGCGCGACACCATCGCCGAGCTGATCGAGCGGCTCATGGCCCTGCCGGTGGAAGCGATGCCGCCGCGGGCACTGGCCCAGCAGGTCTCGGCTTTGCTTACTCCTCGTCTTCCTTGACGAGGCCATCGGCCCGGCGCTCGTCCTGCGCGAGCCGCTCGAGGGTGCGGCTCAGCGACCGCTGCTCGACGGTCCGCTGTGTGAGCGATTCGATGGCCCCGCTGCGTACCCGCACGCGCGCACCGGTGACGTCCACAAACACGACCCACGAGGGAACGGGAGTGGCGTCGAGACAGGCGTCGATGTGACGCGCCATCTCGGTGCTGACGCACCAGGTGTCCCCTTCGGTCGACACCACGAAGAAGTCGTCCAGTTTCATGGTCTCCTCCTGTGGTGAGAGGTTCGCCGGCCGGCACCGGACCGCTCCACCCGCATCGCGGGGGAGTCGCGATTCCGCACCGCGGAGGGGCTCGCGGCCGGCCCGGCCGGGCAGTGTGACACTTGCACCGAAGCAAACGCCCCGTCTGCACAACGACACAGGCGGGGCGATCGAGCTGACGCGAAGCGCCGAGGTTACGCCGCGGCCGACGCTCCGTCCCCTGGACCCATGTTAGATACCCCGCGTCGCGGCGGACGGGCCGACGCGACGGGACGACGTTCCAATCGATTGCTCATCATGCGTTCGACATCTTCCTCATTCACTCCTACACCGGAACGAAAAAGTCGCCTCCCGACTGTTCTCTCCCCAACCGCCACTACCGGCTCGAGGCATCGACGAACAGCGGGACGCGACTCCCTAATGCCTATCCTAGCGAATCCGGAGGTCGAGTTCAAGGCCTCTATATTCCTGAGTCGATGACGTCTCCGCTGTGGGCGCCGTCGCCGGAGCGCGCCGCCGCGACCCGGCTGCGCGCGTTTGCCGGGCTGGTCGGCCGCGATCGCGATTACGCGTCGCTGCACCGCTGGTCGATCGAGCGGCCGGAGGAGTTCTGGTCGGCGGTCTGGCGGTTCTGCGGCATCGTCGGCGATCTGTCGGGACCCGCCGCAGTCGGCCTCGACCGGATGGCCCCGCCCACTGCCCAGGGCCCCCGCTGGTTCCCGGACGCGCGTCTCAATTTCGCCGAGAACCTGCTGCGACCGCTCGGCGCGGGGCCCGCCGTGATCGCGCTGCGCGAGGGGGGCGAGCGCCGGGAGCTCTCCCGGCCCACCCTCCAGGTGCTCGCCGCCCGCGTCGCGGCCGCGCTCCGTGCCGCGGGTGTCGAACCGGGCGATCGCGTCGCCGCCTATCTCCCCAACATTCCCGAATCCGTCGCGGGGATGCTCGGCGCCGCGAGCATCGGGGCGATCTGGTCGAGCTGCTCCCCGGACTTCGGCGTGGCCGGCGTCGTGGATCGATTCGGTCAGATCGCGCCGCGCGTACTCCTCGCCGTAGACGGCTATCGCTACGCGGGCAAAGCGATCGATCTGCGCGAGCGGATCGCGGCGGTGCTGCAGCAGCTGCCACCGGCGACGCAGCTCGTCGTGATCCCCTATCTGTCGGACCATCCCGATCTCCGGACGATCCCTCGTGCGAAGCTCTGGGACGAATGGCTCGGGTCGGAGACGGCGAGCGGGTTCACGCGTCTGCCGTTCGACCACCCGTTGTACATCCTCTATTCCTCGGGCACGACCGGGCTCCCCAAGTGCATGGTGCACGGGGCCGGAGGAACGCTGCTGCAGCACCAGAAGGAGCACGTGCTGCATTGCGACCTGACCGCCGGCGACCGGATCTGCTACTACACGACCACCGGCTGGATGATGTGGAACTGGCTGGCGAGCGCCCTGGCTACCGGCGCCACGATCGTGCTGTACGACGGCGCGCCCCTCGCTCCCGACCCACAGGTGTTGTGGGACCTCGTGGCGCGGGAGCGCGTGACGGTGCTCGGCACCAGCGCCAAGTACCTCGCGCTCGCCGAGAAGACGGGGCTCGAGCCGGCACGAACACACGAGCTGTCGGCACTCCGGGCGCTGCTCACGACCGGCAGCCCGCTGGCGGGACACGGTTACGACTACGTCTACGGACACATCAAGCAGGACCTGCATCTCTGCAATATCTCGGGCGGCACCGAGTTGATCTCCTGCTTCGCACTCGGCGTACCGACCGAGCCGGTGTGGCGCGGCGAGCTGCAGGGGCCCGGGCTGGGAATGGCGGTCGACACCTTCGATCCGTCCGGGCGGCCGCTGCGGGGTGCTCCAGGCGAGCTGGTCTGTACGCGGCCGTTCCCGTCGATGCCGGTGGCGTTCTGGAACGACGCCGACGGAGCGAAATACCGGTCCGCGTATTTCTCCAAGTTTCCGGGGGTCTGGTGCCACGGTGACTGGGCGGAGATTACGGAGCACGGCGGGCTCATCATCTACGGCCGCTCTGACGCGACGTTGAACCCGGGCGGCGTCCGCATCGGCACCGCCGAGCTGTACCGCCAGGTCGAGCGGCATCCCGAAGTCATCGAGAGTCTCGCAATCTCCTACGACTCGGGGACCGGCGATGTGCGCATCGTGTTGTTCGTGCGGCTGCGGGAGGGCGTGCGGCTCGACGATGCGCTCACCGGGCGAATCCGACGCGGCCTGCGGGAGGAGGCGAGCCCCCATCATGTGCCGTGGCGCATCATTCAGGTCGCGGATCTGCCGCGGACGATCAGCGGCAAGTTGTCGGAGCTGGCGGTGCGGGCGGTGGTGCACGGCCAGCCGGTGTCGAACGTGGAGGCGTTGGCGAATCCCGAGTCGCTTGAGCTGTTTCGGGATCTTCCGGGGCTACGAGGCTAGAGGCGTCATCGGTAATCAGTCATCGGTAAGACCGAACACCGATAACCGATAACGTCTTTCTATCTCATGTTTCCCGTATGCCCCAGTGAGAACCGTCCCGGCTGCGGCCACACGGCGAGGCCGTGCGGGTCCCGTCCCACCTTGATGCGATAGAGCAGCCGGCCGGTGCGCGTGTCGAAGACGTAGACCTCCTGGTCGTAGCGCCCCGAGAGCCACAGCTCCGAGCCGTCCACCGAGACGTTGCCCATGTCCGGGCTGCCGCCGCCCGCGATCGGCCAGTTCGCGACGACCGTCCGCGCGATCGGGTCCACCACGCTGACGCTGCCGGGACCATGCGGCCCGGCGTGCAGCGTGTGCCACCCGCGGTTCGACACATAGAAGACCTTCCCGTCACGGCTCGGATAGATCCCGTGGGTCCCGGTGCCGGTGGGAAGGAAGCCGATACGACGCAGCGAATCGGCGTCGACGATGAATACGCCATCGGCGAGCATGTCCGCGATGAAAAACGTCTTGCCGTCGGGCGACAGCCTGACGTCCTGCGGCATCGACGGCTTGCCGGGATCGAGCTTCAGGTACCCCGTGATCTTGTGTGTTTCGACGTCGAGCCGGAGCAGCTTCCCCGAGAACTCGCACGACGCGACGGCGAAGCGCCCGTCCGCGGTGAAGTCCATGTGATCGATGCCGGGGCAATCGACCTTCACGGAATCGTGCAGCGCCATCGTGCGCGGGTCGCGAAAATCGAGCCGCTGGTCGCGCTCGGCGACGACGACGGCGTACTTCCCGTCGGGAGTGAAATAGAGGTTGTAGGGATCCTCGACGGACACGCTCTTGCCTTCCGCACCCGTGACCGGATTGATCGGCGTGAGACTGTTCCCGATGTCGTTCGCCACCCACAGCGTGCGCAGGTCGTAGCCGGGGACGACGTGCTGCGGGAGCGTCGCCGTGGCGAACGTGCGCAGCACGCGGTGCGCCGCCGGATCGATGACGGTGACGCTCCCCGCGCCGCCGAGCGGGACGTAGACGAGCGGCTTGGCACGGCGCGCGACGGAAGCGACCATCCCCGCGCCCGCGCCGGCATACACGTTGTTGGAATCGAGCGGCGCCGGCATGCCGGGCAACAGGGTGTCGCGCCGCGCGGCGGTGGAATGCGCCGCCCCGACGGCAGCCGAATGAGCCGTGCGGCAACCGATCGCCAGGGCGATGAGGAGGAGGCTGGTACTGGTGCGCTTCATACGCATCTGCTCGTTCAAGACTCCGGATCGCGGCGCGACGTCACGGTTAACGGAGAAGAATGTAGCGGCGGCGGGCTGTTTCGCAGGGTGCCGTCCACCGCGCCGCCCGTTTAAATTCGAGCGCCGCGCACCCCACCCTGGGAGTGCCAGCCGACCGTTTGCCGTCAGGACCTCGAGCAATGCCGATTACCGCCACCAATATCCGCCGCGGCATGACCATCATGTTCGAAGGTGAGCCGTGCCGGATCATCGAATTCAATCATCACACACCCGGCAACCTGCGAGCGATGGTGCACGCCAAGATGCGCAAGCTGAAGAGCGGCGTCACGGTCGAGCACCGGTTCCGGGCATCGGACCAGGTCGAAGAAGCGCGGATGGAGACCCACGAGCTGCAGTACATGTACCACGACGGGCACTCCTATCACTTCATGAACAAGCAGAACTACGAGCAATACGAGCTGGACGAGGAAGCGCTGGGCGACCACGCGCAGTGGATGGCGGACGGCATGGAAGTGATCGCCGAGTACTTCGACGGGCGCCCGATCGGCGTCGAGCTGCCGAACGAAGTCGTGTTCGAGATCGTGGAGACGTCGCCGGTGATGCGCAGCGCCACCAAGACGGCCTCGACCAAGCCGGCCAAGCTCTCCAACGGCGTGATGGTGAACGTCCCCGAGTTCATCCAGACGGGCGAGAAGGTGCGGGTGAATCCCAACACCGGGGAGTACCTCGACCGGGCGAAGTAACCGCCCGACGCCCGCTCACGCCTCGCGGTGGACCACCTGCGTGCTGCGTTGGGCGGTCGGCATCAGCACCAGGTCGAGCACATCGATGTGCTCGGGCAAGTTGACGACGTAGCTCACCACGTCCGCCACGTCGTCGGCGGTCAACGGCCGCATTCCCTGATAGACCGTCTTGGCGCGCGCCGCGTCGCCGTGGAACCGCACCACCGAGAACTCGGTCTCGACGAGACCGGGATCGATGCTGGAAACGCGCACCGGCGTGCCCACGAGATCGAGGTGCATCCCTTCGGTGAGCGCGCGGACGGCGTATTTCGTGGCGCCGTAGACATTGCCCTTCGGGTAGGTCTGATGACCCGCGAGGCTCCCCAGATTCACGACGTGCCCCCGCCCCAGGCGGACCATGTGCGGCAGCACCGCGCGCGACACGTACAGCAGCCCCTTCACGTTGGTGTCGATCATCCGGTCCCAGTCGTCGGGGTCCCCCTCCTGCAGCTTGTCGAGTCCCGCCGCGAGGCCGGCGTTGTTGAGAAGCACATCGGGAACGATGCCGTGGCCCACGAGCGCTTGGACGGCGCTCTCCACGGCGGCACGATCGCGCACGTCCACGACGGCGGTGCGCACCTGAACGCCGCCGCCGTGGCGCTCCCGGATCAGCTGCGCCTCGTGCTCGAGCACGTCGGCGCGGCGCGCCCAGAGCACGAGGTGCGCGCCGTCCGCGGCGAAGCGCCGCGCGCACGCGAGACCGATCCCGGCGCTCGCCCCGGTGACGAGCGCCCACTTCCCCGCGATCCGTGGACTCACGGCAGAGGGTCTCCCACGATGCGCTTGGCCAGGGACCCGGCCGCGAAGCGGTCGCCGGGGTCCATGCTGTTGCCGAGCGCGACGGTCGCCACGGGCACCGGCCCCGGATTGGCCCGAGCGAACTCCTCGACTGTCATGCTGGGGTCGGCGCTGAGCCCCATCTGGATTTCCTGGGATTCGCTGACGAGGGCAAGCTCCTTGTGTCCGGTCGCGGGATTGACGGCACAGGAGGCGCCGAGGGCGAGCCCGGAGAGACACACGAGCAGGGCGGTTGGTCGCATGGGACGAGCTCCGGTTGAGGACAGAGCGGTGACGCAACGCTTATGTTACGCCAACACCCACGTCTGGAGAAAGTGGTGGATCGCAAGAAGTTTCTGTTCGTTTCCCTGGATGGCCTGATCGCCGATATCGCCTGGCAGGTCGTGAAGGAAGGGCACGAAGTGCAGCTGTTCACGGAGAGCCAGAGCGAGAAGGAGATCGGCAACGGCTTCGTCCCCAAGACCGACGACTGGGAGCGTGAGGTGGAGTGGGCCGACGTCATCGTGTTCGACGACGTGCTGGGCCAGGGGGCCAAGGCCCAGAAGCTGCGCGAGGCCGGGAGACCCGTCGTGGGTGGCACTCCCTACACCGACCGGCTCGAAGACGACCGGGCGTTCGGCCAGCAGGAGCTGAAGGCCGCCGGGGTGTCGATCATCTCGCAGGAGAACTTCACCTCGTTCGACGACGCGATCGCGTTCGTGCAGGCAAACCCCAATCGCTATGTCATCAAGCCCTCGGGCGAGGCCCAAAACCTGAAGCAGCTGCTGTTCGTGGGCGAAGACGAGCACGGTGCCGACGTGATCCAGGTGCTAGAGGACTACAAGCGGGCGTGGGCGGCCCGCATCAAGGAGTTCCAGCTGCAGCGGCGCATCGTCGGTGTGGAGGTGGCGATCGGCGCCTTCTTCAACGGCAAGGAATTCGTCCTCCCCGTCAACGTGAACTTCGAGCACAAGAAGCTGTTCCCCGGGGACATCGGCCCATCGACGGGTGAGATGGGGACATCGATGTTCTGGAGCGAGCCGAACCGCCTGTTCGCTGCGACCCTGAAGAAAATGGAAGCGAAGCTGAAGGATGAACGCTACGTCGGCTACATCGACGTCAACTGTATCGTGAACTCGAACGGCATCTACCCCCTCGAGTTCACCGCCCGGTTCGGGTATCCCACGATCAGCATCCAGCAGGAAGGGATGATCACGCCGATCGGGGAGTTCCTGCACCGGCTCGCGGAGGGCTCGATTACGCGCTTCAAGGCCCGCAGCGGATTCCAGGTCGGCGTCCGGATTGTGGTGCCGCCGTTTCCGTTCCGGGACCCCGAGACGTTCGAGACCAGCTCCAAGGACGCGGTGATCATCTTCAAGAAGCCGATGCGCGAAGGAGTGCACATCGAAGATGTGAAGACCATCGACAACGAGTGGCTCGTCACAGGAACATCCGGCGTGGTGCTCATCGTCTGCGGGCTCGGCTCGACGATGAAGCAGGCGCAGCGGCAGGTCTACAATCGGATCGAGAACATCATGATCCCGAACATGTTTTATCGGAAGGACATCGGGGATCGCTGGTTCGAGGATTTCGACCGGCTGCACACCTGGGGATATCTGCGAGACTAACGGCGTCGAGGAGGTCACATGGCTCGTTTCCCGCAGACCAGGCTGGCAGCGGCTCCCGTCGTCATTCTGCTCGCCATCGCCGCCGCGCTCCCGGCGCAGGACGTCCCCAAGCGCCCGACGCTCGAGGCCGATGCCGACACGAATTCGGCGGCCGACTACTACGACTACGGCATGGCGAACCTGACGAAGTACCCGCTGCGTGCAGCGGATGGGTTCTACTGGGCGTCGCAGCTCGATCCGACCTGGGCCCAGCCGCTCTATGCCCGCAGGGTCGCTTTGATACTGGCCTCGGCAGACCTCTTTGTGATCCGGTACATGGACGGCGAAAAGGGTATCAGCCACTCCAAGGAGAGCCGGCACATCGACTCCCTCGAGCTGCGCGCCCGCATGTTGAACCCGTTCTTCCGCCGCGAGCTCGAGCAGGAGCTCGTGATGCGCTACCTGGAAGCGCAGTACAACTTCGTCAACAGCACCGCGACCGGCGCCGAGCGGCAGGAATTCCACTATTACGCCGAGCAGTACTGGCGCACGAGCGCCTCTCCCTACATGCGCGCGATCCTCGCCGTGAGCAACAATCACCTGTCGCAGGCGCTGCGGCTGTATCACGATGCGTTGTCTCAGGGTCGACGGGCCGGCGCCGAGATCCACATGGCCCGAGGCGAGATCTTCTATGACTTGGGGAACGACGACAGCGCCCGGGTCGAAATGCAGCTGGGATTGGACAGCCTGCAGGGGCGCGATGCCAAAGACTTCGTCTACCTCTACGAGTCGAAGAGCGTGTTCGAGCACGGCATCGGGCTGATCTACGAGCGTTCGGGACTGATCGAGCAAGCGCGCGACGCGTACGCCCGGGCGCTCCGGGAGGACCTGAGCTACTACCCGGCCCACTTGCGCCTCGGCCTGTTGGCTCTGGCAGAGGGAGACACCACCACCGCTCTGAGCGAGTTGGACCTCGCCGCGCAGATCAAGGAGGACGAGCCGTTGGTCCAGACGACCTACGGCGCAGTCCTGACCGAGGTCGGCCACCTGGAGGAAGCGGATCGGCATCTGCACCGCGCGGTAGAGCTCGCCCCCTTCTACGCCGCGCCGTACTACGCGCTGGGACGCGTGGCACAAATGGCGCACCGACCCGCCGACGCCGTGCAGCAGTATCTCGCCTACCTCGCGCGGGTCGCCAAACAGGAGCCGCGTGCCGCCGAGGTGCGCGCCCGGTTAGCCGAGCTGCAGGCGCACTAGCGCGCCTCCCTGCTGGCATCGAGCATGACCGATCTGCGCGACCGACCCCAGGCCGCCCTGGAACGGGCGACCATCGGCCGCGTCAGCCGCCGCCTCATCCCGTTCATGTTCGTGCTGTTCGTCGCGAACTACCTCGATCGCGTCAACGTCTCCTTCGCCGCCCTGCAGATGAACCGCGACCTCGCCTTCAGCGGCGCGGCCTACGGCTTCGGCGCCGGCATGTTCTTCCTCGGCTACTGCCTCTTTCAGCTGCCGAGCAACCTGCTGTTGCAGCGGATCGGGGCGCGCCGCTGGATCGGCGCCCTGGCGATCGGGTGGGGCGTCGTCGCCGTGTGCATGATGTTCGTGCGGGACCGGACCGGCTTCTTCGTCCTGCGATTCGTGCTCGGCGCCGTGGAGGCCGGATTCTTCCCCGGCATGATCCTGTACCTGACGCGCTGGTTTCCGGCGCGGGAGCGCGCCCGCGCCACCGCGCGGTTCATGGCGGCGGTCCCGATCGCCCAGATCATCGGGGGGCCGATCTCCGGCGCGCTGCTCGGCCTCCAGGGGGTGGCGGGGCTCGCGGGCTGGCAGTGGCTCTTCCTGATCGAGGGATTGCCCTCGATCGCCCTCGGCGGCTGCGTATTCGTGTGGTTGGCCGATCGCCCGGAAGACGCCGCCTGGCTTCCAGCCGCGGAGCGCGACTGGTTGCTGGACGAGCTGCGCCGCGAAGCGCCACTTGCTGCCGCCTCGCCGCCCGGCTCGCGCGATCTGCTCTCCAGTCCGTCACTCTGGTGGCTCGGCGTTCTCTGGCTGCTGATCGTGCTCGTGGGCTACGGCCAGCTGCTGTGGCTGCCGCAGCTGATCAAGGGTGCCGACAAGGACATCGGGAACTTCACCGTGGGCGTGCTGTCGATCGTGCCGCCGCTCGTCGCAGCGTTCGTCATGGTCCGGGTGGCCGCGCTGTCGGATCGGACGGGAGAACGCCGCGGCTACGTGGCGGGGGCGTGTCTCGTATCGGCGGCCGGCTTCCTCGCGTCGGCGGCGGCGCTGCACTCGCCGCTGCTCGCGACGGCAGCCCTGTCGATCGTCGCGATCGGCATCGCCGCGTCGTTCGGGCCGTTCTGGAGTCTCGCGACCACCGCCCTCCCGGCCGGGACCGCGGTGGTCGGCGCGGCCATCATCAGCTCGATCGGCAGCCTCGGCGGGTTCGCGGGCCCGTACGCGGTCGGGCTCGCGAAGGATGCCACCGGCGGGTTCAGCGGTGCGCTCGTCTGGTTCGCGGTGTTGTCGGGGATCGCGGCCGTGCTCGCGCGCTTCACGCCCCTGGGTCGGACCGCCGGCTCCGCAGCCGCCCGATCAGCACCGTGACGTTATCGGTGCCGCCGCGCTCGAGGGCGAGGGTCACGAGCCGCCGGCACGATTGCTCCGCCGAGCGGATCTGTTTCAGCTCCGCCTCGATCTCCTGGTCGTTGACATGACGGGTGAGGCCGTCGGTGCAGAGCAGCATGACGTCGTCCCAGCGCATGTCGGCGGTCCGCGTCATCGGCGTCGCTTCCTGGCCGCCAAGGGCGCTCGACAACACGCCCTGCAACGGCGAGCGGTGCGCCTCCGTTTCCGAGATCGCGCCCGAATCCACGAGCTCCTGAACGACCGTCTGGTCGGTGGACATCCGCTCGAGCTTGCCGTTGCGCAGCCGGTAGCAGCGGCTGTCCCCCACCTGCACCAGATAGGCGCGCGGCCACAGCGCCGCCACCATCGTCAGTGTCGTCGCCCCACCGCGACCGGCGTATTCCTTTTCCCCCTCCTCACGCAACACTTCGTGCGTGCGCCGCACCGAGGCCTCGAGCTCCGCGAGAAAAACGGTCTCTTTCTCCGGATCGAGTCGCCGATAGAGGTCGGTCAGATGCGTCACGTAGTGAGCGATCGACTTGATCGCCGTGCCGCTCGCGGCCTGACCATCGGGCCGGCCCCCCACGCCATCCGCCACGAGAAACAGCCAGCCCCGCGTGTCGCTGATCAACGGACTCACATCGTCGGCCGCCAGGCTCGACTGATGCACCCGGAGCAGCTTGTGCAGGCTGGCGATCAGAAACTGGTCCTGGTTATCACGGCGCACCTGGCCACGGTCGGTGAGGCCGAACACATCCACGTCCGCCGATGCGGGCCGCTGATCACCCACCAGCAGGGCGGGATCACTGGTTTGGGGCCGGCTGGGAGTGGTCATAATCGAGAAGATGAAGCACGGTCCGCCCGGCGGCCAGAGGCAAACAGCCTACGCCTGGCGGTTAGATTGCCGCAGTGAGCGCGACGCCGCACGCAGCTATCGTCATCGCCGGTGCCGGGCCGATCGGCCTCGCCTGCGCCATTTCGGCGCGCCGCCGCGGCCTCGATCCGCTCGTGATCGACGCCGGGGCGGTCGCCAATTCGATCGTCCGCTACCCCGTCGGCATGACGTTTTTCACCACACCGGAGCGGCTCGAGATCGGCGGACACCCGCTGGTGTGCAGCGGTGCCAAGCCGACACGCGAAGAAGCCCTCAAGTACTACCGCGGCGTCGTCCGCGCCGAGGGACTGCCGGTGCGAACGTACGCCCGCCTGATCGATGCGCGGTCGCGCAACGGGGAGATCGACTGCGTCCTCGAGACGCGACTCGGGAGCGAGGCCGTAACCTGCGGCCGCCTCGTCCTCGCGACCGGCTACTTCGATCATCCCAATGCGCTGAGCGTTCCCGGCGAAGAGCTGCCCCACGTCAGTCACTACTTCGCTGAGGCGCATCAGTCGTACGGGCAGAACGTGGTGGTGATCGGCGGCCGCAATTCGGCGGTCGAGGCGGCGCTGCAGCTGTTTCGCTGCGGCGCGAGGGTGACGCTCGTCTATCGTGGCAGCGCGTTTCCCCGGAGCGTGAAGTATTGGCTCAAGCCCGACCTCGAGAACCGCATCAAGGCGGGTGAAATCTCGGCGCGCCTCGGTGCCCAGGTCGAGACGATCACTGCCGAGCAGGTCACGATCCGTGGCGCCGACGGCACCCGGGAGCAGCTCCCCGCCGACCGGGTGTACGCGCTCACCGGATTCCACCCCGATGTCACGCTGTTCGACGGCATCGGCATCGACTACGACCGGGCCACGGGCCGGCCGGTGCTCGATCCCGGCACCCTCGCGACCAGCGTGCCCGGCGTGCACCTCGCGGGGAGCGTCACCGCCGGGAACCAGATCTCCGAGATCTTCATCGAGAACGGCCGGTTCGACGGCGACAAGATCTTCGGGGACGCGACGGCGCGGGCCGCCGCGGAGGCGCGCTACGCACATATCGACCGGCCCGCCGGCGAATAGATTTCACGACCGACGGCTCCCCTGCTCCGCTTCCGAAGAGGATCCCGATGACGCACACCGCGGCCACCCGACCCACCTTGCCTCCCTGCTCGCACGTCCCGCGTCCGTACACGGGGCCATCGCGGCAAGAGGTGCTCGCCATCCGGCGGCAGTTCGCGAATCCGGGGATCTTCACGATCTACCGCGAGCCGCTGCTGTTGGTGGAGGGACACCGCCAGTACCTGTTCGACGAGACGGGGCGCCGCTACCTCGACCTTTTCGCCGGGATCGCGACGGTCGCCTGCGGTCATGGCCACCCGGTCGTGGCGCAACGCGTGGCGGCGCAGATCGAGCTGCTGGGGCACACCTCCACGATCTATCTGCATCCCCTGATGGGCGAGTTCGCCAGGCGTCTGGCCGCCAAGATGCCGCCGGGGCTCGACGTGACGTATTTCGTCAACTCCGGCAGCGAAGCGAACGACCTCGCGGTCTTGATGGCGCGCCTCGCGACCGGTAACCACGACGTCATCGCGCTGCGCAACGGCTACCACGGCGGCTCTCCCGCCGCGATGGCGCTGACATCGCACCATACGTGGAAGTATCCCGCACAGCTCAATACCGGCGTGCATCACGCCATGAATCCGGACCCGTATCGCAGCCCGTTCCGCGGGACCCCCGAAGAGATCGCCAGCCAGAGCGCGGCCGACATCCGTGAGCTGGTGCGCTTCTCGACCCCCGGGCGCATCGCGGCGTTTATCGCCGAGTCGTACCAGGGAGTCGGCGGGGTGACGCACGGCGCCCCCAACTACCTGCGGGAAGCCTTTGCGATCGCGCGGGAGTACGGGGGGCTGTGCATCGCCGACGAGGTGCAGCCGGGATTCGGCCGCACCGGCGATCATTACTGGGGATTCGAGAACTTCGGCGTCGTTCCCGACATCGTCACCATGGCGAAGGGGATCGGGAACGGATTTCCGCTCTCGGCCGTCACGACGCGACGGGAGATCGCGCAGAAGCTCACCGAGCGCTCCCACATCAACACCTTCGGCGGCAACCCGCTGGCGATGACGGCGGGCCTCGCCGTGCTCGACGTGATCGACCAGGAGCGGCTGCAGGAGAACGCCCGGGTCGTGGGCGCCCGGCTCCGCGCGGGCCTCGAGGAGCTGGCGACCCACCACCGCCTGATCGGCGATGTGCGCGGTCGCGGGCTGATGCTGGGAGTCGAGCTGGTGCGCGACCGCGGCACGAAGGAGCCGGCGCGCGAGGAGACTGTCGAGCTGCTCGAGCAGCTGCGCGAGCTCGGCGTGCTGGTCGGCAAAGGAGGGCTGTTCGGCAACGTGCTGCGGATCAAACCGCCTCTCTGCATCACGGCGGCAGACGTCGACTTCGCTCTCGCCGCGCTGGAGCACGCGCTCGAGCGCGTCGGCGGCTAGAAGGAAAAGCCGAGACCGAGACGGTCCAGCAGGCGCAGCAACAGCCCGGGCTCGGCGCCCGCATCGACACGCCGCAGCGCCCGCAACACCGCCCGGACGGTGAGGGTGCGGAACGGCTCCGGCGGAAACCGCGGCGGCGGGCGTCGCACCATGGCCAGATCGAGCAGCTCGCTCGGCCGCTCCAGCGCCAGGAGCGCCATGACGCGGCCGGCCAGGCGGCTCGAGGCGAGTCCCCGTCCCGAAAATCCCAGACCGTAGACGATCCGCCCCTCGCGCGCCCGACCGAAGAACGGCGTCAGCCGCGTCGTGACCGCGATCGGCCCACCCCAGGAGTACGCCCACTCGAGCCCCGCCACCGCCGGAAAGTGGCGCCGGAAGCTCGCCTGTAGCGCGTCGTAGTGCGGCTGGGAGTGGTCGCCCGCGGCATCGACCAGCGATCCAGGATGGTAGGCGACGTCGCTCGACCCCCACAACACACGGTTGTCGGGTGTCAGACGGTAGAAGTTGCCGAAGGTGCGCGCGTCGCTCACCCCCTGCCGCCCGCGCCAGCCGATGACCTCCCGCTGCGCCGGCGTGAGCGGCTCGCTCACGAGCGCGTATGCGAACATCGGGATGATCCGAGCGGAGAGCCGGGGAAGCAGCTGGTTCGCGTACGCGCTCGTGGCGAGGACGGCGGTCCGAGCCTCGACGCGCCCGCGTCCGGTCCGCACACGCACCCGGGCACCGGCCGGCTCGATCGCCACCACGTGGCTGCGCTCGAACACGGTCACACCCTGCCGCTCGACCTCGCGGCGCAGGCCGTCCACCAGCTTCACCGGATCGAGCAAGCCCCCCGCGGTAACCGACACGCCGCCGACGTAGGTCGGCGAATGCACTTCGGCCCGGAGCGCGTCTTTGTCGAGCAGCTGGGCGGTCGCGATGCCCACGTGCTCCGCCGCTTCGACGATCACCCGGCAGCGATCCATCTGGTGCGGTGTTTGTGCCACGAGCAGTCTGCCCGTCGGCTCGTAGTCGCAGTCGATCTTCCGCTCGGCGAGAAACGCGGCCAGCTCCCCGAGATTGGCCTCGCCGATGCGCGCGAGACGATGCGCTTCGGCCTCACCGAAATGCGCCACCGCGAGGGCGTGATCGAAGTCGATGCTGTCCCACACGATTCCCGCGCTGCGCCCCGACGCGCCGTAGGCCGCGACGCCCTGCTCCACGACGACGACTTCGCTGATGGGATCGAGCTCCTTGATCCACACTGCGGTCCACAATCCCGCGAGCCCGGCGCCCACGACGGCGATATCCGCCACTCGTCCCCCCTCGAGCGACCGGACCTCCCGCTCGGGGCGGCGCGCGAGCCAGTAGCACGCCTGCTCGATCGAGCGGCTGGGACGCATCACGCTCACGCTGCGTGCATCCGACGCCGCTGCCACCAGGCGTTCACGCCGAGCACGGCGAGGCTCGTCGCGAGGATGGCGGTGGCCAGCACGTTGATCTGCGGGGGGAACGCGGCGCGCCGGGCACCGTACACATAGAGCGGGTACGTCACGTCGTTCCCCGAGTTGAACAGGGTGATGACGAAGTCGTCGAGCGACAGCGCGAACGCCAGCATCGCCGCCGCGACGACACCGGGCGTGATGAGCGGCAGCGTGATCGTCCGGAATACGCGCCACGGACCCGCGCCGAGATCCATCGCCGCCTCCTCGAGCGACCAGTCGAAACCGCGCAACCGCGCCCGCACCGTGAACGCCACGTAGCTCACCGAAAACATGACGTGGGCGATCACGATCGTCGCAAAGCCGGTCGGCACGTGGCTGGCCAGAAACAACGACAAGAGCGACGAGCCCAGCACCACTTCGGGAGTCGCCAGCGGCAACACCAGCAGCAACCCCACGCCACCGGCGCCGCGGAATCGATAGCGCGAGAGGGCAAGCGCCAGCATCGTGCCCAGCACGGTCGCCACCAGCGTCGACACGCTCGCCACCACGATGCTCAGTCGCATCGCATCGACGAGCGCCGGGTAGCGGAACGGATCCCGCCACGCGTCGAGCGAGAATCCCTTCCAGACGAAATTGAACTTTCCCGCCGGGCTGTTGAAGCTGTAAGCGACGATCACCAGTATCGGCAGGAACAGATACGCCAGCACGAGCCCGGCGGCGGCGTCGAGGAGCCGTCTCACGCCAGCTGCTCCTCCCGCAACAGGCGCGCCGCCGCGAGGACGCCGACCGCGATGAGCGCCATCAGCCCGAACGACAGAGCCGCCGCGAGCGGGTAGTCACGTCCCTGGAGAAACTGGGCCTGGATCACCGACCCGATCATCCGCTGGTTGGGACCGCCCAACAGCTCCGCGTTCACGAAGTCCCCCGCGGCGGGGATGAAGGTCAGGAGACTGCCCGCGAGCACTCCGGGAACCGACAACGGCAGCACGACGAGCCGGAACGCTCGAGCGGGACTCGAGAAGAGATCCTGCGCCGCCTCTACCAGGCGCCGGTCGATCTTCTCGAGGCTCGCGTAGATCGGCAGAATCATGAACGGCAGGAAGTTGTAGGTCAGCCCACCGACTACCGCCCAGGCGGTATCCAGCAGCCGCCCGTCGGCCGGCACGAGTCGCACCGCCTGCAGCAGGTGCACGACGAGACCGCCGTCGTTCAGGATCGTCTTCCACGCGAAGGTGCGCACCAGGAAGGTGGTGAAGAACGGCAGAATCACGAGACCGAGCAACAGCGCGCGCCAGCGCCCGGCGCGAAACGCCAGCACGTACGCCAACGGGTAGGCGAGCACGAGTGCCGCCAGGGTGGCCAGCGCGGCGAAGCCGAACGAGCGGGCGAAGACGGTCCCATAGCCCGTGACCGCCCGCGCGTAGCCGTCCCACCACGGCGCGCCGAACGACGTCCGGGCGAGGGTGAGGAGCGGCAGGACGAAGAACGCGGCCAGCCAGGCGACGCCGGGGAGGACGAGCAGCGCCGGCGCGAGTGCGGTGCGTCGCATGCGCTATCCGCCGATGGCGTCGAGGAAGATACGGCTGAAGCTCGCGTCTTCCGCATCGGACAGCGTGCGGAAGTTGCGCAGCCCGGCGAGCACGCTGGCCGGGGGGTTCACGAGCGGGCTCCGGGCGAGGGCCGGGGCGATGCGCTCGAGCTCGGGGATCGCTCCCTGCACGGCGCTGATGTATCCCGCCCGGCTCACGATCTGCGCCGAGTGGGCCGGTGCGTAGCACCAGTCGATCCAGGCCATCGCCAGCGCGACGCGATCCGAGCTCTTCGGGATCAGCATGTTGTCCGAGAACAGGATCGCGCCCTCCCGCGGTGCGACCCACACGAGGTCCGGGTTGTCGGCGTGCAGCCCCTGGATATCGCCCGACCAGGCGATCGCGACGGCGATGTTCCCGTTGGCCAGGTCCTCGGTGTAGTCGTTGCCGGTGAAGGCGCGGATCTGCCCGCTCTCGCGCGCCCGCTTCACGCGGTCCGCCGCGACGCGGATGTCGTCGGCGGTGCAGCGTGCCGGATCGCGCCCCTCCCCGAGCATCACGAGGCCCAGTGTATCACGCATCTCGGTCACCATCGTCACGCGTCCCTTGAACGCGGGATCGAACAGGTCCGAGACGCTCGTGATCTCCCGCCCCGTGACGCGCGGGTTGTATCCGAGACCCACCATCCCGAAGAGCCACGGCACACTGTAGCGCCGGCCCGGATCGAAGTCGGCGTCCTGGGCGAGCGTTATGAGATTGGCGCGATTGGGAAATCCGCCGGGATCGAGCGGCGTCGCGTACCCCAGCCGGATCACGCGCCCCGCGACCCAGTCGGTCAGGACGATGACGTCCCGATCGATGCTCTGCCCGCGCTCGAGCGGCGCAGCGATCTTCGCGAAAAACTCGTTGTTGTCGTTGATGTCTTCGTGATACTGCACGGTGATGCCGGTGGCGCGCTGGAAATCGGGGACGGTGCGGTCGTCGATATACAGGGGCCAGTTCGATATGCGCACCACGCGGGCACCGCCAGCGGACGACCGACAGCCGAGTGCGCCGCTCCCGGCGAGGGCACCCGCTGTGGCACCGAGACCCGTGCGCAGAAAGCGGCGGCGGCTCCAGCGGTTCACGCAGTCCCCGCCCCGTTCGCGGCCGGCGGCAGGAGTCGTGGCGCATCGGCCTCCCAATCGACGAACACCGTCGCCCCCGGCACGAGGGCGGCGGTCTGGTCGCCGGGGCCGAGGTGGGCGACCAGCTCCGTCCCATCGGCGGCGCGTAGCGCACAGCGCACGACCGGCCCCTGAAACACGACGTCCGAGATCGTCGCCGCCAGCGCCTCGGGACCCCGCGGCGCGGCCCCGATGCGCACGCACTCGGGGCGCACCATCACGAGAGCCGCGGCTCCGGTGACGGGCTTCCAGGCAGGAGACGGCACTCGGACCACGTGACCGCCGGCAATGGCGACGCTGACCAAGGTGGCGTCCACGGCCGTCACGCGGGCGGGGAGCAGATTGGCGCGCCCCAGAAAATCCGCTACAAAGACGGTGGCCGGAGAGTGGTAGATCGCCTGCGGCGTGTCGATCTGCTCGATCCGCCCCTCGGCCATCACCGCGATCCGGTCCGACATCGTGAGCGCTTCTTCCTGGTCGTGCGTCACGTAGAGGAAGGTGATCCCGACCTCGCGCTGGATCCGCTTCAGCTCGAGCTGCATCGCCTGGCGCAGCTTCAGATCGAGGGCGCCGAGCGGCTCGTCGAGCAGCAGGGCCACCGGGAAATTGACGAGTGCACGGGCGAGGGCGACGCGCTGCTGCTGTCCGCCCGACAACTGGCCCGGCCGCCGCCCGCCCAGATCGGCCAGCCGCACGACGCCCAGCAGCTCCGCGACCCGGCGCCGGATCTCACCCTCCGGGAGCCCGCGGCTGCGCGGGCCGAAAGCGACGTTGTCGTAGACCGAGAGGTGCGGGAAGAGCGCGTAGTGCTGAAACACGGTGTTGACCCGGCGCCGGTAGGGCGGCACCGCCGACACGTCCTGATCCTCGAGCAGCACCCGTCCCGCGGACGGCGCTTCGAATCCGGCGATCAGCCGGAGCGTGGTCGTCTTGCCGCACCCCGATGGACCGAGTAGCGAGAAGAATTCGCCGCGCCCGATGCTGAAATGCGCGTCGTGCACCGCGGTGACGCTGCCGAAGCGTTTGGCGACGTGCTCGAGCGTGACGGCCGGAGCGGCGGCGGGCGCCGCTGGCGGCGCGCCCACGCTACCGGGCGGGGCGGCGCGCCACCCGCACCGTGTCCGTCGCCCGAGCCGGTGGAGGAACGGCGGCGGGCGCGGCGTTCGTGGCAACGGCCGTGCCCGGCGACGTGAGACCGTACCGCTCCGGATTGCTACAGATCACGGCCGCGGCCAGGACTTTCGGCACGTACTCCATCGTCTCGCTCGGCAGGAGCTTCATGCGGTAGAGGTGCCAGAAATCGCGGTTCTGCTTTTTGAAGCCGCCCGGCGTCCGCGCGATCTTGTGCAGCACGCCGCGCACGGCGTTCTCGCCCCGGTTGTAGCTCGCCATGGCGAGCATGAACGCATCTTCGCCGAATTCGGCGAGCAGGTTGGCCAGATGCCGCGCTGCGGCGCGCGTCTGCTTGTCGATGTCGGTCCGCTCATCCACCCTGTCGTCCACCCTGAGGCCCAGTTCGCGGGCGCTGACCGCCATCATCTGCCACATCCCCACAGCTCCCGCGTGGCTCTTGGCCCTCGGATCGAAGCGCGATTCGGTCCAGGCGACATACCCCATCACATCGGGGAGCTCGAGCGCCCGGAAGTCCCGCTGGATCACCGGCCAGTACTGGACCTTGCGCTGGTACACCTGACGCAACGCCTGCGGGTCCTTGAGGAGCTGGTTGATGTGATACTGCAGCCGCTCCTTGAAGATCGGTGGGACCGCATAGGTGGTCGCGTCGAACTGGGCGAGAATCGCGCGAATTTCCTTGTCCAGCTCGTCGCCGGTGTTCGCCGCTTCGTCGGCCTTGGCGCGATCGGCGCGCGCCAGATCGGCGAGCGTCCGCTCGGCGTTGGACGTCGCGTCGAGATACCGCTGCTCGAGCAGGGCGAGCTTGGACGAATCCTGCTCGGCCTGCATCTGCTGCTGGATCTGGCTGATCTGCCGGTCGAAGTGCCCTTTGGCATCGAGCAGGCGGGCGATCTGCCGGTGCTGGAAATAGATCACCGTGCCCATCACCGCGATCACCACCAGGGCGGCGGCGGTCACGATGCCCACCACCTTCACCCACCGCTTCTTGGTCTGCTTCTTTACCACCTCGGAGACTTCCTGCACCGCGGTGGCGATGTGATCCATCGTCTTCCGGGAGCGCACGCCACCCGCCTTGGCACGCTCCTCGGCGATGCGCTGCGCGGTGAGGGCAAAGATCTGGCCCGTTGCCGAGGCGCGCGTCCCCGCCTGCAACACCTTCTGAATCTCGGCCGCGTCCTGGGCCGCGTCGTAGGTGGAGTCGATGACGATCTCGACCTGCGCTTCGGGGCCGCCCGTCGCCCCGAAGCGGATCTTGTCGCCCGAGCGCAGCTCGACCTTGGAGACTTTTTTGCCGTTGACCCGAACACCGCCCGGGGCGTCGAGGTCGATGAGGTGGTACACGCCTTCCTTGAGGACGACGGCGGCGTGGTAGGGGGCGACGCGCGGCTCCTCGGCGACGTCGTAGCGCAGCTCGCAATCGTGCCCCGTCCCGATGCGGAGCCACCGCTTGTCGCTGCTGGACGTCGTACCCTGTAACGAGCCCTTCAGATGCGTGAAGCGAATCATGGCGAGTGGTGGCCGAAGCTTACCGGCGGAACCCGAGGTCCGCCAGCGTGCCCGCCCGGACCTTCATGATTCCGTTACTCGCGAGGGTCCCCGGCGTGCCGTATCTTGCCAACCTAGTCGTCGTCACCCTCACCTCGAGCTCCAGCACTATGATCGATACTCTCGATACTCTGCGGGCCGTGCCTCGCTTTGCCCTCGCCGCCGTCCTCGGGGTGTCCCTCGGCGCGGGGCGACTGTCCCAGCGCACCGCACCACCCGACGCGCAACGCGGGGTTCACGTCGACTCCGCCCGCCATCTGGTGGTGGTCACGCTGGGTCCGTTTGCCGTCCCGCCGGCGCCGCCCGTGATGAGCCATATGGCGATGCACATGGAAGGCGGGGACAGCCTGGTCAAGCGCGTCTACTGGCCGATGACGACCCTGCTGCAGGGTCTGCGGATGGAAATCCTCGACGCGTCAGGCCACCCACTCCCCCGCCGCCTCATCCACCACCTCAACCTCGTCAACTTCGATCGCCGCCAGCTGGTCTACCCGCTGGCGGAGCGGATGATGGGGTTCGGCCAGGAGACCGAGGACGTATCCGTCCCGCACAGCATCGGGCTTCCGATAACGGCGGGCCAGCGCATCGGCGTATTCGTCATGTGGGACAACGAGACCGGCCAGACCATCAATGACGTCACCGTCCGATTGACGTTTTCCTGGGCGGCCGGAAACCTGCAACCGCGCCCCATCAGCGTGATGCCGTTCATCATCGACGCCAACCTGGTGGTGGCCGGGCACAACATCTTCGACGTGCCGCCGGGCGGCTGCACACGGCACTACGATTTCCGCTTCCCCGTCGACGGCCATTTGGTGGCGGCGAGCGGCCACCTGCACGATCACGGGTTGTGGGTCCGGCTGGTGGACCGAACGACAGGAAAGGTCGTGGTCACCACCACCGCCAGGCGCGATTCGCTGGGCCACGTGAGCGGCATGTCGCGCGAGCTGCTCGCACTGCGTGGCCAGGGTCCGCACCTCAAGGCCAACCACGAGTACCGTCTCGAGGCGCGTTACGAGAACCCCTCGAGCGACACCCTCCCCGGGATGATGGCATTGATGGTCGGATTGTTCGCTCCGGACGATCCGCGGGCCTGGCCGAGCATCAATCCGGGCGACGGCGACTACCAGAAGGACATCGCCGACATGCTGGGGCCCGCCGGCTGGGCCGACGCGAGCCCCAGATCCAACTGAGGCGCTACTCGCTCTTCGTGGCCGTCGGCGGCAGGAGCCCGTTGAGCCGCAGGTAGTTTGCCAGCTGGCTGTAGTGGTCCGCCCAGTCCTGGGCAATCGCCACGATGGCCGTGGCGCGCGTCACCGGCTTCGGCCCGAACCACGGCACCATCTCACCCAGCTTCGAATCGTCCACGCTCGCGAGCACGGTGCCGCACCAGTCGAACGACGCCTTGAGCCGCGCGATCAGCGTGTCCTTCGGGGCCGTCGGCTCCAGCTTCGACCACGTCGGCCGCTCCTTGCCGGAGATGCTGGCGCACAGGAAGGTGTTGCCGCCGGCGAGGTGGAGCGCGATTTCTCCCACACTCTGCTGTGCCGGCGTGGGCTTGTAGCCGTACTTGTCGGCCGGGAACTCCTGCATCGCGGCCACGAGGTTCTGCTGGGCTTCCTGGAACGCGTCGTGCAGCGCGTCGGCGACCGGATGGGCGGCCTGTTGGGCGGCGGCGAAACCCGGGAGCGCAGTGAGGCAGACGGCCAGTGCGTTGCGAAGTGATTGCATGCGGACCCTCGACCGAGGATGGAGGATCGTGGTGTTCTATCGCGGGCCACCTCAGCCCGCAAGGGGTCAACCGAGGACTTCGCGGACCTTGCGCGCGAGCGTCAGCGGGGTGAACGGCTTTTGGAGGAACGCGATGCCCGGCTCCAACATCCCGTGCCGCACGATCGCGTCATCGGTATAGCCCGACACGAACAGCACCTTGAGCGATGGACGCTGCTCGCGCAGCCGGTCGGCGAGCTGGCGTCCGCTCATCTCCGGCATGATGACGTCGGTGACGAGCAGATGAATCGGGTCGCGATGGGCGGTGGACAGCTCCAGCGCCGTGCGACCGTCGCTCGCCACGAGGATGGTGTACCCCAGGCGCGTGAGGATCTCCTCCGAGACCGCCCGCACCCCCGAGGCGTCTTCCGCGAGCAGGATGGTTTCGGTCCCACGATTCGTGAGTAGCGGGCGGGCCTCGGCGACGTCCGCCGGTGCATCGCCCACCCGCGGGAGATAGACTTTGAAGCTCGTCCCGTGTCCGGGCTCGCTGTACACCCAGATGAATCCGTTGCTCTGCTTTACGATGCCATAGACGGTCGCCAGGCCGAGTCCCGTGCCCTTTCCCTTCTCTTTGGTGGTGAAGAAGGGCTCGAACAACCGGGCCTTGGTGGCTTCATCCATGCCGAGACCGGTGTCGGTGACGGTGATCATGACGTACGATCCGGGCGGCACGACGGGGTGCAGCGCCGCATACGCCTCGTCGAGATCGGTGTTGCTCGTTTCGATGGTGAGCTTGCCCCCATCGAGCATGGCGTCCCGGGCATTCACCGCCAGGTTCATGATCACTTGCTCGATCTGTCCCGGATCGGCTTTGACGTTGCCGAGATTCGGGGTCAGCGTCATCTGGAGGGAGACGTCCTCGCCGAGCAGACGCTGCAGCATCTTCCCCGCGGCCGACAACACGTCGTTCAGATTGAGCACGCGCGGCTCGAGCACCTGCTGCCGGCTGAACGCCAGCAGCTGGCGCGTGAGTCCGGCGGCCCCGGTCGCGGCCCGTTGGATCTCTTCCAGGTCCGCCCGGCGCGGGTCGCCCGCCGCCATGTCCTCGAGGAGGAGCTGGCTGTAGCTCGTGATCACCGTGAGGAGGTTGTTGAAATCGTGCGCCACACCGCCCGCCAGACGTCCCACCGCTTCCATCTTCTGTGCCTGTCGCAGCTGCGCCTCGAGTGAGTGCCGTTCCGTCACGTCCTCCTGGATCGCCACGAAATTCGTGATGGCGCCGGTCTCGTCCTTCACCGGCGCGATCGTGGCCGAGGCCCAGTAGTATTCGCCGTTCTTGCGGCGGTTCTGGATCTCGCCGCGCCAGGTGGCGCCCGACTGGATCGTGCCCCACAACTCCCGATACCGCTCGCCGGAAGTCTTTCCCGATTTCAGCACCCGCGGGTTCTGCCCCACCACTTCGTCGAGCTCGTACCCCGTGATGTCCGTGAACTTGCGGTTCACGTAGACGATCTGGCCGCCGGGATCGGTGATGATCACGGCCGCCGGGCTCTGCCCCACCGCCGTCGAGAGCCGCCGAATGGTCTCGTCCGCCCGCTTCAAGTCGGTGATGTCCCGGGCGACGCCCACCAGACCGACAATGGTGCCGGTCGCGTCGCGCCGCGGCGCCTTGGAAACGAGAAACGTCCGCGGTCCCAACCGGCGCGTGGGCAGGACTTCCTCGAACGACATCGGCACGCCTTCGCGAATGACCCGCGCGTCGGTCTCCTGGACGAAGCGTGCCGCCTCCGGGGGGAACAGCGCCTCCGCGCCGCGACCGATCACGTCCGCCGGCTCGACGCCGAACAGGCTCGCCGTGGCATCGTTGATCAGCTGGTAGCGGCCATCGATTCCCTTCACGAACATCGGGTCGCCCATGCCTTCGATCACCGACTGCAGCAGCTGCTGGCTGGCATGCACCTCGTCGAAGGCGCGGCTCAATGCGAGTGCCTGGCCGATCTGCCCCCCCATCGCACGGCCGAACCCGACCCATTCCTGTGAAGTCAGCTCCCGCGAATGGGAAGCGAGCAGCAGTACACCGAGCGACTCGTCCCGGTAGGCCACCGGCGTCAGCAGACACGCCCGCAGGGCGAGGCTCTTGAGGAACGACGTCGCGACGTCGGGCGCGACGTCCGCGGAGGGAATCAGGATGGGCGCCCGCCCGTCCAGGGTGCGGCGCAGCAATTCGGGATGCCCGAAGCCCGAGGCCACGCCATCGCCTGAGGCATCGCCGCAACCCGCTGCCGCGAGGACCTGGATCCCGCCCGTGGAATCGACGACGTAAAAGACGCCCACCGAGAGGCCCGCCGCATCGGTGCAGCGATGCAGCGCGTCGCGCACGATCAGCTCGAACGAGTCGCGCCGGGCCAGCGCCTCCGCCATGCCACCGAGCACGGAGAGCGCGGCCGCCTGAACCGTGCAGCGTTGCAGCAGCTCCGCGTGCTGCTCGGCCTGCCGCGGCGACGGGGGGCCTCCCGGCCGCACGGCGTAGTCGCGCACGATCTCCTTCAACCGCACCGGCTCGATCGGCTTGATGAGATAGGCACTGAAATCGGCGGTCAGTGCGCGCGCCTCCTCGCTCGGGAGAAATCCCGTCAGCGCGACGACCGGCACGTCCGCCGCTCCGGGGAGCGCCCGAAGTCGCCCGACCAATTCGATCCCGCTCTCATCCCCGAGGAGCAGGTCCTGCAGCACCAGGGCCGGCCGTTCCCGCGCCATCAGCGCGAGCGCCGTCTGGCCGTCGGGCGCCTCGAGCACCCGACAACCATCGGCCTGCAGTACGGCACGAATGACCTCGCGGGTGACCGGGTTGTCTTCGACGACCAGGACAGTCGTCGGCGCGTCGGTCATGTCCGTGGCTGGGGGGAGAGCATGGAGGAAATGACTCCGGGAAGCCGGCGCGTGTCGATCGGTTTCGCCATGTATCCGTCGCAGCCCGCGGCGAGAATCCGCTCCTCGTCACCGGCCATCGCGTATCCCGTGAGCCCCACGATCCGGATGTCGCGCATCGACGGATTCGCCTTCAGCATCCGGGTCAACGTCAAGCCATCCATGCCCGGCAGCTGGATGTCCATCAGGATGAGACGTGGACGAAAGTCGTGCAGCACCGCGATGGCATCATTGGCGTCGATGGCCACACGCACGCGGTAGCCCTGATCCTCGAGCAGGTCGCGCACCAGCTCCAGGTTGATGTCGTTGTCGTCCACCACCAGGATCGGCTCACCGGCCATGCAGCACCTCGCGCAGCGGAGACACCACCCCTACGTCGGGCATACACTCGGTACGACCGGGCGGGCGGTGCCCGACTCTCACGCTTCTAACATGGAGCGAGGGTCCAACTATTTGATATTCGGGTGGTTTTCAGCCATTGGCACTATGCCTATACCATGTAGGTATTTGTCCTACAAGCGCTCTGGAAGGCTGGTTTCGATCAGGCGGTGAGGCCGTACTGCAGCACATAGCGGATCAGCTCGGCGCTCGTCTTGAGGTGCATCTTCCGCAACAGGCGCGCGCGGTGCGTGCTGACCGTCTTCGGCGACACACCGAGCTCGGTGGCGATTTGCTTCACGCTCTTGCCGAGCCCGATCATGCACAGCACCTCGTACTCGCGGCGCGACACCCGCTCGTGCGGCAGCCGCGGCGCGTTGCCGTCGAGCGCGGCCGCGGCCCGCTCCGCCACCGCGGCGGTGAGATAGCGCCCGCCGCCGGCGATCTGCTTGATCGCGCTGATGACCTCCTCGGGCGGCTGCTGCTTCGTGAGATATCCGGCCGCGCCTTCTTTCAACGCGCGCACCGCGAACTGGTCTTCCCCGTGCATCGTCACGATCAAGACCTCGATGCGCGGGAACGCGCTGCGCAGCAGGCGCAACAGACCCGGGAACGGCGCTCCCGGCATCGTGATGTCAAGCAGCACCACGTCGGGCTCCGTCGCGCGCAGCACCGCCACCGTTTCGTCGCCGTCGGCGGCCTCGCCCACGACCTCGATCGCCGGCTCGTCGGACAGCACCTGACGCAACCCCGCGCGCACCAGCGGATGATCGTCGGCGATCACGACGCGGATCATGGATTCCGGCCCCCCGGGGCGAGCGGCAGCCGCAGGTCGACGACCGTGCCGCCGGCGTCATCCGCCCGCCATTCCACGACACCATCCCACAGCAGCGCCCGCTCGCGCATCCCCACGAGACCGAGCGCCTGGGGGCTGGCGATTTCCGCGGCGGTAATCCCCCGGCCGTCGTCCCGCACCCGGAGATGCAGGGCGCCCCGCCGGAGCTCCAGGCTCACGGTGACGTGGTGCGCGCGGGCGTGTCGGGCCACGTTCGTCAGCGCTTCCTGCAAAACGCGGAACACGTCCGTCGACCGGTCGGCGTCCACCGCCGGCGGATCGGGCGGCAGCTCGAGCGTACAGGGAATCTCGGTGCGTCGAGTGAACTGCTGCGTTTCCCACTCGATGGCCGCGAGCAGCCCGAGGCTGTCGAGCACCGCCGGGCGCAGCTCCGTCGCCAGCGCGCGCACCTGCCCGATGGAGGTCTCGATCAGCACGGCCATCGAGCGTGCCTTCTCCTCGAGCACCACATCCGCATTCGCGAGGCGCGCCCGCAGCCAGGCGACGTCGAGATGCAACGCGCTGAGCGCCTGCCCCAGCTCGTCGTGGATTTGGCGAGCCATGACAGTTCGCTCCTGCTCGCGCACACTGCGGAGCCGGCGCGCCAGCTCGCGCAGTTGCTCGTGCGATGCCAAGAGCTCCTCGGAGACGCGCTTGCGCTCGCTGACGTCGCGCGCCACCCCCAGGATGCCGATCGCCCTCCCCTCTCCATCCCGCAGCACCACCCGCTTCGAGTCGATCCACACCGTCGATCCGTCCTTGCGCCCCCGCAGCCACTCTCCGCTCGCATCTTCACCTTGGAGAATCCGCGCCCGGTCCTCGGCCAGGCGGACCCCACCGTCCGGCTCCGTGTACAGAATCGCCACGGACTGGCCTAGCATCTCCTCCTTCGAATATCCGAACAGCGCTTCAGCGCCTCGATTCCAGAACTGGACGCGACCCTCGAGGTCGGCGACGACGATGGAATCGCGCACATTTCGCAGAATGATCGACTGAAACTTGAGCTGCTCCTCCATTTCCTGCCGTTCCGATAAATCGCGGAGAAACGCGCCGAACCGGGGAGCACCGGAGTGCCCGATCGGCGCGACCGTCAATTCGACCAGGAATTCCCGTCCATCGCGATGGCGCGCCGTGATTTCGACGCGCCGGTTGATCAGCTTCCCCTCTCCCGTGGCCCGATAGCGTACGAGGCCCAGCTCGTGCTGCTCCCGGTATCGCTCCGGGATGATGGTCTCGGACAACCGCTGCCCCACCGCGGCGGCTTCCGTCCAGCCGAACATGGCGACGGCGGCTCGATTCCAGAGGCGAATAATGCCGATGGCGTCGATCAGGATGAAGGCATCGAGGGACGCGTCGAGGATCGCCCGGAGGGTGGGCTCGGACTCCCCCAACGCGGCGGGGAGATCGAGTGGCGGTAGACCGTGCGGGGCGGCGGACATGTCGGCGGCACCCTCACGATAGGGCCGTTGGAGTACCTCGCAAGGGCCCTACGCCCAGGCGATCAGGAGTTTCCCGCTGCTCTTGTTGTCGCGCATGCGTTGGAATGCTTCGCCGGCGCGAGCCAGGGTGTAGACGGAATCGACGGCGACGTGCAGCCGGCCAGCGTCGAACCCCGG
>DATJJY010000148.1:0-12832 GCA_035491895.1 Gemmatimonadales bacterium
TCGGCACGACCTTCGTTTCGGGGGCCGCCCGGAGCTGTCGCGTCGCTTCCCAGCCGTCGATCTCCGGAAGGCTCATGTCCATGAGGATGAGGTCGTAGTTGCCGGACCGCGCCATATCGACGCCCTGGCGGCCGTCCACCGCCATCGTCACCTCGTATCCTTTCCGCTGCAGGCGCCGCGACAGCATGTCGCGATTCATCTCGTTGTCTTCGACCAGCAAGATCCGCGGCATTACCGAGCCCCCCCGATCAATCCCTGAACCTCCGCGAGCACCGCCTCCGGTCCCCCCCGCCCTTTCTCGAACACCCGCGCCACACCGCCGTTCAGGCGGCGCCGGTCTTCATCGGTCAGATCCTTGGCGGTGATCACCACCACGGGAATGCGCGGCACCGCTCGGCGGCGCAGTCCCTCGAGAAACTCGAAACCGTCCATCTCAGGCATCACGAGGTCGAGCAGGACGAGCGCCGGTAGCCGCGCGGCGACGCGATCGAGCGCGATCCGGCCGTTGGCCGCCTCGTCCACCTGCCAGCCGTGTTGTTCCAGCGTGCGCCGCAACGTCTCCCGCGTCGCCGCATCGTCCTCGACCACCAGCACCGATCGTTCGGCACTCGTGGGCGCGTACTTGGCGAGCACCGCCGTCAGGCGCTTCCGATCGATCGGCTTCGTCAGATACTCCGACACCCCGAGCGCGAATCCCATCGGTTTGTCGTCGACGACGCTGAGGATCACGACCGGAATCGCCGCCAGCGCGGGATCCGCCTTGAGGCTCGAGAGCACGGACCAGCCGTCCATCCCCGGCATCAGCACGTCGAGGGTGATGATCGTCGGGATCAGCTCGCGCGCCAGCTCGAGGCCGGTCTCGCCGTCCGGAGCGGTCTCGACGCGGAACCCTTCGCGACTGAGGAACCGCCCCAGCAGGTTGCGGACCCCGGCGTCGTCGTCCACGACGAGGACGGTCCCCCGCTCGGGACGGCCCCCGTCCGGCCGCCAGCTGCGTTGCTCCTCGCCCGCCGCGGCGCCCGCCAGGGGAAGCCGGACCGTGAACGTCGACCCCTTGCCCGGCTCGCTGGCGACGGCGACGTCGCCGCCCATCATCTGGCACAACCGGCGGCTGATCGCGAGGCCCAGCCCCGTCCCGCCGTATTTGCTCGCGGTGGACGCCTCCGCCTGCGTAAATGCCTGAAACAGCCTGCTCACCTGCTCCTCGGTCATGCCGATGCCCGTGTCGCGCACGCTGAGCGTGAGCTGCCCGTCGTCCCGCAGCGCGGCCAGCGAGATGACCCCGTCGGCGGTGAATTTCGAGGCATTGGAGAGGAGATTCAGGAGAATCTGCCGTATCCGGGTCGCGTCTGCCCGGATCGTGCCGAGATCGTCGGCGGCCTCGAGTTCGAAGCGATTGCCGTGCTTGGCGATCAGCGGCCGGACGGTCGTCACGACTTCGTCGATCAACGGACGCACGGCGACGGTCTCGAGGTACAGCTCCATCTTCCCCGCCTCAATCTTCGAGAGGTCGAGGATGTCGTTGATGACGGCGAGCAGATGCTGGCCGGCCGAATGGATCTTGCCGAGGTCGGCGGCGTACCCCTCCTGCCCGTCCTCGACCGCCTGCTCCTGCAGCATTTCGCTGTACCCGATGATCGCGTTGAGCGGCGTGCGCAACTCGTGGCTCGTGCTCGCGAGAAAGCGGCTCTTCGTTTCGTTCGCCGCCTCGGCTTCGCGCCGCGCCGTCAACAGCTCCGAGATGTCGTGGTACAGCGCCATCATGCCGACCCGCTCGCCGCCCACGGTGACCGGAATCGTCAGCACTTCCACGTCGATGAACGAACCGTCCTTGCGGCGCCGCCGCGCGTTGCCGGAGGTCGCCCGCCCCTGCTGGAGGGCCTGGGTGGTGAACGCCTGCGCCTCCGCCAGCGTCCCTTCCGTCGTCACCAGGGTATCGAGGTTCTGCCCCTTCACTTCGCCTTCCGTATACCCGAACAGCGTTTCGAAGGCGGGATTGCAGGAGCGGATATGGTTGTCGGCGTCGATGTTGACGATTGCGACGGGGTTGTTCCGGACGAGCACCTCGAACTGCTGCTGCGCCGCCGAGTACAGTCGCGCGTTTTCGATGGCGATCGCGGCTTGCGGCGCGAACATCATGAGGCGGCGCAGGTCCGATTCTCCGAACTCCCGAGTCGGATCGGCGTGTACGCTCGCGATGGCGCCCACGAGGCGGTTGCCGATCATGAGGGGGCCCGCCATCACCGATTGAATCGAGCTGCTCTCGTATTTCCCCGAGTGCCCCGCCCACTCCTGGTAGCGCGGGATGATGAGCGGCTCGTGCGTCCGGGCGACCGTGCCCATCGCGCCCTCTCCCAGCGCCATCCGCGTACCGACGGCATTGGTTTCCAGACGATAGCTCGAGACGATCACCAGGTCGTCGCGGGATTCGTCGTAGGTCGCCAGCTCGCCGCCCGTCACGCCCAACAGCTCGACCGCCCGCTGCAGCACGCGCTCCAGCACCTTGGCGAGCTCGAGCTCGCCCGAGAGATCCTGCATCGTGTCGAGCACCGCTTCCTGCTCCTGGGCGCGCTCGCGCTCGACGGTGAACAGCCGCGCGTTTTCGATCGCGATGGCGGCCTGGGCCGCGAACAGATTGAGCAGCCGCAGGTCGCGCTCCCCGAAGGTGCGCGACGGATCGGCGTGCACGCTGGCGATCGCGCCGACCAGCCGGGAGCCGATCAGGAGCGGCGCCGCCATCACGGTCTGGATCGAGCTGCGCAGGTACTGCGAGGACCGGCTCTCCCACTGCTGGTAGCGCGGGATGATCAGCGGCTCGTGCGTCCGGCCGACCTGTCCCATGGCGCCTTCCCCCAGCGCCATGCGGGTGCCGACGGCGTCCGTCCCCATGTTCTGGCTCGCCACGATCACGAGCTGCTGCGCGCGCTCGTCGTAGATCGCCAGCTCGCCCCCGGAGACGTCGAGCAGCGAGACCGCCCGCTCGAGCACCGCCTGCAGCAGCTTGTCGAGCTCCAGCTTGCCGGAGAGATCGGCCAGTGTGTCGAGCAGCGCCCGCTGCTCGGCGAGGCGCTGGCGCTCGGCCGCGAGCAGTCGGGTGCGGCCGATGGCGATCCCGGCCTGATTGGCCGCTGCGGCGAGGATCTCGAGGTCCCCCTGCTCGAAGGCCTGGCCGGCGGCCCGCTGCACCGCCAGCTCGCCGATGGCGCTCTGGTCGATGCGCAGCGGCAGCCGCAACTCGGAGCGCCCGTCCGCACCGGACTCGAACGCGCCCGCCTGCGCGCGCAGCGTGGGCTCGAACGCTCCCCCCGTTCCGCCCACCAGGTACAAGCCGACGCCATCGAAGCCGAACGCCTCGTGCCGCAGGCTCTCGGCGACGCTGCGACAGACGTCGTCCTCGTTCTGTGATTCGGCGATGCGGTTGCTCAATGCGAGCAGCGCGGAGCGCAGCAGGTTGCTCATGCCGGCAGCCGGACCGTGAACGTGGACCCCTCGCCCGGACGGCTGTCGACCGTCACATCGCCTCCCATCATCTGGGCGAAGTGCTTCGTGATCGTGAGGCCGAGTCCCGTGCCGCCGTACTTGGCCGCGGTCGCCGCGTCGGCCTGCGAGAATGCCTCGAACAGGCGATCCATCTGCGCCGGGGTCATGCCGATGCCGGAATCGCGTACTGCCAGCAGGATCGCATCGCCGCTCGGAAGGGACTCGCGATCGACGATCAGGGTGATGGTGCCATGGTCGGTGAACTTGGCGGCATTCGACAACAGGTTGAGCACCATCTGCCGCACCTTGGTGAGGTCGGCGCGCATCGAGCCGATGCGCGGCGGGCACTGGAGCTCGAGGTGGTTGGTGTTCTTTTCGATCAACGGCTGAACGGTGGCGACGATCTCTTCGACGAGCGTGGCGAGGTCGAAGGTCTCGAGATGCAGCTCCATCTTGCCGGCCTCGATCTTCGACAGGTCGAGAATGTCGTTGATCAGCGCGAGCAGGTGCCGGCCGGCCGTGCGAATCCGGCTCACGTCGGCGGCCAGGCTCTGCGCCCCGAGCTCCTCGACCTCCTCCTGCACCATTTCGCTGTAGCCGATGATGGCGTTCAGCGGCGTCCGCAGCTCGTGGCTCATGCTCGCGAGAAACTGGCTCTTGGCCTTGCTCGCGTCCTCCGCCTCGCGGCGCGCGGCGAGCAGCTCCGTGATGTCGTGGTACAGCGCCATCAGCGCGACGCGCTCGCCGTCCACGATCACCGGCACGGCGAGCACTTCGACGTCGACCAGCGTGCCGTCCTTGCGCCGCCGGCGGCCGATTCCGTGGACCGGTTGCGTGAGGGCGGCCTGCGAGTACTGCTCGGCCTCCGAGCGGGTGGCTTCGGTCGCCACCAGGTCATCCAGGTTCTTGCCGATGGAATCGGCCGGCGCGTAACCGAACAGCTTTTCGAACGCCGGATTGCAGGAGACGATGTCGAGACCGCGATCCAGCGTCACGATCGCCACCGGGCTGTTGCGCACCAGCTCCTCGAAATACTGCTTCTGGCGCTGGGCCGAAGCGTAGAGCCGCGCGTTCTCGATCGCGATCGCCGCCTGCGGGGCGAACATGGTGAGCAGCCGCAGGTCGTCGGGACCGAACACGCGGTTGGGGTCGGAATGGATCGTCGCGATCGCCCCGACGAGACGCCGGCCGATGAGCAGCGGCGCGGCCATGACCGATCGAACGGTGACGTCGGCGTACTTCGGCGAGCGGCCGAGCCACTCCGTGTAGGACGGGATGATGAGCGGCTGGCGCGTGACGGCCACGTGGCCCATCGCCCCTTCGTTCAGCGCGAGTCTCGTCCCGGTCGAGTCTTTCCCGATGTTCTGGCTGGCCGCGACGACGAGCTGCTGGGTCTGCTCCTCGTAAATCGCCACTTCTCCGCCCGTCACCCCCAGGAGCGTGACGGCGCGGTTCAGCACCGCTTGCAATACGCGGGGCAGCTCGAGATCGGAGGAGAGGTCCGACATCGTGTCGAGCAGCGCGCGGTGTTCGTCGACCCGGCGCCGCTCCTCGGCGAGCAGCCGGGCGCGGCCGATCGCGATGCTCGCCTGGTTGGCGGCGGCGGTGAGGATCTCGAAATCCTCGGCGCCGAAGGCGTTCTTCTCGCCGCTTTCCACCACCAGCACGCCGATCATCCGGCCGTCGAGCCGCAGCGGCACGTCCACTTCCGACCCCCCCGCCGGGCTCGGCAGGTAGCCCACCGCGCGGCTCACGTCGGGGGTGTAGTGCAGCCGGCCATCCTCGAGCACGCGCTCGCTGAGACCTTGTCCGGGGTGGACGCGGTATCGGTGCGGGACGTCGGGCCAGCCGACGGAGGCCTGGAGCACCCGGTCCCCCGTTTCCGGTTCGAGCAGGAAGGCGCCCAAAAAGTTGTAGCCCAGGGCTTCGTCGTGCAGCCCTTCGACCATCGAGCGATAGACGTCCGCTTCGTCGGTCGCCGCCGCGATACCGGCGGTGAGCCGCAGCAGCGCCGCCTGCCGGCGCGCGACGTCCTCGTCATGCCGTCGCACGATCGGGCGCTTCACGGCCGTTCGCCGCACGGGCTTCACGAGACGAGCTCTCGCACGGTGGCCGCGAGCGCTTCGAGACCACGCGCCCCCTTCTCGACGACCCGCTCGACACCGCCGTTCAACCGCCGCCGCTCCTCGTCCGTCAGCTCCTTCGCGGTAATTACGGCGACCGGGACGGCGCGCCAGGCCTCCCGCTCGCGCATCGCCTCCAGAAACTCGAAGCCGTTCATCTCCGGCATCATCAAGTCGAGCAGGACGAGATCGGGCACGCCCACGGCCATGCGGTCGAGCGCGGCGCGACCGTGCTCCGCCTCGACGACCTCGCAGCCTTCGCTCTCGAGCGCCCGACACAGCAGCTGCCGGGTGAGCGCATCGTCCTCCACGACGAGCACGCGCCGGCGCGATCCCAGCTTGCCGTGTTTCCGGAGTACCCGGAGCAAGTGGTCCCGCTCGACGGGCTTCGTGAGGTAGTCGGCGGCGCCCAGCGCGAATCCGAGGTGGTGCTCGTCCACTACCGACAGCATGATCACCGGGATCTCGGCCGTGGTGGGGTCGCTTTTCAAGGCGGCGAGCACGGCCCAGCCGTCCATACCGGGCATGACGATGTCGAGTGTGATCGCGTCGGGGTGGCGCTTGCGCGCCGCTTCGATGCCGGCCGGTCCGTCTTCCACCCCGACGGCGTGCAGTCCGTGTTTCTCCAGATGGCGCATCACCAGCTCGCGCGCCGTCGCGTCGTCGTCGATCACGAGGACGGTGCCGGCCTGAGCCACGCCCTCGGGGAGCGACTCGGGCGTCCCGCGCGCCACCTGCTCCACCGGTCCCGCCGCGGGGAGGCGCACAGTAAACGTGGACCCTGTGCCCGCCTGGCTTTCGACCGTGATCTCGCCGCCCATCAACTGACAGAGCCGCCGCGTGATCGCGAGGCCGAGTCCGGTGCCGCCGTAGCGGGAGGCGGTCGACGCCTCGGCCTGCGAGAACGCCTGAAACAACCGGCCCAGCTGCTCGGGCGTCATCCCGATCCCCGAGTCCCGCACCCGGAAGACGACATCGTCGGCAGCGCGCTCGACGTCCAGCGTGATGCGACCATGATCGGTGAACTTGCAGGCGTTGGAGAGCAGGTTGAGGAGGATCTGGCGCAGGCGAGTCGTGTCGGAGCGGATCGCCCCGATCTCGATGTCGCAGCGCAGCTCGAGACGGTTGCCGTTTCGCTCCACGAGCGGCTGTATCGTTGCGGCGACCTGTTGCGCCAGCGGGGCGATGTCGAACGTCTCGAGATGCAGTTGCATCTTGCCGGCTTCGATCTTCGAGAGATCGAGCACGTCGTTGATCAGCGTGAGCAGGTGCTTGCCGGCCGCGTGGATCTTCTGGAGGTCCGGCACCGCGGCCGGCTCGCCGCGCTCTTCCGCGTCCTCCTGCAGCATCTCGCTGTAGCCGATGATCGCGTTCAACGGTGTGCGCAGCTCGTGGCTCATGCTGGCGAGGAACTGGCTCTTGGCGCTGTTGGCGGCCTCGGCGTCGCGTCGCGCGCGCAACAACTCCGTGATGTCGTGGTACAGCGCCATCAGCCCGACGCGCCGTCCCCCCACGACAACGGGTACGCCCAGTACCTCCACGTCCACGATGGTTCCGTCCTTCCGACGCCGCTGGCTGATGACCTGAACGGGACGGCTGGCGAGCGCCTGCTCCGTGTAGGCGGCGGCCTCGATGCGCGTCGTCTCGGTCGTAATGAACGAATCCAGGTCCTTGCCGACCACCTCCGCCTCCCGATACCCGTACAGCTTCTCGAAGGCCGGATTGGCGGAGACGACGTTGTGGTTGACGTCCAGCGTCACGATCGCCACCGGGCTGTTGGAGACGAGCTCGGCGAAGTACTGCCGCTGCTCCTGGGCGGCCGTAAAGAGGCGGGCGTTCTCGATCGCGATCGCCGCCTGTGGGGCGAAGAGGTTGAGCAGGCGGAGATCGTCGGGACCGAAGCGCCGGTTGGGGTCGCGGTCCATGAACGCGATCGCCCCGACGAGATGGCCACCCATCAGGAGCGGCGCGACCATGACGGCGTGGAAGTCGACCTGCGCGTACTGCGGCGAGCGGCCCGCCCACTCCAGGTAATTGTCGATGATCAGCGGCTTGCCGTCCTTGGCCGCAAAGCCCATCGCTCCTTCACCAAGGGCCATGCGGGTGCCGGTGGTATCCCGCTTGCCGATGTTGTGGCTCGCCACCACCTCGAGCTCGCGCGCGGCCGTGTGGTAGATGGCCAGCTCGCCGTGACTCACGTGCAACAGACTGACCGCGCGCTCGAGCACCGCCTGCAGCAGCGTCGACAGCTCGAGCTGCGCCGAGAGGTCGGCCATCGTGGCGCGCAGCGCTTCTTCCTCGTCGGCACGCTGTCGCTCGGCGTTCAGGAGGCGCGCGCGCCCGATGGCGATCCCCGCCTGGTTGGCGGCCGCGGTGAGGATCTCGAAGTCGTTCTCGTCGAACGCGTGCGGGTGGTTGCTCTCCACCACCAGCACACCGACCAGCTGCCGGTTGATCATGACCGGGACGTCGACCTCGGATCCTTCATTGCGCGTCGGCAGGTAGCGGGTGTCTTGGGTGACTTCAGGCGTGTAGTGGAGACGACCATCGAGGAGGGGAAGCTCGCTCAGACCCTGGCCGGGACGGACGCGCAGTCCCGTCGGGGCCGTGTCCCAGCCCGCACTTGCCTCCAGGACCCGATCCCCGGTGGCCGGATCGACCAGCAGGAGAGCGACGAAGTCGTAGCCCAGCGCTTCGTCGCGCAGTCCGGCCGCCGCGGCGCGGCAAATCTCCGCTTCCGTCTCCGCCACGGCGATCGCCGTGCTGAGACGCATCAATGCCGCACCACGGTCGGGCGACGGAGGCCGAACTCGAGCGTGACGGGAGTGGACTGCGGGCGAGCGCTTGGGCACGAGTCCCGCTGAATATGCCGCTGCGATCATCGGCCGCCAGTGCGGCAGCTTCATGATGATACGCCACACCACTGTGGCCGCCTCGCTGCAGCACTTCGTCGCACCGCTGCCGTTGTTCAGCGCACGCCTGTGTCAACAGGAGGCAAGGCGGGGATATGGGCGGCCACTCCGTCCACGTCGATTCTTCCCTCGCCACAACGCTCCAGCAGGCGGCGCAAGAGGCTGCAGGCTCTCGATAAAGCTGATAGCTGATAGCTGACAGCCCATGGCGTATTTAGATTCCCGCATGTGAGCGAATTCGTCTTCGGCACCAACAACGCCGCCTTCGTGCAGGTGATGTACGAGCAATACCTGCGCGATCCCGCCTCCGTATCGGAAGACTGGCGCGCCCTGTTCGACAACGGAAAGCTGGCCGAGCTGCCGATCATCAAGACCGATCGGGCGGAGGTGCTTTCCTCTGCACCGCCCGGCGCACCGCCGGCGCCCGCACCCGGCTCCGCGCCGGGCGCGGGGCTAACGCCGATCACCGGCCCGGCCGCCCGGCTCGTCCAGAACATGACCGACTCCCTCGACGTCCCCACCGCGACGTCGTTCCGGGACGTCACCGTGGCCGCGCTCGCGACGCGCCGCCAGGCGCTCAACGCCGCGCTCGCGGCCCGCAACCTGAAGATCTCGTTCACGCACCTCATCGGCTGGGGGATCGTCCAGGCCGCGAAACAGTTTCCCATCATGGGGCGCGCGTTCCACGAAGTGGACGGCAAGCCGCACCGCTTCGACCCCGACGGCATACACCTCGGTCTCGCCGTGGACGTGGAGCGGAAGGACGGCAGTCGCGCGCTCGTCGTGCCGGTGATCAAACACGCCGAGACGATGGACTTCGCCGCCTTTCACACCGCGTATGAAGCACTGGTCGACAAGGCGCGCTCGAACCGGCTGCTCCCCGACGATTTCGCCGGGGCCACGATCACGCTGACGAACCCGGGTACCATCGGCACCGTCGCCTCGGTCCCGCGGCTCATGAAGGGTCAGGGCTCGATCATCGCCACCGGCGCGATCCGCGACGTGGCCGGCGCGCAGGTCATGACGATCACGAGCACGTACGACCACCGCGTCATTCAGGGTGCGGAGTCGGGGATGTTTCTGCGGCGACTCGACGCGCTGTTGCAGGGAGGGGACGGGTTCTACGATGCGATCGCGGAGAGCTTGGGAGAAAAGGCCCTCAGCGTTCAGCCGTCAGCCGTCAGCGCTCAGCCGAAGGCTGCCGCCACCACCGCGCCCGCGGCGAGCGCGACCCTCGGGGATCTCAAGCTCGTGGCCGCGGCCTTGGCGCTCGTCAAAGCGCACCGGCACTTCGGCCACATGGCCGCCCGACTCGATCCCCTGGGCTCGGCCCCGCCCGGCGACCCCGCGCTCGACCCCGCCCCGCTCGGGCTCACGCCGGAGGTCATGGCGCGGATCCCCACAGAGGTGTTGCGCATCTACGTGCCGGGGAAGACGCTGGCCGAGGCGTATCCGAGCCTGCACGACACGTATTGCGGAACGATCGCATACGAAGTCGAGCACATCGGGAGCCACGAGCAGCGCGTCTGGTTGCGGCAGGTGATCGAGTCGGGACTGCACCGCAAGCGCATGTCGCCCGACGCGAAGAAGAAGCTGCTCTCCCGTCTCACGGTGGTGGAAGCGCTCGAGCGATTCCTGCACCGCGCCTACCTCGGTCAGAAGCGCTTCTCGATCGAGGGGCTCGACGTCACGGTCCCGATGCTCGACCTCACGATCGAGCTGGCCGGCACCAACGGCGCGCGCGATGTAGTGATCGGCATGGCCCATCGCGGCCGGTTGAACATGCTGGCGCACACCGTGGGCCTGCCCTACGAGACGATCTTCGCCGAGTTCGAGGGGGGGCGGAACGTCGAAGAGACGCTGACGCCGGAAGGCGGCACGGGAGACGTGAAGTACCACCACGGTGCGAAGGGCACCTATCGCACCGCCTTCGGCAAGACGATCACGGTCAGTCTGAGCCCCAATCCGAGCCATCTCGAGGCGGTCAATCCCGTGGTGGAAGGACGCGCCCGCGCCGAGCAGACGAGCCGCCAGGGCACGGAAGCGCTCCACGACGGCACCGTGGCCCTGCCGGTGCTGATCCACGGCGACGCGGCCTTCCCTGGGCAGGGCGGCGTCGCCGAGACGTTCAACCTGGCGCGGCTCGCGGGCTACACCACGGGCGGCACGATTCACCTGATCGGCAACAATCAGATCGGGTTCACGACCGATCCGCGCGAGGGGCGCTCGACCGACTACTCGAGCGATCTCGCCAAGGGATTCGACGCCCCGATCATCCACGTCAACGCCGACGATCCCGAGGCGGCGCTCGCGGCCGTCCGCCTCGCGATGATGTACCGGGAGAAGTTCCGCGGCGACGTGGTGATCGACGTGGTCGGATACCGCCGCCACGGCCACAACGAAGGGGACGAGCCCGCCTACACGCAGCCGCTCATGTACGAGCGCATCAAGCAGACGCCGACGGTGCGGGAGAAGTACGCGGCGCAGCTCGCGCAGGAAGGCGTGCTGGATCAGGCCGCGGCGCAGGCCGAGTGGGACGCGTCGTATGCCCGGCTCCAGCAAATCCAGCAGGCGCTGAAGGCGAGCCTCGCGGCCGGCTCGGGCGGCGAGGAGCCGCACCGCATCTCCCAGCAGACCGCCGTCGAGCCGGAGACAGCGGTCCGCGCCGAGCTGCTCAGCGCGTTGAACGAGCAGCTGCTCGTAATACCTGAGGGCTTTACGCCCAATCCCAAATTGAAGAAGCAGCTCGACCGCCGGCTCGAAACGCTGGGGCGCTCGGGTGGGATCGAATGGGCCCAGGCAGAAGCGCTCGCCTTCGCTTCGCTGCTCGCGGAGGGTGTCCCGATCCGGCTCACCGGCCAGGACACGGCACGCGGGACGTTCAGCCAGCGCCACCTCGTGCTGCACGATGCCACGAACGGGCGGCGCTACGCGCCGATCCAGCACCTCTCCGGGGGGCGCGCGCCGTTCGAGCTGCACAACAGCCCGCTGTCGGAGCTCGCGTGCATGGGCTTCGAATACGGCTACGCCGTGGCGGCTCCGGAGGCACTGGTGCTATGGGAGGCGCAGTACGGCGATTTCGCGAACGGCGGCGAGGTGATCCTCGACCAGTTCATCATCTCGGGACTCGCGAAGTGGGGGCAGACGTCGCGCCTGACGCTGCTCCTGCCCCATGGGTACGAAGGCCAGGGCCCGGAGCATTCGAGCGCCCGACTGGAGCGATTCCTCGCGCTCGGCGCAGAGGGCAACATCCGCGTCGCCAATTGCACGACGCCGGCGCAGTACTTCCACCTGTTGCGGCGTCAGGCCCGGCACGGGGAAATGCGGCCGCTCATCGTGATGACGCCGAAGAGCCTGCTGCGGTTGCCGGCGGCGACGTCGCGGCTCGACGAGCTCACACAGGGGAAATTCCGGGCGGTGCTCGACGACGCGGGCGCGGCGGACCGGCGCGACGCGATCACCCGGCTCGTGTTGTGCAGCGGCAAGATCTATTACGACCTGCTCGCGTCGCCCGCGCGCGCCGCGGCGACGCACGTCGCGATCGGACGCGTGGAGCTCCTGTATCCCTTCCCCGTCCCCGATCTGACGGAGCTGGTGCGCCGCTATCCGAAACTCGCGGAAGTGGTGTGGGTGCAGGAGGAGCCGCGCAATATGGGACCCCGCAAGTTCCTGCTGCCGAAGCTGCGCGACCTCACTCCAGCAGCGATCGTGATCAAGGATGTGTCCCGCCCCGAGCGGGCCAGCCCCGCCGAAGGCTATCCGGCAGCCCACCAGGCCGAACAGGCGAGGATCGTGAAAGAGGCGCTGGCGTAGGAAGGATGGCAGCCCAATCGCTCACCCTCGTCCGCTTCGTCGTGCTGGGGGTCTTCCTCCTCGCGGTGCTCCTTGCGGTGATGTCGTGGCTCGTCCGCACACGGCGTGTCTCGCCGTTCAGCGCCGTCGGACGGGGGCTGCGGCAGGTGACGGATCCGGTCATGCATCCGATCGAGCGCCTCGTCGTGCGGCGCGGCGGGAATCCCGTGCAGGCGGGATGGTGGCTCGTCATCATCGTCGCCGTGATCGGCGTACTCGTCGTTTCGCTTGCCCAGTGGTTCGTCGCGTCGTGGTACGACCTCAGCGGCGCCGCCCGCGTCGGCCCGCGGGCGTTGATCGCCCTCGGGGTCGGGGTGATCTACGACGTGCTGTTCGTGGCGATCCTGCTGCGGGTCATCGGCTCGTGGCTCGGGGCATTTCAATACTCGCCATGGATGCGACCGGTCTACTGGCTCACCGACTGGATCGTCGTGCCGATTCGGCGACTCCTGCCGCCCATCGGCA
>DATJJY010000149.1:0-11835 GCA_035491895.1 Gemmatimonadales bacterium
CGTTGTTCGGTCCGATCGTGAACCTGCTGAGCAGTTAGCGCCGCGCCCGCGCAGGACACCCCGCGTGCGACGCCCCCGCCCTTACCCGGCGGGGGCGTTTGCGCTACATCCAACCCAGCCTCCACGGAAGCCGGTAGCTCCGCCATGCGCTTGTCCCGGTTTCACGAGCTCCCCGGCTGCGCCGCGCTCATCCTGGCCGCCGCGTGCAGGAGCCCTACGGGCCCCGCGACGCTCTCCGACCCTCGGGCCACGTCGGCTGCGCTGGCCACGTTCGACAGCATGTTCACGGCGCCGGCGCTGGCGAGCGTTGCCAGCCTGAGCCAGGACATCGTACCTGCCCCGCCGCTGCAACGGGCGGGGCAGATCCTCGCGGCGAGTCCCCAGGGACTGATCATCCCCGATTCGCTCTATGGATCGATCTTCACCTGGGACTCGGCGTCGGCCAGGTACGCTCGCACCGCGGCCACGGGTGGACCCGCCACCGGCATCCGATTCATCCTCTACGCCGTGAGTCCATCGACCGGCGCCGTGTCGTTCCCCCTGACGCCCGTCGGGCAGACCGATTTGTCAGACGAGGGCGTCGGGCAGACGGAACACCTGCACATCATCGTCGCGGGCGCCGGCGGGACGCCGGCCTATGTCGACTACACCGGCTCGCTGAGCGGGGGGGGCGGCTCCGCCACGGCGGGGCTCGTCGGATCGCTCTCGAACGGGCTCACCGGCGGCGCGAACCGGACGCTCACCTTCAACGTGGGTGCGACGCTCACGGGCGCAACGGAGACGGTCCACGCGACGTACACGCAGAACGACCCGTCGCTCGAGATCTTCCTCGACGCCAGCGACGCGAAGCTGCAGCAGCACACCGACTCAGTAACGCTCGACTTCGGCTTCCTGCGGGCGGCAGAGGTGGTGAGCCTGTCCGGCCTCTTCGTGACGACGAGCGGCGTGCTCGATACGGTGGCCGCCGCCATCGGGGTGAACGGAAGCGGGTACGCGTCGCTCCTGGGCAACGCGGCGGGCGTGACGTTCTACGACCATGACGGTGTGCCGATTCAGGATACGGACGTCCTGGCGGCGCTCGCCGACCTGCGCGCTGCCACGATCGCGGTGCTCGGCCTCACGGCGGCCTTGCCCAATCCCGCCACGCTGCGCTAAATCACCTCGAACCCTTCACGCGGAGTGGGCCGCCGTGACCTCGCGCCGCCGTTTTCTCGAATCGCTCTATTCCACCGCCGCCGTCGTCCCTGCGCTCAAGAACGACTGGCTGCACCACATCACGCGGACGGTGGGGGCGGTCGCTTCCACGAGCGCCGCCGACCTGGCGGACGACGAGGACTTCTGGCGCGAGATCCAGAACGCCTTCACCCTCGACCGCACGCTCATCAACCTGAACAACGGCGGCGTCTCCCCGAGCCCCCGCGTCGTGCAGGAAGCGATGGCGCGCTACCTCGCCATCTCCAACACGGCGCCGGTCATCACGATGTGGTCGTGGCTCGAGCCGGAGATCGAGAGCGTGCGGCGGCGCCTGGCGGCCGATTTCGGCTGCGACCCCGAGGAGATGGCGATCACGCGCGGCGCCTCCGAGGCGCTCGAGAACGTGCAGCTCGGGATTCCGCTGCAGCGCGGCGACGAGGTGCTCACGACGACGCAGGATTATCCGCGCATGATCACCACCTGGAAGCAGCGCGAGCGGCGCGACGGGATCGTGCTGAAGCAGATCACCTTCCCCGTCCCGCCGCCGACGCAGGACGATCTGGCGCGGCGCTTCGAGGCGGCGATCACACCGCGCACCAAGGTGCTGCACGTCTGTCACATCACGAACCTCACGGGCCAGATCTTTCCGATCAAGGCGATCGTGCAGCTGGCGCGGGCGCGCGGGCTCGAGACGATCGTGGACGGCGCGCACGCCTACGCCCACTTCCCGTTCACGCGCGACGAGCTGGACTGCGACTACTACGGGACGAGCCTGCACAAGTGGCTCTTGTCGCCGCACGGCACCGGCTTCCTGTACGTGCGCAAGGAGAAGATCCCCACGATCTGGCCGCTGATGGCGGCGCCGCCCGAGATGAACGCCAACATCCGCAAGTTCGAGGAGATCGGGACGCACCCGGCGGCGAACCACAACGCCATCGCCGAGGCGCTCACCTTCCATCAGGGGATCGGGGCCGAGCGCAAGGCGGCGCGCCTCAGGTTCCTGCGCGACCGCTGGGCGCGGCGGCTGGAGCAGGTGCCGGGGGTGAAGATCCTCACGTCGTACGATCCGAAGCAGTCGTGCGGGCTCGCGTCGTTCACGCCGGGGGCGCTGGATGTCGGGAAGCTCACGACCTACCTGTGGGACAAGCATAAGATCATCGTGACGCCGATCGTGCACCCCGAGTTCAGCTGCATCCGGGTGACGCCGAACGTGTACACGCTGGTGGATGAGGTGGACCGGTTTGCGGAGGTCGTGGAGGATACGGTGAGAAAGGGAATTCCCGTTTGAGACGTCAGACGCCAGACATCGGACGTCTGACATCTGACGTCTGACATCTAGGAGAATAGCATGAGACTGGCCATCGTCGCGGGCATCCTACTCAGCGCATGCAGCACTGGCGGCTCGGGCAGCAAAGTCAATCGCGACACGCTCACCGAGCGGCAGAGCGACAGCATCCTCGCGAAGTCGTCGATCCCCGGGGCGAGTGCAGTGGGAAAGGCGATGAACGCCGCCGATTCGACCTCGGCGCGCGTGCAGGCGAGCGATTCGGTGCACTGAACGTGGCCCGGTAGGGCGAGCGTGACGGCATCGGTCTCGACCCGGAACGACCGCGCGCTCGGCGGACTGCGCGTCGCCGTCGGCGCGTTCTTCCTCATTTTCGGCAGTTATAAGGTGCTGTGGACGGGATTCACGCTGCACGGCGGCTTCCAGAAGTGGATCACCGGCTGGCTCGCGGACGGCTCGGCGTATCCCTTCATGGTCCCGGTGCTGCGCGACTTCGTGCTGCCGCACGGCACGGCGATCGCGTTTCTCGTCGCCTACGGCGAGACCGCCATCGGGATCTCGCTGATCGTCGGCGTGCTGTCGCGCGTGGCGAGCGCCGCGGGGTTCCTCTACATGCTGCTGCTGCTGGTCTCGAGCAACTACCCCGGCGCCCATGCTGCCCCGTGGCAGTACTTCGGTGCGTCGCTGTCGCACTCGGTGTTCGCCTGCTGCTTCGTGGCGTTCCTCGCGGGGGATCCCGAGGAGGTGTGGGCGTGGCCGCGGAAGAAGTATCGCGGCTAGGACCGATCCTCGAAGACGCGGGCAAACAGATCCGCGGCGTCGAGCGTCCCCGCAGCACCGCCCGGAAGCGCCCAGCTGACACGCGCGTCGAGCATCTCGGGACGTGCGTCGTCGGGACGCCAGCGCTCGATCAGGCGTGCGTCGAGATCGACGATCCAGTACTCAAGGACGCCCGCGCGCTGATAGATGCGACGCTTGGCGCCCCGGTCGCGCGGAGCGGTTGTCGGAGAAAGGATTTCGATGGCCAGCAGCGGCACGCCAACATCCGCCCACCGCTCAAGACGCTGACCCGGGGTACGCCGCACGACGAAGAGGTCGGGTTGCACGAGCGTCCTGGGGCCGAGCATGACGTCCGCCGGTGACGTGAAGGACTCCGCATCGTCTCGTCCGGCCAGCGCCGAGTGCAGGTGCGCCATGATCTCCGACACGGTTCGTTGATGTAACAGGTTGGGCGCAGGCGTCACGACGTGGATCCCATCCAGCAGCTCGTGGCGCATCCCGTCGTCGGGGAGCGCGAGCAGATCCTCGATCGTCGAGACGACTGTCTGCATTCGGGGCATGTCCGTAACTTGACCGGACGGAGTGGAGGGAAGCAAGTGCACACCGGACAAGATGGAATGGCCACGCCAAGACGCCGTCATCAAAGAATTGCAAGATGGGCCGGATTGTTCGGCTCTGCGTTCGCCATGTGGGGCTGCGCACCCGGGAGCCCCTGTGGCTCTGGCGTCGTCGTGCGCCAATTGTCCCGGCTCTCGCGTCCCTACGCCGGCCACTGGGTCGTCGCGCGCGGCGACACGCTCACCATCCCCGATCCCACGCTCGGTGACCGGTTCGCGCTGACCGACATCGTGCTCGACACCGACACGGTGTCGCTCGGGAAGCAGTGCCTCTACCGCGGTTCGATCGTGTTCAGCGTGCCGAAGGCGGAAACGCTCGCGGTGAGCTGGTTCGGGGTGCCCGAGCACGTGACGGTGTTCGGGTGGCCCGCGGCCTTGGGACCGTTCGCCGGGTTGAACGCCAGCTGGTGGAGCCGCGATTCCTTGCGCGGCGCAATTCTCTACGACGAGCGGTTCGGGATCCAGGCGCGCCCGGGAGCCACGGCGCAATTCTGGGCCGGCCGACGATCCGTCGGCGCGCCCGCCCCGCGCTAAATCGGGCGTCGATTAGCTTCCAGGTGGGAGCCGTCACAATGTGTCGACACGCTGAAGCGTGCGCCGCAGACTTCACTGTGCTATAGCACAGTGTCTTGTGGGGCACACTCTTGAGAGTGTCGACCCACCGACAACGGACCACCGACCACGGACCACCGCCATGCCCCTCTCCCGCACCGAACGCGAAGCCCTCATCGACCGCTACGCCCGCGGTCCCGCCCTCTTCAAGGCGACGATCGCCAAGGTTCCCAAGGAAGCGTTTCAGTGGCGCCCCGCGCCCGACAAGTGGTCGGCCCACGAAGTGATCGTGCATTGCGCCGACTCGGAGACGAACGCGCACGCCCGGATCCGCTACCTGCTCGCCGAGGAGCGGCCGGCGATCCAGGGATACGACCAGGCACGCTGGGCCCAGGTGCTGGATTACCACGCGCTTCCCTGGGAGCCGGCGCTGGCGACGGTCGAGGCGGTGCGGTCGAACACGACGGCGCTGCTCAAGCGGATGACCGACGAGCAGTGGGCGCGGATGGGCACCCACACCGAATCGGGCAGCTACGGCGCGCTCGATTGGCTCAAGACGTACGCCGAGCATCTCGAGATCCATGCGCGACAGCTGGAGCGCAACATCGCGGCCTGGGGGAACCGATGAGGGGCTTCGTCACCCGGGTGCTGATCACGGCGGCGGGGCTCCTGATCGCCAGCGCGCTCATTCCGGGGATCGTGATCCACGGCTGGGGGAAGCTGTTCCTCGCGGCGCTCTTGCTCGGGCTCGTCAACGCGATCGTCCGCCCGGTCCTCTTCATCCTCACGCTGCCGTTCACGATTCTGACGCTGGGGCTCTTCCTCCTGGTGTTGAACGGAATCTGCCTGACGATCGTCGCCTGGCTGATTCCGGGTGTCGCCGTGAGCGGGCTCTGGGCGGCGACGCTCGGCGCCCTCGTGGTGACGCTGACGAGCTGGTTCGCCAACGGCTTCATCGGCCACTCCGGAAAGCTGGAGCGCTACCCGGGAGGGCGCGTGGAGATTTCGGGACGGCGGATCGACTGATGACCCCACGCGGCCGCTGGGCGTTCTTCGCCCTGTTCGCCGCGTACGCCTGCCTCGTCATCCCGCTCGGGATACACAAGGGCGACGACGTCGTCACCGAGATCAGCCAGTCCCACCGCCTCCTCGACGGACTCGTCCTCTACAATACGCCGCAGACGCAGGGCATCTGGTGGCCCCCGTTCACGCTGCTCATCGTGTTGCCGTTCGCCTGGGTCTCGGGAATCAGCCTGCCGCTCGCCAAGGCATGCTGGGGAGCGCTCGGCATCGTGGCGCTCGCCTGGGCGGTGCAGCGGAGCGGACGTCGCTGGGGGTGGCGGCCCGCCGTGATTGCGCTCGCCGTCGTGGCGTTCCCGGTGCACAACAACTTCCATCACCTGAACCTCGAGACGCTGCTCCTGGCGCTCGTGGTGGCCGCCGCCGCTGACCTGGCCGACGGCCGACAGACGCGAGCCGGCGTGTGGGTCGGACTCGCGACCGCTCTGAAGATCTTCCCGGGTCTCCTGCTGCCGTACTTCGCGCTGCGGCGGCAGTGGCGGGCGCTCGCGGCCGGCGTGGGGACGGCGGCCGCCGTCAGCGTCCTGCCGCTGCTGCGCTACGGCCTGGCCGGCACGGTGGAGGGCCTCCGCAACTTCGCGCTCCTCACGCTCCACGGCCAGAATTTTCAGGGCGGCACCGTCGTCGGCCTGCACATGCAGAAGCTCGGCAGGCTCGGATACGCTCTGGGCGGCGCCCCGGCATCGATCGTCCTGCTGCACCTGCTCGCACTGGGATTGCTCGCCGCGATCCTCATCGCGAGGCCCGAGAAGGACGACGCGCCGCTCGAGGTGGGCAGCGTGATGCTCGTCGCCGTGCTGCTGACGCCGATCGCGTGGCTGCACACCTTCACGCTCGGCTACCTCGCCTGGGTCGCCGCTTTCGCGTACGTTCCGGCGGAGGAAGGTGGCGCGCGCCGCGCCTGGCGCTGGTGTCTCATCGCCGGCGCGATCTACGCATCCACGGCGCTCACGGCGCTGCACCTGCCGGGAGCGCTGCAATTCGTCACCTTCCACGACGACACGATCGGCGCCCTCGTGGCGCTCAGCCTGCTCGCCTGGCAGCGGATCGCCCGCGTGCGCCAGGCCGCACCATCCACCGCTCGGAGCCCGCAACCGGTATGATCGAAGTCCATGCCATCGCGCTCGCCGCCGCTCTGATCCAGACTCCCGCCGCAGCACCACTCACCGCCACGCCAGCACACCCGCTCGGCACGCTGCGCCAGCAGGCGGCGCTGCAGCAGGAGTGGCTGCGCTACCGGCTCGACTCGGTGCTCCCCGGCCTGATGCGGCAAAACGGGGTGCGCATGTGGATCATCCCGATGCGGGAGTACAACGAGGATCCGGTGTTCTTCTCCCTCGTGTCGGCGACGACGTTCTTCGCGCGGCGCCGTACGATCTACGTTTTCAACGATCCGGGGGACGGCAAGCCGATCGAGCGGCTGGCGCTGGGTGGCACGTCGCAGGGCGGGTTGTACCACGCCATCTACGCCCAGGCGGCGATCGATCCCACGACGCGGCGCCGGCCCGAGCTGGTGGGCCAGGGGCAATGGGACCTGCTGCGCAGCGTGGTCGAAGAGCGCGATCCTCAGACCATCGCCGTCGACATCTCGCACACGCACGCCTTCTCCGACGGCCTGTCGGCCGGCGAATGGGAGGAGCTGCAGGCAGCGCTCCCCCCGCCCTACCTCGGCCGGGTAACACGCGCCGAAGAGCTGCCGCTCGACTACCAGTCGATCCGCGCACCGGGGATGCTGCCCACGTACCGGCGGCTGATGGAAGTCGTCTGGGGCATCATCGACAGCGCGTTCTCGAATGCCGTGATCACGCCGGGAACGACGCGCACCGACGAGGTCGAGTGGTGGATGCGGCAGCGCGTCAACGATCTCGGCTTCGGCACCTGGTTCCAGACCGACGTCGACGTGCAGCGCCGCGGCGTCGACCTGTCGGACTCGTCGAGCGTCGTGATCCAGCGGGGCGACGTGCTGCACTGCGATTTCGGGATCACGGCGCTGGGGCTCAACACCGACACGCAGCACATGGGGTACGTGCTGCGCGACGGCGAGAAGGAAGTGCCGGCGGGATTGGTGCGCGCGCTCGCGAACTCGAACAGGCTGCAGGATCTGCTCCTCGCCGAAATGAAACCGGGCCGCAGCGGCAACGAGGTGCTGGCGGCGGCGCAGGCGGCGATGCGGGCGGCGGGGATCAAGGGCACGATCTACACGCACCCGATCGGCGACCGCGGCCACGGCGCGGGGCCGCTGATCGGGCTGTGGGACCACCAGGAAGGGGTGCCGGGCCGCGGCGACGTGCAGCTCCACAAGAACACCTGGTTCGCGATCGAGCTGCAGGCGACGACGCCGATCCCCGAGTGGCACGACTGGCCCGTGATCTCGGGGCAGGAAGAGGACGCGGAGCTGGGCGCGGATGGCGCGATGCATTGGATTCTGCGGCGGCAGACGGAGTGGCATGTCGTACGATAGAGGCAGACGCTAAGCCGCCGAGCCGTAGAGGCAGACGAAGCGTCCAACGCGTCCGGCCGCCCCACCCCGGGCGACGCCAACCTAGGGTACCAAATGGCCTCATTGTCTTTAGGCACGGGCGACATCGGCGCCATCGAAACCCCCGCGCTACTCCTGAACCTCGACGTCGTCGAGCGCAACCTCGCGCGCATGGCCGAGCGCGCGCGGAAGCTCGGTGTCCAGCTCCGGCCGCACGCGAAGACCCACAAGTGTCCGGAGCTGGGGCTGCGTCAGATGGCGCAGGGCGCCGTGGGGCTCACCGTGGCGACGCTCGCCGAGGCGGAGGCGTTCGTCGACGCCGGGGTGAAGGACATCACCTGGGCAGTCCCGATCGATCCGACGCACATCGTGCACGCACAGCGCATCGCCGCGCGTCCCAACACGACGCTGCGCGTGATCACCGACGATCTGGCGACGGCGCGGGCGCTCGGCGGGTCGGGGCTGCACGTCTGGCTGAAGGTCGATAGCGGCACCCATCGCGCCGGGGTCGATCCCACGTCGTCCTATGGGAAGGAGGTGGCGCAGGAGCTGGGGCGCGAGGACGGCCTGGTGTTCGACGGGATTCTCACGCACTCGGGGCACGCCTATAAGACGCGCAACCACACCGAAGCGGCGGCCGTCGCCGAGCAGGAGCGGCTCGTCATGGTGCAATTCGCGAAGCGACTCGCTGTGGCGGGGATCCCGGTACGCGGGGTCAGCGTCGGATCGACGCCCGCCATGGCAGCCGTGAAGGACTTGACGGGGGTCACAGAGGTGCGTCCCGGGAACTACGTATTCTACGACCGGACGATGGTGCTGATCGGGTGCTGCCGCGCGCGGGATGTGGGAGTCACAGTGCTCGCGACCATCGTGTCGCACCAGCCGGGAGCGGACCACTGCGTCATGGACGCGGGGGCGCTGGCGTTGTCGAAGGATCCGGGACCCGCTCATCTCGACCTCGCGCCGTCGTTCGGCAACGTCCGCCGCCATCGTGCCCTGCACGTCGCGTCCGTGTCGCAGGAGCACGGCGTCGTACGCGGATCACCGGCGGCGCTCCGGAGCATGCACGTCGGCGACCGGATCGAGATCGTGCCGAATCATTCGTGTCTCACGGTCGCCCATTTCGACGATTATCACGTGATGCGGGACGGGCGGGAGATCGACAGATGGGCAATAAGGCGTGAGCGGTGAGCGGTAAGCGGTGAAAACCTCCCGCTTACGCTTTTACCGCTCACCGCTCACTGCTCACCGCTCACGCATTTTGGTTTCTGGAGGTTTCATGACGCGCATTGTGTTTCGGCATATCGTGCTGGCATTTCTCCCTCTCGCGATCGGGATCGGCGCGGGGTGGGTGTTCATCTATCAGCAGCCCTCGTGCGGCAGCATGGTGGGGCCGCTGTTCTCGGCCAAGTGCGGGCGGATGCTGGTGCAGTACCAGCTGTGGTTTCAGACGATGGGGACGGGAGTGGGGGCCGCGCTGGTGGCGTCGCTCGGGATCTGGCTGGAGCGGAGACGGGAGAGGAAACGGAGCGCTGCACGAGTACTGGTGGAGGAGCCAACTCCAGACACGCCGGCGTGACAAAAGGTTGTGCAGGATGGGGGAGGTTGGTGGATGTTGGTGGAGGTTGATCCAGGAGTTACCTCCACCATCCTCCACCATCCTCCATAACCTCCCCAACCTCCTGCGCGTATCTTCCCTCCCCCGTGGACCTAGCGCACCACGTCGCCGCGAACCTCGAGATCCCCACCGCCAACGCGGAGCGCGGCGTGGGAGCGATTCTCAACGCGCTGCGCATGGTGCTGCCGCGCGACGTGTTCAACCGGGTGAAGGCCACGCTGCCGGACGCCGAGAGCTATATGGGACGGGCGCTGATGAGCGCCGCGCGCACCGGGGAGATGCCGGGGCCCACGGGGCCGTCGGGCCTCGCCCGCGCGTTGCTCACCGCCGGGATCAGGCACGAGGACATGCCGCTGCTCGGTCGCATCGTGCTGGAGTACGTCCGGCCGGTGATCGGCGAGGAAGCGGTGAGCACGTTTCGGAATCTGGCCCCGGTGCTTAGAGACTAGGATAGTGGAGGTTGGTCGGGGTTGAACCTCCACCAACCTCCACACTCCTTCACTAGATTTTGCAGATGTCCTTCTCCATCGAGCCCGCCCAGCCCACCGATCTCGCGGCGATCCTCGACCTGCTCCAGTCGCACCGCCTGCCGCGGGCGCAGGTCGAGCGGCACCTCGATACCGCCATCGTCGCGCGGGAGGGTGGCCGCCTTGCCGGGTGCGCGGTGCTCGAGCCCTACGGCGCGGCGGGCCTGCTGCGCTCGGTCGCTGTGGCACAGTCGCAACGCGGCCTTGGCGTCGGGATCCGGCTGACCGAGGCGGCAGTGGCTCTGGCGCAGGCCCAGGGGATCAAGGCCCTCTATTTGCTCACCGAGACGGCTGCGGGGTTCTTCCCGCGTTTCGGATTCCGTCCCGTGACCCGTGACGAGGTGGCCCCGGCCGTGCGGCAGTCGATCGAGTTTACGCGCGCGTGTCCCGCGAGCGCGCTGGCGATGGTGAAGGACCTGTAGAGTGCAGGACCGGCCCTACTGGCTCGAGGTGTCGCCCCGCCCCGAGGCCCTGGGGAATGCGGAGCTGCCGCAGCGCACCGACGTCGTCGTGATCGGCGGCGGCTACACGGGTCTCTCCGCGGCACGGGTGCTCGCCGCGGCCGGCGCCACCGTCACCGTGATCGAGCGCGGCCCGCTGGGCGGCGGCGGCTCGACCCGCAACGCCGGGATCGTGTTGCCGGGGTTCCGTCCCGGCGCGCACTCCATGGTCACGTCGCTCGGTGCCGTGCGTGCCCGCGAGCTGTTCGACGCCTCACGCGCCGCCGTGTTCGAGCTGGAGGAGCTCACCACCGGCGACACCCCCGCACTCCCCTGCGACTACCGTCTCTGCGGCCATCTCCGGCTCGCCGCCAAGCCGAAGGATTGGGTCGAGCTGCAGCGCGACGCGGAAATCTTCGACAAGGTGATGCGCCACGAGACCGAGCTCGTGCCGGGCGACCAGCTCGAACCCGAGCTGGGCGCGAGCGTTCCCTACTACGGCGCGCTGCTCGATCCGCTGGCGGGCAGCATCAACCCGGCACAGCTCTTCTGGAGCCTCGCCGGCGCGGCGCGGCGCGCCGGGGTGCAGCTCGTAGAGGGCGTCGAGGTGCAGTCGCTGCGGCGTGAGATGGATCGTTTCACGGTGCGCACCTCGCACGGCACGCTCGGCGCGAAGGACGTGATCGTCGCGACGGGCGGCTACGGCGACCCGGTCGTCCCCGGGCTGCGCCGCCGCATCTACTTCCAGTCCAGCACGATGATCACCACCGCCCCGCTGGGGCAGCACGTCGCGCGGACCGTGATGCAGCGCGACCGCGTCGTCACGGACACACGCGAGTGCATGACGTGGTTCCGGCAAGCGGACACGCGGATGATCTTCGGCGCGGAAGCACCGCTGCGCCGCACCACACGGCAGGAGCGCCTCAAGGCCCTGAACGATTCGATGTGCGCCCACTTCCCGCGGTTGCTCGGCACGGACGTGGATTATCACTGGTCGGGGGCGGTCGCGATGACGCGCGACCGGCTGCCGCATGCGGGGGAGAAGGACGGCGTGCACTACGCGCTGGGGTGCAACGGCCACGGCGTGGCGCTGGCGCTCTACCTCGGGTCGCGCGTGGCGGAGCGGGTCATCGGCTCGGGCGACCTGGAGCCGTTCCGCTCGCTGCGATTCCGGGCGATGCCCAGGTGGTACCTGCCGTTACTTAAGATGCGTAAGAGGTGAGAAAACTTAAAAGGCGTGAGAAGTAAGAGGTGAGAAGTAAG
>DATJJY010000150.1:0-4074 GCA_035491895.1 Gemmatimonadales bacterium
TGTGAGCGCGGCCATTAGAGCTTCCTCGCCGTGTTGATGACGTTGACCCCGTTGAACCGGCTGGTGGCGGTGCCGTGCGACACGGCGCTGATCTGCCCCGGCTGGCCCTTGCCATCGAAGAACGAGCCACCCAGGCGATAGTCGCGCTGGTCGCAGATCTGTACGCACGAATTCCAGAACTCCTGTGTGTTCGACTGGTAGGCGACGTCGCGCAGCGGCCCCACGATCTTGCCGCCCTGGATCTCGTAGAACAGCTGGCCCGAGAACTGGAAGTTGTAGCGCTGCTGATCGATCGAGTACGAGCTGTCCCCGACGATGTAGATCCCCTTGTCCACTCCCCCGATCATCTGCTCCGGGGTGAGCTGAGTGGTGCCGGGCTCGAGCGACACGTTGGGCATACGCTGGAACTGGACGTCGCTCCAGCTGTCGGCGTAGCAGCAGCCGTGGGAGGCGTTCTGCCCGATGACGTGCACCTGGTCGCGGATTGCCTGGTAGTTCACGAGGATCCCGTTCTTCACGAGATCCCAGCGCTTGCACTTGACCCCTTCGTCGTCGTAGCCCACGGTGCCGAGCGCGCCGGGTTGGACCTTGTCGGCGAACAGCGTCACGAGTGTGCTGCCGTAGTTGAACGAGTGCGTGCGCCACTTGTCGAGCGTCGCGAAGCTCGTCCCGGCGTAGTTCGCCTCGTAGCCCAGGACGCGGTCCAGCTCCAGCGGATGCCCGACCGATTCGTGTGTGGTGAGCCACAGATTGGACGGATCGAGCACCAGATCATACTTGCCGGCCTCGACGCTCTTTGCCGTATGCTTCGCCTTCGCCTGGATGGCCGCGAGCTTGGCGTCCTCGACCATGTCGTAGGCGTCGCGGTAGGTGATCGTCCCCAGGCCGGCCGGCCCTGAGACCTTCTCGCCCGCCACGATGTCCATGTACTCGTAGCCCATGCCGCGCGGTGCGCTCAGGGCGTTGCGCGTCTCGAATTTTCCCGTCTGCGTGTTCACCGAGGTCACGACGAACGTCGGCCAGATGCGGTGGATGTCCTGGTCGATGTAGCTGCCGTCGGTGGAGGCGAAATACTTCTGCTCGTTCACGAGGAAGAGGAGGGAATTGACGAAGTTCGCGCCGTTCTGGAGCGCGGCGTTGCTGGCGGCGAGGAGCACGTCGGCCTTCTCGGAGATCGGCACCTCGAACGCGTTCTTCTTGATCGGCGTCTTCCAGGCCACCTCACCGTGGCCGGGCTCGGACGCCAGCTGCACCGGCTCGGTCTGCAGTTTGCTGTTGGCCTGGGCGATCGCCACGGCTTGCGTCGCGGCGCGGGCGACGCCGTCCGGCGTGACGTCGTTGGTCGACGCGAATCCCCAGGTACCGCTCGCGATCACGCGTACACCGCAGCCGTAGGACTCGGTGTTGGTGACGTTCTGGACCTTCGTGTCTCGCGCCGAGATGAACTGGTTCAGGTAGCGGCCGATGCGGATGTCGGCGTAGGTGGCGCCCTTCTGTCGGGCCGTGTTGAGCGCGACGTCGGCGAGGGCCTTCCTGTCTGCGACGGGCACCGGCGTGAGCGACCCCCAGAACCCATCGACCCGGCGGCCCCAGACGGGCACCCAGAGGGCGCCGACCGTCGCGCCACCGAGATTGATGAAGTCACGACGTTCCACGATTCACTCCTGGCGGTTGGCGACTGGTCGAATGGAAATGACGCGCGTCGTGATATGCCGCGCTGAGTAGGCAGATGCAAGCAGCGCCGAAATGGTTGCGCTCCGGGACGCGCCACAACTCGTCGGACAGATTCGCTTGCTGTGGATGCACTTGCGCCGATCCCCCCCCGGGAACCCGCCGTTGTTTGTAACCATGATCGGACATTGGCCCCGTATCTCTGACAGGATCCGTACGTGCTTGCTGCCAAGTCGCTGTGCCAATTATATTTCCGCGTCTTGGCATCGAAACGTGTCACCCAGGAAGGATGTGCTTTGTGAAGCCCGGAATTCATCCCAACTACCGTCGCGCGACCGTGCAATGCGCCTGCGGCAATACGTTCGAAACGCGCTCCACGACGCCGGCCATTCACGTCGAAATCTGCGCCCGCTGCCATCCGTACTACACGGGGAAGCAGAAGCTCCTCGATACCGCCGGCCGGGTCGAGCGCTTCAACAAGAAGTACCGCACGGAAAAAGTCGCGAGCTGACGACGTGGAGGCCCGACTCCGCCAGGCGCTCGCGCGGGCGGAGGAGGTCGCCCGGCTGCTGGCCGACCCCGAGACCGCGCGGAATCCGGCCAAGCTCAAGCAGCTCGGTCGCGAGCACGCGCGGCTCGATGCCATCCGCCAGACCCACGAGCGCCTGACCCGGCTCGAGGCCGAGCTCGCCCAGGCGAAAGAGCTGGTCGCGGACCCGGACGCCGAACTTTCCCAGATGGCGCGCCACGACGTGGAGCGCCTGCGCCCCGAAGTCGCGCGGCTCTCCGGCCAGCTCGCCGAGCTGCTCGTGCCGCCCGACCCCCTGGACGATCGCGATGCCATCGTGGAGATCCGTGCCGGCACGGGAGGCGACGAAGCGGCGCTGTTCGCCGCCGATCTGTTCCGCATGTACACGCGGTTCGCCGAGCGCCGCGGCCTGAAAGTCGAGCTGCTCGAAATGAGCGAGGGGGTGCTCGGCGGTCTGAAGGAAGTCATCTTCGCCGCGCGCGGATCGCATGCGTACGGGACGCTGCGCTACGAATCGGGGGTGCATCGCGTCCAGCGCGTCCCTGCGACCGAGGCGCAAGGCCGAATCCACACGTCGGCCGCCACCGTCGCCGTGCTTCCTGAAGCCGAGGAAGTGGATGTCAAGATCGAGGACAAGGATTTGCGGGTGGATGTGTTTCGCTCGTCCGGACCCGGCGGGCAGAGCGTCAATACCACCGACAGCGCCGTCCGCGTGACCCACCTGCCGACCGGTCTCGTCGTGCAGTGCCAGGACCAGAAGTCCCAGTTGCAAAACAAGCTCAAGGCGCTCGAGATCCTCCGTTCGCGCCTGCTCGATCGCATGATCGCCGAGCAGGAAGCCGCCCGGGCCCGCGCGCGCCGCGCCCAGGTGGGCACGGGTGATCGCTCGGCGAAGATCCGCACCTACAACTTTCCGCAGAATCGCATTACCGATCACCGCATCGGTTTCTCGGCGCACAACCTCTCCGACGTGCTGGAAGGCCGGCTCGACGATCTGCTCAACGCTCTGCGCCAGGCCGGCGAGCAGGAGCGGATGAGTGCCTGAGCTTGCCGCGCAGGTCCCGACCATCGCGACCGTCGGCGCCGAGCTCGGCCGGGCAGCCGAGACGCTCGGCGCCGCCGGCGTCGCCTATCCGCAGCGCGAGGCGGCGTGGTTCTGGGAGGCGGCCGCAGGTATCCCTGCCGGGCAGGTATGGCTGGCGCGTGAGGATCGGGTGGCCCCGGACGCAATGCGCCGGTTTCACGGCATGATCGCGCGCCGGCAGACCGGGATGCCCTTCGCCTATGCGGCGGGACAGATGTCGTTCCGGCGTCTCACGCTTGCGATCGACGAGCGGGCCCTCATCCCGCGCCCTGAGACCGAAGGGTTGGTGGAGCTGGTGCTCGAGTGGGCGGCGAACCGTCCCGGCGGCGTTGCCGCCGACATCGGGACGGGGTCGGGGTGTATCGCCCTGTCGCTCGCTCTCGAGGGGCGGTTCGCGCGAGTCGTCGCGACCGAGCCGTCGCCGCTCGCAGGGGCATTGGCGCGCGAGAACGTCCTGCGGTGTGGCGTCCCCGTTCCAGTGGACGTTCGCGACGGGGACCTCCTGGAGCCGCTGGGCCACGACCGGTATCGGGCAATCATATCGAATCCTCCGTATCTCACCGACGACGAGTGGCTCGCGCTCGACTCATCAGTTCGGGCCTTCGAGCCGCGGCTCGCGCTCACGAGCGGGGCAGACGGTCTCGCGGCGACCCGCGCCCTGATCGCCGGTGCGGACCGGGTGCTCGAGCCGGGAGGATTGCTGGCTCTGGAAATCGACGAACGGCGCGCGGCGGCGGTGCGCGGCCTGGCCGACGCCTGTGGCTGGGAGCGGATCCGCGTCGAGCGCGAT
>DATJJY010000151.1:0-2495 GCA_035491895.1 Gemmatimonadales bacterium
GGGGCCCAGTCCCGCCTGTACGCCGAGCCGCGTGACCTCCGCCGGACCGGGATTCCGGAGCTCAGTCGAAAAGGCCGCCCGGTAGTACTCGAGCCATTTCCCTGCGTCCTTGGCGCACACGGCGCCACGCGCCAACCAGCACGCGCCCGGGTGGTAGTTCTCGGGCAGCGTCGGATTGCACTCCGTATCGAGCGGGAGGTTCTTGAAGTACCACGACACGCGCCCGTTGGTGTGGGCCAGGTACTCGTCCAGGCCTCCGTAGAGCTGCTTGCAGAAGGGGCAGAGATAGTCCACGAACTCGACGACGACGATCGGCCCGTCGGGGGGCGGCGCACCGAGACGGGGCGCTGCGCTCACATCGAAGGTGACGACCGGGCCCGCGTAAAACTTCACGACGGCCTGGTCCGCGTCGTAGGCATCGCGCTTGGCGGGCGAGTCGAGGGTCGCCTGCAGATCCTGGGCGTGCCGTTGCTGGCGCAGCCCTAGCTCGCCGACGCTCACCGCCACGAGCACCACCACCGTCGCCACCGTCCACCCGCCGAGCAGCATGCGACGCTCCGCGGGATCGGTGTGTGCAAGAGCAGCCGGACCGAGGCGGCGCGGGGGGCGGAGCAGCGCGGCGGTCAGGAATGTCGTTCCGTAGGTCGCGAGGCACAGCGGGCACGCGTCGTGGCGGACGAAGAGTTGCAGGCCGAGCAGGGCGATGTCAGCGACGACGCCCACCACGATGAGCCGCAAGGCCATGGCGGCCACTTCCCGGTGCAGGCCGGGGCCGCCGAAGAGCGCGAGCAGCAGCAGCGCTCCGACCGCGCCGTAGAAGGCGACTTCCAGCGCGGCGACGGGAATACCGCCGATCGTCGGGGCGTGGGCCGTGGGCAAGTCGCAGCGTGTGCCGGGCGCACCGGTCGCACTGCACAACGCCGCGTCGGGACCGGCGCTGCCGGCACTCGCGCTCGGCTCGTGGACCCAGCGGGTTGCGGAGAGACCGGCGCCGAGCGCCATCAGCACAATCGCGGCGAGGAGTTTCGTGTGCGAGTGCATCGGTTGTTCTTAACGCCCGGCCGGGGCGGGCGCAACGTCACTTCCCTGTCATCCTTCCGCAACGACTCTACGACATGCCTGCCATCTGCGCGCGCGAGGTTTGCGATAACCCTCTCGGGAGGCCGTCATGCAGACTCCGCAGCTCGGCGCCCACATCAACGTCACACCGATGATCGATGTCATGCTGGTGCTGCTGATCATTTTCATGGTGGTGGTGCCGGTGATCGCGATTCAGGTGGACCTTCCGGTCGCGACGAACTCCCAATCGAAACCCGAGGAGCCCGATGAGATCGTGCTGACGATCGACCGTCAAGGCGTCACATCACTCGAGGTGTCGGGCCACGCGGCTCCCGCCATTGCGCTGCGGGAGCAGCTCACCGCGCTGTATCGCGAGCGGACCCGTGATCGGATTCTCTATCTCAAGGCGGATTCGACGTTGCCGTTTGGCGTGCTCGAGCAGGCGATGCTTGTGGCGCGCGATGCGGGGGTGCGGGTGGTGGCGGCGGTAACGGAACGGAAGGTCGCGCCGAGGCCTACGGGATTCTGAAATCGAAAGGCTGGTTCAGCCGCACGCGCACCGCTTGACCATGGTTACGTGCAGGAGTGAAGCGCGCGTGCAGCATGTAGTTGCGCACGGGTCCTGCGAATCCCGAGTCCGGCGTGCTCAAGATCTGGAGGGACGCCGGCTCGACGCGGCCGGTCGTATCGAGGATCACTTGCACCATAACGCGCCCTTCCACGTGGGCGCGTTTCAGCTTCGCCGGATACTGCATGGTTGGCGCGGACAACAGTTGCGGCGCTTCCTGGACGACCGACACGTCAAAAACTTGCCGCTCAGGTCGAAGAAAGTCCTCGTTCGATCGAATGGCGTTCCTGGCACTGACGGCGCGCGTAACGGAATCGGCGTACCGTTCCGCGGCTCGGTCCCGCTCTCTGCACGACGCGAGGACGAGGCCCAGCACCACGATGAAGGCGGAAGCGAGCCTGGGCATGAGGGAGCCCTCCCGCTAGACTCGGCGCTTTTCAGGGGGACGAAGGGGCGTTGGTTTGCGTTCCCTCACCCTACGCCTACCCCCTTCGCATACAACGGAAACTCCTCCACCAACGCCCGCACCTCATCCTTCACCCGCCGCACCGTCAAATCATCCCGCTTCGTCAGCACCTGATCGATCAACTCCGCCACCTTCTCCATCTCCTCGACCCCAAACCCGCGCGTCGTCAGCGCCGGCGTCCCCAAGCGAATGCCGGACGTCACGAACGGACTCTGCGGATCCCCGGGAATCGTGTTCTTGTTCACCGTGATCGCCGCGCGATCGAGCAGCTGCTCGGCATCCTTGCCCGTGATGTTCTTCTTGCGCAAATCGACCAGCAAGAGATGGCTGTCCGTCCCACCCGACACGATCGCATAGCCGCGCACGATCAGCGCCGCCGCCAGTGCCTGCGCGTTCTTCACC
>DATJJY010000152.1:0-11678 GCA_035491895.1 Gemmatimonadales bacterium
TCGAGGAACCCCACGCTCTCTCCCAGCGCATTCACCGCGTTGACGACCATTTGCACGCCACGGCTCGTCTCTGGCGAGTCGGTGCAGGCGAATGCCGTGATGGCGAGGATCATCGGAACTGACGAACACCGCATGGCATCGGGCTCCGCGAGGGGATCCGCCACGGTACAACGCCAGCATCAACGCGGGCTCAACACTCGCTATGGAAACCGGATCCTGGTGATACGACCTGACGGCCCAACTGCCCAGCCGATTCGCCGCGACGCGAAGCCGATGCTCCAGTACGCCAGCGTGTCCAACGTCGTCCACGTCGCGCCGTCGTCCCTCGAATAGGCCAGTCCGCGGGGGCCCACGGCGACGACGCTGCCGGGCCGATCGGGGACGACGGCGGCGCCATAGACCGCCCCCGAGAAACCCGGGCGCCCCGCCAGCCGCCAGCTCCGGCCACCGTCGGTGGTGACCGCGACGTTGTCGCTGAACTCCGTCGGGCTCCCGAGCTTGCCACCGGCCACGATGCCATTGAGCGTGTCGCGGAACGCGACGCTGGCGATGCCGGCGAAGTTCCCCGCGGCGATCGGTGTCACCACCGGTTGCCACGTCCTGCCGCCGTCCTCGCTGCGCAGCACGCGCGCCGTATCGGCCGCCCCCGTCCCGATCCAGACGAAGCGACCAGCCAGGGCTACGACGCACGTCCCGCTCGCCGCGAACCCTCCCTCCCCTTTCTGGGCAGACGGGAGTGAGTCGGCGGGCGGAATGTCCCAATGCGCTCCACCGTCCGTCGTGCGGAGCACCAGGAGGTGGCCGCCCACGCCGTCACTGAGTGCCACGCCGCGCTCCGCGGTCCAGAAATCGAAGCAATCGTAGAACGCGCTCGAGTCGCGATTGGTGAACTGCAGCGCCCAGCTGGTGCCGCCGTCGGTCGTCTTGTAGATGCGGGAGCGGGTCCCCGGCCCCGCCGTGAGGAGATAGGCGGTGTCGGCGTCCACCGCATAGACGTCCCGGAACTCGAGCGAATCGGCGGCGGCACCTGGAACGGTGAGACGCTCCCAGGTGTCACCGCCGTCCCGCGTGCGCAGCACCGCGGCCTGATGTCCACTGACCCACCCGACCCGCTCGCTCGGCGCGCTCACGGCCTGCAGCAGCGCTGTGGTGCCGCTCTGGACCCGCTCGAGGGTGGGACGGTCTTGTGGGGACATCTGCGTGGGGGCGTGAGGTCCACAGCCGGACAGCACGATCGCGAGCAGCGGCCAGGCGTCTCTCAGGAGAGGATCACTTTGTCGAGCACGGCGATCGTCAAGAGCGCCGGCAGGTAGACGATCGACGCGACGAACACCCACGGCGCCCGACGGTTGGGGTCGCCTACCATCAGGAGACTGGTACCGGCATAGGCAACGCCGAGCAGCAAGGCGCCGGCGAAGTACGCCACGTGCGTGACGCCGAGGAGCGAGGGGAGGAGGCTCACGGGGACGAGCGCCACGGCGTACAGCAGCGCCATCCTGGCCGTGCGCCGGCCATCGACGTCCTCCACCGACAGCATCTGCAGCTGGGCGGTCCGATAGTCCTCGCGGTACATCCAGGCGAGCGCGAGGAAATGCGGCAGCTGCCAGAGAAACAAGGTCCAGAAAAGCGCCCAGGCGGCGAGATCGAGTGATCCCCCCGCGCCGGTCCACCCGCCGAGCACCGGAAGCGCGCCGGGGATCGCCCCAACCAGCGTATTCAGCGTGCTGCGTCGTTTGAGCGAGGTATAGGCCCAGACGTAGCTCGTCAGTGTCAGGGCGGCGAGACCGGCGGTCAGCAGGTTCACCCACAGGGCGAGGACCGCGAGCCCCAGCGTCGCGGCGCCCACGGCGAAGGCGGTCGCGGCGCGCGGCGACACCCGGCCGGCCGGCAACGGGCGGGAGCGGGTGCGTCGCATGCGCGCGTCGATGTCCTTCTCGCGGATCATGTTCATCGCATTCGTCCCGGCGGCGACGAGGGCGGTACCGGCGAGGGTGGCGAGGAAGAGCCCGAGGTGAAATGGACCGCGCGATCCGAGGTAGAAGCCCGCGGCCGCGGTCAGCACCACAAGCTGCGTGATGCGGGGTTTGGAGAGCTCGACGAGACCTTGCACTGGGGGAGAAATGTCGCCTAGCTTCTACGCCTCGCGCCATGCTGCAAGAGCTGAAGGACCGGCTGCAGGCGGAAGTCGAACGCCTGAATCACGAGATCAACTTCGTCCTGCCGAAGGAGATCGAGAAAGCGCGCGCCCATGGTGATTTGCGTGAGAACTCCGAGTACAAGGCCGCCCTCGAGCGCCAGCAATTCGCCACCGCCCGCGTGCATCACCTGCGGCTGCGACTCTCCAAGCTCTCCGACGTGTCCGAAAAGGACATCCCGAAGGATCGCGTCGGCTTCGGCTCCCGCGTGACCGTGCAGGACGCGGAAACGAAGAAGCGCGAGATCTACGCCCTGACGCTCGGGGAATTCATCGAAGGGGACGATTCGGGGGGCGAGATGGCGGTGTCGATGGCGTCACCGCTCGGAAAAGCGCTGCTGGGCGGCAAAGTCGGCGAGACCCTCACCATTACCCTGCCGATGGGGAAGCGCAAACTGAAGATCGTCGAGCTGGTCACGGTGCACCAGCTTGCGTCAGAGCACTAGCGCTACAGAGCGGCGCGGAACAACAGCGGGCTCGTCGGCGCTGGAGATCCGCGGCGCGGCTCGACGCTCATGGCGACCCCGGTCACCGGGCCTGCCCCCGCCGGGACTTCGAGCGTCATCACCATCGGAACATCGCGGTCCATCGGCATCATCGCCGCCGGAAGCGCCCCCGCCGCCGTCAGGAACCACAGCTGGTACGCCTCCCCGGTGCGGTTGGGGGTGAGGTGGTGACACGTCACGAGCCAGCGCCGCGTGAGGCTGTCGGCGTAGATCGTCATGGCGCCGGGTCGACCGGCGGTGGTCAGGGGGATCATGAGGACCCGGCCCCCCGGCTGGCGCAGCAGGTTCAGGGTGTCACGCGCCGCCGCGAGATCGACCGCCAGCCGGCCGGAGCGTTGCCACAGCACACCGCCTCCCGTGAGCGCTCCCACCAGCGCCGCTGCCGCGAGCATCGACCAGTGCATCCGTCGCGCCGATTGGGCGCGCCGCACCACGCGATCCTTGAGCTCCGGCCGCGGCGTACGCGGTGCGGCAGCCATCCCGAGCCAGTCGCTCATTCGGTCCAGTCCCGCAGGGTGCGCAGCGTCTCCTCCAGTTTGCGATGGGCGAGGCGCAACCGTGTCTTGACTGTCCCCAGTGGATCCCCGGTCCGCCTTGCGATCTCCATGTGCGACAGCCCCTCGAAGTACGCGAGCAACACCACACGGCGCTGCTCCGACGGCAGGCCGGCGACCGCCTGGTGCACGGCGCGGTGGACCGGCCACCCCGGGACCGACGCCTCGTCCTCGGCCTCCAGCCGATCGGGCATTACCCCGAGCGTGTCGCCCCCCGCCAGCCATTCGCGCTCCACCCGGTGCGCCTTGCGCCACCAACGGCGACGGCGCCGCAGCAGGTCCACCGACCGGTTCCGGGCGATCGACAGCACCCACGGCACGAGCGGACCGCGGGTCGGGTCGTGGAGATGGATGCGCGACCAGACCTGCTCGAATACCGCCCCCAGGACGTCTTCCGCCTCGTCCTCATCCCGCAGAATGCGCACCGCCACACCGAGCACCCACGGAGCGAGGAGATCATACAGCTCTCCGAGCGCGCTCTCGTCGCGAGCGAGCAACCGCTCGAGCAGCGATCGCTCTTCCTCTTGACTGAGACGACGCGCGTGGCTCATTTAGATTTCAACCGACTCCCTTCACCCATCATTCCCTCGGAGCACTAGCATGCTGCACTCGTTCCGTACCGCTGTCTATGCTACCCTGCTCGCCTGCGGCGCGGCCGCCGGCGTCGCCGCTCAGGCCGATCCCGACCGTCCCGTTTCAGGCGGTGGAACACTGCCCCCGGGGTGGCACGCGCGCACCGACGGCAATCGGCCCCTGGCCAACGTGAAATTCGATTCGATGAGCGTGGGCCATCACGTCACCCTCGGGCCGGCCGCCATTTTCTGGCGCGACGCCGACAACGCCAGCGGGAGCTACACCGTCGAAGCCAAGTTCTGGCAGTTCCCCTCCGACACGCACCGCGACCACCGCGAGGGTTACGGCCTGCTCATCGGCGGCAGCGCCCTGCAGGCGGCCGGCGAGCGCTACACCTATTTTCTGATCCGGGACGACGGGATGTTTCTCGTCAAGCGCCGCATGGGCGATTCGACCTGGGCTGTGACGACCGGCTGGACGGCGAACGAGGCCGTCCTGAAGCGGGCTGCCACCGCCGACACGACGAAGCCGCTCGAGAACGCCCTGATGATCCGCGTGACCCCCACAGACGTCACGTTCCTGGTGAATGGCAAACCGGTGTACACGGCGAAGGCGACTGACGTCGACGCGAGCGGGATCGTGGGATTCAGGGTCAATCACAATCTGAGTGTGCACCTGGGCCAGCTGCAGATCACAAAGTCCTGAAGACGGGAACATGCACGACTAGACGTACAGACGCACAGGGGAGAACAGATTAGAGGAAACAGGTAGACCTATTCACCAACGTCTGTTCACCCCTGTGCGTCTGTTGCGTCTAGCCGTGATTTGCCTGTTGCCTCCACAACCGGGACCAAAGAAACTGCCAGCACCAGCAGCAGAATCGCCCCCACCAGTATCACATTCAGCGACTCCAGCACGTCCCTCATGTGGTTTCCCACGATCGCCGGTGCACTCAGCGTGATGCATGCACCGCTCCCCCAGAACAGCGCCCGACGCCAAGCGGCTCCCCGTGCGTCAGGACGCCGTTGACGCAACGCCCACCAGGCGAACGTATAAGGGACGATCAGCACCACGTAGTGCGCCTTCCAGGCCAGTGGATCGACGACCACCATGGCGCCCAGCAGGATGGCCAGCTCGGCGGCGACGCGCGGGTCCGTCCAGTCGCGCGTGTGGCGGCGGAAGCGCCATGCGAGCACCAGCGCCGCCGCGATCGCGCAAGCCACGAACGTTCCCTGTACCGCACGCGCCGGCCAATCGGCGACGGCATAGTGCAGCGGATCGCGCAGGCTCCCCGCGGTCGTGAAGAGCCGCTTCAGTGCCGCGGGAAACGACTGGTTCATGAAATGGGGAGTCGGATCACCGGTTTCCCTGGCGGCGACGGTGCGCCAGGTGTGCCAGGCACCGATGGCCCGAGCGGGACCGAACACTGCGACCGGCAGGATCAGGTTCAGCACCAGGAGAAACCCGACGGTCCAGCCGAGCTCCCGCCAGGCCCGTTTGTAGAGGAGATACGGCAGCAAGAGGACCGGAACCGCTTTCGTGCTCGCCGCGACGGCGAGCGACAGTCCGCCTTGCGCGGTCCGCCCGCGTCCGAACGATCGGAACGCGAGCAGCACCAAGAACAGCATCTGGGCGTTGATCTGCGTGTGCTGCACGTGCTCCTGGAAGAGGCGGGCGGTGAGGAGGAACGGCACCATCACGAGCCCCGAGCCGAAAGCGAGTAGCCGCGCATCGCGCGGCCAGAAGGTTACCGGACCATCTCCCGACGTGAACAGCTCCGCCGACAATCGGCAGCACCCCCAGATCGCGAGGACGTCGCCCACCTGCCAGACGAGGAGTGCGAGTGTCGTCGAAACCTTGGCGAATAGAGCCAGGACCGCAGCGATGAAGAAGAAGAACGGTGGCCAAGTGTTGAACGGCAGGCTGTACGGATCGCCGCCCGCGAGCACCAGATCGCCGACCTTCATGTAACCCTCGAAAATCACCGCGTGCTGGCGCCCGAGCGATCGGACGATCTCGGCCGTCGCCGCCAGAAGGACGAGAGTGTACAGGGCGATCTGCGCGCTGCGGGTCGCGCGCTCGCTCCGGAAGCGCGGCCACGGCTCGCGCGGCAGCACGAACCGGGCGGTCATGACGAAGCGGGACGCACCATGAAGCGCAGACGGCGGTGCGCCTCTCGCAGCACCCGCTCCACGAGCTCCGGGCGATCCCCCCGGGCGAAGATGAAGCCGGGGTACCGGGAACCATCGGGCCAGGGCACGAGCGTCTCCCCGCGATGGGCGGTGATAACGACATCATCCACGCCAGGGACTCGTTTCGCGTCCTCGACACCGGTGTAGTCCTCGAGGACACCGGCGCCGGGAACCGGGATCATCATGACCCCCGCAGCGCTTTGCTCCCGCTCGAGCGACGGCAGCGGTAGGTCGAGGGCGTGGCGCAGCACGATCTCTTCGAGCGATACACTGCCATCCCCGAAGCGCAGGACCGCGGAGCACCGACCGCCGATCGGCCGTGCGGCCAGCTCGATGAGCCATGGCCCTTGTTCGTTGAACCGCAGCTCGGCGTGAATCGGGCCCTCACGCAGGCCCAATGCGGTGGCGGCCGACGCAGCACAGTCGATCAGTGCAGCTTGTTCACTCGCCGGATGCCGGGACGGCGTGACATAGATCGTCTCCTCGAAGAACGGACCGTCGAGCGGATCGGGCTTGTCGAAGAAGGCCAGCACGTTGAGCTCGCCATGCGTCATGAGCCCTTCCAGGGCAACCTCGTAGCCGGGGACGAACTGCTCGACCAGATACTGGAGACCCGTGTCGGCACATTCATCCGTCCCGGATTCGGATTCGAGAATCGCTCCGAGGCGCTGGATTGCCGCGACGAGCTCTCCGGAATCGTTAGCGCGAATAACCCCACGGCTCGCGCTGAGGCGCAGCGGCTTCACCACGCAGGGGTACGGTGTCGTTTCGACGAAGTTGTCCGGATGCTCGCCCAGGGCGTGCAAGGCAAATCGAGGCACTGGAACGCCGGCGGTGGCCAAGACCGTCCGTTGGAGGTGCTTGTCCCGGGCGGCGAAGACGCCTTCGAGCGGGTTCGTATCGCGGCCGAGGGCCTGGTTGATCGACGTCGCCAACGCGACGGTATCATCGTCGACGCCGATCGCGGCGTCGAGTGGATAGCGGTGGCCGAACTCGCGTACCTGACGGACCGCCCGTTGCAGGTCATCAAAGGCCAGGGTGAGCAGCGCGTCGGGCAAGGCGCTTTCAAATGTGCTGGGGCGTTCGGATGCTACGGTGAGGTCCACTCCCAGTCTGCGAGCCGCCTCCACGAACGCGGTGGTCCGGTACGTGGTGGTCGGCAACAGCAACAGGAGGCGCGTCGGGTTACTTCTTGGCGGAGGCGAAGTACGGATTGTTACCGGAGGCGTGATCGGTGATGTCCACGATCCCCTTCACCTCCGGGAGGTACTGATTCAGCATGCCTTCGATTCCCTGGCGCAGCGTCACGCTCGCCATGCCGCATCCCTGACACCCGCCACTCATGCGCAGCAGCACGATCGACTCCTGCACGTCGATCAGCTCGACTCGGCCGCCGTGACGTGCCACCATCGGGTTCACCTGCTGCTCGAAGAGATCGTTGACGCGCTCGTACAGCTCGTCGTCGGACACCCGCGCGGCCCCCGTCGCCGGGGCGCGGTCGGCGACCGCCGGGGCCGGGCCCTCGAGCGCCTGGCGAATGGCGGCCCCCACGGCCTTCCCCGCCACCTGCCACGCTTCGGGCGATTCCTTCACGACGGTGACGAGGTTCCCCGACACGATGACTTCCCGAACCCCCGGCAGCGCGAACAGCGCTTCCGCGAGCGGCGATCCCGCCGCTTCGGCTGGGGCCCCGAAGCGGCGCACGCCCTGATAGACGGGACGGTCGACGAGGAACTTGCAGCGCTGCGCGTCGACGGGCTCTGCGCTGATCCGGATATCGCTGGCCATGCCCATAACCTAATTCCGCGCGCCAGCCCCGCGAAGTTGCCGGGCGGCGGCGACCAGATTCTTCAGCGCCGGCACGGTTTCGGCCCAGCCGCGCGTCTTGAGCCCGCAGTCGGGATTCACCCAGATCTGCCGCTCGTCGAGCACGCCCCGCATGGCCGACAGCGCCGCCACGATTTCGCCCACCGTCGGCACGCGGGGGGAATGGATGTCATAGACCCCCGGGCCGATCTCGTTGGGATAGCGATAGCGCTCGAACGCCCGCAGCAGCTCGGACCCGGAGCGCGCGCTCTCGATCGAGATGACATCAGCGTCCATCCGGGCGATGACCTGCAGGACGTCGTTGAATTCGCTGTAACACATGTGAGTATGGATCTGGGTGTCGTCCGCCACGCCGCTCGTCGCGAGGCGGAACGCGTTGACCGCCCAGTCCTGGTAGGCCGCCCAATCGGCACGGCGCAACGGCATTCCCTCGCGCAGCGCCGGTTCGTCGATCTGGATCACCCGGATGCCCGCGGCTTCGAGGTCCTTGACTTCGTCCCGGATCGCCAGCGCCAGCTGCCGCGCCGTCTCGGCGCGCGGCTGATCGTCGCGCACGAAGGACCACTGCAGGATGGTGACGGGACCCGTGAGCATGCCCTTCACCGGACGCCGCGTCTTGGATTGCGCGAACGCGCTCCAGCGAACCGTCATCGGGCCCGGCCGGGCGACGTCGCCGAAAATGATCGGCGGCTTGACGTACCGCGTCCCGTAGGATTGCACCCAGCCGTGCTCGGTAAATGCGAAACCTACGAGCTGCTCGCCGAAATACTCGACCATGTCGTTGCGCTCGAACTCCCCGTGCACCAGGACATCGAGACCGATGTCCTCCTGCAGCGCGAGCGTCTTTGTGATCTGCTCTTCAATGAAGCGGTCGTAGTCCGCCGCGCTCAGCTCACCGTTCAGGAACCGGCGCCGGGCGTTTCGCACTTCGGCGGTCTGCGGGAACGAGCCGATGGTGGTCGTAGGAAACGCCGGGAGGTCGAGCTGGCGCTTGCGGCGCTCCCCGTACGGCGTAGCCCGGAGCAGGTCGCGCTCCGTGATCGTCTCCACCCGTCTGCGGACGACCGCGTTGAGCGTGAGCGGCGACGACCGTCGTGCCGCCACCGATTGCGTGCTCTGCTTCAGTTGTGCCGCGACGGCGGCCGACGTCCGCCCGTCGCGCAGCGCACGCGACAGCGTGGCGATCTCGCCGAGCTTCTGCCTGGCGAAGGCGAGCCACGGCAGGATCTCGGGATCGAGCTTCGTTTCCAGGTCCAGATCGAGCGGCACGTGCAACAGCGAGCAGGAAGGAGCGACCCAGAGCGACTCGCCGCCGATCCGGGCGGCCGCCCGCTCGAGCGGTTGCAGCGCGGCTTCGAGATCCGTGCGCCACACGTTGCGGCCGTCCACCACCCCGAGCGACAATACGCGGCCCTTGGGCCACCGCTCGAGCAGCGCATCGAGCTGCTCGGGTGCTCGCACGAGATCGACGTGTAACCCGTGCGTCGGCAACGCCAGCGCTACGGGAAGGTTTTCGGCGAGCCCGGCGAAATAGGTCGCCAGCAGCAGTTTCGCTCCACCCGTCCGTTCGGCCAGGAAGCCGTAGGCTGTCCGGAACGCTTCGAGCTCGCTCGCAGTCCGATCCAGGGCGAGGCAGGGCTCATCGATCTGGATCCATTGTGCACCCGCCGCTGCCAGCTGCTGGATCGCCTCGGCGTACACGGGCAGCAGCCGTTCGAGCAGGCCCAATCGACCGAAGCTTTCGTTCTTTTCCTTGCCCACGAGCAGGAACGTGACGGGGCCGATCAGCACGGGCTTGGTGGTGATGCCGAGCTTCTGGGCCTCGCTGAACTCGTCGACCGGCTTCGTGGAGCTGAGTCGGAATACCTGATCGGCGGTGAATTCAGGGACGATGTAGTGGTAGTTCGTATCGAACCACTTCGTCATCTCCATGGCGGTGACGTCTTTGCCGCCGCTCTGGACGCCGCGCGCCATCGCGAAATAGGTGTCGAGGTCGACCGTCCCGCCGGTCCAGCCGTAACGCGCCGGCACCGCACCGACCAGCGCGCACGTGTCCAGAACGCGGTCGTACAGGGAAAAGTCGTTGGATGCGGGGAGTTCGATTCCCGCCTCGCGTTGCAGGCGCCAGTGTCGCGCCCGCAGCTCGACACCGGTGGTGAGCAGCGTGGCGCGGGTAGTCTTGCCGCTCCAATAGCCTTCGGTAGCGCGTTTCAACTCGCGCGCGGCACCCAGAGGTGGGAAGCCAAGCGTATGAGAGGTGGACATGGGGGAGGAAATCTACTCAGGAAGCAGGACAGGTGGAGGCGGACGAGACCCCTCGCGCCCGCCTCCAACCCCCGACGGCCGTGCAGACTACGGAATCGTGAAATCCACTCCCGTAACGTGCGCGCCGGGCCCGACGACGACGGTCTGTGAGGGTGCGTTATGCCCCGTCACCGTCGAACTGTCCGCGACCGTGTAGGTCGCAGGGGGAAGAAACAGCAGCGTGTAGGCTCCGGTATTTGCGTCAGCCGCTGCCGTCGCCACCGTATCGGTTCCGTTGATCGCAAACAGCACTCCGTTGGCGGAGGCAGGGCTCGAGGTGCCCGAAATCGAGCCCGCGACATCCGCCACGGAGCCGTGCAGCACCGGCTTGAAGGAGACGCTGATCGGACCACCGGACGTCCCCTGGAAGACGAAACTCCGGCTGACATCGAAATCGACGACCAGGGCGGTTTGCGGCGGCGCAATGTGAACCGGCCCGCCGAAATTCACCTTCAACCCCGACTCGGAACCGCTGGGCACCTTCAACGACTTGGTCATGGAGCCGTCACTGAACGTGTCGCTCACAAGCGTGATGCGGGCCGAGTCGACTATCAGGCGGAGCTGCTCGTAATCGCCTGCCGGAATAGTTCCATCACCCAGCAGAGTGGTCACGCCGTTCTGGAGGGCCAGCAGGTCGAATTGCCCGCCGGTCTCGGTAATGACGAACGGGCCGCCACTGCCGCCTACGAGCTCGACCCGCGACACCCAGACCACCGCGCTTGCGATAGCGGGTCCCGGCGCGTCGGTCAACCGAACGAAGACATGACTCATTTGAAGAGAGGTACCGGTGTTACAGGCGCCGAGCGCCATGACTACCATCGTTGCCCAGCGTGAACGCGTCGTCATTTATCGATTCCTTAGGGCTTGTGCGGGTTGGTTTTCGCCTTGGAGCTGGAGTGAGGATTCGGGGCCGCGCGCGCCTCGGCTGCCCGCTCGAGCCCCGCCGCCGCAGCAGCGGGGGGGACGCCGCTTGCGGCGGCGGCCTGAACCTGCGCCGGAAGGTTCGTCAGGTCCCCGAGGGGCAGCCCAGAGCGGACGGCCGACTGCACGAGTCCCACTGTTTGGGCGCGAGGCACACCCAGTGCCGCCAGCGCTCCGGCGACCTGCAGCACGGCCATCGCCGGATGGGTCCCGTCGGCGGTTTGCGCGACCGCGGCCACGTCGTCGACCGTGAGACCGGCGCCGAGCGCGAATGCCCCGGCCTCGATCTCCTGGCTTCCAGGTGTCGCACCGGTGGACCGCATCACCCTCGCCGCCGCGGCGAGCTGTCCGAAGACGGTCTGGACGGCGGCCGCGATGCGCTCAGGCGCGGCGGCCTTCGCCGCTCCTTCGAGCGCTTTGTCGACGAGTGGCGCGTCCGGCAGTCCGAGCCCCCGGGCGGAATCCGCCAGGCTCGAGACGAGCTGGACGACCTCGGGGGAAACTCGACCCACGAGCCGCGCACGCACGTCGCCTTGCGCCGCCAGGCCGTGGGCGAGCCCCCCCAGGATCACGAGAGACACCGAAAGCCGCTTCACAGGATCCGTCC
>DATJJY010000153.1:0-2542 GCA_035491895.1 Gemmatimonadales bacterium
CCGCATGGCGGAGAGGGGGTCAGGGGGTGAGGACAAACCGCACGGCGGAGAGGGGGTCAGGGGGTGAGGACAAACCGCATGGCGGAGAGGGGGTCAGGGGGTGAGGACCAACGGCGGCTCAGCGGCTTGGCGTCTGCCTAAAAGCCCCATGTAATCAGATTGTTCACCAGTGGCTGGGGGACGAGCTCCAGCCCATTCATGTCCCCGATGAAGAACACCTTTGCCGGGTTGCCGTCGACCACGCCCATCACCGCCTCGCCGGTCGCGAGCCGGCCGAGGACCTGGACGTGTGCGGGGATCTCGCCCCGGATCACCGAGCCCGCGATGAAGGGCAAGTCACCGACGCCGGTGGTGATCGAATGCGGCTCGAATTGCGTGATCGTGCCGGTGATGGCGGTGTCGAGCGGGATGCCGAGCTGCTCCGCCAGCTCGTCGTGCTCTCCGGGCCGGAGGTACTCGGCGAGCAGCAGCAACGTGCGCGGGCACGCCACGAAATCGTCGTACGCGAGGAGCTCCGACTGCTCGTACGATCCGAACTTGCCGGCCCGGATCACGACGGGGTACTCGAACAGCCGGTCACGATCGATCGTTTCTCCGCGCGACACCTCGTCGACGACGTACCCTTTGGCGCGCAGCGTGTCGGCGAGGAACTTCCCCTGGTGGAGTCCGGCCGGGTCGAACGGCGCCACCTGGGGGTACCACCAGCCGCCGCCATCGTGTGACGCGTCGACCAGGACCGCGTTGGACGTTGGTGCGGGGCAGGACACCGTCGTGCTGAACGTGGCGGTGGCGCTGAATGCGCTGGTATCCGAGAGCGTGACGGCCGCGACGCGGTAGCTGTAGGCGACGCCCGTCGCCACCTCGAAGTCGTCGAAGTGGGTGGCGGTGAGCAGGTGGCCGCCGATCTGCGTGAAGGTGCCGGGAGCCGTGACCGAGGCGCGTTGCAACAGGTAGAGCGTCCCGGGGCCGCTGCCATTCCAGGAAACGCGGATCGTCGTGAACGAGAGCTGCGTGGCGGTGACGCCCCGCGGAGTGTGCCCCAGGAACGGCTGGGTGATTTCGCCACCGCAGGCGGACATGCCGGCGCAGAGCACACAGAAGAGGCCAAGACGTGACATTACGTTCATGATACCAGATGGTGGTCAAGGCGCAATCAAGACGCTACAGCCGCCGGGGCAGGCTCTTCGGGAGAGGGGGCACGAACCCTGAGTCATCGTTCCCCCTCTCCGCATGGCGGAAAGGGGGTCAGGGGGTGAGGCCACGAGAGGCGTCCGGTGTACATTCTCCTCACATGATTGCCCTCGCCCGGAAATACCGCCCCAAACTCTTCGCCGACCTCATCGTCCAGGATCACGTCGCCGCCTCCCTGCGCGGCGCCGTTGCCCAGAATCGCGTCGCCCACGGCTATCTCTTCGCCGGTCCCCGCGGCGTCGGCAAGACCACCGCCGCCCGCATCCTCGCCATGGCGCTGAACTGCGAGCGCCGCAAGGAGGGGACGGGGGAGCCGTGCGGCGAGTGCGACAATTGCCGCCGCGTCTGGACGGGGCAGGCGAACCTCGACGTCGTCGAGCTGGATGCCGCCTCGAATCGTGGGGTGGACGACGCGCGCGACCTGCGCGAGCGGGCGATGTACGCCGCCTCCGCCGAGGGGCGCCACAAGGTCTATATCGTCGACGAAGCGCACATGCTGACGCGCGACGCCTGGAACGCGCTGCTCAAGGTGCTGGAGGAGCCGCCCCCGGGCGTCGTCTTCGTCTTCGCCACCACCGAGCCGCAGAAGATCGCCCAGAGCGCTGCGCCGGTGCTGTCCCGGTTGCAGCGCTTCGACTTCCGGCGCATCGGGCCGCACGCCATCGCGGAGCGGCTGCGCGCGGTGGCCGACGCCGAGCAGCTCGACGTCGACGACGACGCACTCCGGTTGATCGCCAAGAGCGCCGACGGCGGCATGCGCGACGGGCTGTCGCTGCTCGATCAGGTGCTGTCGTTCGGCGAGGGCAAGGTCACCCCGGCGCGCGTGCGCGACGTGCTGGGGCTGATCGCCGACGAGCTGTACGGCGAGATGCTGCGCCTCGTGGCGGAGCGGGACGCGAAGGCGGTCTTCCCCCTGGTCGACCGGCTCGCCGAGGCGGGCGCGGACTTCGGCGAGTTCATCGGCGGGGCGGGGGAGATCCTGCGCGCGGTCCTGATGAAGGGCCTGGGCGGCGAGCCCGAGGGCCTCACGGAGGGGATGGTGGCGTTGGTCGAGCAGTATCAACCCGTCCTCCCGCCGCAGGACATCGTCCGGCTCCTCACCGTCCTCGGCACAATGGAAAACCAGCTGCGCACGACGGGGCACCCGCGACTCGTGGTGGAGTTGCTCCTGTTGAGATGGGCGATGGCGGATAGAACGGTGGAGATCGGTGAGGTGATCAGGGCTCTGGGGCCGAATGCGTCGTCGGTTGTCGGTCGTCAGGGGCCCGAAGGTGATGGTTCGAGCGGTAATGTGCCCGTGTTGCGGGACGCGATCCCGCACGCGCCGCACGCCACTAGCCACAATCCGCCG
>DATJJY010000154.1:0-13838 GCA_035491895.1 Gemmatimonadales bacterium
GCCGCGGTGAACCGGGCGGTGCAGCAGTGGGTGTGGGAAGGGTCGAGTGCGGAATCGATCCTCGCCCAGGCGTTGGACGACATGACGGCCGGTACGCGCAGCCCCTATGAAGTCGCCGCCGAGATTCTCGAGCAGGCGAGGAGCGGAGCAGCCCGATGAGCATCGAGCGGAAACCTCTGTATACGGCCGAGGATCTCAGCGAGTGGAACGCCGCGGCGCAGCTGGGCGAGCCGGGAGCGTATCCGTTTACGCGCGGTATCCATCCTACGATGTACCGCGGACGGCAGTGGACGATGCGCCAGTTCGCGGGCTTCGGAACCGCCGAGGATACGAATCGCCGGTACAAGTTCCTGCTCGAGCGGGGCCAGACGGGACTCTCGGTGGCCTTCGATTTCCCCACGTTGATGGGTTACGACTCCGACCATCCGCGCTCGGAGGGCGAGGTGGGGAAGTGCGGCGTCGCGATCTCGAGCCTCGCCGACATGGAGGTGCTGTTCCAGGGCATCCCGCTCGACCAGGTTTCCACGTCGATGACGATCAACGGACCGGCATCCATCCTCTTCTGCTTTTACGTGGCCGCCGGTGAGCGGCAGGGTGTCCCGATCGCGAAGCTGCGCGGCACGGTGCAGAACGACATCCTGAAGGAGTACATGGCCCAGCACGCCTGGGTGTATCCATGCGAGCCGGCGCTGAAGATCATCGTCGACATGTTCGAGTGGTGCTCCACGCACACGCCGCTCTGGAATACGATTTCGATCTCCGGCTACCACATCCGCGAAGCAGGGGCGACCGCGGCGCAAGAGCTCGCCTTCACGCTCGCCAACGGTTTCACCTACGTCGAGCGCGGCATGGCGCGCGGTCTCGACGTCGACGCGTTTGGCCCGCGCCTCTCGTTCTTCTGGGATATCCACAACGACTTCTTCGAGGAAGTCGCGAAGCTCAGGGCGGCCCGCCGCATCTGGGCACGGCATCTGAAGGAGCGCTATGGGGCGAAGAATCCTCGCACCTGGATGCTGCGTTTCCACTCGCAGACGGCCGGCGTGACGCTCACCGCCCAGCAACCGATGAACAACATCGTGCGCGTTGCGTATCAGGCGCTCGCGGCGGTGCTGGGCGGGACGCAGTCGCTGCACACGAACTCGCTCGACGAGACGCTCGCCCTGCCGACCGAGCAGGCGGTGCAGGTGGCGCTGCGGACGCAGCAGATCCTGGCGGCCGAAACCGGGATCCCCGATGTGATCGATCCGCTCGGCGGATCCTACTACGTGGAAGCCCTCACCGACCAGCTGGAGCGGGAGGCGGAGGGCCTGTTCGCGGAGATCCAGTCGATCGGCGGAGTGGTGAAGGGGATCGAGAGCGGCTGGTTCCAGCGGCAGATCGCCCGCTCGGCGGCCGATTTCCAGCGCACGGTGGAGCAGGGCGAGAAGATCGTGGTCGGCGTGAACGATTTCCTGTCCGAAGACGATCATCCCGTGGAAGTGCTCCGCGTCACGAACGACGCCGAGGACTCCCAGCGCGCTCGGCTCGGCCGGGTGCGCGCCGAGCGGGACAGTGCGCTCGTCGAGAGCCGGTTGCAGGTGCTGCGGACGGCCGCTGAAAACGATCAGAACGTGATGGGACCGATGCTCGACTGCGCGCGGGCCTACTGCACGCTCTATGAGATTCGCAGCGCCCTCGAGCGTGTCTACGGAGCGTATCGCGAGCCGGTCTTCTTCTGATGGCGGCCTCCCCGGCGGCCCCGGCGGTGGTATCGGTTCACGACGTCCTGTCCCGGCTGAACGCGATCCCCGCGGGCGCCGGCCTCGTGTCGTCGTGCTACTTGAAGCTCGAGCCGCGGGACAAGGCGCGCGGCAAGTATCTGATCAAGATGAAGAACCGGGTCCGCGAGACCGTCGCCGCACTGGCCAAACACCCCCTGGCGCATGCGGACCGAGAGGCCGTGGCCCACGATCTCGAGCGCATCCTGCGCTACCTCGAGGAGCCGGGCCGGTTGCCCCAGGCGCGCGGGATCGCCGTGTTCGCGTGCGGACGCGCCGGGTTGTTCGAGTCGATCCCCCTGCCGCAGGTGTATCGGTCCCGCCTCGTCGTGGCGGACGCGCCCGCGACGCGGGAGCTGATCGCGCTCGAGCAGGAGTTCGGCACGATCCTCGTGGCGGCGTGCGACCGCACGGGAGCGCGGTTCTTCGAGGTGACCGCGTTCAACATCGTCGAGCTGCCGGGCCTCATCTCGCTCGCCTCTCGCACGGAGAAGTTCCACGGAGAGCGGCAGGTGATGCGCGGCGCCGCCATCGGATCGGCCGGGGAGCACGGGCACCACGGCAGGATCCGAGAGGAGAAACACCGTCATTACGCGCACGTCGCCGAAACGATATTCCGCATCCACTCGCAGCGGCCGTTGTCGGGACTCGTCGTGGCCGGGATCGGCGTCGATGCCGCCGCCCTGGTGCCGCACCTCCACACCTATCTCCACGACCTGCTGCTCGGCGTCGTCCGGCTCAACCCCAAGACGGCGACCGCGGCCGAGGTACGGGAGGCCACGCTGGCCCTGCGCGACGAGCGGGGGCGGGCCTGGGAGCGTGCGCATGCGGAAGCGGTGCGTGATGGGCTCGCGACGGGGTGGGCGGTGAATGGTGTGGAGCCGACCCGGAAGGCTCTCGAGCGCGGACAGGTGCGCACCCTCCTCGCCGATGGGCGAGACGACGATGGCCGTATCGACGATGCTGTCGAAGAGGCACTGGCGCAGCGGGCGCAGGTGGACGTGCTCCAGGATGACCGCGCCCGCCGGTCCGTCAAAGGCCTGGCCGCGCTGCTGCGGTTCCGCCGGACATGACGCCGGCTCGCGCTGCCGCCCGCAAGCGGCCGATCCGGGTGCTCGTCGCGAAGCCCGGCCTCGATGGCCACGACCGCGGGGCGAAGGTGGTCGCCGCCGCGCTGCGCGATGCCGGCATGGAAGTCATCTACACGGGACTGCACCAGACGCCGGAGATGATCGCCCAGGCGGCGATTCAGGAGGACGTGGATGTGGTCGGGCTCTCGATCCTCTCGGGCGCCCACATGACGCTGTTCCCACGGGTGCGCAAGCTGCTACTCGATGCCGGGCGATCGGATGTTCTGCTGACCGGCGGCGGCATCATCCCCCCCGAAGACGTCGTCGAGCTCGAGCGGCAGGGAATCGGAAAGCTGTTCGGACCGGGCACGCCGACCTCGGACCTGGTGCACTACATCGAGGGATGGGCGGCCGAGCACGCCGCGGTCTAGATGAGCCGTCTCCAGAGTCTCTCCCGCGAATACCGCGAGCTCGCCGCACGCCTGGAGCAGGGCGGCGGGGCGGAGCGCATCAAGCGCCAGCACGACCAGGGGAAGCTCACGGCGCGTGAACGTCTCAAGGGTTTGCTCGATCCTGGTGCTCCCTGGCTCGAGATCGGACTCCTGGTCGCCTACGACCGCTACGATGGCCAGGCGCCGGGTGCCGGCGTCATCACGGGGCTGGGCCGCGTCGCCGGGCGGCCGGCGGTCGTGGTTGCCAACGACGCGACGGTGAAAGCGGGATCGTGGTGGCCAGAGACCATCACGAAGATCCTCCGGGCGCAGGAAGTCGCGATGCGCCAGCGGATCCCCATCATCTATCTGGTCGATTCGGCGGGTGTGAACCTGCCGTACCAGGGAGGAGTGTTTCCCGGGCAGTACGGGGCGGCCCGCATCTTCTATTACAACTCGATCATGCGCCGCTTTCTGCGGGTTCCGCAGATCGCCGCCGTGATGGGACCGTGTATCGCGGGCGGGGCATATCTGCCGGCGCTGTCGGATGTGATTTTCATGGTGGACGGCACGTCGTTCATGGGGCTCGGCGGACCGAATCTCGTGAAGGGTGCGACCGGCCAGACGGTGGATGCCGAGACGCTCGGCGGATCCGCGACCCACACGGCGATCAGCGCGGTCGCGCACTACCGGAGCCCGAGCGACGCCAAGTGCCTCGAGCAGATCCGGGAGTACGTCGGTCGGTTGCCGCGGTCGGTCTCCGCCGAGTCGAACGGTACGGCGCCGAAGCGTCCCGCCACTGATCTCTACAGCTTGCTCCCACCCGACCACCGCATGAGCTACGACGTCGGAGCAGTGCTCGATTGTCTGCTCGATCAGGGCCAGCTCAATCAGTTCCAGCCGGATATCGGTCACGAAATGATCTGTGGCCACGGAGCAATTTCAGGCCGGGCGGTAGCGGTTATCGCGAATGCCCGAGGGGTGATCAAGGGCAAGCAGGGCCAGCCGCCGCGGATCGGCGGTATCGTGTACACGGAGAGCGCCGAGAAAGTCGCGTACTTCATCGAGAACGCCGATCGGGAGCGGATCCCGATCGTTTTCGTCCAGGACGTTTCGGGGTTCATGGTCGGCATCGAGGCGGAGCATTCGGGGATCATCCGCGCCGGCGCTCGCTTCGTCGAAGCGATGGCCACCGCTACGGTCCCGAAGCTCGTCCTCACGGTGAACCACGCGTCCGGGGCCGGTTACTATGCGATGGCGGGCCAGGGGTTCGACCCCGACTTCATCATCTCCTGGCCGACCGGTCGCATGGGTGTCATGGAAGGGGAGTCGGCGGTGCAGGCGGTGTTCGGACCCGACGCCGCCAAACCGGACAATGCCGCGGCGGTCGAGGCGATGCGGACCGACTACGAGCACCAGCTCGATGCCCGGTACGCTGCGGCCCGCGGGTACGTCGATGCCATCGTACTGCCGGAAGAGACGCGAACCATTCTGGCGTTTCTGCTCGAGGTGACGGGAGAATTCTCCGGTCCGCACCTCGGATCGTTCATTCTCACACCGACCCCTTGATGCAAACCCGGACAGTGGTGCTGGTTCTCGCAACGGCCTGCAGTCATGCCACGGCCGTGCAGGTCCCGTCGCCGGCCAACACGCCGGGAGCCGTCGCTCCCATGCCCGGAGCTCCGGCCGCCCCGGTGGCAAGCGATGCGGTGGCCGCGACTCAGGCGCCGCAGCCACGGCCGACCAGTCCGGCCGTGCCGCCGCCCCTCGCGCTGCTCGCGGGGCTCATGCCGCTACGCAGCACCGGGGTGGAGCAGTTTCGCGCAGCGCACCCCACGTACGACGGCCGCGGCGTTCTCATCGCCATTCTCGATTCGGGGATCGATCCGGGTGTGGCCGGTCTCGTCGTGACGTCCACCGGCGGTCCAAAGACCCTCGACCTGCGCGATTTCTCGGGTGAAGGGCAGGTCGTGCTGCGCCCCGTCTCGCCGTCCGCGGACGGATTGCTCCAGGTGGGTGGCCGGACGCTGCGCGGCGCGTCCCGCATCGGACGGCTCGCCGCCAGCGCGGCGTGGTACGCCGGCGTATTTCGCGAGCTGCCGCTCGGGCCCCTGCCAGCCTCGGACGTCAACGGCAACGGAACCAATACCGACGCCTTCCCGCTCGTCGTCGTGCGCGCCAGCGATGGCTGGGTCGTGTTCTTCGATTCGAACCTGAATGGATCGTTCGAAGACGAGCAGCCGCTGCACGACTATCGCCAGGGTCGGGAGACGATCGCGCTCGGCCGGCAGCCGCTGACGCTGGCCGCGAATTTCTCCGATTCGAGCGGCGTGCCGACCCTCGACCTCTATTTCGATACCTTGGGGCACGGCACGCACGTCGCCGGTATTGCCGCGGGCCACTGGCTGTTCGGCGTCGCCGGATTCGACGGGGTCGCGCCCGGCGCGCAGGTGATCGGCCTGAAGATCGCGAACGACGCCCGTGGCGGCATCTCGGTGACCGGGAGCATGCAGCGCGCAATGCAGTACGCGGCGCGGTTTGCGGCCGAGCGGGCACTGCCGCTGGTGCTCAATCTGAGCTTCGGCGTCGGTAACGAGCAGGAGGGCCACGCGGCGATCGACTCGGTGGTGAACGCCTTTCTGCTGGCGCACCCGAATGTCGTGCTGACGGTGAGCGCCGGGAACGACGGTCCGGGACTGTCGACGGTCGGCTTCCCCGGCTCGGCGGACCTGGCGCTGTCCGTCGGGGCGCTCGAGCCCGGAGCCTTCACGCGGCCTCCGCAGGCCGGCCCGCCGCCGCCCGACCGCATGGGATGGTGGAGCTCGCGCGGCGGCGATCTCGCCAAGCCCGATGTCGTGGCACCGGGGGAAGCGTTTTCATCGGTGCCCCGCTGGAACCTGGGCGACGAGATCAAGTCGGGGACCAGCATGGCGGCGCCCCAGATGGCCGGCTTCGTGGCCTGCCTGCTGTCGGCGATATCGCAGGAGGGCCGGTCCGTGACGGCGGCCGACATGATCCAGGCGTTGCGCACCACCGCCGTGCCGCTCCCCGGGTGGAGCGCGGTGGAGCAGGGGTCGGGCGTACCGAAACTCGAAGCGGCGTATCGCTGGCTCGTGGCGGGTCACCAGGGGTCGCGCTACGTCGTGCGGACGGCGGGCGGGTCGCCCGCGGCGCTGCGACGCAACGGCTTCGCGACCGCCGCCGATACGACCGATCTTTTCACCGTCACGCACGCGGACGGGCTGCGGGGAGCGCAGTTCCTGCTGACGAGCGACGCGCCCTGGCTCACCGTCCCCGCCGTAGTCACCTCGCAGGCCCGCTCGACGGCCATTCGCGTGAGCTATCGACCGACGCTGTTGCTCGCGCCTGGCCTGTACGTCGCCACCGTCACCGGCCGGACCCCGACGGACAGCCTCGCGGGCCAGCGTTTCCGGCTGGTCAGCGCCGTCATCATCCCCAACGATCTCTCGCGGTCCCTCGTCGACACGGCGCGCGTGCTCGGTCCGGGAGCGCTACGCCGCTACTTCCTGCGCGTCCCGGGCGCGACGTCCTTCTCGTTCACCGTGTCGGTAGCGGATGCGGACGACGGTGTCCTGGCGCTGCTGTACGACCCCGATGGCCGGCCTGCCACCGCGAGCTCCGACAGCATCGTGCAGGTGGGATTCGGGAAGGCCGGATCGACCACCGTCCTGGTTCCCGCCGAAGACGTGCGCCCGGGGGTCTACGAGCTCGACCTCGTGAACCAGTCAACGACGCGGACGACGGTGTCGGTGCGTGCGCAGCAGGCGTCGGTTGCGTTGACGCCGCGTGCCGATGGGACCGTCGAGGTGACGAATGTGGGTGCCGGAACGGCGAACCTCAGCGCGCTCGCGTCGCTCGCCGGTGCGGAGCGACGCGTCGACGTCCGTGGGAACGGGGCGATACCTGAGAGCCTGTGGGTGAGAGTTCCCGAATGGGCCGTGCGCGCCGAAGTGCTCGTCGAAATGCCGCGTCCGCAGTGGGAATTGTTCACCGACTTCGGCGTGAGCGTTTACGACTCGGCCGGCCAACAGGTGAATGCCGCGCCGATGAACTACGCCCGGGGACGGCAGACGTTCGACATCCCGGCTGCGCTTGCCGGGCGCGCGGCGCTGATCGAGCTGTTCCCGGCGTTCGCACGGCCCGACTCGGCGCCGCCCTGGCAGGCGTCGGTGCGCGTCCGGTTCTTTACCGACTCGCTCGAAGCGGCGGCACCCGTGCGCCCGCTCGACGTCGTCGCCGGGGGCCGCAGCGTGCTGCCGGCGGTGAGTGTGCCCGTCATGGCGCTCCCGGATGGCTTCGCGCCGCTGATCGAGTGGCGCCTGACGCCGGCCGGCGGCGACGGCGTGGCGGCCCTGGGATACCAGCAGGCCCGCCAGCCGTGAATCGACCGATCCGGATCGCGGCCGGACAAGGATTCTGGGGGGATTGGCTCGAGGCTCCCTGGCGCCAGGTCACCGGCGGCCCCATCGACTACCTGATGATGGACTACCTCGCCGAGGTCACCATGTCCATCATGCAAAAACAGAAGTCCCGCGATCCGCTGCTCGGGTATGCCAAGGACTTCGTGCCGCTGATGGAGCGACTCCTGCCGGAGCTGGTGCAGCGCCGGGTAAAGGTGACGACCAACGCGGGTGGCGTGAATCCTCGCGCCTGCGCCGAGGCCGTCGCCCAGGTCGCGCGCCGGCTGGGCCTGGGCGGCAAATTGAAGATCGGCGTCGTCTCGGGCGACGACCTCCTGGGACGAGTCGATCAGCTGCTCGCCACGGGGCACCCGCTCGCGAATCTCGATACCGGGCGTCCGCTGCGCGATGTGCGGGACCGGCTTCAGTCGGTCAATGCGTACCTGGGAGCCGCGCCGATCGTGGAGGCACTGGAGCAGGGCGCCGACATCGTCATCACCGGACGGGTGACCGACACCGGCCTCACCCTCGGGCCGATGATGCACGAGTTCGGGTGGTCCGCGGATGCCTGGGACCTGCTCGCGGCGGGGACCGTCGCAGGGCACACGATCGAGTGCGGCGCGCAGTGCTCGGGGGGCAACTGCCTCGTCGATTGGCAACACATTCCGGATCTCGCCAACGTCGGGTATCCGATCGTCGAAGCCCACGCCGACGGCACCTTCGAAATCACGAAGCACCCGGGAACGGGCGGTCGAGTCAGCGTTGCCGGCGTCACCGAGCAGCTCGTGTATGAGATGGGGGACCCCCGCTCGTACATCACACCCGACTGCGTCGCCGATTTCACGACGATTCAGCTGCGGCAGTCCGGGAAGGACCGCGTGCGGTTTTCCGGGATCCGCGGCCGCCCCGCCACCGACAAGCTCAAGGTTTCGGCGGCCTATTTCTATGGCTATAAGGGCGTCGGCACGCTGGTGTACGCGTGGCCCGACGCCTTGCAGAAAGCGCGCGCCGCCGACAAGGTGCTGCGTCAGCGCCTCGCGGATCTGGGGCTCGAGTTCGAGACGATCCTCACGGAGTTCGTCGGTGTGGACGCGACGCACGGGCCGCTGGCATTGCGCGAGCGCGAGGGGAAGGACGTGCCGGAGGTGCAGCTGCGGATCGGGGTCAGGGCCCCCGGGCGAGAACCCGTCGAGCGGTTCACGCGCGAGATCGCGCCCCTGATCCTCAACGGCCCGCCCAGCGTGACCGGGTTTGCGGGCGGCCGTCCCAAGCCAGAGGAAATCGTGGCCTATTGGCCCGCGTTGCTCGACAGAACCGAGGTGCAGCCGTGCGTCGATCTCGTCCGAGTGTGAAGACCACGCGGCGGCGCCGCACCGTCCGCCTCGTCGAGCTGGCGCACGCTCGCTCGGGCGACAAGGGCGACACCGCCAACGTCGGCCTGATCGCCCGGCGTGCCGCGGACTACCCGATGCTCGAGCGGAAGGTGACCGCCGCGCGAGTAGCGCGGCATTTCAAGGGGATGATCCGTGGTCCCGTGGAGCGCTTCGAGCTGCCCAATCTCCGGGCGCTGAACTTCCTGTTGCACGGCGCGCTGGACGGCGGCGGGACGATCTCTCTGAAGACGGACGCGCAAGGTAAGGTGTTCTCCACCGCGCTCTTGCGGATGGAGATCGAGGTGGACCGGTGACGGAGCGGATCGCCGCGGCGCTGGTGGACGGAGTGCTGACCGGCACGCTCAATCGACCGGAGAAGAAGAATGCCATCGACTCAGGCATGATCGATGGGCTGGCGGCGCTGCTGGAGCGCGCTGAGCTTGAGGCGGCGGTGCGCGTGGTGGTGGTGCGCGGGGCCGGCAAAGACTTCTGCGCCGGGATGGATCTCGAGGAGCTGCTGCAGTCGGCGGATCGGTCGGTAGAGCAGAACCGGGCGGCGGCGCTGCGGTTCGGCGGGCTCTTCCTCCAGATGCGGTCCCTGCCGAAGCCGGTGATCGCCGTGGTACACGGCCGGGCGCTCGCGGGCGGCTGCGGTCTCGCGACCGCCTGCGATCTGGTGTTGGCCGCGGAATCGGCGCAATTCGGATATCCCGAAGTGCAGCGGGGGTTCGTCCCGGCGCTGGTGATGAACATGCTGCGGCGCGCGGTGGGTGAGAAGATCGCGTTCGACCTGGCTGCGACCGGCCGTCTGATGACGTCGCGCGAGGCCGAGCGGGCGGGTCTCGTCTCCCGGGTATGGCCGGATGCGGATTTCGAGGCGGGCGCCCAACAACTGGTGCGCACCATCGCAGGGCTCAGTCCCACGGCTCTCGCACTCACCAAACAGCAGCTCTACCGGCTCGATGGCGTCGGCTTCGAGGAAGGGATCCACTTGTCCGCGGACGTCAACGCAGTAAGCCGGACGACAGCTGACTTTCGTACAGCGATCGCTGCGTTTCTCAAAAAATGACCCTCAAGGCATGGGCCTTCGGCCTCGGGGTGTCGGTCGGAGTCGTGGGCATGGCGCTCACCCTGCGCTGGCTCGTGTGGGTGGCTGTGGTACTTCTGGGTGTCGCATTCCTGCTGCGCTTTCTCTCGAAGACCGGAGCGGACGCCCGCTAAAACCCTGAACGGGCGTACGCTTTGCAGGCGCGTAACTTGCGTCGCACCGGAGCTTGGTTGTCCAGCGTGGATCCGGCTGCCTGGGGTCGCCCCCGCGTGGTCCGGCTCAACGTGCCCTGAGGTTCCATGAGGGTCCGTTCGAATCGGAGGGGAGATGTTGACGATCGTCCTGGGGATCGGGGCGTTGGTGGTGGGGGCAGTCCTCACGCTGTGGCTCCTCGCATTCGCCTTGCTGCGCGACGTGCCGTCCGGTCAGATCCGGCTGGTGACGTGGTTCCACGGGCGGACTCGGATTTACCGGGGACCTGCGAAATCCCGGGAATTCCCCGTGCTCTCGACGGGAGCGACGATTCCGATCACCCCCATCAATGTCGCGCTCGAGCTGGCGGATCAAACACTCGACTCGTCGGCATCAGGGGGTCTCGGACCCGTCGAGGTGCGCGCGGCGGTCACGGCGATCGTCTCTGTGGGCGACCACGATGCGATGGTCCGGACAGCGGCGACGACCTTCTTCACCAAGGGCGCTGCGGAGCAGGCCGACACGCTACGGGATTTGGTGTCGAGCGCCGGCGCCCGCGCCCTCAACCTGCTGGGACACGATCAGCTGTTTGACGCGGTTCCTGCGGGCGATGCGACTCTCGTAGAGCGCGAAGGACATCCGCTCGCGGTCATGACGCGGCACGTGGCGTCGCGTGAGCTGGCGGACCTGGGGCTCGTGCTCCGGTCGCTGTATGTCAAATCGATTTCATCGGGACTCGTCGAGTCAAAACGTCGTGTGGCCGATGCCGAGGCGAAGGCCAGTGCGGAGATCGCCGTGGCCCAGCAGGCGCGCCGCGCGCGGGAGGCGCAGCTCGAGTCCGAACGAGCAATCTCCGATCGGGAACGTGAGTTGGAGCAGGCGCGGTCCGATAACGCCGGGCTGATCGCGCAGGCGAAGGCCAGACAACAGACGATCGAGGCCGAAGCGAACGCGCAGCGCGTGCGCGCCGAGGCGGAGGCCGCCCAGGAAGCGCTGCGCGGCGCGCAGTTCGGGCTCGCCCTCGACGAGGCGTTGCGGATCACCAAGATCGCGGCGGCCCAGGCCGATGGCTTCCGGAAAGTCAACGCAACGATTCGTGAGGGTGGGGACAGCTATTTCCGCTACCGCCTGATCGAGATGCTGCCGCAGCTCACGCCGGCAATCGCGCAGGCGCTGGCTAATGCGAACCTCGCGTCGGGGGCGAAGGGCGACGGAGCGCCACCCGCCCTCGCCACGAGCGGCGTGACCGAGGTGATCCAATCCGCACTGGCCGGACAGCTCGCGCAGGTCGAAGGCCTCACGATTCCTCCAAACCACCGTCCAGGGCGTCACGGCGGACGAGTAGCGGTTCGTAAGCGCCCGTCGGGCTGAGGTTTACGCAGTCACCGCGCCACAGGTTATCGTTGTGCGGGTCCTATGGATGCGTACACGTTCGGCCTGGCGCTCGGCGCGGTCGGGTTAGCCGCGATGGCGATCGGCGGGCTGAGTCACTTCACGCACATTCGATTCGGCCGGCACGGCCACGCCGGCGCGCGGCATGGCCATGCTGCGGCACGGCACGGCCATGGGCCCGGCGCTGCCCACGGGCACCGCCCGCACTCGTCCATCGGCCACGGCTTGAGCCGCCTGCTGACCTCCCTCTTGTCGCCCCGAGTGCTCTTCTCGTTCGCATTGGGTTTCGGAGCCGTCGGTGTCGCGCTCAGGAGCCACCTCCCATGGCTTGTCCTAGCCATCGCGGCCTTAGCTGGGGGCGCCGTCTTTGAGCTGGCCCTGGCGCGTCCCATCTGGAACCTGACCGACCGGTTCGCCTCGTCGCCTGCGCTGACTCTCGAGTCGTGCGTCGGGGACGAAGTCCGGGCAGTGGGCGGGTTCAACGCCGTCGGCGAGGGGTTGGTTGCGCTGGAGCTCGATGGGCAGATCGTGCAGCTGCTCGGACGCCTTGCCCCCGAGGCCCTGGAGACCGGACTGCGAGTGCGCAGTGGAGATCGTCTGTTTGTTCGCGAAGTGGACGGCACCCGGCATCGGGTGACCGTCTCGCCGTTGCAGGACTAGGGGCGGGAACGCCCGGGAGGGTCGTATGCTGACGGGTTGGTTGTTGATCGCGGCGGTGGTCGCGGGTGCATTGATCGTGACGCCGCTCATCGTGTCGACGTTTCTGCGCGATGTCGCCGCCGGGACGATTCGGCTGGTGAGCTGGCTGCAGGGCACCACCGCCATCTACCGCGGGCCTGGGAAATCGAAGGAGATCCCCCTCTTCACCACGGGGACCACGATTTCCAGCAAGGTGATCAACGTGGATCTCGACATCACCGACCAGACGGCGGACATCGACGAAGCGGGCACGCCGCGCCCGATCAAGGTGCGCGTGCTCGCCAGCGCGATCGTGTCGGTGGGAGATTCCGACACGATGATCAAGACCGCCGCCAACCGATTCTTCGCGAAGCCGGAGGGCGACCAGACCAGTACGCTGACCGACCTGCTTTCGAGCTCGGGGCGCCGGGCGATCAATCTGTTGACCCACGACCAGCTCTTCTCCGCCAAGACCACACGCGGGCTCCCGGCGGGAGTGACCGGTGCGGTCGTGGTTCCCGTGGAAGCGCATGCCATCCAGATCGTCGACGGTGTGGAAGAGGAAGACGACCCGCTCTCCATCATCATTCGCAAGGCCTGCTCCCGCGAGCTGACGGATCTGGGACTGGTCTTCAATTCGCTCAACATCAAGGTCGTGCAGTCGGAGGTGGCGGAGGCCCGACGCCGGCAATCGGCGGCGGAGGCCCAGGCCAACGCCGACATCGTCGCCGCGGTGCAGACGCGGCGCGCCAAGGAAGCGCAGCTCGAGGCGGAGCGCGCCATTTCGGACAAAGAGCGGGATCTGGAGCAGACGCGGGCATCGAACGCCGCGCTCATCGCCCAGGCCACCGCCAAGAAACAGGAAGCGCTCGGCGTACAGCGCGAAGCGGAGCTCGACGCGACGCAGATCGCCCAGGCGAAGGCGGACGCAGAGCGCGTGCGCATCGAAGCCCAGGCGGGCGCGGACGCGGAAGCGATCCGTATCACGAAGATCGCGGCGGCGCAGGCGGAGAGTGTCCGCAAGGTCAACGACGCCATTCGCGAGGGCGGCGAGAGCTATTTCCGCTACCGCCAGATCGAGATGCTGCCGATGATCGCGCCGGCCATCGCCCAGGCGCTGGCCGAGGCGAAGCTCATCACGATCGCGGGCGCCGGGGACGGCGCACCCGGCACCACCGCTTCCAATATCACGAGCGTCATCCAGTCGGTACTCGCGGCACAGCTGGTGGCGAAGAGCGGGATCCTCGATGCGGGCACGAAGGACGGCGGGCAGGCGGCGCCGCCCCCCGCGACGCAGGTGTCGCCAGCCCGGAGATCGTGAGCGGCGCACCCGTTAGATTGCAGGGGAATTCGAACCCGGTAAGAAAGGTCGCTATGGCACAGCTGAACATCTCCATGTACGACCCACGGCTCGTGCAGCCGATGCGAGAGGAATTGACGCGTATCGGATTTCAGGAGCTGCGCACGTCTGCAGAC
>DATJJY010000155.1:0-8567 GCA_035491895.1 Gemmatimonadales bacterium
GACAGCGCGAACACGACGATGATCACCGTCGCCGCCCACATCCAGATCTTCTCGTAGAAGGGAACGTTCATGGCGTCACCCCTCCCCGGCGCAGATAAATGAGGAGGTAGACGCCGAACCAGCTCAGGACGACCAGCAATCCGTAGATGGCGACCAGCAGCAACGTGCCCTTCGGGTGCTCCGCGAGCGGCGTTTGCCCTGCCACGGGTAACCTCCGGTCAGTAGCGCGATTGCATGTAGGTGAATCCCTTCGCCAGGGTCGTCCGCCACGCGTGCTCCACGGCGGGCGTGAACTCCGGATCACAGCGTTTGATCGTATCGAGCAGACTCTCGAGAAACGGCGGATAGAGCGACGGATCGATGGCGAGATCGCGCCGGCTGTGCCGATCGGCGATGCGGGCGAGGATGGTCGGCTCCCCGTCAGGCTGCTCCGGGAAGCTGAGCAGCAGGCCGATCGCGTGGCGCAGCAGCTTGTGCTGGCGCTCGAACTCGGTTTGGGCGAAGAGCTGCCGGATATCCGGCCGGACCTCGAACAGACGGTCATAGAAGGCCGTGAAGAAGTCGGGCGCTTGGGCGGCGCGCTGATAGCTGGCCCGGGAGACCGCACTGGCCTCCTGTAATTCCTTGTCCATTGTCAGCTCCCCACCGATACGGGCAGATCGACCTCGAACCGGGCGCCGCCCGTGTCCCGATTCATCGCGCGAATGACGCCGTCGTGGAGCCGGGCGATGGCGAGGGCAGCCGTGAGACCGAGTCCGGTGCCTGCGCCGCGGGTGCGCGCCTGGTCGGCCCGGTAGTACGGCTCGAACAGGTGCGGCAGGTCCGCCACGGCGATCCCCGGTCCCGAGTCCTCGACCACGACGCGCTCGACGCCAGGGGCTTGTTCCAAACGGACGGTCACGGCACCCCCAAAGTCGGAGTAGGTGACGGCGTTGTCCAGCAGCTCGTCCAGCAGCCGTCGCATCAGGTCCGCGTCTACCTCCGGCAGGATCCCCCCGTTTCCAGCCACGCACTCGATCCGCAGCTCCTTCTCCGCGATCCGGTGCCGCAACGCGTCGAGCGCCTGCTGGGCCACGGCGAGCAGGTCGGTCGGCTCCCGGCGCAACGCGAGCTGGCGCGACTCGATCCGATTGATAAGCAGGAGCTCCTCGGTCATCGTCGTCATCCGCTCGGTTTCCTCGAGGGCGCTGTGCAGCACGATCTGGTACTCGCGCGGCGTGCGTTCGTTGCGCAGCGTCACCTCTATCTCCCCGCGCAGTGCCGTCAGCGGTGTGCGGAGCTCGTGGCTCACGTCGGTGGTGAACCGGCGCTGGATGGCAAAGGCGTTGCTCAGACGGTCCAACATGCCGTTCAACACACCGACCAGGCCACGATACTCTTCGGATGTCGCGCGGGCCGACAATCGCTGATCGAGCGTACCGCCGGCGATGTGGCTCGCCTGCTCGGCGATTTCCTTGACCGGCTGGACGGCAGAGGCAGCCAGGCGCCCGGCCCCGACCATCGTCGCCCCAGTCCCGAGGATCACGATGCCGACCAGCGCCAGCAGCATCAGCCGTTGCAGCCGCTGCACCGGGTCGAGCGACGCGGCCACCTGAATGACGCGATGCCTGCCGCCCGTTGTGCCGGCGTCCGCCACGGCGAGGTACGTCGAGCGCATGTCCATGCCGTGCCAGCGGGCTTCACTGAAGGTCTGCCGGTCGCTCCGCGCGGCCGCCGCCGCCACGGTGTCGACGGGAAGGTCCGCCGCCCAGCCGGGGATCGCGCGCGCTACGGCACAACCGGGATCGCGGAAGACGATGAAACGGTTGACTTCGTGCTGATACCGCAGCGCATCGAGCGCCATCGCGTGCGCCGCGCTCTCGCATGGCGAGGTTTGCGCCACCTCGTTGGCGGCGATGAACGCCATCGCCGTGAGACCTTGATCGAGCTGATGGTGCAGCACGCGCGACGCCGCCACCCAGATGGCCGCGGACGCCACCACCAAGCCGGCGGCCATCGTCGCCGCAAATCGGACGACGAGGGTCCGCCGGAGCGAGTGGGTCACGCGCTCTGTCGCGTCTCGTCAGGCTGCTGGAGCCGGAACCCGACGCCGCGCTCGGTGTGGATCAATTCCTGTCCGGCCACCTGACGCAGCTTGCGGCGCAGATTGCCGACATGGACGTCGACCACGTTGCTCTCGGGGTCGAAGTGCATGTCCCACACCTTCTCGAGCAGCTCGGTGCGACGGACCACTTCCTCGGCGTGCAGCAGGAAGTGCTCCAGCAGATGGAATTCCTTGGGCGTGAGATCGATACCCTTGCCCGTCACCCGCACCTTGTGTTTCAGACGGTCCAGCTCGATCGGACCATAGACGAGCAGGTCGGTCCGCGCGGCGCCGCCGCGGCGCAAAAGCGCGCGGACCCGCGCCAGCAGCTCGTCGAACTTGAACGGCTTGGCGAGGTAGTCGTCGGCCCCGGCGTCGAGCCCGCGCACCACGTCTTCCGTCGCGTCCCGCGCCGTCAGCATCAGGATCGGTGTCCGCCGGCCCTCCCGCCGCAGCTCCGCGGCCACCTGCAGGCCGTTCTTCTTGGGCAACATGACGTCCAGCACGACGAGATCGTAGTCGTAGACGTGGGCCAGCATCGTCGCTTCGTCCCCATCGGGGGCGATATCGACGGCGTAGCCCTCTTCCCGCAGCCCTTGCTCGATGAAGCCCGCGACCTTCCGATCGTCTTCCACCACGAGGATTTTCATGGTTCCACCAGGAGGATTTTCATGGTTCCGCCACCAGGACTTCCTTGGTTCCGACGCTAGTGTGACCGCGCTGAATGGATTCTAAGGAAAGCGTGAAGACCCCTTCATGCAATGGGCTGGAATGGAAGCTCGAGTATGAACGTGGCACCCTTGCCGGGGGTGGACTGCACCCTCAGCTGTCCGCCCAGCACTTCCGCGAGGCGCCGCGATACGGGGAGGCCCAGTCCGGTGCCCACTCCCGAATGCGGATCGAAACGCTCGAACGGCTCGAAGATGCGCTCCAGCGCTTCCGGCGGTATGCCTAGCCCTTCGTCATGCACGAGAAACTCGATCGTGCTGCCGTTGGGGCGGACGTCGAGCTGGACCCGTCCCCCTTCGGGGGAGTGGCGTATGGCGTTGCTCAGGAGGTTCACGAGGATCTGCTGCAGCCGCACGGGGTCTGTCCGGAACGAGACGCCGGGCCGCTGGGCATCGACGGCGAGCACGAGGTGCTTTGCCTCCGCCGCGGGCTCGAATCCCGTCACCGCTCGCTGGGCGGCGTCCCGCGCGTCGACTTCACGCGACACGGGCCGCACCTTCCCGGCGTCGAGGCGCGTCAGGTCGAGGAAGTTGTTGAGGAGCGAGATCGTCCGTTCGGTTCCCTCATGGACCTCCTTCGCCGCCTGGGCCAATCCGTCGGCGGTTCGCGGCCGGACGAGGCGCTCCGCCCACCCGTAAACGCCGGTCAGGGCGTTGCGCAGCTCGTGGTTCATCATCGCAAAGAACAAGTCGCGTTGACGCTGCATGTCGCGCACCTGCGAAATCAGACGGCTGCTCTCTTCCATGAGGCGGGCGTTTTCGATGGCCACCGCTGCCTGGGTCGCCAGCAGCACTGCGATCCCCTCATCCTCGGCATCGAACTCGCGAGCGTCGATCTTCTCCGTGAGATACAGGTTCCCGAATACCGACCGCCCCAGCGTGATGGGAACGCCCAGAAACGAATGCATCTGAGGATGGTGTGGCGGGAAGCCGCACTGCGCCGCATGGCGCGCGATGTCTGGTGTGCGGATCGGCTTGGCTTCCCGGATGACCAGCCCCAGGAGCCCACGCCCGTGCGGCAACTCACCGATTTGCGCGCGCTGTCGATCGTCGATCCCCGACGTGACGAATGTCGCGAGCGACTTTCTGTCCTGCGCCAGCACGCCGAGTGCCGCGTAGCGCGCGCCGACGACATCGCGGGCGCCGTCCACGATGCGCTGCAGGACGGCCTCGATGGTGTGTTCCGAGAAAATGGCAGTCGTAAGCGACAGCAGCCGGCGAAAGCGCTGCTCGATGCGCGCCGCCTGGTGCGTCGACGCCGCCGGGCGGCGCTTGGACTTCATAGAGCCTTTAGTCGACTTCATAGAGCCTTCATGGACGATAACTTGCAACCTTCGGGAATGCTGGCAAGGACCAAGTCTTCGGCTCCGTAGGTCGCAGCCTGACACGGGATGACATCATTGAGTGCTGGCAGCTTCGCAACCGACGACGCCACAAGGGATGGCGCCCCGGTCCGCATCCGCTCGATCGGACCGGGCGACAAGAGCCGGCTCGCCGCCTTCCATGGGCGGTTGAGCACGGAATCCGTGTATTTCCGCTTCTTCGAGTTCAAGCGAGAGCTGTCGGCACGGGACCTTCGCTACCTGACGGAGCTCGATTTCGATCGCCGGGTGGCCCTGGTTGCGACGCTCGATCCGGCACCAGACAGCCCGATCGTCGGCGTCGCCCGCTTCGACATCCTGCCGACCCCGCCGGGCCAGCCGCGCCGCGCGGAGCTGGGCATCGTCGTGGAGGACGCGCACCAGGGCCGGGGGATCGGAACGATCCTCTTGAAACACCTGCTCGCCATCGCACACGACAAGGGCATCGCGGAGATCACCGCCGAAGTACTGCCCCAGAACACGAGGATGCTCGAGCTGGTCGCCTCGAGCGGCGTGCGCGTCCGACAGTCGCTCGCAGACGGCGTCATCCACCTTCTCCTGTAGCAGAGGCTGAAGCCGGCTTCAAGCACTCTTCACGGTGACGCGCCGGCGCCGCGTGTAGTGTCCGCCCATGAGCGCCGCTCCCGTTTCGGCTTCGCTCCCCATCGGCGCGCCGCGCCCGGAGCCGGTGTTCCGCGCTCGCAATCTCACGAAAGTCTATCGCCTCGGGGACGTGGCGGTTCCGGCGTTGCGAGCGGTGTCGCTCGAGATGTACCGCGGCGAGTTCGTAGTGATCCTTGGCCCCTCGGGGAGCGGCAAGTCGACGCTCTTGAATATCCTCGGGGGCCTCGATGTCCCCACCGACGGGACGGTCCAGTTCTTCGAGCACGATCTCACGGCGGCGAATGAGCAGGAGCGAACCCGGTTTCGCCGGGAGCATGTCGGGTTCGTGTTCCAGTTCTACAACCTCATACCCAGTCTCACCGCTCGGGAGAACGTACAGCTCGTCACTGAGATCTCAGAACACCCCCTTGATCCCGGCCACGCCCTCGACCTGGTGGGGCTGGGCGAGCGCCTGGACCATTTTCCCGCACAGCTCTCGGGCGGAGAGCAACAGCGTGTCGCGATCGCCCGGGCCGTCGCCAAACAACCCGACGTCCTGCTGTGCGATGAGCCGACCGGTGCCCTCGACTACACCACCGGCAAGCTCGTGCTGCAAGTACTGGATCGCATCAACCGGGACCTGGGCACGACGGTGGCGATCATCACGCACAACGCCGCAATCGCCGCGATGGGCGACCGGGTCGTGCGGATGCACAGCGGGCAGATCGCCGCAATCGAACGCAACCCCACCCGGGCCTCCGTCGACGTACTGCAATGGTGAGTGCACTCGATCGCAAGGTGTTGCGCGACCTCTGGCACCTGCGCGGCCAGATGGCGGCGGTGGCGTTGATCGTGGCCTGCGGGGTGGCGAGCATCGTCACGATCCGCACCGCTTACGATTCCTTGCGACAGTCGCTCGACGCCTACTATCGCGACTACCGTTTCGCCGAGGTGTTCGCATCGCTGCGCCGCGCCCCCATCGCGCTCGCCGCGAGGATCTCTGCGCTGCCCGGCGTCGCCGCCGTCCAGACTCGCGTCGTCGTCCACGTCACGCTCGCCGTACCGGGACTCGCCGAGCCGGCCACGGGTCGCCTTGTCTCGGTCCCCGAACAGCGAGCGCCGATGCTCAACGACCTCCATCTGCGGCAGGGGCGGTACCTCGCTGCGAGGAGCCGCGACGAAGTGATCGCGAGCGAGCAGTTCGCGCAGGCCAACCAGCTCCAGCTCGGCGATACGCTCGGCGCCATCATCAACGGCCGATGGCAGCGCCTCCACATCGTCGGCATCGCCTTGTCCCCCGAGTTCGTGTACCAGATCGGTCCCGGATGGTTCTTCCCCGATGACAAGCGCTACGGCGTGTTGTGGATGGGACACGAGGCGTTGGCGACGGCGTTCAACATGCAGGGAGCGTTCAACGACGTCGCCTTGAGTCTCTCTCCCGGCGCCGACGAGCAGGAGGTCCGCTCGCGCCTCGACCGCCTGCTCGGGCTGTACGGCGGCCTGGGGGCGATCGGCCGCGCCGACCAGCAGTCCAATCGCTTCATTACGGACGAAATCAGTCAGCTACGCGTCAGCGGAGCCATCGTGCCCGCGGTATTTCTCGCCGTCGCCGCGTTCCTCGTGCACATCGTGCTGGCTCGTCTCGTCGCCACCCAGCGACCCCAGATCGGCGTGCTCAAGGCGTTCGGTCGCAGCAACGCCGAACTCGGACTGCACTACGCCAAGTTGGTGATCGGCGTCGAACTCGCCGGGGCGGTGGCCGGGGCGGCGTTCGGCCTGTGGCTCGGCGGCGGCCTGACAGCGCTCTATGCCGCGTACTACCGCTTCCCCCTACTGCAATTTGCACCTGGCTGGGGCGTGCTCGGGCTCGCCACCCTCGTCAGTGCCGGCTCCGGGCTCTTGGGAGCGCTGGGCGCCGTGCGCCGCGCGACTCGACTCCCCCCCGCGGAAGCGATGCGTCCCGAGCCGCCGCCTCGTTACCGGCGCGGTCCCCTTGAGTCGCCCGGCCTGTCCCGGGTACTCGGACCCGTGGGTCGCATGGTGCTACGGACGTTGGCACGACGGCCTGGCCGCGCCCTGGTCACCGCCTCCGGGATCGGCCTTGCCTGCGGCATCATCATCCTGGGTCGTTTCACGCTCGACTCGGTCGATGCCCTCGCCGATTACGAGTTCAACGTGCGCGAGCGCCAAGACGTGACGCTCACGTTCGCCGAGCCGCGTCCGGCGCGCGTGCGCTACGAGCTCGCCAACCTTCCCGGCGTGCTCCGCGCTGAGCCGTATCGCGGCGTGCCGGTGCGTCTGGTCCGGGCGTACCGCTCCCGGCGTACCGCCATCGTCGGGCTCGAGCCCGGCGCGGAGCTGCGGCAGGTGGCGGACTTCGACGGACGGCACCGCGCGCTCCCGCCGGACGGCTTGTTGCTGACCGACAAGCTCGCCCGCGTCCTCGGGCTCGTGCCGGGCGACCGCGTCACCGTCGAGGTACTCGACGGTGCGCGACCCACCCTCGTGATGCCGGTCGTGGGCCTCGTCGACGAGCCGATCGGGACCCTCGCCTACATGGACGCTGACGGGCTGCACCGGTTGTTGCACGAGGGGCGGACGATATCCGGGGCGGCGCTGGCCGTCGACACCCGTGCACTGCCCGCGCTGTACGACGTCCTGAAGCACATGCCCGCCATCGCCAGCGTGACCCTCCGCGGGCCAACTGTCGCAAGTTTCGACGAGACCCTCGCCCGGAGCCATGGCATGATCACCGCGTACATTGTGGGCTTCGCGGTGTTGATCGCCTTCGGTGTCGTGTACAACACGGCGCGCATCGCGCTCTCGGAACGAGCGCGCGAGCTGGCGAGCCTCCGCGTGCTGGGGTTCACCAGGGCCGAGACCTCCCGCATCCTGCTCGATGAGCAGGGGGTGCTGGCGATCGCGTCCCTGCCCTTCGGTTTCGTCTGGGGGTACGGCGGCGCCGCCCTGCTGGTGCTTGCGTTCGATACGGAGCTGTACCGGCTCCCGTTCGTGCTGCACCCCGACACCTACGCGTACGCCGTGATCGTGATCCTGGTAGCTGCTGTCGTGTCGGCGCTGATCGTGCGTCGCCGGATCGACCTTCTCGACCTGGTGGCGGTCCTAAAGACGGGAGATTGAAAGGATGAGGCTCGGTCGCAGAGGATTCATGTGGGGAGGCGCGGGGCTCGCCGCAGCGGCGTTTCTCGTCTATGCACTCCGGCCCGCCGTCGTACCCGTCGAGGTCACGGCGGTGACGCGGGGACCGCTGCGCGTCACTATCGATGAAGAGGGCCGCACGCGTGTCCGCGACCGCTACCTCGTCGTGGCGCCGATCGCTGGCCGCGTCGCGCGCATTACGCTCGATGCGGGATCCTCAGTGACGCGCGGCTTGATTGTGGCTCGACTTTCGGCGGCTCCGCTCGACCCCCGCTCCCGCGAGGAGGCGGCCGCGCGCTTGCGCAGCGCAGAAGACGCTGAGCGCGCGGCTCTGGCGAGCGTGTCACAGGCACGCGCTACGCTCGATCAGGCAGAGCGAAACCGAGCCCGGGCGGAGTCGCTCTTTGCGAAACACCTCCTCTCCACTGAGCAGCGCGAAGTCGCGGCGCTGGCCGAGACGACGGCCCTGCGGCAGGTCGAGGCGGTCGATTTCCGCACGCAAGCGGCCGCGCACGAGGTCGAGGTTGCGCGCGCCGCGTCGACGGCCGGTGCCGGAGCCGTCATGCAACTACAGTCGCCGGTGCGCGGCCGAGTGCTCCGGATCCCCGAGAAGAGCGAGCGCGTCGTCGCCGC
>DATJJY010000156.1:0-72972 GCA_035491895.1 Gemmatimonadales bacterium
CTCCCCGCTGTGCCGCTGATGGCGAGCCCGCTGAACGTGGCCAGGCCGCTCGCGTTGGTCGTCGCGGTGGGATTGATGACCGAGCCGCCGCCGGGTCCGGAGTTGATGGTGGCCGTTATCACGATGCCGGACTGGCTGACCGGATTGTCACTCCCGTCCAGGAGCTGAATCGCTGGTTGTTGCGCGATGGCGATGCCGCTCTGGGCGCTCGTAGAAGGCTGGGTCGTGATCGAGAGCTTTGCCGCCGCACCGGCCGATAGCGCGATCGAGCTGGAGTTGACTGCCGTGAGGCTGCCCGAGGCGAAGTGCAGCGTGTAGCTCCCCGCTGTGCCGCTGATGGCGAGCCCGCTGAACGTGGCCAGGCCGCTCGCGTTGGTCGTCGCGGTGGGATTGATGACCGAGCCGCCGCCGGGTCCGGAGTTGATGGTGGCCGTGATCACGACGCCGGACTGGCTAACCGGGTTGTTGAGTGCGTCCAGCAGCTGGATCGCCGGCTGCTGAGCGAGCGTGACTCCGCTCTGGGCGCTGGTGGAGGGCTGAGTCGTGATCGAGAGTTTCGTTGCCACGCCGGCGATGATGTTGAACGGGGTGCTCGTGTCCGTCGCCGCGAGCCCTGCGCCGGTTGCCAGCAGGAAATAGCCGTTGTTCGCTTGCGCAATGCTCAGATTGCTGAATGTCGCGACCCCGCTGACCGCCGCCTTCGGATTGGGCGCACCGGCGAGTACTCCGCCGGCCGGCGACGGTGGGACGAGGATCGTCAACCCGACGTTGTTCGTCGCAGTACTGACCTTGTTGCCGAACTGATCGTTCACCTGCACTTGAATTCCGGTGCCCGGGTTGTTGATCGTGGCGCCGGCCGTGGTCGACAGCGGATTCCTAATGAAAAACGTTGCGGCCGCGGCGGCTGGATTCACTGTGAGGTTCGCCGCGGTCGGGTTGGCCGGCGGGTTTGGATTGAGCGTGATTGTAGCGGAGACGCTCTGCGGCCCCGCCGTCGTGTCTGAGATCGTCCCAGTCGCGACGCCACTGCCGTTCGTCAGGCCCGCCGGTTGCGTGACGACCGCGCTCGGGCTCGAGCTGGAGATCGTGACCGTCGCGCCGGAGACAGGATTGTTCGCTGCATCCCGCGCCGTCACGGTGACAGTGGAAAGGTTCCCCCCGGCGCACGCCGTCTTGCACGCCGTGATCGGCGAAGTCGGGGAGATGGTCGACTTCGTGCCATCCGGCCCGCCGGCGAGGATGGTGAACGGCGTAGAGACGTCTTGCGTCAAGGCTCCGGAACTCGCGGTGAGCGTATAACCGGTGCCGGCCCTGTCGATCGACAGATTCGAGAACGTCGCTACCCCGGAGCTGGCAGAGACGACGCCACCGGAAAGAATCGCCCCAGGTGTCCCCGTTCCCGACGTGATCGTGAGCGTCACGCTGCCATTGAAAGCGGTCACCGTGTTACCGCCTGCATCCCTGGCGGTGACCTTTACAGCTGGGTTCATCGCGACATTGGCCACTGTCGAAGCCGGAGGGTCGACGGTAAAGAAGAGTGCCTTGGCCGGCCCGACGATGATGTTGAACGGCGAGCTGTCGTCGCTTAGGAGACCCGTTGCGGTTGCAGTCAGCTGATAGTTTGTCCCGAGCTTGTTGATCCGGAGGTCGGTGAACTGGGCGACCCCACCCGTTGCGTTCTTGTTTACGGTACCAAAGAGCCCGGCCCCGGCCGTGCCCGTCCCGGGAGTGATGCTCATGCGAACCTGGCCGGTGAACGTCGTTGCGATGTTCACGCCGGTCGAGTCGAAGGCGGTCACTTGTACACCGCCCACGCTGTCGATAATGGCGGAATCCGCCGTCGTGTTCGGTTGGACGGTGAAGATGAGCTGAGTGGCCACCCCTGCGTTGATGTTGAACGCGCCGCTCGGAATCGTTGGCGCGCCGGTAGCGGAGGCAGTCAGAGTGTAACCCACTCCGGCTTTCTGGATATGCAGATCCGTGAATGTGGCGACTCCGCCGACGGCGTTCACCGATTTTGTGCCGATCAGTGTCCCGCCGCTCGGATTCGTTCCGATCGCCAGCGTGACGAGGCCATTGAAGTTGGCCACGTTCCCCCCGGCGTCCAGTGCGGTCACCTGGACTGCGGGTGTGATGGCGGCACCCGCCGTCGTCGTACTCGGCGGTACATTGAATTGCAGCGATGCGATCGGCCCGCCGGTGATGCTGAAGGCGTTGCTAGTTGGCTGAATGAGCGTTCCCGAGCTTGCCTTGAGCGTGTAATTCGCTCCCGTCTTATCGATCGACAACCCTGAAAACTGCGCGACCCCCGCCACGGCCGCGATCGGTCCGCCGCCGGTCAACGTCGCTGCCGGATTACCTGTGCCAGGGGTGATCGTGAGTGTCACCTGGCCGGTGAACGTGTTGACGAGATTGCCGAAGTTGTCCTGGCCAGCCACCTGAACCGCGGGTGTGATCGTTACACCAGCCGACGCGCTCGTGGGCTGGACAGTAAACGCCAGCTTTGTCACGGGCCCGGGCGTGATGTTGAACGGCGTGCTCGTTGCGTTGAAGCCCGCGGCTGCGGCTTGCAGCGTATAGCCGTTACCGACCTTGTCGATGCTCAAACCGGGGAATGTGGCGACACCTGCGACCGCGTTTAGCGTCGTTGTTCCGGAGAGCGTCCCCCCAGGACCTGCGTTGTTCGCGATCGTGATCGTCACTGCCCCAGTGAACGACGTGACCGTCTGGCCCAGGGAATTACGTGCTGTGACCTGGGGCGCCGGATTAAATGGACTGCCGGCCTGCGTGGACGCCGGCGGATTCACCGTGAACACGATCTGGCTGACCGGCAGGGCAACGCAGAAGTCGTTCGCCGTTTCCGGGTTGGCACCGAACGAAGTCCAGTTGCTCGTACGAGTCGTGTTATCGAGCGCCTGCGCTTGCCAGTGGTAACACTGGCCGTTCTGGATCGTCGGTGAAGAGAGAGACAGCGACGCGACCTGCCCGCTCGCCACAGGTGTCGACGTGCCGCTCGCGGTATTATTGAAAGGCGTCCCAACCGGCTGGACCTCGACATTCATGCTCACCGTGCCGCCGTCGATGTCACTCACCGTTCCCTGGAAGACAACACTCCCCTGGTTCGCCGTTCCGCCCACCAGGATCGGCGTGAGGTCGCTCTGGAATTGACCGATCGACTGTGGCAGGTCCGGCGGATGCGCCACCTGGATACGGAAGTCCGTGGCGCTTTCAAGGTTACTGCCGAAAGACGTCTTGCTAGCGCTGACTCGTCCGGTCTGATCCTCAGCCCATGCCTGCCAGTGGTAGTTGGTGTTGTTCGGCAACGGACCCACGCGCACCTTGGCGAAGCTTCCAGAACCAGAACCCGAGTAAGGGGCGCTCGAATCCGTCGCGGTGCCGTTGAAAGGCGTGCTCACCGGTTGCACTTCCACCATCAGCCGAACCATGTCGCCGGGATCCGGATCGCTCACTTGACCAGCGAGAACGATGGTGTCGGTCGGCACGACGGCTCCGACGCCGTACGACGAGACGCTGTCATTGGCCTGGAACTGGCTCAGCGTCGCGCTCGAGACGTTCGCTGGCGGCTGCGAAACCGCGATGTCGAAGTCGGGGTTGCCTCCGAACGCGACCCAGTTTAATGACGTGCGATTCGTTTGATCCACGGCACGTACGCGCCACTTGTAGGCCTGATGGTTCGTCAGACCCGTCACCGAAACGTGTGCTGGTTGCCCGTTGAGGACCGTGTCTGATCCAGAATAGTTGGCGATACCCGTGAAGCTTCCGCTGTTAGGAACAACCTCCGCCTCGAGGTGGAGCGTGTCGGCGAGATCCGGATCAGATACGATGGCGCGCAAGATGACGGAGTTCTGCCCGATTGTGCCGCCCATCGGGATGCTTCTCGTCGCATCGAGACGTTGATCGAGCGAGTCCGGCTCGTTTGGTGGCCGCGGATGCGCGACTTCCACCGTGAACAGCCCCGTGTCTCCCGCGATGTGGCTTGTCACTTCGATGAAATACAGCCCGTCCTTCGGGAGCGTGACATAAGGAAGGCAAGGGCTACCCGGTTGACCGATGCAATCGTCCGATTCGGCGAGCGCCGGTTTCGTGAGGCTGGTGTCGAGCACGACGTACCCATCGAAGTCGCTGTTGACCTCGATCGACACCACGTCGTTCGTCGTTCCCTGATACTGGAAGACTTGGCCGAATTCCCCGGACCTGTGGGGCGCTTCGCAATCGGCGCCGTTCAGTGTATCGGAATAGACTTGATCCGCGACGATTCCGCTGGGCGTGCAGTCATGGATGATGAAGTGCACGGGTACGGTCACCTGCGTTGATACACCGACTCCGTTGACGACCACAGTGTCGTAGTAGTCGCCGGATGTCATACCATTGGGATTCGCCATCACCGTCACCGGCGTGCCGCTCGTCGACGCCTCCCCGGAGTCCGGGACGAGAGACAACCAGGGACTGTTGCCGTGAGCGCTGCCTGTCCAGTTAAGGCTGCCGTCGCCGCAGTTGGCGACCAGGAAGGAGTTGGACTGTGGCGTCACGCTCCCCTTTGCGGCAGAGATCGTGAGCGTTCCGTTGTGTTCGCACAAGGTTGCGGCGGCGGGCCCGGACAGCAGCTTATCAAGGCGGCAGGTCGATACGCCCACACCGATGACCACGACCAACGCCCCCCGCCAGAGTGGGGGCAACACACGGAGTCGCATCGAGCGTCGATTCAAGGACGGGCCACCCACGACCTCGCTAATGTATCCGTATCTGACCCCTGACAGCAGGGCGTGCGCCACATGAAAAACGTGACCGTCGGCCCTCGGCTTGACCCTGCCAAGGGCCCCCGGCTAGCATTGCCCGACGGGGCGGCGTAGCTCAGCTGGTTAGAGCAGCGGAATCATAATCCGCGGGTCGGGGGTTCGAGTCCCTCCGCCGCTACTCTTCACCTGTCTTCTTTACACTGTCTTGGGACGTCAGGCCGGGGGTTCAGACTGCCTCCGGCCTCATTTTCCTGCCTGCAAGTGTTGAGCCGCCGCCACGCACGGCTGTCGACGGCTTTTCCGAAACTCAAGCCAGCCTAACCTGCCGCGACGACGTATTTTGGTCTCCCCCGATGGACACCAAGGAACGGGTGATTCGCGATCCTGCTCGCCTCCAGGCCGTACGCCGGCTGGGGCTGCTCGACGCTGCCCCCGATCCCGCGCTCGACCGGCTCACGCTGCTCACGCAACGCGTCCTGCGCACTCCGGCCGCCATCATCTGCCTCGTCGATGCCGACCGTCAGGTCATCCACAGCGCCGTCGGACTCCCGGAGCCGCTCGACAGCCGTCGCGAAACGCCGCTCTCCCATTCGATTTGCCGCCTCATCGTGACGAGCGGCAACCCGCTCGCCGTGGGCGACGCGCGCCAGGACGAGCGGCTGAAGGATCACCCCGCCGTGACCGAGCTCGGCGTCGCCGCCTACGCCGCGAGCCCCCTCGTAACCGCCGACGGCCACGTCGTCGGCACCCTCGCCGTCATGGACTTCACCCCCCGCGTCTGGCGCGCCGATGAGCTCGAGCTGCTCGGCCACCTCGCCGCCACCGCGTGGACCCAGATCGAGTTGTTGCGCGCACGCCGCGAATTGGAGCTCCAGGCTGCAGCACTGCGTCGCGCATCGGACGCCCGCGCCGCCCTCAGCGATGCCGTGCTCGAGTCCACCTTCACCCTCGCCCCCGACGGCACGATCCAGTCGCTCGGCGAGAGCTTCGATGCGCTCACCGGCTGGCCCGCGGTCGAATGGGTAGGACGCTCGCTCGTCTCACTCGTGCACGCCGACGATCTCCCCGCCGTGCTCGACCTCCTGTCGCGTACGATGGAAGGGGAGATGGTGCAGCCGTTCGCTGCTCGCATCCGGCGCCGCAGCGGCGATCACCGCGCCGTCGAGATCGGCGCGAGCGCCCAGCTCGATCAGGGCGTCGTGCGGCGCGTGCACGGCACGCTGCGCGATTCCCCGGGCGTCGGTCACGTCGCCGCGCGAGCCGACGCGGCCCGGGAAGCGGAGCGCTGGAGCGCGCTGCTCGATCACCTGCCCGATCCGATCTACTTCAAGGACCTGGACTCCCGCTTCACCCGCGTGAACGAGGCCCAGGCACGGGTGCTCGGCGTGGACGACCCCAAGGACGCGGCCGGCAAGAGCGACGCCGACTTCTTCCCCCCCGAGCACGCCGCCGCCGCCCTCGCCGACGAGCAGGAGATTATCGCCAGCGGCAAGCCGCTCGTCGCCAAGGTCGAGCGGATCGAGATGGTTCCCGGACACGAGCGCTGGTTCCTCGCCACGAAGATGCCGTTGCGCAACGGCGCGGGAGAGGTGATCGGCACCGTCGGCAGCTCGCGCGAGATCACGGACATGATGCGGGCGGAGGGCGAGCTGCGCCGCACACTCTCGATCCACTCGGCCACGCTCGAGTCCACAGCCGACGGGATTCTGGTGGTGGATCGCGAAGGGCGCGTGACGAGCTACAACCGCAAGCTCCTGGCGCTGTGGCACATTTCCGAGGATTTGATCGCCCTCGGGCAGGACGAGCGGCTGCTCGAGCACATGCTCGACCAGATGAAGGATCCCGACGGCTTCCTGCGGCGCGTGCGCGAGCTGTACGCCGACGTCGAGGCCTCGAGCCTCGACATCCTCGAGTGCATCGACGGCCGCGTGTTCGAGCGCTACTCCCAGCCGCAGCGCATCGAAGGCGTGATCGTGGGGCGGGTGTGGAGCTTCCGCGACGTGACGGAGCGGCGCCGCACCGAAGACCAGAACCGGCTGCTGGCGCACACGATCCAGAGTACCGGCGACATCATCAGCATCACCGATCTCGAGGGCCGGTTCACCTTCGTCAACAAGTCATTCCTTACTACGTACGGCTACGCGGAACCCGAGATCCTGGGGTTCACCCCGGCGCTGATCGATTCGCCGCGCAACCCGCCGTCGCTGCAGGCCGAGATTCGGGAAGCCACGCGCAGCGGCACCTGGCGCGGTGAGCTGTGGAACCGCCGCAAAGACGGGACGGAGTTCCCGGTCGCGCTCACGACCTCCCAGATCCGCGACCCCGACGGCCGCGTCGTGGGGCTGGTCGGCGTGTGGAACGACATCACGCAGCGCCGCCGCAGCGAGGCGGTGCAGCAAGCGGTCTACCTCATCGCCGAGGCGGCGAACGCCGCCGAGGGCCTCGAGGCGCTGCTGCGCGCCGTCCACCACATCGTGGGCGAGCTGATGCCGGCGGAGAACTTCTTCGTCGCCCTCTACGACCGCACCGCGGGACTCCTGACGTTTCCGTACTTCGTGGATCAAGTCGATACCGCCGATGCCCCGCGGCCGATGCTCTCCGGCCTCACCGAATACGTGCTGCGCACCGGCCGGTCGCTGCTCGGCACCCCGGACGCGGTGGCGGCGCTCGAGCGCCGCGGCGATGTGGAGCTGGTCGGTGCGCCCTCGGTCGACTGGCTCGGCGTGCCGTTGAAGGTGGGCGCCGACACGATCGGCGTGCTGGCGGTGCAGAGCTACACCGAAGGCGTCCGCTTCGGGCCGGAGGAGCTCGCGATCCTCGAGTTCGTCTCGGCGCAGGTCGCGATGGCGATCGCGCGGACCCGTTCGGCCGAACGGCTGCAGTCCAGCGAGGCCAAGTACCGCCAGCTGTTCGAGGGCAATCCCGCCGCGATGTTCGTGTACGACGCCGAAACGCTGCGCTTCCTGGCGGTGAACGAAGCCGCCGTGCGGCGCTACGGCTACACGCGGGAAGAATTCCTCGGCATGACGCTGATCGAATTGCGGCCACCGGAGGAAGCGGAGCGGCTGCGCGAGGTGCTGGCGCAGTACCGCGGCGGCACCGCCCGCGCCACGGGCCTGCGCCACGCCCGCCACGACGGCACGATGATCGACGTCGAGGTCACCTTCGACGACATCGAGTTCGAGGGCCGCACCGCGCGGCTCGCCGTGGTGGAAGACGTCACCGAGCGGCGCCGCCTCGAGGGCCAGCTGCGCCAGGCACAGAAGATGGAAGCGGTGGGCCAGCTGGCGGGCGGCATCGCGCACGATTTCAACAACCTGCTCACCGCGATCGTCGGATACGCGACGCTGCTCGAGCGCACCCTCCCCGCTGACGCCACCGCGCGGGAGGAAGCACAGGAAATCATCGGCGCCGCGCGCCGCGCCGGGGTCCTGACGCACCAGCTGCTCGCCTTCAGTCGTAAGCAGGTGCTGCGCCCCACGGTCGTCGACGTCAACGTCGTGATCCGGGACATCGAGCGGATCCTGCACCGCGTCATCGGCGAGCATATCACCATGCGCAACTCGCTCGATCCGGAGCTGGCGCCCGTCCTCGCGGACCCGAGCCAGCTCGATCAGGTCATCATGAACCTCGCCGTGAACGCGCGCGACGCGATGCCGGGCGGCGGGCGGATCACGATCGAGACGGCCAACGTCCCGCTCGACAGCGAGCTGGCGCAGGTGCACCCGGAGGCCCGCCCCGGCGGCTACGTGCTGGTCGCCGTCAGCGACACGGGCACGGGGCTTTCCCCCGAAGCGAAGGCGCATCTCTTCGAGCCGTTCTTCACGACGAAAGAGGTGGGGAAGGGGACCGGGCTGGGACTGGCGACGGTGTACGGCATCGTGCACCAGAGCAATGGTTTCATCGCGGTCGACTCGGAGCCCGGACGCGGGACCCGCTTCCGCATCTACCTGCCGCGCGCCGAGTCTCCGGCGAGCGTGCCCGTCCGGTCCCCCATCGCTCCCGCGGCGGCGCCGCGCGATGTGGGGACGGTGCTGGTCGTGGAGGACGAGGCAGGAGTGCGCCACCTCGCGCGCGACGTGCTGCGCCGCTGCGGCTATCGCGTGCTGGAGGCCGCGGACGGGAGCGAGGCGCTGCGCCTGGTGGAGCAGCAGGAGGGGCCGATCGATCTGCTACTGACCGACGTCGTCATGCCGGGGATGAGCGGCGCCGAGCTCGCCGAACGGTTCCGCGCGCTCCGGCCCAACGCGCGCGTGCTCTACGCCTCGGGGTACGCCGACGAGGCGTTGGACAGCCACGGCCTGCCCGCCGGTGGCGTGCCGTATCTCCAGAAGCCGTTTGAGCCGGATGACCTGGTGCGACGCGTACGGGAGCTGCTGGAACCCTAGTGGCTGGTGGCCTGTGGCCGGTGGCCAGTGATGCTCATCGGGCTAGCGGTGCTCATTACTGGACGCCCGGCCAGGTAACTGCTCGAATATCCCGCGACCGCTCACGCGCGAACTCCTGGGCCTCCCCGAGCAGCCGCACGTAGTCGTCGCGCCACGCCGCGGGAATGTTTGCCCGGAAATAGGCCGCCGTCATCACTTCGGCGCCCGCGGCCAGGGCCTCGCTTGCCCCAAACCCGACCGCCTCCACGTCGCACAGGAAGCACGTCGAGCTCCCCGTATCCATGGCGTTCACGACGCGACACTCGAAGTGCGCATAGCACTGGTCCAGCACTGGAACGCCGCTCAGGCCCACGTGGTGCGGAATGTCGGCCAGCTTCTCCTTGTCGGTCCCATGGAAGAACCCCAGCTGGTGGATCAGCTCAAACTGGTCGCGCTGCAGCAGGTGCAGCCCCAGCCGTCCACTGGCGAAGATCAGGTCGTGACTGGTGTTGAACTTGTGAATGAACATCGCCACGCGGGGGATCGTCGGGACGATCGAAGCCCGGATGGCGCTGTCCAGGATCATCCCATTGCGCTTCCCACCGTGCTCGCAAGTGATGGCCACTACAGGAGAAGTGAGGTTTCGCAGCAGCTGATACGTGTCGTCGGGGCTGACCATGGTATAGTAAAGGTAAGGAACGATGCCCACCCTCGCCGAGCGCTTCCGCGTCCATCTCGACCGCCGCCGCCTGTTGTCCGGGCCCCGGACGGCGCTCGTCGCGGTGTCGGGAGGCGCCGACTCTGTGGCCCTGCTCGATCTGCTGGTGGGCGTCGCCAAACAGCGCCGCATCGAGCTCGTCGTCGCCCACCTGGACCACGGTATTCATGAAGGCAGCGCGGTCGTAGCCCGGCAGGTCCATGCGCTCGCCCGGCGCTACGATCTTCCCTGCGAGATCGGACGACTCGAGCTGGGCAGCGGCGCCAGCGAAACGGTGGCGCGGCGTGCCCGCTACGCCTGGCTCGATGCGACGCGCCAGCTCCTGGGCGCCGATTGGATTGTGACGGCGCACCACCAGGACGATCAGGTGGAAACAGTGTTGCTGCGGGTGCTCAGGGGCAGCGGACTGGCCGGACTCGCCGGCATCCCCAGTCATTCGCGGCGCGGCCTGATCCGGCCGTTGCTCGCCTTCACCCACCGTGAGCTGGTGGCGTACGCGCGTGAGCGGGGACTCGAGTTCCACGAAGACCCCGCCAATCAGGACCCCCGTCATCTGCGTTCCTGGCTGCGCCGTGACGTGCTTCCCGCCCTGGAGGGTCGCCTGGGCAACCAGCTGCGGGGTGACCTGCTGCGGGTCGGGAGGGCGGCGGCGGCCGATCGGATCGCCTGGGACGCCGTGCTCAACCGCTTGCCGGGTCTCGACCTGCACAGCGACGCGACGGGTTTTGACGTTGCCCGGGCCACCCTCGGGGGGTATGATGACGCCTTGGCGGCGGCCGTGATCCGCGCCGCCGCCCGGCGCGCCGGCCTCGTGCTCGGCCCAACCCGCGCTCGAGCGGTGCTGGCGCTCGCCGCTGGGACATCGGGTCGTCGCCTGACGATCGGGTGCGGGTGGGAGGCGGTGGTGGCGTTCGACCGGCTGCGGCTCGAGCGGCCGGTTGCGCGGGAGGCGACGCCGGTGGTCGTGACGCGGGGCGCCAAGGGCGAGGCCCGCTTCGGCCGATTCGCGGTGCACTGGGCACCCGCGACGGCGCCGAAGCAGCTCTCCCGCACCGCGTGGCGGACGTGGATCCGCTCGGGCGAGTGGACGATGCGGGGGCCGCGACCGGGCGATGTGATCGCTCCATTGCGCGGCATAGGCCATCGCGAGCTGCGACGCGTGCTGATGGACGCGCGGGTCCCGCGCGGGGCGCGGCACGGGTACCCGGTGCTGGTGCGTGGTGAAACCATTCTCTGGGTCCCCGGCATCTGTCGCAGTGCGGACGCGGTGCCGCGGCCGGGAACACGGGCGGTGAGGGTCGATGTTACCGAGCACTGAGACCGAACGGCAGCTCGGCGGTACCAAGCTGGCCCGCATCGTGTACGATGCGGCGGCGATCGCGGCACGCGTTGCCGAGCTGGGGCAGGCGATCACCACCGCGTACCCCGACGGCGAGCTGCTCGTGCTGGGGCTCTTGAAGGGCAGCTTCATTTTCCTGAGCGACCTGGTGCGCCGCATCGACCGGCCGCTGCAGGTGGATTTCCTGGTGGCGGCGAGCTACGGCGCCAGGACGGTGTCGAGCGGGGACGTGCGCCTGTTGTACGATCCCGAGACGGTGCTCACTGGGCGGCACATTCTGCTCGTCGAGGACATCGTCGACACCGGACGGACGCTGAATCGTCTTATCGAGCTGCTGCGGGAGCGGCGTCCCAGGAGTCTCGAGATGTGCGCGTTGCTGCACAAACATGTGGCCGAACACCTCGTGCTGGAGCCGAAATTCGTCGGATTCGATGCGCCACGGGCGTTTTTGGTGGGGTACGGACTCGACCATGCGGAGAACTTCCGGCACTTGCCTTATATTGCGAGTCTGACCTGACATGACCAATCGCGTTCCCCCGCCACCGCGGGAATTCCAGTGGAGCCGCATGCTGCGGACGCTCTCGTTCTGGGCGTTCCTCATCGTGGGGACCGTGCTCCTGGTGCAGCTCGCCGCCCGGACCCGGCAGGATACCGCCGAGATTTCCTACTCTGACTTCACGGCGCAAGTCGACTCGCAGAACGTCAAGCGCGTCGAGATCACCGAGCGGCAGCGGATCAAGGGCGACCTCAAGAGTCCGATCCTGGTAAACCGCAAGGAAGCCGAGCACTTCACGACCCTGCTGCCGTTCGAGTCGAGCGAGACGTGGGTCGCGTCGCTGCGCGCCAAGGGCGTCGACGTGAACGCCAAGGACCTGCGGCCGTCGTTCGGCGTGATCTTCATCAATTTCCTCCCGTACCTCCTGATGCTGGGCCTGATCCTCTTCATGGTGCGGCAGATGCAGCAGGGGGGGAACCGCGCCTTCGCCTTCGGCAAGTCGAAGGCCAAGCTCCTCTCGGGCGACACTCCGAAAGTCACCTTCACCGACGTCGCCGGTTGCGATGAAGCGAAGGCGGAGCTCGAGGAGATCATCGATTTCCTGAAAGACCCGCAAAAGTTCCAGCGCCTGGGCGGCCGGTTGCCCAAGGGCGCGCTGCTCATCGGACCGCCGGGGACGGGGAAGACGCTGCTCGCCAAAGCGGTCGCCGGCGAGGCGGGACGGCCGTTCTTCTCGATGTCGGGCTCCGACTTCGTCGAGATGTTCGTGGGGGTCGGCGCCTCGCGCGTGCGCGACCTGTTCGAGCAGGGGAAGGCGCACGCTCCCTGCATCATCTTCATCGACGAGATCGACGCCGTCGGCCGCCATCGCGGCGCGGGCCTGGGCGGCGGGCACGACGAGCGCGAGCAGACGCTCAATCAGCTGCTCGTGGAGATGGACGGCTTCGAGTCGAACGAGGGCGTGATCCTGCTGGCCGCCACGAACCGCCCCGACATCCTCGACCCGGCGCTGCTCCGGCCCGGTCGCTTCGACCGCCAGATCGTGGTCGACATGCCCGACGTGAAAGGGCGCGAGCAGATCCTGCGCGTGCACACGCGCAAGATCCCCCTGGCGCAGGCCGTCGATCTCGAGCCGATCGCCCGGGGAACGCCCGGACTCTCGGGTGCCGAGCTGTCCAACATCGTCAACGAGGCGGCGCTGCTCGCGGCACGGCGCAACAAGCAGGCGGTCGACATGGCCGACCTCGAGGACGCGAAGGACAAGGTGATGCTCGGCCTCGAGCGGAAGAGCCGCGTGCTGTCCGAGGAGGAGCGCACGCTCATCGCCTACCACGAGGCGGGGCACGCGCTCGTGAGTCTCAACGTTCCGGGCACCGATCCGCTGCACAAGGTGACGATCATCCCGCGCGGCCGCGCGCTGGGGATCACCGCGTACCTGCCGGAAGAAGAGCTGCACAAGTACACGAAGCAGTCGATCCTGGCGCGTCTGGCCACGGCGTACGGTGGGCGGGTGGCCGAGGAGCTGGTCTTCGGCCCGGACAAGGTGACGACGGGCGCCGCGCAGGACATCGAAGTCGCCACGTCGTACGCGCGCCGCATGATCACGCAGTTCGGCATGAGCGACGCGATCGGCCCCATCGCCGTGGGCGACCGCGAGGCCGAGATCTTCCTCGGACGCGAAGTGGTGCAGCGACGCGAGATCTCCGAGCGCACCGCCGAGATCGTCGACGAGGAGCTGAAGCGCATCCTCGGTACGGCGTACGAGCGCGCCCGCGAGATCCTGACGAACCATCGCGAAGACCTCGATCGGCTCGCGGCGGCGCTCCTGACGCACGAGACGCTCGACCGGGAAGAGGTGGAGCTTGTCGTGGCTGGCAAGGAGTTGCCGCCGGCGATGCCTCCCACGCCGCCGCTCGTGCCGGCCGAGCCGCGCAAGCCCGCGGCGCAGCCGCTGCGCGGTCCCGTCCTCGGCAATCCGCCTCCGGAGCCCGCCGGGGCGTGAGGGTCACGGCGCTCGCGACGCACGGCCCCCTTGCGGCGGCGGTGCGCGCGGCGCTCACGGCGCGCGGCTGGGATCCCGAGCGATCCCGCTTCGCCGCGGCCGGTCTCAGCCAGCTCACATTGTTGCTCGAAGACATCGACGAATCGGTGCGTGAAGCGCTGGTGCGCTGGTCGGCACGCGCGGGCATCGACGTGCTCACCGGAGAGGGATGGGCGCTCGTCGCAGGAGTTGCGAGCCGGCTCGCGGTGCTGGCGCGGCCCGATCGCGCTCCGCCCGAGCTGCATTCCATCGTCCCCGATCTGGCGCAATGGTTCGCCGCCTCCGCCGACCCGCCGCGCCGCTGGGCGATCGGCGGCGGCGAGATCCCGCTCGACGAGCCGGTGCTCGTCGGCATCCTCAACATCACCCCCGACAGTTTCTCGGATGGGGGAAGGTTTGCCCGACTTGACGCTGCGCTCGCTCAGGCTGAAAAGCTGAAAGCTGATGGCTGTCAGCTCGTGGACGTCGGGGGCGAATCGACGCGTCCCGGAGCGGCGCCGGTGACGATCGAGGAGGAGATCGCCCGTGTCGTGCCGGCGATCGAAGCCCTGAAGGCCCGCGGGCTCGGTCCCGTTTCGGTCGATACGCGAAAGAGCAGGGTTGCGCGCGCCGCGCTCGATGCCGGCGCCGCGGTCGTGAACGACGTGTCCGGGCTCTCGTTCGACGCCGAGCTCGGTGCGACAGTTGCCGCGGCGGGCGCAGGGCTCATCTTGATGCACATGCGGGGGACGCCCGACACGATGGACTCGCTCGCCTGTTATGACCACGTTGCGGTGGACGTGGCCCGCGAGCTGCGCGAGGCGGCGACGCGTGCGGAGGACGCGGGCGTGGCGGCCGAGCGGATCGTCCTCGATCCCGGCTTCGGGTTCGCCAAGAACCCGGCGCAGAATTTCCGCCTGCTCGACGAGCTGGCCACGATAACGGCACTCGGGCTTCCTGTGCTCGTCGGGCCCTCGCGCAAACGGTTTCTCGGCGCCGCGACGGGCCGCGCGGTGGAGGACCGGGACTGCGCCACGGCGGTGGCCTGCGCGCTCGCCTGGGAGCGCGGCGCGCGGCTGTTCCGCGTCCACGACGCCGGTCTCGCCCGAGAGGCCCTCGCCGTCGTCCGTGCACTCGAGGCGGATCCATGAACCTGGACGCCTATCGCTTCCTCATTCCCAAGCCGTGGCCGGACGCCGTCGAGATCCTGCTCGTCGCGTTCGTGATCTACCGCTTTCTGTTGTTCCTCGTCGGGACGCGCGCGATCCAGATCGTCGTCGGTCTCGTGATCCTGTCGCTGGCGTACTTCGCCGCGGTGCTCGCGAAGTTCACGATGGTGAGCTACCTGCTCGGCGTCGTCTTCACCTTCGCGCCGTTCGCGGCCGTCGTGATGTTCCAGCCCGAGCTGCGCAACGCACTGGCCCGGCTGGGTCAGTCGCGGCTGATGCGCGCGTTTTCGCGCGGCAATCGCCAGTCGGTGGCGGAGGAAGTGTCCGAGGCGCTCGACCGGCTGGCCCGGGCCGGCACCGGGGCGATCATCGCTGTCGAGCGCGATCTCGCGCTCGATGAATACCTCCCCTCGGGCGTGCCGATGGAAGCGAAGGTGTCGGCGGCGCTGCTCACCACCATCTTCACCCCCTACTCCCCGCTGCACGACGGCGCCGTCGTGGTGCGCGGCGACCGGATCGTCGGAGCGGGCGTCGTGCTGCCGCTCACGCAGTACCGCGTGACGGACAAGTCGCTCGGCACCCGCCATCGAGCGGCGCTCGGGCTGTCCGAGGAGACCGACGCTACGATTCTGGTCGTTTCGGAGGAAACCTCGACCATCTCGGTCGCCAGCTCCGGACGGCTGTACCGGCCGCTCTCCGCCGAGCAGGTGAAAGACGTGCTTTCCGGCGCCACCAGGCTCGAAAGTCTGGTCGGGACAGGGGCTTCCCAGCCGTAAGCGGGCCGGGCAGATTGTTTCGCCTCCGGCCAATCGGTAGTTTCCCCGGTCTATGAGTTTTGCCGGCCTGGCCGAGCGGCTCGCCCATATCCGGGCTGAGATCGCGCGGGCCCAGGCGGCCGGCGGGTGGACGCACCCCGTCACGATCGTCGCCGTCACGAAGGGCTTCGGCCCGGAGGCGGTGCGGGCAGCGATCGCCTCCGGTCTCCCGGACGTCGGAGAGAACCGGGTGCAGGAGGCGCTGGACAAGATGGCCGCGGAGCCGGACCCGGGTGTGGTCTGGCATCTGATCGGACATCTGCAGCGGAACAAAGCCCGGCAGGTGCCCGGCCGATTCGCGCTGGTGCACTCGCTCGATTCGGTGGAGCTGGCGGAAGAGCTGGCAAAGCGGGCGGCCGTCCAGGGGACGCGCCAGCGGGTATTGGTACAGGTGAATGTGGCAGGGGAAATGCAGAAGAGCGGCTGTGCGCCCGCCGAGGTTCCCGCGCTGGTCAAGCGGGTGGCGGCGCTCGAGTCGCTGGCGCTCGAAGGACTGATGACGATGGCGCCGCTCACCGGCGACCTTGCTGTGCAGCGGGACACCTTCCGCGGCCTGCGCCGGTTGCGCGACGCCCTGCAGGAGGAGGGCACATGGCTACCGAACCTCTCGATGGGGATGTCCGACGACTTCGTTACGGCAGTCGAGGAGGGAGCAACGGTGATCCGCTTGGGTACCGCCCTCTTCGGTCCGAGGACGACGGGGTGAGTGATCCCACCTTCCATCTGACACCGCTCGACGTCCGGCGACAGGAATTTCGACGCAGCCTGCGCGGCTATGAGCCCCTCGGGGTGGAAGACTTCCGCATGCGCGTCGCCGACGAGCTGGAGCGCGTGATGCGCGACAAGTCGGTGCTGGAGGAGCGCGTCGCGGCGCTCACCGAGCAGCTGCGGGTATTCCGCGAGCGCGAGACGGCGATGAACGAGGCGCTCGTCGCGGCGCAGCAGCTGCGCGAGGAGACGCGCGCGTCGGCGGAGCGCGAAGCGCAGGTGATCGTGCGCGAAGCCGAAGCGGAAGGGCGGCGGCAGCTCGACGAGGCGGGGCGGGGCCAGGAGCGTGCGCAGGAAAAGATGATCGAGATCCAGCGCCAGTTCGCGGGCTACCTCGCCGGATTCCGGGCGTTGCTCGAGCGGCAGCTCGCGGAGCTGCGCTCGCTGGAGGGCGATACCGGGTGACCGTCGCGGCGGCCGTGCAGGCGATCCGCGCCCGCACCGGTCTCACGCCGGAGGTCGCGATCATCCTGGGGACGGGGCTCGGCGCGCTCGCCGAGGCGATCCAGATCGAAGTGGCGATTCCCTATGCCGAGATTCCCGGATTCCTGGTGCCGACGGTCGAGAGCCACGCCGGCCGCCTGCTATGCGGGACGCTGGAGCGCCGGCCGGTGGTCGCGATGCAGGGGCGCTTTCACCGCTATGAGGGCTACGACCTCGACGCGGTGACGTTTCCGGTGCGCGTGCTGCGGGCGCTCGGCGCAGAGACGCTCATCGTTTCCAACGCGAGCGGCGGCATGCACCCGGAATGGGCCGCGGGAGACGTCGTGCTGCTGGCCGATCACCTGAACTTCATCGGCGACAACCCCCTGGTCGGTCCGCACCGCTCCGCGGGTCCTCGCTTCCCGGACATGACCGCCGCCTATGACGCCGGTCTGCGCACGCTGGCCCGCGCCGTCGCCCTGGAGCAGGGCATCACCTTGCGTGAGGGGACGTATGTCGCGGTGGCCGGTCCCAACCTCGAGACGCGCGCCGAGTACCGGCTGCTGCGCGCCTGGGGCGCCGATCTCGTCGGCATGAGCACCGCTCCGGAGGTCATCGTCGCCCGTCAGGAAGGAATGCGCGTGCTCGGACTTTCCATCATCACCGACCTCTGCCTTCCCGACGCCCTCGAGCCGGCGACGGTGGAGCGGATCCTCGCAGTCGCCCGCGGCGCCGAGCCGCGGCTGGCCGCGCTGGTGCGCGGCGTCGTCCACCGCCTGAACTGATGGCCTACCCCCCGCTTACGGTCACCGAGCGTGCCGACACGCTCGAGCGACAGCTGCTTGCCACCTGGAAGCACGAGCGGTTGTTCGCGCGCGTGCAGGAGGCGACGCGCTACGGGCCGCCGTTCGTCTTCTTCGAGGGCCCGCCCACCGCCAATGGCCGTCCCGGCATCCATCACGTCTTCTCGCGCACCATCAAGGACATGATCTGCCGCTACCACACCATGCTGGGTCAGGGCGTGACGCGCATCGCGGGGTGGGACACGCACGGCCTCCCGGTGGAGATCGAGGTCGAGAAGTCGCTGAACATCAGCGGCAAGCAGCAGATCGAAGAGTTCGGGGTGGAGAAATTCAACCAGCTCTGTCGCGAGAGCGTCTTCACCTACAAGACCGACTGGGAAGCGTTGTCCGACCGAATCGCCTACTGGCTCGACTACGAGCATCCCTACGTCACGTACTCGCGCGAATACATCGAGTCGGTGTGGTGGCTCCTGAAACGGCTGTTCGAGCGCGGCTTCCTGTATCGCGGCCACAAGGTGCTGCCGTACTGCCCGCGCTGCGGGACCGCGTTGTCCTCGCACGAGCTGGCGCTCGGGTACGAGGACGAGCACATCAATTCGGTCTACGTGACCTTCCCGCTCGCCGACGATCCCGCGGGCCAGCTCGTCGTCTGGACCACGACGCCCTGGACGCTGCTCTCCAACGTCGCCGTCGCCGTGCACCCGGACCTCGAGTACGGCGAGTACGCGCACCCCGACCACGTGACCGGGAAGCCGATCCGCTACATCGTCGCCGTCGCGCGAGCGGGTGAGGTCCACGTGCACGGCCGGCCGATTTCCCAGGGCGACCTGATCCGGACATTTCAGGGAACGGAGCTGGTGGGCCAGCACTACCGGCGGCCGCTCGACGTCGTGGCGTACCCGCCCGAGGGGAAGCACGAACTCGTCGTCGCGGCGGAGTTCGTCACCGCGGAAGACGGCTCGGGACTCGTGCACATGGCGCCGGCGTTCGGCGCCGACGACTACGCCACGGGCCAGCAGCACGGGCTCGCCTTCGTCAATCCCGTGGCGGCCGACGGCACGTTCCGCGGGACGTCGTGGCCGGAGATCGAAGGGAAGCTCGTCACCGACAAGGCGACGAACGCCGCGATCATCGACCGCTTGAAGCACGAAGGTCGCTGGCTCGAAACGGCGCCCCTCACCCACAGCTATCCGTTCTGCTGGCGCTGCGGGTCGGCGCTCATCTACTACGCCCGCAGCTCGTGGTTCGTGCGCACCACGGGGTATAAACAACGGCTGCTCGAGACCAACGACACGGTGCAGTGGCACCCGCCGGAGATCGGCACGGGCCGCTTCGGCGAATGGCTCGCGCACAACGTCGATTGGGCGATTTCGCGCGACCGCTACTGGGGCACGCCGCTCAATGTGTGGGAATGCGACCGGACGAAGGAGCACCGCGAGGTGATTGGCTCGTACGAAGAGCTGGGCAGGCGTTGGGGTCGCGCGGTGCCGCCGGACTTCGATCCCCACAAGCCGTTCATCGACGCGGTCACCTGGAAGTGCAAGGACTGCGGCGGGACGATGAAACGCGTCCCCGAGGTGATCGACGCGTGGTTCGACAGCGGGTCGATGCCGGTGGCGCAGTGGCACTATCCGTTCGAGCACGAGGCGGAATTCAAGGCGCACTTCCCCGCGGACTACATCTGCGAGGGCGTCGATCAGACGCGCGGCTGGTTCTATTCGCTGCTGGCGATCGCAGTGGGCTGCTTCGACAGCCCGGCCTACCGCAACGTGATCGTGAACGAGCTGGTGCTCGACGCCCACGGCCAGAAGATGTCGAAGAGCAAGGGCAACGTCGTGAACCCCTGGCAGGTGATCGAGCAGCACGGGGCCGACGCGGTACGGCTGTTTCTCGTGGGGCAGAGCCAGGTGTGGCTCACCAAGCGGTTCGATGTGGCGGACGTGGGAAAGCTGGCGGGCGGTTTCCTCAACACGCTGCGCAGCACCTACGACTTCCTGCAGCGCTATGCGGAGGAGTGGCGCCCGGTCGCGGCGCCGCAACCCGTTGCCGAGCGGCCGCTGGTGGATCGCTGGCTGCTGGCGCGGCTCGATGAAACGGTGGCCCTGGTTCGCACGTCGTGGAACGAGTACGACGTGTATCCGGGAACGCGGGCGGTGATGGATTTCGTAGTGGACGACCTGTCCACCTGGTACGTGCGCCTCAACCGGCCGCGCTTCTGGGCCCCCGATCGCGCCGCGGACGAGTCGGCGCTGGCGACACTGTACGAGGCGCTCGTGACGGTGTCGAAGCTGCTCGCTCCGGCGGCGCCGTTTCTTTCCGACTGGCTGCATCGAGCGCTCGCCGGAACTTCGGTGCACCTGGAGCGGTTTCCGCTGGATCAGGGGCGCCGCGAGCCGAAGCTGGTGGCCGCCATGGCGGCGGTGCGGAAGCTGGCCTCGCTGGCGCGCGCCGCCCGCGAATCGAAGGGCCTCAGGGTGCGCCAACCGCTGGCCCGGATGCAGCTGGCCGTCCCGGCCTCGGTGCGGGGTCCGCTCTTGGCAGACCTGTTAGATATCTTGGTCGCCGAAGTGAACGTAAAGAGCTACCAGGTCGTCGAATCGGATGACGAGTTGGTGACGCTGCACGGCAAGGCCAACTTTCGCTCGCTGGGCAAGCGGTACGGCAAGGCGACGCCGCAGGCGGCGGAAGCGGTCGCGCAGCTGTCGGCCGCGCAGCTGCACGCACTCGAGCGCGGGGAATCGGTGAAGGGCGGGGAGTGGGAATTTTTCCCCGAGGACGTGACCGTCACGCGCGACGTGGCGAGCGACTGGGTGGTACAGGCCGACGGGCCGTACGTCGTGGCGCTCGATCCGGAGTTGACGCCGGATCTGATCGAAGAAGGACTGGCGCGGGAAGTGGTGAACCGCGTGCAGCGGCTCCGCAAGGACGCCGATTTCGAGTACACCACGCGGATCGATGTGAGCGTCTCCGGAGCGCCCGAGGTCGTGGCGGCCGTGGAGACGTTTCAGGGATACGTCATGGGAGAGACACTGGCGCGCCAGTTGGTGCTGGGGTCGCTCCTCGAAGACGCGGACATCACTCGGGAAGTCGATATCGAAGGGCGGGCGGCGACACTTGGCCTGCGTCGACACGACGGACGAAAGGGTTGAAATGCCGACGAAAACCAAAGGCCTGAACAAGAAGCAGCTGAGCCACCTGGAAAAGCGGCTGCTCGAGGAACGCGCCCGGGTCATGAAGGAGCTGGGCCACTACGACGAGTCATTCAACTCGAGCCTGCAGGCATCGGACGGAGACCTGTCGAGTTATTCGTTCCACATGGCCGACCAGGGCACCGACGCCATGGAGCGCGAAAAGGCGTTCCTGTTCGCGTCCCAGGAAGGACGCTACCTGTGGCACGTGAATCAGGCGCTGCGCCGGCTCTACCAGAACCCGGAAAAATTCGGCAAGTGCGAGCAGTGCGGTGAGGAGATCGGTTTCGACCGGCTGGACGCGCTGCCCCACGCACGACTCTGCATTAACTGTAAGGCCAAGGAAGAGGATGGAAAGCGCCGGTAACCGCCGCCTGTTCTGGGGCACGGTGATCGGCATCGTGTCCCTGGACATTCTCACCAAGCTGCTCGCCGAGGGGGTCCTGTCGCGTCGACCGATCCCCGTCATCGGCGATTACGTGGTGCTGCGGCTCGTCTACAACCAGTGCGCGGCGTTCGGGATCTGTCTCGGGCCCGCCGAATACTCGCGCTGGATCTTCCTCGCCCTGGCGTTGCTGGCGCTCACGGTGCTCGGCTCGATGGTCCGGAATACGCCAGACACCGATCGGCTGCGGATCTTCGTGCTCGGCCTGCTCGTGGCCGGCGCCATCGGCAACGTCGTGGACCGGTTGCGCAGCGCGCAGGGCGTCGTCGATTTCATCGAAGTAGGGATCGGCAGCTACCGCTGGCCGACCTTCAACGTCGCCGACTCCGCCATCACCGTGGGCGCGATCGCGCTCGCGATCTCCCTGTGGATGGAAGGGCGAACGCGGGGCGGCGGAGCGCCGAAGGAGGCCGGGACGGCGACGTCGTGACGCCCCCCGGCACCACTTTCACCATCGTGGTGCCAGTCACCGAGCGGCTCGACCGCTTTCTCGCCGATCAGCTCGCCCTCTCCCGCACCTACGCGGCTCGCCTCATCGCCGACAAACGCGTCACGCTGGACGGCCGCCCGCTCCGCGCCTCGGCCCTCCTGGAGCGCGGCATGACGATCAGCGTCGAATTCCCGCCGGCAACGCCGCCGCGCACCTACACTCCCGCCGACAGTGACCTCACATTCGTCTACCAGGACGAGTACCTCGCAGTGCTCGACAAGCCCGCCGGCCTCGTCGTGCACCCCGGGCCGGGGCACTGGGACGACACGCTGGTCAATGTCCTCGTGGGTCGCGGGACGCCGCTCTCCGAAGGCAACGAGGCGGGGCGTCCCGGGATCGTGCACCGCCTCGATCGGGACACCTCGGGGCTCCTCGTCGTCGCCAAGACCGACGTCGCCCACCGCAAGCTCGCCCGGGCGATCGAGCGGCACGAGGTGCGCCGCGTCTACGCCTGCGTCACCTGGGGGCACTTCGCCAAGAGTCCGGTGGACATTGAAGCACCCATCGCCCGGCATGCCGAAGATCGCAAACGGATGACCGTCCGCTCGGGGGGTCGCCATGCCGTCACGCACGTGGAGCAAGTCGCCCGCTTCGCGCTCGTCGACCTGTTGCGGGTCACACTCGGCACCGGGCGGACACACCAGATCCGTGTCCATCTCGCACACGTCGGACATCCGGTCGTGGGCGACCGCGAGTACGCCTTCGGCGGGAGCCGCCGCGTCACCCCCTCCGAGCGCCGCGCCGCGGAGCGACTCGAGGAGCTGGCCCCGCGCCAGATGCTGCACGCCGCGGTGCTGGAATTCACGCATCCGATAACGGGCGTCAAACTGGCACTGCGCTCGGAATGGCCCGCCGATCTGGCTCCGGCGCTGGCCGAGGCGGCCGGCGACGCAAAATTGCTTGCTGAACGCAACCCCTTGCAGTATCTTGGCTTCGCTCTCTCGGATGGCTGACCAGACGGTCGTTAGGCTCTTGGTGTTCCGGGTGGGCCCGCTCGCCTGCGCCGCCGAGGCGGAGGCGGTTCGGGAAATCCTGCCCCGACTCCCCACGATCCGCATTCCGGGGGCGCCGCCCCTGGTGGCCGGGCTGGTCAACGTGCGCGGCAGTCTGGTGACGGTCGTGGAGGGATGGCGGGCGCTCGATCTCCCCGATCCCGGCACGACGGATGGCGGGACCACGATCCTGCTCGAGGTCGGCGCGGCACGACGCCCCCTCGGCTTTATAGTGGACGAGGTGCTGGATCTGTTGTCGGTGCCGAATGCGCAGCTCGAGCGGCGCGAGACACTGCCGGGTCTCGATCCGCGATTGGTGCGCGCCGTGGGCCGACGCGGCGGGCAGGTGTTCGTCGTCCTCGATACCGAGGCTTTGCTGGCCCCCGTACTGTCATCCTAGGGAGGGTCTGTGAGCCATTCTGTTCTCGTCTGCGACGACGCGATCTTCATGCGGACGATGATCAGCGACATCCTCGCGCAGGCCGGCTTCGAGATCGTCGGCGAGGCGGAGACCGGCGCCCAGGCGGTGGAGAAGTACAAGCAGTTGAAGCCGGATCTCGTCACGATGGACATCGTGATGCCCGACATGGGCGGCATCGACGCCGTGCGCGAGATCGTGAAGAACGATCCCGATGCGAAGATCCTGATGTGCAGCGCGATGGGGCAGCAAGCGCTGGTGGTGGAGGCGATTCAGGCGGGGGCCAAGGACTTCGTCGTCAAGCCGTTCCAGCCCTCGCGCGTGCTGGAAGCGGTCCAGCGCGTTCTCGGCTGACAATGGATCTGTCGCAGTACGCCGAGCTGTTCCTGGCGGAGAGCCGGGAGCACGTGAGCGCGTGCAACCATCTGCTGCTCGACTGGGAGCGCACCCCCACCTCGCCGGAGCCGGTGGGTGGCATCTTCCGCGCCGTCCATACGGTGAAGGGAATGGCGGCCACGATGGGGTACGCCCGCGTGGCCGATCTCGCGCATCGCATGGAGAACCTGCTCGACCGGCTGCGCAAGACGCGCGGCGCGCCGGGCGGCGATCTGCTGCAACTCCTCTTCCGAGCCACCGATCTCCTGGAACGGGCCATCGGCCTCGCGGTGCAGGGGCGCGAGCGCGACATCGATGTGGCGGCGCTCGGCGCGGAGCTCGATGCGGCGGCGAAGCGCGCCGGCGCCCCCGCGGTCGGGTGGCGCGCCGTTCAAAAGCGGGCGAAGGCGGGGGTGCCGCAACCGGCGCCGGCCGAGTCCGGCAGCGCCGCCGGTGGGGGCGGGGCGGGCGGGGGCGGGCGTCTCGTGTCGATCGCGCTGCGAGCCGAAGCGCAGTTGAAGGGCGGGCGGGCGCTGCTCGTGTTGCGCCGCGCGCAAGCGCTCGGTGCGGTGTCCCATTTGTCGCCGCCCGAGCAGGCATTCGGCGCGGAAGACTTCGACGGGCAGTTCACGTTCCGTCTCGACACGAAGACCGCGAGTCCGGAGATCGAGCGCGTGCTGGCAGGGGCCGGCGACGTCGAGCGCGTGGCGGTCGCGGAGTCGGACGAGGCCGCGCTGGCGCGGGCCGAAACGGTCGGTGGGGCGGCGGGGACCGTCGGGGCCGCGGGGGGAGCGCCGGGGGCCGCGGAGCGCAGCCGCCACATCCGTGTCGATCTGCGCCGGCTCGACGCGCTCATGGATCTCATCGGCGAGCTGGTCACGGCACGCGGCCGGCTGAACCAGCTGGCGGCGGAGCGGCGTGATCCGGCCGTCGACGACGTGGCGATCCAGGTGTCGCGCCTGACGGGCGAGCTGCAGGCGGAAATCATCCAGGCGCGTATGACGCCGGTCTGGCAGGTGTTCGACCGGTATCCCCGGCTGGTGCGCGATCTCGCGAAACAGCTCGACAAGCAGGTGTCGTTGCGCGTGGAGGGGAAGGAGATCGAGCTCGATCGCACGATTCTCGACGAGCTGGGCGATCCCCTGGTGCATCTGCTGCGCAACGCGGTGGACCACGGCATTGAGATGCCCGCGGAGCGGCAGCGCCGCGGCAAGCCCGCCGAAGGCGAGATCGTCCTCGGAGCCGTCCGGGAGCGCGCCTCGGTCGCGATCAGCATCGCCGACGACGGCCGCGGTCTCGACCGGCGCCGCATTCTCGAGCAAGCGAAGAAGGAAGGGCTCGTCGACACTGACATCGACACGTTGAGCGACGACCAGCTGCTGCGCGTGATCGCGCGCCCCGGCTTCTCGACCACCGATGCCGTGACGAGCGTGTCGGGGCGCGGCGTGGGGCTCGATGTCGCCATGTCGAAGATCCGCGCGCTCGGCGGCACGATCGAGGTGCAGTCGGAGGCCGGCCGCGGCACGACGTTCGTGCTGCGGCTCCCCGTGACGCTCGCGATCGTGCGGGCGCTGATCGCGGACGTCGGCGGCGAGCGCTACGCCCTGCCGCTCACATACGTGTCGGAGACGGTCGAGTTCGGCGCGGTGCCGAGTGCGACCGTCGAGGGGCGCGAAGCAATGGTGCTGCGCGATCGCGTCGTGCCGCTGGTTCACCTGCGGGAGCTGTTGCGCACCGGCGGCGGCGCGCCGTCGACGCGCCGCCCGGTGGTCGTGCTGCAGATGGGCGAGCGGCGCACCGGGGTGGTGGTGGACGGGATGCTGGGGCAGCAGGAGATCGTCGTAAAGAGTTTCGATGCGCCGCGGGGGACGCTGCCGGTCTTCAGCGGGGCGACCATCATGGGGGACGGTGTGCCGGCGTTGATTCTCGACGCCGGTGGGCTCGTGTAAGGGGGACGCATGGAAGACGTTCGCGACCTGAAAGAGCTGCAGATCGACGCCTTGCGTGAGGTCGCCAATATCGGCGCCGGCCACGCGGCGACCGCGCTGTCCCAGATGACGAATCGCCGCATCATGATCAGCGTGCCGCAGATCAACATCGCGCGGCTCGAGGAGGTCGCCGACCTGCTGGGCGACGCGAACGCGGTGGTGGTCGCGGTGCTGATGCACATGCTGGGCGATCTGACGGGCCGCACGCTGCTGCTCTTTCCCGAGCGGGTCGGGCAGCGGCTGTGCGACATGCTGCTGCGCCGCGCGCAGGGGGCCACCACGTCGTTCGACGCGCTGGAGCAATCGGCCCTGAAAGAGGCGGGCAACATTCTCTCGGGCGCCTACATGAACGCCCTCTCCGACTTCATGGGGATGCTGCTCCTGCCCTCGGTGCCGAGCCTGGTCATCGATCTCTCAGCCGCGGTGCTGACGACGACGTACCTGAATTTCGGGCACGACCGCGACTTCGTCTTCTGCGTCGAGACGGAATTCCGCATCGATGCCGAGGAAGAGCTGCGCGGGCACTTTCTGCTGCTGCCGGACCTCGCCTCCCTCAAGGCGATCTTCGACGCGATCCGCGTCACCTGAGCCGTGACGGCGCCCGCGCTCTCGGATCGCGACCTCTCGGTCCTGCGATCCTTCGGCCGCCGGATCGATCCCGCTGACGCCGGGGCCCACAACAACCTCGGCGTCTTGTACTATCAGAAGGGACTGATCGCCGAAGCGATCGCGGAGTTTTCGCGCGCGCTGGAGCTCGACCCGAAGATGCAGGTCGCGCAGCGCAACCTCGAGATCGCCTACCACTCGACCGGCTACTACGACCGCCGCGTCTCGGAGCTGCAGGAGCGGCTGCGCCAGTCTCCCGACGACCGCGAGGCGCGGCTCGAGCTGGGACGCGCCTTCGCCGCGCTGGGCCAGTTCGACGACGCGGTGGCCGAGTTCGAGCAGATCCTCGCCCACCATCCGCGCGACGCCGCCGCCGTGATCCAGCTGGGCCTCGCCGAAAAAGCGCGCGGCCGCCTCGAGATCGCCGCCGACTGGTTCGAGCAGGCGCAGGCGCTCGATCCCGTGTCGAGCGTCGTGCAATTCTACCTCGGCGAAGTGCTGTACAATCGGGGGCTGAACGACGCGGCGCTCGTCGCGCTGCAGAAAGCCGTGCAGTTGAACCCGGACAACGCCAGTGCGCACTACCTGATGGCGTTCGTGCTGGGGGACATGGGGCGGCACCAGGAGGCGCGCTCCGCGTCGAAGCGCGCCATCGAGCTCAACCCGCCGCTCGCCCGCGCCCAGGCCAACCTGTCCATCGATCGGCTCTCCACCAACGAGCGCAAGAGCCAGCCGTATCTCGTGCGCGAGGCGCTCGAGATGCAGGTGGTCGAAGGCCGCGAGCTGGCGCACTTCAACCTCGGGCTCGCGTTCCGGCAGAAGGGCTACTACGTCGAAGCGTTGCGCGAGTACCGCCTCGCCGTCGAGCGCGGTGAGGACCGCCGCCTCGTCCTCCAGGCGATGGCGGAAGTGCATCTGCTGCGGCGCGACTTCGGCCCGGCGCTCGAGCTGTACGAAACGCTGATCCAGGAATCGCCCGACTCCCCCAAGCTCTGGAACGAGCGTGGCGTCGTCCTGCACCAGTCGGGCCGCGTCGACGAGGGGCTCGGCTCGTACCGCCGCGCCACCGAGATCGACCCGAAGTACGGCCTCGCCTGGAACAACGCCGGCGTGGCGCTGGCCCACCAGGGCGGAACCGAAGAGGCGATCGAGGCGTTTCGGACCGCGCTGCAGCTGAATGCCAAGTTCTCCGCCGCCCGGCTGAATCTCGCGCTCATCCTGTTCCACCTGCGCCGGCTGCAGCTCGCGCTCGAGGCGTACCGCCAGGTGCTCGCCGACGACCCGCACAACGCCTCCGGCTGGAACGGCGTGGGGCTCGTGCTGGTCGAGCTGAAGCGCTTCGGCGACGCGCGCAACGCGTTCGCGCGGGCGGTGGAGGCCGACGCGCAGCACGCCGGGGCGCACTACAACCTCAGCTTCACCCTCTCGAACCTCGGCGACTTCGATGGCGCGCTGCGCGCCACCAAGCGGGCGCTCGAGCTCGATCCGTATTACGTGTCGCAGAAGTTCGCGCTCACGATCGACCTGCAATACGAAGACGCGACGATCGGCGTAGTGCCGCAGATCTCGGCCGACGTAACGGCCGAATCCCTGGGGCAGGACTTCTCGTTCGATCAGCGGCTGCTCGACAACATCTTCCAGGAGCTGGCGCCGCCCGAAGCCGCCGCCGCGCCCGCGCGGGCCACCGACGACCAGCTCGCGCTCGCCCGCGACTACGTCAGCAAGGGCCTGTTCGATCTCGCCGCGGCCGAGGCGGTGCGGGCGATCCAGCGCGGCGCCGACCGCGGCGACGCCACGACCCTCGTCGCCGAGCTCTACGCCAAACGCGGCCTGCACGGCGAAGCGCTGGAGCGCTATCGCGAAGTGCGCGACATCGATCGCGACCGCACCGACGCGCGACTGGGCGAGATCAAGGCGCTGCTGGCGCTGGGCCGGGCGGCCGAGGCCGCCGCCCCTGCCGAGGAGCTCTTGACGATGGTGCCGGGGGACGTGGAAGCCCTCGTGGCCGTCGCCCAGGTGCGGGTCGTGCAGGGCGATGCCGCCGCGGCGCTCACGGTGCTGCAGCAGGCCCAGGCCCGCGCCCCGGCGCGCGCCGATCTCCACAAGCTCCAGGGAGACGTCCTGGCCAAGGTGGGCGATCGCGGCGGCGCGCTGGCCGCCTATCGCGCCGCGCTGCAGCTCGATCACGGGTTCGTCGCCGTCTGGGTGGATCTGGGGCGGCTGCACGAGCAGCGGGAAGAGTGGCCCGACGCGCTGCAGGCGTACGAGCGCGCGCTGCACGAGCTGCCGACCTACCACGAGGCGGGGATCGCGCTCGCCGACCTCGAGCGCCGGCTCGGCCGATTGCGCCCCGCGATCGCCCGGCTGGCGGATCTGCTCGAGCAGGATCCCTACGATCTCGAAGCGCTGCTGCTCCTCGGCCGGTCGCTGCTGGAAGACGCGCGCGCCGCGGCGGCGCTGGAGGCGTTCCGCCGCGTGCTGAAGTTCGACACGGAGCACGTCGCCGCGCTGTTCTACGAGGGTGTGGTGCTGGCGCGGCTGCGCCGCTACCGCGAAGCGGTGCACACCTGGGAGCGCGTCACCCGGCTCGATCCGTCGGGGCAGTACGCGCAGCGCGCGCGGATGCACGCGCGCACCGCCGTCGACCTGCAGCACATCTTCACTTCCGACGCGGCCTGATCTGGTATGGCGATCGAAGGCCCGCTTCGGGAGCTCGGCATCCACGACGTCTTCCAGCTGCTCGATCTCAGCCGGAAGACGGGGGTCCTGCGGGTCACCTCCGAGCTGCGACACAACGCCGGCACGATCTACTTCGAGAACGGCGCGGTCATCTACGCCGAGATCCGGAGCAATCCGCACCCGCTCGGGGGGCTGCTGTTGCGCAGCGGCAAGATCAGCGAGGCCGATCTCGAGCGCTCCCGCGACATGCAGGCGCGCCAGGGCGACTCGCGCCGACTGGGGGAGATCCTCGTCGCGATCGGCGCCGTCACGCCGCGCGAGCTGCAACGCCAGGTACGGTTCCAGGTCGAGGAAGTCGTGTTCGAGGTGATGGGGTGGCGCGAAGGGTACTTCTCCTTCACCGAAGGGCCGCTCACCGACGTCACGACCGAAGCGATGGTCAGTATCTCGACCGAGGCGCTGCTGATGGAAGGCGCGCGCCGCATCGACGAGTGGGCGCGCATCGAAAAGCGCATCCCCCACCTCGGCGTCGTGCCGACGTACGCGCCGGCCGCCGAAGGCGGAGACCTCGACCTGTTGCCGCCCGAGTGGGAGGTGCTCGCGCTGATCGACGGCGAGCGCGATCTGCGCGCCATCGCCGCGACGCTGGGCCGCTCGGATTTCGACATCGCCAAGACGTTGTTCGGTCTCGAGAGCGCCGGCCTCATTGTGCTGCTCGACCCGGGGACCGCGCCGCGCGGCCGCAGCAGTGCGCCCGATGCCGCGGCGCTCGTGGCGGAAGCCGAGGAAGCGTTCGTGCGCCAGGATCTCGAGCGGGCCCGCGCCGCCGCGGAGCGGGCGGCGGCCGTGCAACCGCATCATCCGTCGGTGCACCTCCTGCTGGGGCGTATCCAGTTCGCCGCCGGGCGGCCGGCCGAAGCGGTGGAAGAACTGCGCCGGGCCTTGCGGCTCGACCCGCTCGTCGTGACCGCCTACCGCCTGCTCGGCTATGCCCTGGTGCAGGTGGGGCGCTTCAGCGAAGCCATGGAGCAGTGGGAGCAATGGGAGCGGCTCGCGCCCAACGACGAACGGGAGCTGGCGTTCCTCGACGAAGTGCGGACCGCGAAGAGCGCCGCGCAGGTGTTCGCGGGCTCGCGGGTCGGCGGCGCCGGAGGCGCGCGTGTCTGACGACGTCAAGGCGCTGTCCGCCGAGCTCGCGGGCGATCCGCAGAGCCTCGTGTTCCTGCGGCTCGGGGAGCTGCTGCGGCAGAAGCGGCAGTTCGACGCGGCGTCGCGCGTGGCGATCCACGGGCTGGAGCGCCATCCGCATCTCGCCGATGCGCACGATCTGCTCGCGCGGATTCTCGCCGACGCCCACGACTACGAGCGTGCATTCGACGAGTGGGACATGACGTTACGCATCGCCCCGCAGCACATCGGGGCGCTGAAGGGTCTCGCCTTCCTCTACTTCAAGATCGGCGACCTGACGCAGGCGGAATCGCATCTCCAGGCCGCCCAGGACATCGCTCCCGACGATCCGACCATCGAGCAGGCGTTCGCGGTGATCCGCGGCGAAGCCGGGACGACGCTCGCGTCGGCACCGTCGCCGCCCGCACCACGCCCGGTGCCGCCAGCGCTCGCGCTGGAGCCCGAAACGCCGCCCGCGCGGGAGCGTCCGTCGGGGGCGGTGACCCCGCTGCCCGATGAGCGGATCTTTGCGGGCTTCGAGGGAGCGCAGGAGGGCCTGCTGCTGCTCGACCTTGCCGGCCTGGTGCTGGGCGGCGCGCTCAAGATGCCGGACGGCACGGACGTCACCGACACCGTCGCGGCCTATCTCGCCGGGGTGTCGCAGGAGGCGGCGCGCGCCGCGCGGTTGCTCGACCTGGGCGTGTGGCGCGGGTTGTCCGCCGAGGGGCAGGGTGGGCACGTCTACCTCGCGCAGCCGACGCCGGAATCGCTGCTGCTGTTGATGCGCGACCGGTCGTTGCCGCTGGGCCGGCTCGGCCTCCTGGCGCAGCGCGCCGCCCAGGTGGCCCGGCAATGGCTGGAGCGACAGCGGTGAGCACGCCCTTCTCGCCGCTGGGACGAGCCCTCGACCTCATCACCCGCGTGCGCGGTGTACGCGGCGCGATGGTCGTATCGCGTGCCGACGGGCTCGTGGTCGCCGAGCAGCTGATGGAAGGCATCAAAGGCGGCGCCGTCGCCGCACTCGCGTCAAGTCTCGCGGGCCGGTTGCAGCGCGCCATGGTGTCGGCGGGACTCGGCCCCAGCCAGTTCTGGCATCTGCAATGCGATCACGGTGCGCTGCTGGTGGTGCCCGCGGGCGAGGGGTTGCTGCTGGTCGCGGTGACCGAGGCCGACGTGAACGTCGGATTGGTGCGGCTCGAGCTGTTGCGCGCGGCGGAGACAGGGGCATGACCGTTGTGCGGGCGGTGGAGACCTGGACGCTCGAGCCGCTGACCCAGTACGTCACCGAAGCGGGGGCGCGTCTCGTACTCTTGATGACGCCGGCGGGGCAGGTGCTGGCGCAGTCCGGCTTCTCGCGCGCGGTCGATGTGATGGCGGCCTCCGCGCTGGGGGCGGCGATCGTGGCGTCGACCAACGAGCTGGCGCGCCAGATGGGGCAGCCGCCCTTCGCCGGGCTGACGCATCAGGGGCGGCGCCATGGGATTTTTCTGAGCGCGTTCGACACCGACCGCGGCACGCTCGTCGTGCTCGTCGTCTACGAGCTCGACGCTTCGAGTCTCGGCCTGGTGCAGTTATTCTTGGAGCAACTCGTGGCCGATTTGCGCGCCGCGAGTCCGAAGGCGGGCGTTCCCAAGCAGGTGCTGGCGGCCGACTTCGAGCGCGAGCTCAACGACAGCCTCAACTCGCTGTTTGGGAGATAGGGCACCTTGTCCCTCGTCAACTTCACGACTCGCGAAATTACCTGCAAGATCGTGTACTACGGCCCGGGCCGCTCGGGCAAGACGACGAATCTCCATTACATCTACGGCCGGGTGCCCGAGTCGCGCCGCGGCCGCATGGTGTCGCTCGCGACGCAGACCGACCGTACGCTGTTCTTCGACTTCCTGCCGATCGATCTGGGACAGATCTCGGGCTTCACCACGCGCTTCCAGCTCTACACGGTGCCCGGCCAGGTCTACTACAACGCCACGCGGCGCCTCGTGTTGCAGGGCGCCGACGGCGTCGTGTTCGTCGCCGACAGCCAGGCGCGTCAGCTCGACGAGAACCTCGAGAGCCTGCAGAACCTCCAGGCCAATCTCCTCGACCACTCGATCGACATCCGGACGATGCCGCTGGCGTTGCAGTACAACAAGCAGGACCTGCCGCGCGAGCTGATCCTCCAGCCCGTCGAGCTCGACGACGCGCTCAACTTCCGCGGCGTGCCCAGCTTCCCCGCGGATGCGCTGCACGGGAACGGCGTGTTCGAGACGCTCAAGTCGATCACCGAGCTCGTACTGCGCCGCCTGGCGCAGGGAGCGCCGGTGTGACGACCGCGCTGAACCCGAAATTCACCTTCGACACGTTCGTCGTCGGGGCGGCGAATCGGCTGGCCGTCACCGCCGCGCGCACCGTGGCCGAAAGCCCCGGCTCGGCGTACAACCCGCTCTTCATCTACAGCGGCTCCGGTCTCGGGAAGACGCACCTCCTCATGGCGATCGGAGCGGCCGCCAAGCGGCTCGCGCCCGACCTGAACGTCGAGTACCTGACGCTCGATGAGTACGTCGAGGCGTTCCACGCGGCGATCGGGGCGGGGCAGGGCGACGCATTCCGCCGCCGCTTCCAGACCGTGGACGTACTGCTGATCGACGATGTGCAGTTTCTCACCAACCGCCTCGAGATGCAGGCGGAGCTGCTGCGCCTGTCGGAGGCGCTGCAGGCCGCGGGCCGCCAGATCGTGCTCACCAGCGACCGCACGCCGGTCGACATCGAAAATCTCGACGAGCGGCTGATCTCGCGGTTCTCCGGTGGACTGGTCGTGGATATCGGCGCCCCCGACTACGAGACACGGGTGGCGATCCTGCGCCGCAAAACGGAGGAGCGGGGGGCGGAGTTCCAGCCCGGCGTGCTCGAGACGGTGGCCGCCGCCAGCTTCGCCAACGTGCGCGAGCTGATGGGTGTCCTCAACCGGCTCGTCGCCTACCAGGCCGTCAACGAGACGCCGCTCAACGCCGAGGGGGCGAAGCAGCTGCTGGGGATCGAGTCCCGCTCGGCCGCTGCGGCCACCGCCTCAGGTGAGCGGGTGCCGACCCCCGACGAGTTCGCCGCTTTCCTCACCGACGTCACCGTCACCGTCGGCAAGGCGGTGGAGGCGTGGCGCGCCCGTATCGCCGAGGCGATTCTGCGCTGGGAAGGCGAGGGGTACCGGACCCGGCGGCTCGAGGCGCTGCTCGAGCAGGAAACGCCGCTCGCGCCCGACGAGGAGATCGCGGCGTTCGCGCGCGACGTGGAGCGGCTGCGGGTGCTCGAAGCCGAAGTCTCGCAGTTCGACCCGCAGGCCGCGGGGCAGAGCGTGTTCCGCGACCCCGAGCGGTTGGTCGAGGCGGAGGAGGCGGCCTCGCGCGTACGCGCCGGCGCCGCACCGCCGCCGGCGCCGTCGGCCGCGCTGCCGTTCTCCCACTTCGCCGTCGGGTCGTCGAACCAGCTGGCCGCCAACGTGGCCCGCGAAGTGATCGAGGAGCCGGGGCGGCGCTACAACCCGCTCGTCTTCATCGGCAAGAGCGGAGTCGGGAAATCGCACCTGCTGAACGCATTGGGACTCGAGCTGGCGCGCCAGCCGGGAGCGGTCGTGGCCTGCCTCTCGACCCAGGCGTTCATCGACGAGCTGATCACGGCGCTCGACGGCAACCGCATGGAGTGGTGGCGCGCGCGCTACCGCCGCGCCACGGCCCTGCTGCTCGACGACATTCATCTGATCGGCGGCAAGGATCGCACGCAGGAAGAGCTGTTCAACCTCTTCAATCTCTTCCAGGACCTCGAGCGCCAGCTGGTCTTCACGGCGCCGGCGCATCCCAAGACGCTGCAGGGGATCGAGCAGCGCATCTCCTCACGGCTGGAAGGCGGGCTCGTCGTGGAGATCGCCGAGCCGGACCGCGAAGTGCGGCGCGTCGTGGTGCAGCGGGCCCTGGGCGCTCAGGAGGTCCCCGACGATCCGGCGTTGATCGACTACCTCGCCGACCGCCCGGCGGACTCGGTACGCAGCCTGATCGGCCTGCTGCAGCGCGTCGTCGGCGCCGCCGCCGCCCAGGACGTCCCAGTGAGCGCGGGGCTGGCGCGTGAAGTGCTCGAGGGCGGCACGGCCGCCGAGCGGCGGCGCACGGTCGGATTCCGGACCTCGGGGATCGTGGTGTCGAGCGCCGGCGGCGTGCGCAGCCGCGAGAAGATCGTGTGGGACTGGGGCGCTCCGGCGGACCGCCTCATCGAGGAGCTGCGCTAGATGGCGATCAAGGGCTCGCTGCGGGAGGCCTCGCTCCCGGACGTCTTGCAGCTGCTCGCCCTGGGGCAGAAGACCGGGTGCCTCTCGATCGCCGACCGGTCGAACTTCGGCTACATCTTTTTCGACCGCGGACGCATCTGCTACGCCTCGATCGTCAACCGCCGCGACCGCCTCGGCGACATCCTCGTCAAGCACGAGAAGATTACACAGGATCAGCTCGACACCGCCGTCGCGCGCCAGACGCGCGAGCGCGACAAAAAGCTCGGTGAGATCCTGGTCGAGCAGGGCGCGATCTCGCAGCCCGAGCTGGAGCGCTACATCCGGGTACAGATCGAGGAAGCGGTCTACTTCCTGTTCACCTGGACGCAGGGGACGTTCAACTTCGAGGCCGACGTCCGGCCCGAGCGGCAGGACTTCCTCGTCTCGATCAACCCGGAATCGTTGCTGCTCGAGGGCGCCCGCCGGGTGGACGAGTGGGGCCTCATCGAGAAGAAAGTCCCGTCGTTCGACATCATCTTCATCGTCGATCACGAGCGACTCGACATCAGCGAGGCCACGCTCACCGAGACGCAGCAGCGCATCCTGCCGCTGCTCGACGGGTCGCGCGACGTCAATCAGGTCGTCGAAGACTCGGGGATGGGCGAGTTCGAGGTCGGCAAGTCGATCTACGGGCTGATCACCGCCGGATTCCTGCATCGCGCCGGCCGCACGACGTCGGCGGAAACGGGCGCGGCCACCGATGCCCGGGTCGAAGAGCACCGCAACCTCGGCGTGGCGTTCTACAAGACAGGAATGCTGGACGAGGCGGCGCGGGAGTTCCGCCGCGTCGCCGAGCTGCGCACCGGGGACGCCTACGCCCTCTTTTTCCTCGGTCTCGTCGCCCTGAAGCAGGCCCGTTGGCGCGAGGCGATGGAATCGCTGCGCAGCGCGGCGGAGAAGGGCGGCAATCGTCCCGCCGTGCTGCACAACCTCGGGTTCGCCTACGAGCAGCTGGGCCGCCTCGACGAAGCCGAGGCGTCGTGCGCCGAAGCCGCTTCGCGCGCCCGCAACGACCCCCGCATCTACCTCGGGTGGGGAATCGTGGCCCTGAAGCGCGGCGATCACGCCGGGGCGAGCGGCCGGCTCGACCGCGCCAAGGAGCTGTACGGCACGCATCAGCCGCCGGCGATCTGGTACTGGGCACGGGCGCTCGCCGCCGGGCTCGGCTCGGATTTCGAGACCGCCGAGCAGATCGGGGGCATGGGGATCGCCGCGTATCCCGCGAATGCCGTGCTGCGCAACAATCTCGCCGTGCTGCGCGAGCTGTCCGGGGACCTGCGCGGCGCCGAGGAGCTGGTGCGCATGGCGATCCGCGACGAGCCCTCGCAACCGCAGCTGTCCAAGAACCTCGGCGACCTGGCCTATCGCGCCTCGCGTTACGACGAGGCGTGGGCGGCGTATCGCCGCGCCATCGAGCTCGCTCCCGATCTCGGCGACGACGTCTACTTCAAGCTCGGCAACATCGCCTACAAGCGGAACGATCGCGATCTGGCGGCGCAGCTGTGGCGTCGCGCGCTCGAGCTGAACCCGCACCACGAGCTCGCGAAAACCAACCTGGAGACTCTGAGCACCCTGCAGTGACCGATTCGCCGGAGGAGCGGGCCTTCCGGGCGTTGACCGAGAAGATCACGCAGGCGCGGGGCGTGTCTTGCGACGCCTACAAGGACCGCTGCCTGAAGCGGCGCATCGCCGTGCGGATGCGGGCGCGCGGCGTCCACAGCTTTACGGACTACAGCCGCCTGCTGGACGCCGACGGGCACGAGTACGACCGCCTGCTCGACGCCCTTACCATCAACGTCACCAAGTTCTTCCGGAACGCCGAGACGTGGATCGCGCTCGCACCGTTCCTGGCGGAGCGCTGGCGGGCGCGGTCCGGCGCCGTCGCGGTGTGGTCGGCGGGGTGCGCGTCCGGGGAAGAGCCCTACACCATCGCGGCCGCCCTCGCCGAGACCGCACGGACCACCGGGACGAGCGAGTGGCTGCCGCGCGCGTCCGTCCTGGCCACCGACATCGATCGCGTCAGTCTCGAGCGGTCCACGGCGGCGCGCTATCCCGCCGGCGCGTTCAGCGAGACGCCGGCGGAGGTGCTGCGCCGCTGGATCGAGCCGCCCGCCGCGGACGGCACGCGCGCGCCCGTGGATGCGGTGCGGTCGCTGGTGAAGATCCAGCGCCATGATCTGACCACCGCCCGGTCCCCCGGCGGGCCGTTCGATCTCGTCGTCTGCCGCAACGTCGTGATCTACTTCGACCGCGAGACGCAGGAACGCCTGTTCCAGCTGTTCGCCACGACACTGCGTCCCGAAGGCCTGTTGCTGCTCGGCAAGGTGGAAACGCTGCTCGGGCCGGCGCGTGAGATGCTGCGCATGGAAAACCCCCGCGAGCGAATTTATCGGAGGCCGGCGTGACCGCGGCCACCGCGTCGACCGAGCGGTATGTACGCGTCGCCGAATGGGCGTTGGAGCGGCAGGCGGTCATCGTCACGCTGGGCCTCGGGTCGTGCGTCGCCATCATGCTGCACGATCCCGAGGCGTGCATCGGAGCGATGGCGCACGTGCTGTTGCCGTCGCACAGCCTCGCTCGCGATCAGAGCAATCCCGCCAAATTCCCCGAAACGGCGGTACCGTTTCTCGTGCAGCGCATGCTGGCGGCCGGGGCGAACCGGCACCGGCTGGTCGCGAAGCTCGCCGGCGGGGCCAGTATGTTCGCGCAGCTGATGACGCCGGGAACGGTGCAGATGGGCGAGCGCAACATCGCCGCCTCGCGCGCCGCGCTGCGCGAAGCGGCCATTCCGATCATCGGCGAGGCGGTGGGCGGCGAGCGCGGGCGCTCGGTGCGCTTCTGGCCGCAGAACGGGCGCGTCGAGACGCGCACGGTGGGAGGCGAAGACGTCCTCATCTGAGCGGCGGCCCACGGTGCTGATCGTCGACGACAGCGCGTTGATGCGGCGCGTGCTGTCCGACGTACTGGGTGGCGAGCGCGGCGATGGACCGTTCCGCGTCGTCGGATGGGCGCGCGACGGGTTCGACGCGGTGCGCAAGGTGCACCAGCTGGAGCCCGAGCTGGTGACCATGGATCTCGAGATGCCGGAGCTCGATGGGCTGGGCGCGATCGGGTACATCATGTCGGAGACGCCGCGACCGATCGTCGTCATCAGCGCCCACGCCGGCCCCGGTACCGAGGCGGCGATCCGGGCGCTGGAGCTCGGAGCGGTGGAGATCGTCGCCAAGCCGGTCGATGGGAGCCGCGACGCGCTGCTCGCCCTGGCGCCGCGCCTCATCGCGGCAGCCCGGGCGGCGTTGGCCGCCGACGTCTCACGGCTGTCGGTGCTGGCGCGACCGCCGACCCCGGCGCCGCGCGCGCCGGCGTTGGAGCTGGGACGGCGCGCCCAGCTGGCGCTCGCGATCGCGGCGTCGACCGGTGGGCCGCGCGCGCTGGCGGAGGTGATCCCGCGGCTGCGCACCGGGCTGCACACGGCGGTGCTCGTCGTCCAGCACATGCCGCCGCGCTTCACGCGCAGCCTCGCGGAGCGCCTCAGCAGCATGAGTGCGCTGCGCGTCGTGGAAGCGGACGCGGGGACGCCGCTCGTCGCCGATACGGCGTATGTGGCGCCGGGCGATTATCATATGCGGGTGGTGGCGGCCGAAGATGGACCGGTGATCTCGCTGGACCAGGGCCCGCCGGTGTGGGGCGTCCGACCCGCGGCCGATCCATTGTTCCGCTCCGTCGCCGAGCTGTTCGGCCCGCGCGCCGTCGGCGTCGTGTTGACGGGAATGGGGCGGGACGGCGCCGATGGGTTGCGCGCCATCCATGACGCCGGAGGCGGCGGTCTCGCGCAGGACAAAGACAGCGCGGTGATCGCCGGGATGCCGTCGGCGGCCGTTCAGGCGGGCGGGGTCGATGCCGTGGTTCCGCTCGTGCAGATCGCCGAACGGGCGGGCGTCGAGCTGGTGCGGCGCGGCGCGATGCCGGCGGTGCGATGAGCCTCGGCTTCCTGCTGGTGCGGGCGGAGCGGCGCGCGTACGGGCTGCCGCTCGAGCACGTCGTCGAGGTGGCGGATCTCGCCGAGGTGATGGACGTGCCCCGCGCGGACCCGTCGGTGCGGGGCCTGACGCCGCTGCGGGGGAAGCTCGTGCCGCTGGTGCATCTGGGAGCGTTCCTCGGTGGGCGCGAGCCTCCGGACCAGCGCGGGCGCGCGGCGGTGCTGGTCGAGCTGGCCGGCCGCTACCTCGCGCTCGAAGTGGATGATGCGGACGAGGTGATTCGTGGCGCCTCCCTGCCGCTCCCCGACGGCGAGTCGTTGCCGTGGGCTATCGGCGTGGCGGCGCGCACGTCCGGTCTCGTGCCGATCCTCGATCTCGACGCGCTGGGAGAGCGGATCCGATGACGACGGCGACGACGGGCGACGACGTTCAGCTCGTCACCTTCCGGGTGGCGGGGCAGGAGTTTGCGTTCAACATCTTCCAGGTCGAGCGCATCCTGCGCTACGAGGCGCCCGCCAAGCTCCCCAAGGCGCCGGAGTTCCTGGAAGGGGTACTCCAGTATCAGGGCGACCCGGTGCCGGTGATCGATCTGCGCAAGCGGCTCGGGGTCGCCGCGCCGCTGAAGGACGAGACGCGGACGATCGTGCTCGATTGGGAATCGTCCCGGATCGGCGTCGTCGTGGATGCGGTGACCGAGGTGCTGCAGGTCGCGGCCGCCGACGTCAGCCAGCCGCCGGCGATCGTGAAAGGGCTGGCTGCCGAGTACATCAACGGCCTGGTCGGGCGGGAGGGCCGAACCATCATCGTACTGAATACGGGGAAGCTCCTGGCCTCGAAGGAAAAGCTCGCGCTGGCGACCGCGCTGGCGGAAACGGCCGGCGCGTGAGTCGCGAGTCTCCCGCCGTCGCGCTGCGCGCCGAATACGACGGCATCGTGCAGCGTCTCGACACCGCCGGCAACCAGGCGGAGCGCGACGCCGTCAAGCGGGACATCATCGCGTTCTTCAAGCAGGTCGACGGCCTGCTCGCCGAGCTGGGGACGCTGAAGGAGGACATCCGCGTCCTCGTCGACAAGTACAAACAGCTGCAGGCGGCGTCGAGCTCCGAGGCAGCGGCGCCGGAATTCACCGGCATCCGGCCCGCCGTCAAAGCCGACCACATCGGGGCCTCTACGTACATCGAGAAGGGCTGGAGCTTGATCTCGCTCGGCGATCACGATGGTGCGATCGCCGCCCTCGAGAAGGCGCTGCAGCTCTCCCCCGGCGAGACGCAGGCGGAATCGCTGCTCGGCTGGGCGCAGATGCTCCACGGCGACTACGACGATGCGCTCTCGACCTTCCAGAAGGTCCTCATGAAGGAGCCGGCGAACTCGCTCGCGCGCATCAACGTCGGCTACATCTGTCTCAAGAAGCGGATCTTCGGCGAAGCGATCGAGCACCTCTCCAAGGCGATCCGGCTCGACAACGACAAGAAGGCCACGCTCTACGCCCACTTCTATCTCGGCCTCGTGTACTTGAGCCGCGAGATGTACGAAGACGCGCAGACGTTCTTCCAGAAGACGCTCAACCTGGGGCCCAACCTGATCGAGGCCTACTACGAGCTGGGGCGGGCGTACTGGTTCGGCGGCGACAAGGACCGCGCGCGCCGCACCTGGGAAGAAGGCTTCAAGGCGAACAAGTTCAACCCGTGGGGCAAGCGCTGTCAGATGACGCTCGAAGAAGTGGGCCGGGGAGAAGAGCCGCCGCACCCCTGACCGACACTAACTCCTTGACGGTGTTCGCATTACGGGGTAAAATCCGGGCTTCATGTCAGAGCCAACACTCGCCCGCTCCCGCCTGCGGTATGGGCCGCGCAATTTCGCTTTGCTGGGCGCCGCCCTGGTGAGCGTCGTCGTCGGCTACGTGCTGCTCGCCGGTGGCTCGACTGTTGCAGCGCCGGTCTTGCTGGTCTTGGGGTATTGCGTGTTTTTCCCGGTCGGTCTGGCCCTCTAACGTCTCGCGTGAACGGGCGAATAGCTCAGTTGGTTCAGAGCGCCTGCCTTACACGCAGGAAGTCGGGGGTTCGAATCCCTCTTCGCCCACTGGGGTAAGATTGCACACACGGAGGAATGAAAGCGTGAGAGTGCTTCGCGTACTGGCCGTTCTCACGGCTGGCGCCGCCGGGAGTCTTGCGGCCCAGCTCGCGGCTCCGCAACCGACGGAGAAGCTGCTGATTCTGCCCTTGAGCGTCACGACGCCGGCGGATTCGGCGGCGAGCATCGCCACGACGGACGCCGCGCGGGCGCGACTCATTTCGCTCGCGCGCTACAAGGTCAACGTCATTCCGAAGCAGAAGATCTGCGAGGTGCTGGCGCAGTCCGGTTTCGGGTGTGACGTCCTGATCACCGCCCAGCAGGCGGAACAGCTCGCGAAGGCGCTCGGCATCAATTCGTGGACGTCCGGCCTGCTCACGCATTCCGGAAACGTGTACGTCGCGAAGTTCCATATCACCTCCGGTGCGTCCGGGTTCGCCTCTACGTTCACGATCAACGGCGGGGCGACCCCCGCAGCGCTCGGCGAGGCAATCGCCCAGCGGCTCGTGAACATCGTCAAAGCCGCGGAGTTCGCCCGCAGCTGCAACGACCAACGCAGTCACAACGCACTCGATCGGGCCCTCGCAGAAGCGCGCAAGGCGTTTACGATCGAGCCGAACCTCGCGGAAGCGTGGACCTGCATCGCCTCGGTGCACGAGGTGAAGCGCTCCCCGGCCGACAGCATGGTTCATGCATACCAGGGCGCATTGAAGGGCGATTCGGCCAACTCCGGAGTGTGGAGTCGACTGGCGAACCTGCAGATGGCGAAGGGAGATACTGACGGCTCTCTCGGCACGTACGCACTAGAATTGCAGCAGAACCCGGCCGACAAGAGCCTGCGCCTTGCGCTCGCCAATCAGCAGCTGCAGCGCAAGCACTACGCCGAGGCAATGAGCCTCGTGGCTGACGGGCTCAAGCTCGCGCCCGCCGACCAGCAATTGACCGATACGCGCAAACGGATCGCCCTGGACGGTGCGGCGAACGCGACCGATCCGGCGGTGCTGAAGGCGATGTCCGAAACCCTGCTGGCGTTCATGCGTCAGGAGGCGGACGCCGACACGACCAAGCTCGCCGACACGAACAACCTCAAGCTGGCGATCGGAACGGCCCAGAAGGTCAGCGATACCGCTGCGTACGTCTGGTGGGCTCGGCAAGCTGTCCGTCACTACCCGACGTCTATTCCGTTCATGAAGCAGCTGGCTGGCGCCTATCTGCTCGCCGGACCAATGGATTCGGCCATGGCCTATTACCGGAAGGCACTGGCCGGGAACCCGAACGACGTGCAGACGAGCCTCTTGATAGCGAAGACGATCGTCGACAACGCGGTCTGGGACACGACGAAGTCAGGGCCGTGCCAGCGCAACAAGGACACAGTGTGCCTGCGGCGCCTGCGTGAGCCGTTCGCCGCGAAGATCAATCCCGCGCGACAGTATCTCACAGTCGGCTATGCCGCGGCCGATACCGGGCTGCGGCTCACTGCCGATGTCGTGGGGCTGCAGGGTGGATCGAAACTCGCGCAGGCCGGTGCCTACGACGACGCACTGGGGTGGCTCGATCAGCTGTTGGCAAACCTGGGGCCTGCGACGGGGGATACGACCGGTGCGAAGCATCAGATTCGTACCCAGGCGAGCTTCTGGTTCGGGATCTCGACCGCGCTCTCGCTGGGCGGTCCCTACGGGATCATGGTCAAGGAAAAGAGCTGCGATCAGGCGAAGACGATCAACGATCGGATCAACCGCGGGATTCAGTCGATCGATTTCGGCGGACGGGTCGCGCCCAGCGTCGCCATACAAATGAGAGGCATCCTGAATCAGTACGCGGCGAACATGCCGAAGGTGAAGCAGGCATTCCACTGCAAGAATTTCTGACGCATTGAGTTGCCCCGGAGGCAGGCATATATTCCGGCGCTCGCGTTCGTGGGGCTGTAGCTCAGCTGGTTAGAGTGCCGGTCTGTCACACCGGAGGTCGCGGGTTCGAGCCCCGTCAGCCCCGCCTGAACCCCGACCCGGGGAGCCTGAATCTGCGGCTCCGTCTGCAACAACAGACGGAGCCGTCTGTTTTGTGATCACCTCCTTTCATGTCCCCGTGTTGTCCCGCGCCGTGGCCGATTGGGCCGCCGGCGGCCGCCGGGCCGTGGACGCCACTGCGGGTGGGGGCGGGCACACCGCGTTGCTCCGCGCGGCGGGCGCCACGGTGCTCGCGATCGATCGGGATCCGGTCGCACTCGCCGCGGCGCAGGCAGCGCTCGACGATACCGGGATCACCTGGCTCGAAGCGCCGTTCGCGTCCGATAAGTCGCTCGACGCGGTGCGCGCCTTTCGCCCCGATCGCATCCTGCTCGACCTCGGGGTGTCCTCCCACCAGCTCGATGACGCCACCCGGGGCTTCTCCTTCCGCCCCGGCGCCCCGCTCGACATGCGAATGACTCCGGGAAAGGGACCGACGGCGGCCGACGTCCTCAATAGTTGGTCCGACCAGCAGCTGGAGACGGCATTTCGGGAGTCTGCCGATGAACCGCGCGCGCGGGCGCTCGCCCGGGCGGTCGTGCGGCGGCGGCGGCGCGCGCCGTTCGCCACGAGCGACGACCTCGTGAATGCGATTCGAGAAGTGCTGGGGCCCCGGTCGGGGCCGAGTGACTTCGCGCGACTGTTTCAGGCGGTGCGTATCAGCGTGAACGACGAGCGGGGGCAGCTGGCCCATGCCCTCCCGGCGTTGCGGGATGCGCTCGTCCCGGACGGCCGGCTCGGCGTCATCAGTTATCATTCGGGCGAGGATCGCCTTGTGAAACAGACCTTTCGCGACTGGGCACGGGCGTGTGTCTGTCCGCCACGGCAGCCGGTCTGCACCTGCCGCGGACGGCCGCTCGGGCGGCTGCTGACGAAGAAGGCCGTGTCGCCGGACGCCAAGGAAATCGCAGCCAATCCGCGCGCGCGGTCGGCGCGGTTCCGCGCGTTCGCGACGGCGAGTGGGCCAGCGGGGGACGATGAGGCTTAGGGGCCGGCACTGGTTCTTCATCTGGCTCGTCGCGGCGTGCGCGGCGCTGTGGCTCGTCATCTGGCGCCAGACCGACGGTTTCCGCACGGCCCGCGCCCTGGGCGAGGTGCGGGAGCAGCGCGCCGTGCTCGAAGGCCAGCGGGCCAATCTCGAATCCCGAATCCGTGCCGGCCAAAGTCGGGAACAGCTGATCCCCCGCGCCGCCCGGCTGGGGCTGCGCGCCGCCCGCGACTCCGAGATTTTCCGGATTACAGCTCCGGCACAGGCGCCCCCGCCGCCGGCCCCTTCGTCCGGCCCCTGAGCCATGGCGAAATCCGCCGTCCGTCTGCAGGCGCTTCAGGTCGCGGTTCTCGCCGGCCTGATCGGGGTGGTGCTGCGCGCCGGCCAGGTGCAGGTGCTGCAGGGCCGGCGCTACGCCGAAGAGGAGCGGGCGCAGCGGACCGAGCGATTGTCGCTCGACGCCCGCCGCGGCGCGGTCTACGACCGCAACGGAACGGCGATCGCGCTGACGCAGGAGACGTATCACATCGGGATCGCGCCCAACGAACTGCGTGATCCGACGCGGGACGCCGCGACGATCGCGCGGGCGTTGCATTTGCCGCCCGGTACCATTCTCGACCAGCTGCGCAAGCGATACATCTACTACGCCGGACCGTACAGCGCCGTCGAAGTGCAGCGCATCCGCGCGCTGCGCGGCGTACACCTCGAGCCGGTGCTGAACCGGTTCTATCCGTCCCCCGATTTCGCGCGTGCCGTCGTCGGCCACGTGGGAACCGACGGGCACGGCGCGTCCGGCCTGGAGCGCAACTTCGACAGCCTGCTCGCCGGCAAGGCGGGCGCCGCGGTCGTGCTCAAGGATCGCGCGGGACGGGAGTACGAATCGCCGGCCCGCCTCATCGCCGCCCCGATCCCGGGGTCGGACGTCGTCCTCACGCTCGACGCCGAGCTGCAGGAAATCGCCGAGCGCGCGCTGCACGAGGCCGTGCGAGAAACCGACGCGGCCGGCGGCGACGTGGTGATCATCGATCCCAAGACGGGCGAGCTGCTCGCCGTGGCATCGCAGCGGCGCGACGGCAGCTCCCCGCCCAGCGCGTTCACCGACACCTACGAACCGGGTTCCCTCGCCAAGATCTTCGCCGCCGCGGCCCTGCTGGAGCTGCAGCGGGTGCGTCCCGCCGATCGCGTGTCGGGAGAAGGCGGTCGCTACAAGCTGCCGGGGCGTCCGGTGCTCCAGGACGAGCATCCGCTGCCGACGCTGACGCTCGCCGATGCGATCGCCGTGTCGAGTAACATCGCGATGGCCAAGTTCGCGCAGCGTTTGACGCCGCGCGAGCAGTACGCCATGCTGCGCGACTTCGGGCTCGGGACACCGACCGGGGTGGAGTACCCGTCGGAATCGCCCGGACGGCTGCGGCTCCCGTCCGAGTGGTCGGGGACGAGCCAGGTGAGCCTGGCCATCGGGTACGAGGTCGCCGTCACGCCGCTCCAGATCGCCGCGGCGTATGCGGCGATCGCCAACGACGGGGTGTTGCTGGCGCCGGCGCTGGTGCGGGAAGTGCGCGATCCGTCGGGTGACATTCTCTATCGCCACCGTACCGAGCCGGTGCGGCGCGTCACCTCCCGGGACATCGCCCAGCAGCTGCGGGGGTTGCTGCAGGGGGTCGTGCGGCGCGGCACGGGGTCGAGCGCCATGCTGGCGCACTTCGAGCTCGCGGCGAAGACGGGGACGGCGCGCCGCGTGGTCCACGGGAAGTACGCCCCCAACGAATACACCGCCTCGTTCGCCGCGCTGTTTCCGGCGGATGATCCGCAGATCGTGGTCGTCGTGAAGATCGATGACCCCGATCCCAGCAAGAAGGGCTACTTCTCCGCCACCACCGCGGCTCCGGTGACGCGCTCGCTGCTCGAGCAAGCGCTCGCGTCGCGCACGGTGACCCTGGACGAAGCGCGGCTCGTGTCGGCGCCCGCCGTTCCCGCGGCACCGCTCGCGGACGACGACGGCACCGTGCCGTACGTCGTGCCGTGGCCGTATCGGCCCGATACCGCCGCCGCCGGGCCCGGGCGCGTCATCCCGGACGTGTCGGGCCGGCCACTCCGGGAGGCGGTACGCAGCCTGCATCGCCGCGGCTTCCGGGTCGCGTTGCGCGGGTGGGGCGCGCCAGACCGCACGGTTCCGGCGGCGGGCAGCACCGCGCCGGCGGGCTCGATCGTCACCCTGTTCGCCGGCTCGCGGCCGTGAGCACGACGGCGGATGTCATCGGCGGTCTACGGTCGGCCGGGCTGCTCGCGGCAGAGCCTCCCGGCTCGCTACCGGAATTCACCGGCCTCACGGCTGACACGCGCCGCCTCTCGCCCGGGATGCTGTTCTGCGCGATCCGGGGGTCGGTCGAGGACGGGCATCGCTATCTGCCGCGCGCGCTCGAGGGAGGGGCCGGCGCCGCGCTCGTCGAGCAGCCGCAAGCGGTGTCGCTGCCGCAGGTCGTCGTCACCGACGGCCGCCGCGCGGCCGCCGTCGCCGCGGAGCTCTGGTACGGACATCCGGCGCGCCAGCTCGAGCTCGTCGGCGTCACCGGAACGAACGGCAAGACGACAACGGTCACGCTCGCGCGCCACGTCCTGCAGGCCGCACTGCCCATGGGCTCGATCGGAACGCTCGGCGCCGTCGCGCCCGATGGCACGTCCGTCGCGAGCGAGGCGGGAAATCTCACGACGCCGGGGCCGATCGACCTGCAGGCGACGCTCGCCGCGCTGGTGGCAGCCGGCGCCCGGGGCGTCGCGATGGAGGTGTCGTCGCACAGCCTCGATCAGGGGCGTGTCGACGGACTGCGCTTCCAGGTGGCGGTGTTTACCAATTTGACGCGCGACCACCTCGATTATCACCGCACCATCGAGGAGTATTTCCGCGCCAAGGCGCGTCTCGTCGACCTTCTAGTTCCGACCGGCGTGCTGGTCAGCAACGCCGATGACCACGCGTGGCGGCGCCTGCGCGGAGCAGCCGGGCATCGCCGTATCACCTTCGGGGAGCGGGTCGGGGACATCACGGCCTGGAAGGTGACGAGCGACGCCCAGGGCTCCCGCTTCGAGCTCGTCACCCCGCTCGGGTCCGCCGCGGTGCGGCTCCCCCTCCTCGGGCGCTTCAACGTCGCCAATGCGCTCGGTGTCGCCGCCGCCGCATGGGCGCTGGGAGTTCCCGTCGAAGAGATCGCCGAGCGGCTGACCAATGCCCCCCAGGTGCCCGGCCGCATGGAGCGCATCGCGTCCCAGCCGTGCACCGTGCTGCGGGATTACGCCCACACTCCGGACGCGTTGGAGCGGGCCCTCGACGCGGTGCGACCGGTCACGGCGAAGCGGGTGATCGTGGTATTCGGTGCCGGAGGTGACCGCGACCGGGGCAAGCGTGCGCCGATGGGCGAGATCGCCGTTCGCCTGGCGGACGTTGCCATCGCGACCTCCGACAACCCCCGCACCGAGGATCCCGAGCGCATCCTGGACGAGGTCGAAGCCGGGATGAGCGCCAAGCCGCATCGTCGCCTGAGCGACCGGCGGGAGGCGATCGCGCTCGCGCTCTCCCTGGCGGGTCCGGGCGACACGGTGCTGCTCGCGGGGAAGGGCCACGAGACCTACCAGGTGATCGGCACGGTGAAACAGCCATTCGACGAGCGAGAGATCATCCAGGAGCTGGGCGCTTCGTGACGTTCTGGACGAGCCAGCGCGTCGCGGCCGCTCTGGGAGTGGCGGAGCCCGAGGCGGCAACCTATCCCCGCATTTCGACCGATACGCGCGCCATCGGCGCGGGCGACCTGTTCGTCGCGTTGCAGGGTGCGCGCTTCGATGCGCATGCGTTCCTCGGCGACGCGCACGCGAAGGGAGCACGGGCGGCAGTCGTGCGCCGGGGGACAGCTCCGGTTCGGGGCCTCGTCTACTATCCGGTCGACGATACGCTCGCCGCCCTGGGCCTGCTCGCTCGCACCCGCCGCCGTGCTCTTCCCGCCGGCAGCCCCGTCGTCGCGATCACCGGATCGAGCGGCAAGACGAGCACCAAGGAGTTGATCCGCGTCGCGCTCGCGCCGCGCTACCGCGTGCATGCGACCGCGGCGAATCTCAACAACGAAGTCGGCGTCCCGCTCACGATCCTCGCCGCTCCGGATGAGGCCGGTGCCTTCGTCATCGAAGCGGGCGCGAGCGTGCCGGGTGAGATCGGGCGGCTGCGCCAGGTGATCGAGCCGACGATCGCCGTGATCACGAACGTGGGGTATGCCCACGTCGAGGGCTTCGGGTCGTTCGAGGGCGTGCTGCGCGAGAAACTGTCGCTGATCGACGGCGTCCCCCTCGCCGTCGTCGGTCTCGATCCGCGCGAGCTGGCCGAGCAGGCGCGTCGCCGCACCCGAACGATCGTGGCCGGTACGACGCCGCCGGCCGATCTCCAGGCCGAGGCGGTGGGGTTGGACGAGGAAGGGCGGTGCCGAATCCGGTGGCACGGGCGCGAGGTGGTGCTGCCGCTCTTCGGACTGCACCAGGCGGAAAATGCGATGATCGCGCTCGCGGTTGCCTGCGAGCTGGGCGTCGACCCGGTGGCGGCGCTCGCAGCATTGCCGGGTGTGTCGGTGCCCGGCGGCCGGGGACGGGTGGTGCACGTCCGTGATCTGACGATCATCGACGATACCTACAACGCCAACCCCGGATCGCTGCAGCGAGCGGTCGAGTCGGCGGCCTGGCTCGCCCGCGAGCGCGGGCGGCCGTTGGCGATCGTGGTGGGTTCGATGTTGGAGCTGGGGCCCGAGAGTGCGAAATTGCACGCGGCCGCGGCCGCCGACATCGTGCGCCGCGAGCCGGTGCTGGTCGGGGCGGTGGGCGAGTTCGCGGCCTCGTTTGCGCCGTATCGCAGTCGATTGGGTGACCGGCTGCTCGTCGCCGCCGACGCCGCCGAGCTGGCCCCACGTCTCAAGGCGGCGCTCCAGGGGAACGAGATTCTGTTGCTCAAGGCGTCACGCGGGGTCGCGCTGGAGCAGCTGCTGGGCCATCTCAGCTAGGGAGACATTCGCCACCGTGCTCTACCACCTGCTGGCCCCGCTCGCCAAACAATACATCCTCTTCAATCTCTTCAACTACATCACGTTCCGGGCGGCGGGGGCAACGGTCACGGCGCTCGTAATGGCGTTCGTGATCGGTCCCTGGATCATCGGCCGCCTGCGCCGGGGTGGAGTGGGGCAGGTGATCCGCGCCGAAGGGCCCGCGACGCACCAGGAGAAGCGCGGCACGCCGACGATGGGCGGCCTCGTCATCATCCTCGCTACCGTGGTGCCGACGCTCTTGTGGGCGCGGCTCGATACGCGCTACACGATCGTCGCCGTCGTGGCGACCCTGTGGATGGGCGCGATCGGCTTCCTCGACGACTACCTGAAGATCGTGCGCGGCAAGTCGCAAGGGCTCGTCGCCCGCTGGAAGCTCGTGGGACAGATCTCGTTCGGCCTGGCGCTCGGTGTGTTTCTCGTGCGCTGGCCGTTCGTTCCCAGCATGGCGACAGAGACGCAGCTGCCGGTCTTCAAATACATCTTTCTCACGCTCCCCTGGCCGTTGTACATCGCGTTCACCACCATCGTGGTGACGGCGAGCTCCAACGCGGTGAATCTCACCGACGGATTGGACGGGCTCGCCACCGGGCTCACGGCGATCGTGGCCGGGACGTTCGCCGTCTTCGCGTACCTGTTCGGGCGATTCGATGCCTCGCGCTACCTCGGCGTGATGCATCTCGCCGGGGCCGGGGAGCTGGCCATCTTCTGCGGTGCGCTGATGGGCGCGGCGGTTGGGTTTCTCTGGTTCAACGCGTATCCCGCGGCGGTGTTCATGGGAGACACCGGCGCCCTGGCCATCGGCGGCGCGCTCGGCGCCGTGGCGATCATGCTGAAGGCGGAGTTCCTGCTCCTGATCGCGGGTGGGGTGTTCGCGGCCGAGACGCTCTCCGTGATCCTCCAGGTGAACGTCTACCGCTGGCACAAGCGCGCGCGCGGCAAGGAGTACGCCGACGGTCATCGCGTGTTTCGCATGGCGCCGCTGCACCATCACTTCGAGAAACTCGGCTGGTCGGAGCCGCAGGTGGTGATGCGGTTCTACATCCTCGGGTTCTTGTGCTCCATGCTGGCGCTCGCGACGCTGAAGGTCAGATGACGCTGCCCGACGGCTGGCGCGGCGGGACGGTGGCGGTGGTGGGGCTGGGGAAGAGCGGCGTCGCGGCGACCCGTCTCCTGGTTCGGGAGGGCGCCCGCGTGTACGCCAGCGATGCCGCCGCGTCGCCGCCCGGCAGTGCCGCGGTCGAGCTGCTCAGGGCGCTCCCCGGGGTGGAGGTCGAGCTCGGACACCACGACCTCGTCAAGATCGGCGCCGCGCAGGGCGTCGTCGTCTCCCCGGGTGTGCCACCCGACGCGGCGCCGCTCAGCGTGGCGCGCTCGGGCGGCGTGCCGGTGCTGTCGGAGCTGGACCTGGGCTGGCGCGCGCTCCCTGGAATGCGCTGCATCGCGGTGACGGGGACGAACGGCAAGACGACGACGACCGCCCTCGTCGCGCATCTAATGAAGACGGCGGGACTCGATACCGTTGCGGCGGGAAACATCGGCCTGCCGCTCACCGACCTCGCCCTCGCCGACCAGCGGCCGCAATGGCTCGCGGTGGAGGCGTCGTCGTTCCAGCTGCACGACAGCCCCGATTTCGCGCCGGAGATCGGGGTGCTGACGAATCTCGCTCCCGATCACCTCGACCGGTACCCCGACGTCGCCGCCTACTACGCCGACAAGCGCCTGCTGTATCGAAACGCGAGCGACGACAATGTCTGGGTCACGAACGGCGATGATGCCGCCGCCCTCGATCTGGCGCGCGGGATCCGGGGGCGGCAGGTGCGTTTCTCGGTGCAGGGACCCGCCGATGCATGGTACGACGGGCGTGCGCGGTCCCTGATGCTGGGCGGCAGCGCGCTGCTGCCGCGTGACGCGCTCGTGCTGCTGGGCCTTCACAATGTTGCCAACGCGCTGGCCGCGGCCCTCGCCGTTCACGAGGCGGGAATCGCCCCCGGTGCGATCGCCGAAGGGCTCCGCAGCTTCCGGGCGCTGCCGCACCGTCTCGAGCCGGTGGCCGAGGTGGCCGGGGTGCGTTGGATCAACGATTCGAAGGCCACCAACGTGTCGTCCACCGTCGTCGCGATCGAAGCGATGGACCGGCCCTTCGTGCTGCTGCTGGGCGGTCGGCACAAGGGGGAGCCGTATACCCGGCTCGGGCCGCTGCTCAAGGACAAGTGCCGGCTCGTGATCGCGTACGGTGAGGCGGGCGCGCGCATCGAGTCCGACCTCACCGGAGCGGTGCCGCTCGAGCGGGGCGGTGACTTCGCCGACGTGATGCGGCGCGCCCGGCAGGCCGCCCGGCCGGGGGACGCCGTGCTCCTGTCTCCCGCGTGCTCGAGCTACGACATGTTCACCAATTACGAGGAGCGCGGCGCGACGTTCGAGCGGCTCGCGACCGCCGCGTGATCGACCGCCGCTGGGAGACACGGCTGCTCGCTATCGTGGCGCTGGCGCTGTCGATGATCGGCATCATCGCCGTATACGGCGCCTCGAGCTTGATCAGCGCCAAGGAGGGTGGCGTCGTCGGGTCGGGGTTCGCCCTGAACCAGGCGGTCGGCCTTGTGGCGGGGGGGCTGCTCGCCACGATCCTGGCGCGGCTCGACTACCACATGTGGGAGCGGCGCGCGTGGCTCGTCCTCGGCATCGTCGTGGTGTTGCTCCTGATTCCGCTCCTGCCCTTCACTCACGCCATCGCCCCGTCGCGCAACGGCGCGCGGCGCTGGGTCGAGATCGCCGGCATCGGAATGCAGCCCTCGGAGCTCGCCAAGATCGCCGTCGTCGTCTGGACGGCGATGCTCGCGGCCAAGAAAGGCGAGGCGATGCGCAGCTTCAAGCGGGGCGTGATGCCGGTGGTGGCGATCGTGGGGCCGCTCGTCGGCATGATCTTCCTCGAGCCGAACCTCTCGATGGCACTGCTCGTCACCCTGCTGGCGGGGGTCGTGGTCTTTTCCGCGGGGGCGAAGATCGGCCACTTCCTGTTGCTCGGGGTCGGCGCGGCGCCCCTCGTCTTCGGGGCCGTCGCGACGGCGCAGTACCGCATTGCGCGCGTGCTCACGTTTCTGAATTCCGGGGGCGCGCCTGACGAAGCGAAGTGGCAAGTGCATCAATCGCTGGTCGGCATCGGCGCGGGTCAGGTGACCGGCGTCGGCATCGGACACGGGATGCAGAAGCTCGGCTATCTCCCGTACGCCTACTCCGATTTCATTTTCTCCACGATCGGCGAGGAGTGGGGATTCCTCGGCCTGCTCGTCCTGGCCGTCGCCTTCGGCGTGTTCGTCTGGCTCGGCTTTCGCATCGCGCGCTCGGCGCGCGACACCTTCGGCCAGCTGCTCGCCGCGGGACTCACGGCCCTCGTGGGGATCGGCGCGGTGCTGCACATGGGCGTGACGCTGGCGATTCTTCCGGCGACCGGCATCACGCTGCCGTTCGTGTCGTACGGACGCTCGAGCCTGCTCGTCGCGCTCGCGGCGACCGGGATCCTGATCAGCGTGGGGCAGGGGCGAACCGGGCGAGACTCGGGATGAAGGTCCTCTTCACCGGCGGCGGCACCGGCGGCCACCTGATGCCAGCGCTCGCGCTGGCGCAGGCGCTGAAGGCCGAGCGTCCTGATGCCGAGTGCGTGATCGTCGGCGCCGAGCGGGGGATCGAGAGCGAAGTCCTGCCGCGCTATCCGTATCGCTACGTGCTGCTGCCAATCGAGCCGATTTACCGGCATGCCTGGTGGCGCAATCTGCGTTTGCCGATCGTCGCGTGGCGGGCGTGGCGCGCCGCCGGCGCCGTGCTGGAGCAGGAGCGGCCCGACATCGTCGTGGGCACGGGAGGATACGTGTCGGGCCCGGTGGTGTGGCGCGCGCAGCAGCGCGGCATTCCGACCGCGCTGCAGGAGCAGAATGCGCTCCCGGGGATCACCACTCGCTGGCTGGCGCGCCGGGCGCGACAGATTTACCTCGGCTTTCCCGAAGCGCAGGCTCGGCTGCGGCCGGGCGCCCGCACCATCGTGTTCTCGCTCGGGAATCCGATCCGTCCACCCGCACCCGCCGAAGAGGGTGATCGACCCACTGCGCTCGCAGCCTTCGGGCTCGCCCCGGAGCGACCGACGCTGCTCGTCTTTGGCGGGAGCCAGGGTGCCCGCGCGCTCAACTACGCGGTCGCCGGCGCGCTCGAGCACGGCGGCCTCTCGGACATCAACCTGCTGTGGGGGACCGGCCCGATGCACGCGAGCACGTTCGCGCGCTACGCCGTGCGCGGGCGCGTCGTGGTGCAGGGGTTCTTCGATCCGATGGCACGCGCCTACCGCGCGGCCGATCTCGTCGTCTGCCGCGCCGGGGCGATGACGACGGCGGAAGTCTGCGCGTGGGGGAAAGCGAGCGTGCTCGTGCCGCTGCCGCATGCCGCCGCGAATCATCAGCTGCACAACGCGCGCGCGCTCGAGCAATGCGGCGCCGCGGTCCTGCTCGAGGAGCGCGACCTGATGGGCCGCTCACTCAGCGCCCTGGTGCATCAGCTGCTCGCGGATCCCGCGCGACGCGACGCGTTGGCACGGGCGGCACGCAGTCGAGGGCGCCCGGACGCCGCGCGGGAGGTAGTGTCAAAAATTTTGACACTCTTCGGCAATTGATCGGTCGGCTCTTTTCTAAGTTTCTGGAATTACTTATATTAGCTCCCCACGGATGACCTTGTTTGCACCCGACGGCGATTCCCACCCCGTCCACTTCATGGGCATCGCCGGAGCGGGGATGAGTGCCTTGGCGCTGCTCGCCAGGCGCCGCGGGGTGCCTGTAAGTGGTTGCGATAACGACACTTCTGGTGCAGGCGACCTGGAGGCACTGGGTATTCCGGTGTTCCAGGGCCACGATCCGGCGCACGTGGACCACGCCCGAGCGGTGGTGGTGACGGCCGCAGTCCCCGGCAACCACCCCGAGCTCGAACGGGCGCGTGAACGCGGTGTTCCTGTCGTGCGACGCGCCGATGCCCTGGGCGCCGTCGTCGCCGGCGCGACGGTGGTCGCGGTCTCCGGGACGCACGGCAAGACCACGACGACCGCCATGTGCACCCACGTCCTCGCCGCCGTCGGCCGGGATCCGACCGGTCTGGTGGGGGGGCGCATCGCGGCATGGGGGGGAAATGCGCGAATCGGCGGATCGACGCTGTACGTCGTCGAAGCGGACGAATTCGACAAAGCGTTTCTCGCACTGGCACCGACTGTCGCTGTGATCAACAACATCGAGGCCGATCACCTCGAATGCTACGACGGGAGCGTAACCGCGCTCGAGGATGCGTTCGTGCAGTTCGCGATGGGAGCGGAGCGGGTGATCGTCGGCGTGGACGATCCCGGAGCCGCTCGTGTCGCCAAGCGGCTGAGCGTCCCGGTGTGGCGGTTCGGGACCGCGCCCGACGCCGACGTGCGGTTGACCACGATCGACCTCGGAGCGGGCGGATCGCGCGCCACGCTCGTCTTCCCTGACGGCCGCCGCGTGCCGCTCGCACTGGTGCTCCCTGGACTGCACAACTTGCGCAACGCGGCCGCCGCGCTCGCGGTGGCGGCGGCGCTCGACGCCGATCTGCCGCTGGCCGCCGCCGCCCTCGCTGGCTTCACCGGGGCGGCGCGTCGTTTTGAGCGCGTGGGTGAAGCGGCGGGCGTCACCGTCATCGACGATTACGCGCACCACCCGAGCGAAGTGCGGGCCACGCTCGCCGCGGCGCGCCAGACGTTTCCCGGCCGGCGACTCGTCGCGGTGTTTCAGCCGCATCTCTATTCGCGCACCGCGCTGCTTGGCGACGCGCTGGGACGCGAGCTGGCGCAGGCGGACGCGGTCATCGTGGCGCCGGTGTACGCCGCACGGGAAGCGCCGCTCCCCGGCGTGAGCGCCGATCTCGTCGCGCAGAGCGCGCGGACCGCCGGCGCGCACCCCGAGCTCGTGACGGACCGGGCGGTGCTCACCGAGCGCGTGGCGCAGGCCACCCGCTCCGGCGACGTGGTGCTCACCCTCGGGGCGGGCGACGTGACGCGGGTCGGACCGGAGCTGCTCAGGGCCCTCGAGGGAAGCGCATGATCGACATCGCGGAGTGGCGGTCGCGCCGTGGGGTGAAGGCCGTCGCCATCCTCGTGGGAACAATCGTGCTGTGGCTCGGCGGGCCCCGCGTGCTGCGGCACGTCGGATTCTTCCGCGTGCGGCAGATCGAGCTCGTCGGGGTGCGCTACATTTCGCCGGGCGCGGTGATCGGCGCCCTGGCTCTCGCGCCACGGGCGAGTGTGTTCGACGGGACGGACGAGCTGACCGCGCGGCTGCGTGCGCTGCCCGGGATCGCGGATGCGCGTGTCGTCCGCCGCTTTCCCGGCGCGCTCAAGGTGATCGTGCGGGAAGTGGAGCCGGTGGCGCTCGTGCCCGGCGCGGCGGGTGGCCCGCTCACGGTGGTGGACAGCGGCGGCCACGCCTTGCCGTACGATCCTTCGCGGGTCGGACTCGATCTCCCGGTCGCCGCCAGTCTCGATTCCGGACTCGTGGCGGTCCTGGCGCTCGTGCAATCGGTCGATCCGGCGCTGTTCGAGACGATTTCGTCGGCGCGGCCGTTGCGCGGCGGGAGCGACGTCGTGCTGCAGATGGGGGCGAAGCGGGTGCTGCTGGGGCGGGACGCGGGACCGGATGTGATTCGCGCGCTGGGGCGCGTGACCGAGGATCTGGCGGCGCGCGAGCGGCCGTACGCCGAGCTCGATGCCCGCTACGCCGGTCAGGTCGTCGTGCGCAAGAGCGCCGGGGCGGGCGGGTGAGTCGCGACCGCCGCCTGGTGGCCGGGCTCGATCTCGGCAGCACCAAGACCTGCGCCGTGATCGCGGAGGTGGTGGGCGAATTGCCGCGCTCCCCCCTCGCCAAGGTGCTGGGCGTCGGGCTCGCCAAGAACAGCGGCGTGCGGCGCGGCGTGGTGCGCGATATCGAAGAAACGACGCGCTCCGTGACGGCGGCGCTGCGCGACGCCGAGCGGATGTCCGGTGTGAAGGTCCAGGCGGTGACTTGCGGGATCGCGGGCGAGCATGTCTCGGCCCGGGGGTCGTCTGGGGTGGTGGCGGTCAACGGGGACGAAATCACCACCTCTGACGTCGCCCGCGTGAACGAAGTCGCGCGGGCGGTGTCGCTCGGTCCGGACCAGGAGCTGCTGCACGATATTCCGCAGGAATACATCGTGGACCAGCAGCGCGGCATCTCCGATCCGATCGGGATGACCGGCATGCGGCTCGAGGTCGAAGCGTACCTCGTCACGGTGCAGTCCACCGCCGCGCAGAACCTGCGCAAGGCGGTGCAGCGGGCGGGATACCGCGTCGCCGACCTGGTGCTCGAGCCGCTCGCCGCGTCCTACGCCGTGCTGACCGAGGACGAAAAGGAGCTGGGCGTGGCCCTGGTGGAGGTGGGCGGCGGATCGACCGGGGTCGCGATCTTTCACGAAGGGAAGATCCGGCACGTCGCGTCGCTCAAGTACGCGGGCGCGCACGTGACCAACGATCTGGTGCAGGGACTCGGGGTGACGCAGGCCGATGCCGAGCGCCTGAAGGAGCGGCACGGGATCGCCTATGCGCCGCTGGTGGACGCGTCGGAGATGATCAACCTTCCGTCCACCCCCGGGCAGGGGGCGCGCCAGGCGTCGCGCGAGCTGTTATCGCATATCATTCACCAGCGGCTGGACGAGATCTTCATGCTGGTGGGGCGTGAGTTCGAGCGGGCGGGGTACGGCGGCGGCCGCCTTCCGGCCGGCGTGGTGCTCTCCGGGGGCACGGCGCACCTGCCGGGGCTCGTCGAGCTGGCCCGGGAGGTGTTCGCGGTGCCGGTACGGGCCGGGGCACCGGAGCTCGGGATTTCGGGACTGGTGGACAGTGTGCAGGCGCCGCGCTACGCGGTGCCGGTCGGGTTGGTGTTGTACGCGGCACGGCGGTTGACGCAAGGGGCGGCGACCCATGCCGCCAGCATCGGAGACGGCAGCGTCGAGCGAGTATTGGGGCCACTCAAGCGATGGTTGCAAGACTTCTTCTGATCGAGGACCCGAGGGAGACATGATCTTCGAACTGGAAGAAACGGTCGCGCAGAACGCGCGCATGAAGGTCGTCGGCGTCGGCGGTGGCGGCGGCAACGCGCTCAACCGCATGATCGACGAGGGCGTTCAGGGCGTCGAGTTCATCGCGGTCAACACCGATGCCCAGGCGCTGGAGAAGAACCGCTCCAGCATCAAGGTGCAGATCGGTAAGAAGCTCACGCGCGGCCTGGGGGCCGGGGCGCGGCCCGAGATCGGCCGGCAGGCGATCGAGGAAAACCGCGACGAGGCGCTCCACGCCCTGCAAGGGGCGGATCTCGTGTTCATCACCTGCGGCATGGGAGGCGGCACCGGGACCGGCGCCGCACCCATCATCTCCCAGGTGGCGCGCGACCTCGGCGCCCTCACCATCGGCATCGTCACCAAGCCGTTCCTCTTCGAGGGCCGCAAGCGGATGCGGCAGGCGGAGATGGGGATCGCCGAAATGCGCAAGCACGTGGACACGATGATCGTCGTGCCCAACGAACGGCTGCTCGCCGTGGTGGGGAAGGGCATTCCCTTCCAGGACGCGCTGAAGAAGGCCGACGAGGTGCTGTTGCACGCCACCCAGGGCATCTCGTCGATCATCTGCGTCACCGGTCTCGTGAACGTCGACTTTGCGGACGTGCGGACCGTGATGCAGAACGGCGGCACGGCCTTGATGGGGACGGGCATGGGCCGGGGCGAGAACCGCGCGATGGAAGCGGCCCAGCAGGCCATCTCGTCGCCGCTGCTCGACAACATCTCGATCGCCGGCGCGACCGGCGTGCTGATCAACATCACGGGCGGCGAAGATCTCACGCTGGGTGAAGTCACCCAGGTGAGCGAAGCGATTCACGACGCCGCCGGCGACGAAGCCGAGATCATCTGGGGTGCGGTGCCCGAATCAGCGATGCACGGCGAGCTGCGCGTGACCGTCATTGCCACCGGTTTCGACAAGACGGTGACGCAGGCCGAGGCACCGCCGGCGCGCGCGGCCGCGGCGCCGGGCGTGCTGCCGTTCGAGAAGCGTCCGGCCCGCCCCACGCCGACGCCGCCTCCCGGCTACGCCAAACCGGAGCCGCCGCGCCGGCAGCAGCCGGGGACCCCACCCGCCGAAGTGAACGAGATGGAGATCCCCACCTTCATCCGGCGGCAGATGGACTGATGCGGCTCCGGGTGCGAGTGCTGGTCGCCGCCACGCTTGTGGCGGCGCTGGGCGTCGCGTGGGCGGTGCGGCATTTCCGCGCCGGCCCGCCGGTCGCCGCGCAACCGATTCGCGTCACGACGGCGTATCGCGAATTCGCGGACACGCTGGGCCGGCGCGAAACACTCTCGACGGTGCTGGCGCGCGCGGGCATCACCGGGACCACGTACGCCGCCTTCCTGACCTCCGCCACGCGGCTCGACGCGCGGCGGCTGCGGCCCGGGCTCGTCTTCCACTTCCGGGAGCCAGTCACCGATTCGATGGTCGACGGGTTCATGGTGCGCCTGGGTCCCGACCGGCGTCTTTGGTATTCGCGGGACTCGAGCGGCTGGACCGAGCGGGAAGAGGCGATTCCCTGGGAGCCGCAGCGGGTCCGCACGGTCGGCAAGATCACGACGTCCCTGTATGACGCGATCGACGCAGCGGTCCCCGATTCGATTCTCCCCGGGCCGGAGCGCCAGGCGCTCGCCTGGGCCATCGCCGACGTGTACGACTGGGAAGTGGACTTCACCCGCGACATCCGCAGCGGCGACCGCTTCGAGGTGCTGTACGACCGGCTCGTCTCGGGCGAGGGTGAGATCCGCTTCGGCCGCGTCATGGCAGTGCGCGTGGACGTGACGCAACGGCCCAGCTACGCGTTCTACTTCGAGCCGGACAGCCTGCAGAGCGCCGGCGGATTCTACGACGATCAGGGCCGCTCGTTGAAGCGCGCCTTCCTGCGCGCGCCGCTGCAATTCCGGCGCATTACGAGCAGCTTCGGCGGACGGATGCATCCCATCCTCCATACCTATCGCCAGCACGAGGGCGTGGACTACGCAGCGGCCTACGGAACGCCGGTGCGGGCCACCGCCGACGGCCTCGTGACCCTGGTGGGCCGCGACGCGGGGTACGGCAACATGATCGAGCTGCGCCACGCGAACGGCATCAAGACCCGCTACGGGCACCTCTCCGCGTTTGCGCGGGGGTTGCACGGCGGCGAGCGGATCGCACAGGGTGAAACGATCGGATACGTGGGATCAACCGGGCTCTCGACCGGGCCCCACCTGCACTACGAGTTACTCGTGAACGGCCACCCCACCAACCCGCAGCGGACCAATGCCGGAGCCGGTGCGCCGGTCCCGCGGAGCCTGCAGTCGGCGTTCGCGGCAGCCCGGGCGGCGCTCGGGCTCCAGCTCGAGCCGGTGCAGGCCAGCGGCGCCAAGAGCGTCGACTAGCACTAGACTTCGATCACATCCGTGGATCTCTATCCCGCCGTCGACATTCGAGGCGGGCGTGTGACGCACGTCCGCTCCGGCAACGCCGTGACCACGTCGGTGTATGGGCACGATCCTCGGGGCGCGATCGAGCAGCTCGCCGCCCTCGGGGCTCGCTGGGTCCACCTCGTGGACCTCGACCAGGCATTCGGAACCGGATCGAACCGGGAGCTGGTTCGTGACATTCTCGCACATCCGCCGGAGCGGCTCGCCATCCAGGTGGGAGGCGCGGTCCGCGGCGAAGACGCGGTCCGCGAGTTCCTCGAGTGGGGAGCCGCGCGCGTGGTGATCGGTTGTGCGTCGCTGGCGGAGTACCCGGAGCTGGCCCCGCGCCTCGTGCACCGCCACGGACCGGCACGACTCGCCGGCGCGGTGGATGCAACCGACGGTCGCGTAACACCGCGCGGCCGCCCGGTGGCGACCAAACTCGAAATGACGGCGCTCGGAGTACGGCTGCGCGATGCGGGGTGCGTGCACGTGATCTACACCGACGTGCGGCGCGACGGCGCCCTGCGCGGCCCCGACATCGCCGGTGCCGTGGCGCTCGCGGCGCTCGGCCTCGACGTCGTCGCGAGCGGCGGGGTCGCGAGCCTCGCCGATCTCCAGGCGATCCGCGCCGCCGGCCTCGACGGAGCCCTGGTGGGCCGCGCCCTGCACGAAGGGCGCTTCACCCTCACCGAGGCGCTCGCGTGCGTCGCCTGACGCTGATTCCGCTCGCGCTCCGCGCCCTCGGGCTCGGGGCGGTGTTGCTCCTGCTGATCAATCCATCGCGGTCGAGACCGTTGGCAGGCGGCGCGCCGCCGCTCGTGCTGCTCGACGCATCGCTCAGCATGGCGGGCACGAACGGCCCGTGGATTGCGGCGCTGGACAGCGCCCGGCGGCTCGCCCGAGGCGGCTCGATCTGGCGTTTCGGGAGCGACGTGGACGCGTTCGACTCCACGCCGCCGCGTGATGGGCAGAGCCTCCTCGCCCCGGCGCTCGCGGCGGCGGCGGCCCGCGGCGCACCGGTCACCGTGATTACGGACGGCGCCATCGCCGACAGCGGCGACCTGCCCGCCGACCTGCGGCGGCGGCCCCGCGTCATCGTGCTGCCCCGCACAGCGTTCTTCGATGCCTTCGTCGCCTCAGTGGAGGGCCCAAGCCGCGTGGCGGTGGGCGACACCGTGCGTCTGCGCGTCGCCTATGGCGTCGCCGGTCCACGGACCGCGGGTGCGGCGCGTCGCGCTTCACTCGTAGTGTCCGCCGGCGGTCGCCGCATCACCGCCACGCCCGTGCCGCTCCCCGACTCGGGCTCCCTCGCGACGGAGGTCGTGCTGCCCCCCGCGCAGCTCGCCACCGGCTTCCAGGCGCTCGAGGTTCGGCTTGCGGGGGCCGGAGACGTGGAGCCGCGAGACGACGCGCGGCTGTTCGTGATCGAGGTGAGTGCCCAACCGGTCGCGGTCGTGCTGGCAGCCCCACCGGATTGGGAGTCCCGCTTCTTCGCAAAGACGCTCGCCGACGTGTCCCGTGTCCCCGTCAAGCTGCTCGTCCAGACCGACGCAACGAACTGGCGGGATGGGACGACGCTCGCGCCGCTGGGCGCCGACGCCGTCGGCCGCGCCGCCGGCGGAGCGCGGCTCCTGGCGCTGATCGGAGACCCGGCGCGCCTTGCGCCGTACCGGCGACGCGCCGGCATCGTGCTGTGGCCCTTCACAGCGGCCCGCTCCGGGGATTGGTACGTCGATCCGCCGCCCGCAACGCCTCTCGCCGGAGCGTTTGCCGGCGTCGATTGGGACTCGTTGCCGCCGGCGGCCGGCGTCGTCGATCTCCCGGCCGACTCGAGCGCGATCGTGGTGCTCACGGCCCGACTGGGCCGGCGCGGTGCGCCCCGGCCGATCCTCCTCGTGCGCGATTCCGGCGGTGTGCGATCGGCAGTGATCACGGGGACCGGTCTCTGGCGCTGGGGGTTCCGTGGCGGCGCCAGCGCTGAGGCGTATCGCAGCCTGGTGGCGGCGATCGCCGATTGGCTGCTCTCCGATGTCGCGGCCGGCAAGGAACGGTTCGGCCCGGCGGTCCCGGTCGCGGCACAGGGACTCCCGCTCACATGGCGCTGGCGCGGGAGCGGGGCACCCAATGCGATCGCGATCACGCTCGAATCGACGGCCGGCTCTCGCTCGGCGACGTTGCGGTTCGACGCCCAGGGAGAAGCGTCGCTCCGGCTCGCGCCGGGAGTGTATCGCTGGCGCGCGGGCGACCAGGGGTCGGAGCAGGGGATGGTGGCGGTCGAGCAGTACTCCGACGAATGGCGCCCCGCTCGAGTGGTGCTGGCGACCCAACCGGGCGAAGTGGGCGGCGCGCGCCACGACGTCGGGGCGCGCGATCTCTGGTGGCTCTACGCCATCGCGATCGCGGCGTTCGCCGGTGAATGGGCGTGGCGACGCCGGCAGGGGTTGCCCTGATGGGGTTGTGGCAGCGCCTCGGGCGCGTCTTCGGCCGTGGCGCAGACGGAGTCGCCGAAGCCGAGCGCATTCTGCTCGAAGCGGATTTCGGCGTCACCGCGACGGATGAGCTGGTCGAAGGGTTGCGGGCCGCGCCCGCCGGCCTGCGCGAGGAGTATCTCGAGCGCACGGTGTCCCGGCTGCTCGCCGATCCCCCGGGTACTCCGGTGGGCGAGCTGGCGCGCGCCCCCGAGCCGCCGACGGTGATCCTGCTGTACGGTGTGAACGGCGTGGGGAAGACGACGACGATCGCGAAGCTCGGGTCCAGGCTGAAGCGCCAGGGACGACAGGTCCTGCTCGCAGCGGCCGACACATTCCGCGCCGGCGCGGTCGAGCAGCTGCGCCTGTGGGCCGGGCGTCTCGACGTGCCGTGCGTCGGGGCGTCCGGCGACGGTCGCGCTGATCCGGCGGCGGTGGCGTTCGACGCCATCGATGCCGCGCAGGCACGCGGTCGGGACACGGTGCTTATCGATACGGCGGGGCGGCTGCACACCGAGTCGCAGCTGATGGAGGAGCTCAGGAAGGTCGCGCGGGTGGTGGCGAAGCGACGTCCTGGCGCGCCACACGAATCGCTCCTCGTGCTGGACGGCACGGTGGGACAGAATGCGGTCTCGCAGGCGCGCGAATTCGCCGCCGCGGTCCCCCTCACGGGGCTCATCGTCACCAAACTCGACGGCACGGCTCGGGGCGGGGCCGTCGTCGCCGTGCGACGCGCCGTCCCGGTGCCGATCCGGTTCATCGGCACGGGCGAAGGGCTCGACGACCTCGAGCTGTTCGATGCGGCATCCTACGCCCGGCGTCTGGTCCACGGGTGATGTCGATCGAGCTCAAGTCGCCGGTCAAGTTCCTGAAGGGAGTCGGCCCGAAGCGCGCCGAGGCGTTGGCCCGGCTCGGGATCCGGAGTGTCGGCGACCTCCTCTATCACGCCCCGCACCGCTATCTCGACGCCACGAGCGTAACGCCGCTCGCCAAGGCGCGAGTGGGAGACGAGGTCACGGGCGTCGGTCGTGTGCGCTCGACGGGGATCCTTCCGACACGGCGTGGGCTGCGTGTCTTCCGGGCGCTGCTGCAGGACGAATCCGGGGTGCTCGAGTGCGCGTGGCCCGGGCAACCGTTTCTCGAGCGCACCATCCGGCAGGGGCAGTTGCTCCTCGTGACCGGACCGGTCCGCTATTACCACGGACGTCAGCTGGTGCCGCGTGAATTCCTCATCCTCGCCGACCCCGATGAACCCGGTCCGCAGGAGGGAGGCGACCGCGGGCTCATCCTCCCGATCTATCCGGCGACCGAGGGACTGTCGCACAAACAGATCCGCGCCCTCGTCCAGCAGCACCTCGACGCACTGCTCGCACTGGTCAAGGACCCTCAGCCTCCCACTCGCCGGGCGGGGCTCCGCCTTCCGGATCTGCGGGCGGCGTTGGCGGCGGTACATCGTCCCGGCAGCGTCGCGGAGGCGGAGTCGGGGCGGCGCCGCCTGGCGTTCGACGAGTTCTTCGATCAGCAGCTCGTGCAGGCGCGGGCGCGCTTCCTCGCCAAGCGGGCGCGGGCGGGGATCCGATTCACGCTGCGGCACGAGCTGACGACACGGTTGAAGGACGCACTACCGTTCGAGCTCACGTCCGACCAGAAGCGCGCGATTCGTGAGATCATGGACGATATGACGGCCCCCGAGCGCATGCATCGCCTCCTCATGGGAGATGTCGGCACCGGAAAGACGGTCGTCGCGCTGTTCGCGATGCTTCTCGCGGTGGAGAACGGATACCAGGCCGCGATGATGGCCCCCACAGAGTTGCTCGCGGAGCAGCACGCCGCCACCCTCACGCGTCTGCTCGCCCCGCTCGAGCTGCGCCCCGAGCTGCTGCTCGGCCGGGGAACGGCGGCGGAGAAGGCGGCGATCCGGGCGCGACTCGCGAGCGGTGCGTCGCGCGTCGTGGTCGGTACCCACGCGCTGATCCAGGAGTCGGTGGCGTTTCAACGACTCGGTCTCGCCGTCGTGGACGAGCAGCACCGCTTCGGGGTGGAGCAGCGCGCCGCGCTCGCCGAGAAGGGTGATGCGCCCGACGTTCTGCTCCTGACCGCCACGCCGATCCCGCGATCCCTCGCGCTGACGCTGTACGGCGATCTCGACGTCACGACCATCGCGCAGCGCCCGCCGGGGCGGGGAACAATCAAGACCGCGCTGCGCACCGAGGCGGCGCGCGCCAAGATCTACGAATTCATCCGCTCCGAATGCGCCGCCGGGAGGCAGGCGTACGTTCTCTATCCGGTGATCGACGAATCCGAGAAGGCGGATCTGAAGGCGGCGACGACGATGGCCGAGAAGCTCGCCAAGGTGTTCGCCGAATTCCGGGTCGGGCTGGTGCACGGCCGGCTCAAGGCCGACGTGCGGGACGAGGAGATGCGGGCATTCCGCGACAACGCGATCGCGATTCTCGTCGCGACGAGTGTGATCGAGGTGGGGATCGACGTCCCCAACGCGACGGTGATGCTGATCGAGCACGCCGAGCGCTTCGGGCTGGCGCAGCTGCACCAGCTGCGGGGTCGGGTGGGGCGCGGCAGCGCGGCGAGCCACTGCATTCTGCTGTCGAACGCCGGCGCCGCCGCCCCGCGGCTCAAGGCGTTCACGGAGACGACCGACGGGTTCAAGATCGCCGAGCTCGACCTGGCCGAGCGTGGCATGGGGGAGCTGGCGGGGGCGCGGCAGTCGGGGGGCACGACGTTTCGCTACGCCAATTTCGCCACCGACATCGACCTACTCGACGCCGCGCGGCGTGCCGCAGGCGAGCTGATCGCCCGCGACCCGGCGCTTGAGAAACCTGAGAACGGAGTCTATCGAGAGAATGTGATTCAGAGATATGAGAGAGGATTCGAGCTTTTCAGGGTTGGATGATGCGGACATCAGACATCAGACATCAGACATCAGACATCAGACGTCAGAGATCAAAGAAGGCAATTCTGACGTCAGATGTCTGATGTCTGATATCTAGAACGCGACCCGCATCCCAACCCGCGCACCGTCCCCCAACGGCTCCGCCGTCAACTCGAAGCGCGAAACGTGGAAGGGAATATTCGGCGGATTGCCGCCGTGGTGGCGCAAGTCGAGGATGAACAGCGCCGCCGAGGTGAGCACGGAGATCTGCGCGCCGAGGATGCGGTGGCGCGCGCGGTGGTCGTAGTACAACGTCTGCTGATAATCGAGCTCCGCCTGGTAATCGACGTACCGGCCATCGGACCGCAGCTGGCAGGCGGCGTTGTCCGCTTGGCAGAGGGATACGAGCCGCTGCCAGCTCTCATTGGCGCGATCGTGCTCGTGAGCGGCCAGGAGCGTCAACCCCACGGCGGCCGCCGCGGTGGTCCACTTCCCGTAATGGACGACGTTCTCGGTGAGGCTGCGCGGCGGCGGCGTAGCCGCCGTTTCCTGAGCTCCGAGGACGGGGACGAGGGCGGCGAGGGTGGCGGCAACGGTGATCGCACGTCTCATCGGTACGCCTCCACGACGCCGTTTCCGGTGACCAGGAACAACTGCCGGTCCTGCACGATCGGCGACACGTCGATCGGTGCCCGCCGCCGTGTATGCCAGCGCACCGAATCGGTCGCGGCATCGATCAGCATGACGTCCCCGGTCACCCCTGCGACCAGCACGCCGTTCACGAGCGGTGTGGGACCCGCGGTGGCGGGGACCCCGAGCGCCACCGACCGTGCACTCTCCGGGGCCCCCACCGGTACGCGCCACAACGTGCCGCGACCGGTGATGGCATAGATCGTATCGCCGGCCAGGGCCAGGGCGCCGTATACGGCGTCACCGACGGAGCGGTCCCAGAGGACAGCGAGGTCGGGCAGCGTGATGCCGAGGAGGTGGCCCGCCGTCGTACCGGCGAAGAGGTGGTGGCCGTCCGTCGCCAGGTTGCCGATGATGGTCCCCGGTGTCGCGAGGCGGGCGCGGACCGCTCCCGTGCCGGAATCGAGCAGGTAGAGGGTGTCGCCGATCGTGGCGACGGCGATGCCGGAAGGCGTCACGACCGGCGTCGCGCGCGTTCCACGGCCGAGCGTTCGTTCCCAACGGCGGTCTCCAGTGGCACGATCGAGCGCCACCACCGGGCCGCGATCGGTGGCGGCGATGATCGTGGAGTCGGTGAGGGCGAGGGGCGCCGACACGCCGCCCGTACGGACGCTCCACGCCGGCACCCCGGTCTTGAGCTGCAGCGCCACCACCCGGCCGTCCGGCACCGCTTGCGTGGCGACGTACACGAAGGCGCCGACGATGAGGGGGCCGCCCGCCACCGTTCCGGGCACATGGCGGCGCCAGATACGCTGTCCCGTCCCCCGGTCGAGCAGCACTACCGCTCGGTCCGACGTGCCCACGGCGACCACACTCGATCCGATGGCGGGCCCGCCCCGCACCGCCCGGCCCGCCACGGCGCGCCACAGCGGCTGCGGCTCGGCCGCCAGCGACTGGAGGCTCGTTGCATCGCGCCACGCGGTGTCATCGCGGTCCGGGCCGACGCGCGCCACCGGTGCGCACCCAATTGCGTTGACAGTGCAGATGGCCGCCACTAGTATGCCGCGCCTATGCCGGAGCCTCAACGAATCGAAGCGCTGCCCGCGCTGGCGGGGCAGCCGGCGCTGGTGCGCGGCTGGGTCATGACCACGCGATCGAGCGGCAAGATCGCGTTCGTCTCGCTGCGCGACGGCACCGGGTACCTCCAGGTCGTGCTCTCGAAGAAGGACGTGCCCGATCGCGTGTGGGAAGCGCTCGGCACCCTCACCCAGGAGACGTCGGTCGAAGTCAGCGGCACGGTGCGCGCCGACGCCCGCGCTCCCGGCGGCGTCGAGCTCACGGCCACCGATCTGCACGTGCTCGGGCCCAGTCACGAGTTTCCGATCTCCCCCAAGGAACATGGCACCGCGTTTCTGTTCGAGCACCGTCACCTCTGGCTGCGCAGCCGGCGCCAGGTGGCGATCGCCCGGGTCCGGCACGAGGTCATCCAGGCAATCCGCGATTTCTTCTACGAGCGCGGCTTCGTGCTCGTCGATACCCCGATCCTGACCGGATCGATCGGCGAGCAGGCCGGCACGCTCTTCGCCACCGACTACTTCGATCTGGGGAAGGCCTATCTCGCCCAGACCGGCCAGCTCTATGTGGAGGCCGCCGCGGCGGCGCTGGGTAAAGTCTATTGCTTCGGACCGACGTTTCGCGCCGAGAAATCGAAGACCCGGCGCCACCTCACCGAATTCTGGATGGTGGAGCCGGAAGTCGCCTGGAACGATTCGGACGCGAATATGCGGCTGCAGGAGGATTTCGTCAGCTACATCGTGCGGCGCTGTCTCGAGCGCCGGCGCCCCGAGCTTGCGGAGCTGGAGCGCGATGTCGCCCCGCTCGAGGCCTGCATCCCCCCCTACCACCGGATTTCCTACACCGACGCTGTGGAAAAGCTCAAGGGTCTCGGCGCGGACATCGAGTGGGGCCGGGACCTCGGTGGAGACGACGAAACGCTGTTGGCGCGTCAGTTCGACCGCCCGGTGATGGTCTACAATTACCCCAAGGCCGTGAAGGCCTTCTATATGAAGGAAAACCCGGCCGATCCGCGCACCGTCCTCAACAATGACATGCTGGCCCCCGAAGGATACGGCGAAATCATCGGCGGCAGCCAGCGCGAGGACGACTACGACAAGCTGCGCGACCGGATCCGGGCCGAAGGGCTCCCCGAGGAGGCCTACGCCTGGTACCTCGACCTGCGCAAGTACGGGACGTTCGTCCACGCCGGATTCGGACTCGGCGTCGAGCGCACCGTGGCGTGGATTTGCGGCATCCCGCACATCCGCGAGGCGATCGCCTTCCCGCGGACGCTCTACAAACTCTGGCCGTAGGGGACGGTAGGGGACGGTAGGGGACGGTAGGGGACGGTAGGAGACGGTAGGAACGGCAGGAGACGGTAGGAGACGGCAAGGGATGGTAGGGGACGGAGGGGTTCAGGCGGATTCGTACTGGCCGATCGACCTCTCGCTATGGGTTACAGATTCCATCTGTTGGTCGAGTGTCTGGTATTCAGCTTGCCATTGCTGCTTGAAGTCTGCGAATGCAGCCGCAGAGGTCCAGCGATCGATGGTGAGATAGGTTCGGGTCGTGATCGACTTCAGCAGATCGGTACCGCAATAGTCCGGGCTGTTCGAGAAGAGCAATGCCCAATCACCGTGAGCACCGTAGGCCTTCTCGAACTCCGTTTCCTTTCCGGGTCGCGCCTCGAATTCCCACACGATTACATGCACAGGTTTGCACCCCTACCGTCCCCTACCGTCCCCTACCGTCCCCTACCGTCTCGTACCGTCTCCTACCGTCTCCTGCCGTCTCCTGCCGTCCCCTACCGCCCGCCCGCCTTCACCTCTTCCCACAGCGTGTCCAGCTCGTCGAGGCTCGCTTCACCCACCTCCACACCGCGCTCGCGCGCCATCCGCTCCACGGCCTCGAAGCGATGGCGGAATTTCTGGTTGGCGAGCTCCATCGCGTGATTCGGGTCGACGCCCAGCTTGCGGGAGAGGTTCACCGCGGCGAAGAGCAGGTCGCCAATCTCCGCGGCGACCTCATAGCGGTCCTCGGTGGGCGTGACCTCCTCGAGCTCCGCCATCTCCTCCCGGACTTTGGCGAGCGGGCCGCGCTCGTCGGGCCAATCGAATCCGACTCCGGACGCGCGCTCCTGCAGCCGCAACGCCATGAGCAGGGGCGGCAGATGCGGCGGCACACCGGCGAAGGCGCTGCGCCCCGAGGACGCGCTCTCGCGCCGCTTGCTGCGCTCCCACGTATCAGTGGCCGGCACCGGGCCGGCGCCGAACAGCTGCGCGTGACGGCGTCGCATCTTCTGCTCCAGCGCCCGCACCACCGACTCGGCGTCGAACTGGCTGCGCTCCTCGGCGAGCACGATCTGGAACGAGAGGTGCAGCAGCATGTCGCCCAGCTCTTCGCGCAGCTGCAATGGATCCCCGCTCGCGATGGCGTGATCCAGCTCCAGCACCTCTTCCACGAGGTAGGGGCGGAGTGTGTAGGGGGTCTGCGCGCCGTTCCAGGGAGAGCGTTTTCGGAGCTCGCGGACGAGCGCCAGCACGCGTCCAAGCGCTGAATCTCCTTGCATTTAGCCTCCTGCCGGGGTATGATACCCGCTCGTCTGATGGAGTCAATGAGCGCGCCGCAGAGCCGCGCATGGGTCGAGGTGAGCCTCGCGGCGGTCGTGGAGAATGCCCGCACGGTGGCGCGCATCGCGGGTACGCGCCTCCTTCCGATCGTCAAAGCCAATGCGTACGGAGTTGGAGCCGTCGCCGTCGCGCGGGCCCTGGAGCAGGTCGATCCCTGGGGCTTCGGGGTGGCGACGATCGAGGAAGGCGCCGAGTTACGGGCCGCCGGCATCGCGCGGCCCGTTCTTGTGTGCGGTCCCGGGCGCGCGGACCAGTTCGAGCGGTATCGCCGCTTCGATTTGACTCCGGCGTTGGGGGAGCAGGAGAGCCTCGCCGCATGGACCGCGCTCGAGCCGGAGCGTCCCTGTCACATCGAGATCGACACCGGAATGGGTCGCTCGGGCGTGCGGTGGGACGAGATCGACGGTATCCGCGATCTCCCCGGGGCGGAGCGCATCGAGGGGTGCTTCACGCAGTTTCACTCCTCGGAGCGCTCCGACGGCACGAGCGAGCTGCAGCTCGAGCGGTTTCTCGAGGCGGTGGGTCGGCTGCCGCGGCGCCCGAAGCTGCTGCACGTGGCGAACAGCGCCGCGGCACTGCGCGACCGTAAGTACGCGTTCGATGCCGTCCGCCCCGGCGTGTATCTGTACGGCGGCACCCCCGGAGGTGAGATCGAGCCGGGGAAGCCGGTGGTGAGCGTGCGGGCGGTGGTGGTGAGCGCGCGGCGCGTGCGCGCGGGCGACAGCGTCAGCTACAACGCGGCCTGGACCGCGCCGCGGGACACGGTGGTCGCGACGCTCGGGATCGGATACGCCGACGGCCTGCGGAGCTCCCTCGGTCCATCGGGGAAGGCGACGGTGCTGTTGAACGGCGCGCGCTGTCCGATCATCGGGATCGTGACGATGGATATGACGATGATCGAGACGGGGACGACGCCCGTGGCGGTGGGCGACGTCGCGACGCTGGTCGGCGCAGCCCACGGCGACGTCAATACGCTGGAGCAGATCGCCGCCTGGTCCGGCGTGATGCCGCGCGATTTCCTGTGCGGGCTGGGACAGCGCTTGCCGAGAATCTACGAGTGAAGCGGGCCGCGATCATCGTGCTGGATGGGCTGGGCATCGGGTCGGTCCCCGATCAGGAAGCCTACGGAGACGCGGGATCGGATACCCTCGGCAACGTGGCCCGGGCGGTGGGAGGCCTGAAGCTCCCGAATCTGGAGCGATGGGGGCTGGGGTTGTGCCGTCCGCTCACCGGGATGGGTCGACCCGCGAAGCCCGGCGCGGCGCATGGTGTGGCGCTCCCCAAGTCGCAGGGGAAGGACTCGACGACGGGGCACTGGGAGATTTGCGGCGTGCTGCTCGAGCGGGCGTTCCGGACGTACCCGCACGGCTTTCCTCGGGCGTTGCTCGACGCGTTCGCGGCGCGCACCGGCCGCGGGTGGCTGGGCAACACCGCAGCGTCGGGAACGGCGATCATTCAGGAGCTGGGCGAGGAGCACCAGCGCACCGGGAAGTGGATCGTGTATACCTCGGCCGATTCGGTGTTTCAGGTGGCGGCGCACGAAGAGACGGTCCCAACGCCCGAGCTGTACGCGGCGTGCGGCGTGGCGCGGGAGATGTTGCAGGGTGAAGATGCGGTGAGCCGTGTGATTGCCCGGCCCTTCAACGGGCCGCCGGGAAACTATCAGCGGACCGCGCGCCGCAAGGACTTCTCGATCGAGCCCACGGGCGTTACGCTGCTCGACCGGCTGGCCGAGGCGGGGATCCCCCGGGTGGGGATCGGGAAGGTCGACGATCTATTTGCGGCGCGGAACATCAGGAGCGAGCACACGCCGACCAACCCCGACGCCTACCGGCTGATCGAGCGGGCGCTCGAGACGCTCGAAACGGGGTTCATCTTCGTGAACGTGATCGAGTTCGATCAGACGTGGGGGCACCGGAACGACGTGCCGGGGTTTCATGAGGGACTCAAATCACTCGATGCCTGGCTGCCCCGTCTGGAAGCGCGGCTCTTGGAGGACGACCTGATCATCTTCACGGCCGATCATGGGAACGATCCGACCACGCCCTCCACCGACCATTCGCGGGAGGCGGTGCCGGTGCTCGTGGTGGGGAAGCGGGTGCGTGCGGTAGCGTTGGGAGAACGATCGACGTTCGCCGACCTGGGAGCCACCGTGGCGGAGTTCTTCGGCGTGCCGGCGCTCGGGGCGGGCCGCTCCTTCCTGCGGGAGGTGTGGGCGTGAGCGCCGAGCTGGTGCGCCGCGCGCGCGAGGTGATGCGCAACGCGTATGCGCCGTACAGCAACTTCCGCGTCGGGGCCGCGATCGAAGCGGAGGATGGCACGATTCACGTCGGGTGCAACGTCGAGAACGCTTCCTACGGGCTGACGATCTGCGCCGAGCGCATGGCGGTGGGCGCCGCGGTGGCGGCGGGGAAGCGGTCGCTCCGGCGGGTGGCGGTGGCGACGGCCGTCGAGCCGCCGGCGACGCCGTGTGGCGCGTGCCGCCAGCTCCTCGCCGAGTTCGGGTTGCACCTCGAAATCATCGCGGCGGGCCCGACGAGCGAGCGGCGCTGGACGCTCAAGGAGCTGCTCCCCGAGGCGTTCACGCGGGATGCGCTGTCGTGAGACGCATCCTCATTGCCGGCGTTGTCTGCGCCGCGGCGCTATGGGCCTGCGTCGAAGAGCCGACGGCTCCGGCGCGCTGTCCCGATTTTTGTCCCGGCAACCACCTCGTCGCGGTCGAGTCGCTCTTCACGGACGCGATCTCCAGGGACTCGGTGTTTCAGGGGTACGTGCTCCCGGCAAACGCCGGGTTTCTGCCCGCCATGGCGGAAGGGGGGATCGACAGCCGGCCCATTACACGGATGGTGCCGTTCTCCTCCCTGCGCGTCAGGCTCGACAGCGCGGACACGGCGACCGGGGCGATCGTGACCGATTCCATGAAGCTGACGATTTATTTCCAGCGCCCCGACACGGCGAGCCGAAACCTGCGGTTCTCCATTTACCAGCTCCCCGATTCGATCGACAGCACCACAACACTCGCCGATCTCGCGCCGGCATTCGCCGGCCCGCCGTTGCGGGTCGTCAACGTCGACAGTCTGCTCTCGCTGTCCGGCCGGCGCGATTCGGTCACCGGAGATACGGTCTTGGTGGACGGGGTGAGCGATAGCCTCTCGCTCGGGAACCACATCGTGAGGCTCAGGCTCAAGTTCGACAGCGCTCACGCACCAGTGCCCAACCTGGCCGATACGGGCAGGGTGTCGTTGGGGGTGCTCATCAGCGCCGACAACGGGCCGACGGCGACCTTCGGCGCCCGGGAAATCGGCGCCGGTCTGACGATGCATTGGTTTTACCGCGTCGATTCTGCGGGGAAGCTGATCCGCCCCGATTCGGTCCATTACGGGACGCTCGCCGATTCCATTCAAATCGGCACCGACTTTGACACGTTCGTCTTCACGGCGCCCGTGATCCCGCTCGACTCGAACCTGCTGATCGGCGGTGTCCCATCGAGGCGGTCGCTGTTGCGCATCAACTTCCCGAAGAATCTTCGCGACTCGTCGCAGGTCATCCGCGCCCAGCTGCTGCTCATCCCGACCGCGACGGCGCCGCTCCTGACCAGCGATTCAGTCATCGTGGTCGCCAACCGGGTTGCGGCCGACTTCGGGCTCAAGTCGCCGATGATCGGCGACACGATCATGGGAGTGTCGGCGCCCTTCAGCGGAAATCCCACCGACACGGTGCGGATCGAGCTCACGACGCTGTACCGCTTCTGGCAGTTCGACACGACGCAGACGACGAGCATTTACCTGCGCTTGCTGGCGTTGAACCGGTCCCAGCCGGTCGCGGGAGCGACCGTGGATACGACAGGCCGCTTGTCGAGTTTCGAAGGGGCCACGTTCACGACGTTGCGCTTCTACTCATCGCGCACCGCGGCGTTCCGCCCGATGATCCGACTGACGTACGTGCCGCGCATCAACCTCGGAGCACCGTGAAATGACGCTCACCTCACGGTGCGCTCTCGTGCTGGGACTCGCGCTGTGCGCGGGTGCCGGAAGAGTGCTCGCGGGACAGGATTCCCCGTTCGGGATCAACGGCCTCGGCGTGCCGGGCCGGCCGGAAAGCGCGCGCGCGCGGGCCACCGGCGGCGCGTTCGCCATGTTCGATCCGTTCTCGGGTCTGGCGGAAGTGGCCCTCACGGCCACCAGCCAGCTCAGCGCCAACGCCGTTGGGGCCGTTTCCTACATCACCGACGAGCTCGGCGGCGAGCGTGCAACGCGCCGCAGCTCCCGCTTTCCGCTCTTCCAGATTTCCGGCCCCGCCTGGGGCGGGGTGGTGATCGGCGGCGGGTTTTCCAGCTATCTCGATCGC
>DATJJY010000157.1:0-9772 GCA_035491895.1 Gemmatimonadales bacterium
GCCGGAGCCGTCGTCATCGGCGCCGTTGCAGATCGAGTCCGCGCCTTTCGCCGTACAGCCTTCGCCGTCACCCGGCTGCCCGATGTGATCCATGTGTCCGGTGAACAGGACGTACTGATGCTTGAGCACCGGATCCGAGCCTTCGAGCATGCCGACGACGTTGGGGGCGCCGGTGTGGCGCAGCAGTTTCTCAGGGAGCATGACGTGCACCGTGAGGCCCGACAGAGCCCGGCTGGTGAGGGCGCCCGTCGCCGCCGCGCGCGCCGAGTCGAGATTCACCCCCGCCTGCGTGAGCCAGGGCCGGGCGACGCTGTCGCGGATGACGAGAACCGGAGGAACCGTGATGCCGCCCCCCTCGGCGGGATTGCGCACCGAGACTCCGGACTCGTGGCTCGGGAACTGCGCCCACGTCGAATCGGGGAGCGCGAGGATCGCGATGATCGCGGCCGGATGGCGCTGCAGCAGCGCGGTCGCGCCGGCGAAGCCGGTCGCCCCGATCGGCACGATGGCGACCTTTCCGGTGACCGCCGCCGAGTCGAGGGCCCCGCCGGCCTGCGGCGTCCCGGTGATGAGGATCGCTGTCGCCGCGACGTGATCGGCGATCGGACGCCCCTGCAGGAACTTCATGTTCTGCCCCAACGTCCAGCGCATCGGCGCCGAACCGGTGGCCCACACCGCGGCGCTATCACCCCGGGCCTGGAAGACCTCGAGCGGATATCGCTGGATGAAGCCGCCGCTGTCGCCCATGGGCCGCAGCCCGAAACGGCGGAACTCCGACGCAACGTATCCCGCCATCGTCTCGAGACCGGCGGAGGGGGTGGCGCGGCCACGCATCGAGTCGTCGGCGACGAGGTAGATGCGATGCCGGACATCATCCGCGGTGACCGAGGCAGGTCCCACGGCCCTACCCGTCACGACCGTGGGCGCAGGGGCAGGGGGAGCGGCAGCCGGAACAGGGACCTGGGAATGCATCCCGCCACCGCAGGCGATGGCACCGGCTACAAGAATCGTGATCCAGCTCCGCATGGGTCTCCCTCGTCGAGTAGATGTGCGCGACCGTTGGGGCCCAAGAAGCTAGCGCGCCCGTCCGCGGGTGGCCACGGACGGGCGCGTCAGCATGTTGCGAGAGTACTAGGGCCGCCGGCGGCGCACTTCCGGCTTGTTCGAATCGTCTCTCTTGGGCGGCGGCGAATCGTGGCCCCGGTTTGGCTGAGCGCGCCGTGAATCGTCACCCTGCCGCGGCGGGCTCGGATCGTCGTGCCCGCGACCCTGCACCTGATCTGGTCGGCGGTCCGACGGCGCCTGCTGCGGCGGCGCGCGCCGCGACTGGTCATCGCTCCACGGCCGGCGCCCGCGCCCGTCGTCGGGCGGCTGGCGCTGCGACTGGTCGTCCCGCGACGGCCGGCGTCCGCGCCCGTCGTCGGGCGGCTGGCGCTGCGACTGATCGTCCCTTGAGGGCCGGCGCCCGCGCCCGTCGTCGGGCGGCTGGCGCTGCGGCTGGTCGTCGCTCGAAGGCCGGCGGCCGCGCCAATCGTCCGGTGGCTGGCGCCGCGATTGGTCGTCGCCGGGCTGGGTGCGGCGGCCCCGATCGTCGGGCTTCGCGGACGACGGGTCATCGCGTCCGTCCGGCCTGCGACCCCGCCAGTCGGGCCGGTCGCCGGCAGTCGAGCGATCGCCACTCCGATCCCGCGTGCCGGGGCGGTCGGTGGGGGGTTGGAACCGACGCAGCCATCCGTCGTCCGGATTGCGACGCCGTGTTTCCGGCACCGGGATCGAGCCGCGGCCCCCGATATCGGCGCCGCGGACGCCGCGGCGCGTGTTGTCGTTGACCGGCCTGTCGCGCTCGCGCGCGTGCGTCACGAACCGATCGTTTCCGAAGCCGTCCCGATCCTTGAAGATGAAACGGGGCTCGGGGCGCAACGGCCGGGTGAAGACGACCCGCGTGCCCCCGTAATACCGATAGGGGTAGTAGTAGGGGTCGTCGAAAACGACGATTCGGAAGCGGACGCAGGAATACGCGTACGGATCCCAGGCCGAGTAGCTGGCGTAGCTGTGGCAGTCGTAGCAGAGGAACCGCGGGTAGTCGTAGTGCCGCTCGACATAATAAGGAACGAGGTCATAGTCCCAATCGTTGTCATTTCCCTGGACGATGCGCTGGGCCACGTCGGTGAGCGCGACGTAGGGGTCTCCCCGGACGCGACCGTCGGCGACCACGCGATAATCCCAATGATCCCCGCTCGTGATGGGATCGTAGTCGAAGGGGTCGGGCGAGGCGACGGCGAAGATGTAGCCGACGCCGGGATAGTCGTCCACGTAGAACGCATCGTCGTCGCGCGTGGCCGTAATCTCGAATTCCCGGCCGCCACGCACGAAGTTGTCTTCCCAGGGGTCGCGCGGAAACAGGACGCGGACGCGGCCGTCGGTGTCGACCCGGAGAATCGTGACGTAGGCGTCGCGGTCGGCGCGGACATAGACGCGCGCGCTGCGGCCCGTCTGATAGGGGTCGTCGCCGTGATCGGTCCAGACCGAAACCCGGGAACGATCCGGATCGAGCCGCGCCGCCGGAGCAGGCGCTCCCGATGAGCCGGACAAGGATGCGATCAACGCAAGTGTGGTCAGCATATACCCTCCGAGTGGACGGTATCGCAGGCCATATGCCACCCCGGACGCATTTCTAACGATATGTTCCACAATATGTTGCGCACTTTGGTGCCGCGCCCTTCAGGGGATTCTGTCCTCTACCATGGACATATGCGCGCCCCTAGCTTCCGCACGCCATGACCGCCACGGAGCGTCTCGACCTGCTCGATCCCGCCGAAGTCGCGCGGCTCGGTGGGATTGAAATCGTGGCCCAGGGAATCGTCGAGGGATACCTCGCAGGGCTGCATCGCTCTCCGTTCCGCGGCTTCTCCGTGGAGTTCACGGAGCATCGCGCCTATCAGCCGGGGGACGAGCTGCGCTATCTCGATTGGCGCATGCTCGCCCGGTCCGACCGCCTGTTCGTGAAGCAATTCGAGGAAGAGACCAACCTGCGGGCGATGATCCTGCTCGATGCCAGCCGGTCGATGGCGTGGCGCGGAGCTCCGGAGCGGCTGACGAAGCACGAGTACGCACAGCGCCTCGCGGCGGCCCTCGGATTGATCCTGCTGCGTCAGCGCGATGCCACGGGACTGATCACGTTCGACGAGGCGGTGCGGGACGTCGTCCCCGCGCGCGTGAAGACCGGTCAGTGGCGGCGGCTGGTGCAGGGCATCGTTACCGCTACCGCCGGTCACGGCTCGGCGGCGGAGGCGGCCCTGCGGCACGTCACCTCCCTCCTCACCCGGCGCGGGCTCGTGGTACTGCTCTCCGATCTGTTGCTCGACCGGGAGCTCGCGCTGACGGCGCTGCGCTACCTGCGGCACCGCGGCCACCAGGTGGTCGTGCTCCATGTCATGGATCGGGGTGAGCGCGAGCTAAGCGGGCCGCCCGAAGTCCGGTTTCGCGATCCGGAGACCAACGACCGGCTGGTGGTGCGGCCCCGCGAGCTGGCCCGCGCCTATCGCTTGACCGTCGAGCGGGAGATCGCGGCGTGGCGCGCCGCGTGCCGGCGGCACGGCATTGCGTACCACGACGTAACGACTGATCAGCCGTTCGGGCACGTGTTGCGCCGGCTCGCGTGATCTTTCTCCACCCGCTGGCGCTGATCGGTCTCGCAGCCGCGGCCATCCCTGCCTTGCTGCACCTGTTTCAGCGCCGCCAACCGCCGGAGGCGGACTTCCCGGCGCTGCGGTATCTGTCGGAAGCGGAGCGGCGCAGCGCGCGGCGCATGCGGCTGCGTCACCTGCTGCTGCTGTTGCTGCGAACTGGGCTGATCGTCGCCGTCATCCTCGCCGCCGCGCGCCCGCTCGTCCCGTCGCGCTCGAGCGGTGCGACGCATCCGCCGAGCGCACTCGTCATCGTGCTCGACAACTCGTTGTCCTCCGGAGCGGTGGTGGGCGGACAGGTGACGCTCGAGCGGCTGAAGACCGCGGCGCGAGCGGTGCTGCGCCGAGCGGCGCCGGACGATCGCCTCTGGCTCGTGCTGGCGGACGGCATCGTGCGGGGTGGGGCGCAGGGCGAGCTCGAGGCGGCGGTCGACAGCGCGCCGGCCGACCCACGCCGTCTCGATCTGGTGAGCGCGGTGAACCGTGCGGTGCGCGTGGCGGCCGCCGCTCCCGCGCCGGTTCGCGAGGTCCACGTGATCAGCGACCTGCAGCGTACGGCCCTCGCATCCGGCCGCGTCACCGTTCCTCCCGGCGTGCGGATCCTCGCGCTCGGGCCACGCCCAACTCCCGCCAACCGGGGGATCGCGGCGGCACGCGTCGCCGGGGGTGGCGGGGGCGGGAGCGGGGCCGTGTCGGTGACGGTCGTCGGAACGGCGGGGGCGAGCCCCGTGCCGGTCACGCTGAGACTGCGAGGGCGCGATCTCGCCCGGGGACTCGCCGCCCCGGGCGCGACCGTGACGCTGCCGCTCGCCGACCCCGGCCCGGGATGGTGGGTCGGAGAGGTGACGCTCGAGCCGGACGAGCTCCGTTCGGACGATCGCCGGCTCGTCGTCTGGCACAGCGTACCGCCGGCGCGCGTGCGCGCCGATCCTGCCGCCGGCCCATTTGCGGCGGCGGCACTCGCCGTGTTGCAGGCCGCACATCGGGTGAGTGACGGGGCGGAGGTGACGTTCGCCGACCGACCGGGAGCCGGTGCGTCGGTCGTGATTCCGCCGGCCGACCCGGCCCTCATCGGACAGGTGAACCGGGCGCTGCAGGCCCGCGGAACGGGGTGGCACTTCGGCGGCGCCGGCTCGCCGGGTCCGATCGCCAGCACCACACTCGCCGGCCTCGATGGCGCGCGCGTCACCCGGCGGCAGCGACTCGAAGGCGTCGATTCAGGGTTGGTGCTCGCCACCGTGAACGGCGAGCCCTGGGCCGTCGCCTCGGGCGGCGTGGTCCTGGTCGGCAGCCGGTTCGACACGACGTGGACGACACTGCCCACGACACCGGCGTTCGTCCCGCTCGTCGACGCGCTGGTGAATCACTTCTCCCGCGGCGAATCGCCCGTCACGGAGCAGGAAGGCGACTCCCGCGTGACGTTCGCCCGCGTCGGCCCCGACACGGTGGGTGCCACGGTCTACGGTCCCGATCCGCGGGAGTCCGACCTGACGCCCGCCGATCCCGCGGTCGTCCGGTCGGCGCTCGGCGCCGAGCTCGTGCGCGACGTCGATTTCGGCGCCGCGGCGTTCGCGGGCCTGCGGCGTGCCGACCTGAGCGGGGTGCTGCTCCTCATAGCGCTGCTCCTCGCACTCGGAGAGCTGGCCGCGGCCACGCTGGCGCGCTGATGTCGCTCGCGTTCCTGCTCGATCGGTTCGACGAGCTCCCCGCCACGCGGACGCTGGCCGATCAGCTGCCGGCCGCGGGCGGGCGGCGCGCGATCGGTGGACTCCCCGGCTCGAGCGCCGCGGTGCTCACCGCCACTCTGGCGCGCCGCCTGCCGCAGCGCCTCTTCGTCGTGGTCGCCGCCACTCCGGCCGACGCGGAGCGCTGGCTCGCGGACCTGCGTATGCTGCGCGAGGACAGCGTCGCCCTGTACCCGCAGCGCGAGAGCCTGGGAGCGGAGGAGCCCCACGTCGAGATCGCCGGCGAGCGGCTCGAGACGGTGGCGGCGCTGCTCCGCAGCGAGGTCCGCGTTCTGGTGACGACCGCTCGCGCGACGGCGGAACGCACCGGTGTTCCCACGGCGCTGGCGCATGCGCGGCTCGACGTTTTGGCCGGCGCGCAGTCCGGCGTGACCCTGACCGAGGCGGTGACCCGTCTCGCGGCGATGGGTTTCGAGCGCGTCCCGGCGGTCACGGAGGTGGGACAGTTCAGCGTCCGCGGCGGCATTCTCGACGTGTACGGCTACGGGATGGCGGCCGCCACGCGCGTCGAGTGGTGGGGAGACGAAATCGCGTCGCTGCGCACGTTCGACCTGGACACGCAACGCTCGGGGGAAACGCTCGAACGGGTCACGATCCTACCGATGAAATCCGAGAGCGGCGCCGATCCGGCCGCTCCGCTGGTGCGCTCGTCGCTGCTCGACCTTCTTCCCGCCGACGCACTCGTGGTGCTCGATCAGGAGGCGGCGGTCGAGCACGAGGTGACGCGCGGCTGGAGCGATGCGGCGCATCACGTGGAAGTGGCCCGGCGCATGGGCGAGGACACGCCGGCGCGCGAAGACCTGCTGGTCGCGCCCGAGGTGTGGCGATCGGCGCTCCACCGGTTCGCGCGTATCGTCCCGACCGAGGCCGGCTGTGACGAGCGCTTCCCGCTGGTGCCGCCCGAAGCGATCGACCGCGACCTGAAACGGCTGCGCCAAGTGGTGCGCGATCCCCCGGCGACCGTCATTCTGTGCGACAACGAAGGGCAGCTCGAGCGGCTCGACGAGCTCCTGGGAGAGGGGACCGCCGCCACGCTGGTGGTCGGAGCGCTGGACGCCGGGTTTCTGCACCCCACGCTCCGCGTGCTCACCGACCACGAGATCTTCCGGCGGGCGCGGCGGCTGCGGCGCGCGCGGCGCTACCGCTCGGCGGCGCTCGGTGCGGCGGCGCGCCCGCTCTCCCCCGGGGAGTTCGTCGTCCATCTGGACCATGGGATCGGAATCTTCCGCGGCCTGCAGACGGTGCCGGTGGGCGACGCCACACTCGAGGTGGCGGTCGTCGAATACGAGGGCGGCGACCGACTCAACGTGCCACTGTACCGGCTCGATCAGCTGGAGCCGTATCGCGCCCCGGGGGACGGCGACGCGCCACCGCCACGCCTCCACCGACTCGGCGCCACGACGTGGCAGCGGCAGCGCGACAAGACGCGCTCGGCGATCCGCGCGATGGCGCAGGAGCTCCTGGCGTTGTACGCGCGCCGCCAGCTGGCGCACGGATACGCCTTTCCCACCGACACGCCGTGGCAGCGTGAGCTGGAATCGGCTTTCCTTTATGAGGACACGCCCGACCAGGTGCGCGCGACGCTCGAGGTCAAGCGCGACATGGAGCGGGCCCGCCCGATGGACCGGTTGCTCGTGGGCGACGTCGGCTATGGTAAGACCGAGGTCGCGCTGCGGGCGGCGTTCAAGGCGGTGCAGGCGGGTAAGCAGGTCGCGCTGCTCGTGCCGACGACGATTCTGGCGGAGCAGCACGGCCGCACGTTTCGCGAGCGGCTCGCCGACTACCCGGTGCGCCTCGAGGTGCTGTCGCGCTTCCGCACCCCCAAGGAAACGTCCACCGCCCTGGCACGTCTCGCCGAGGGGGCGCTCGATATTGTGATCGGCACGCATCGCCTGTTGTCGAGCGACGTGCTGTTCAAGGACCTGGGGCTTCTGATCGTCGACGAAGAGCATCGCTTCGGCGTGCGTCACAAGGAGCGCCTGAAAGCGTTGAAGCTCTCGGTGGACGTGCTGACGCTGACCGCGACGCCGATTCCCCGCACGCTCCATCTGTCGCTCGCGGGACTGCGCGACATGACGCTGCTCGAGACGCCCCCCAAGGATCGCTCGCCGGTGCTCACGTTCGTTGAGCCATGGGACGACGGACTGCTCGAGGAGGCGATGGCGCGCGAGCTGGATCGCGGCGGGCAGATCTACTTCGTCCACAACCGGATCGAGACGATCGCCACGATCGCCGCGCGCGTTCGGGCGCTGGCACCGCGCGCCGAGGTCGCCGTGGCGCACGGACAGATGCGCGAGATCGATCTCGACCGGGTGATGTCGCGGTTCGTCGCGGGGGAGGTCGAGGTGCTCGTCTCGACGATGATCGTCGAGTCGGGGCTGGACGTCGCCAACGCGAACACGATGATCGTGGACCGCGCCGATCGCCTCGGACTGGCGCAGCTGTATCAGCTGCGCGGCCGCGTGGGTCGCAGCCACCGTCGGGCCGCCTGCTACCTGCTCGTCCCGGACGAGCCCGATCGCGCGGCCGAGGAGCGGTTGCAGGTGCTCGAGCATCATACCGATCTGGGGGCGGGATACCGCATCGCGCTGCGCGATCTCGAGCTGCGCGGGGCGGGGAATCTGCTCGGCGCCGAACAATCGGGGCACGTGCAGGCGGTGGGGTTCGACACCTATCTGCGGTGGCTGGAAGAGGAAGTGAAAGCGCTGCAAGGCGAGGGTCCCGCCGGGCCGCTTCCCGTTCCGGAGGTCGTGCTGGACGCCCCGGCGCATCTCCCCGATGCGTATGTCGCCGATCACACGTCAAAGCTCGAGGTGTACCGCCGACTGGCGCGGGTGGAGCGGTCTGGCGAGATTGCGGCGATCCGCGAGGAGCTGCGCGATCGGTTCGGGCCGCTGCCGCCGGAGGCGGAGCGGCTGCTCCTCGTCACGGAGCTCCGCGCGCTCGGCGCCCTGGCGGGATTGGAAACGATCCTGGTTCGCGGCGACGAGGCGCGGCTCACGTTTCGTCGGGACGCTCATCCCCGGATGGCGGGGCTTGCCGCGGCGCTCGACGCGGTGCAATTCGCCGCCGACGTGCGCCGGTCCATTCCGCTCTCATTGCGGCTCCGCCGCCTGGGGGGAGAAGCGATCGGCCCCGGGCTGAAGCGGGCGCTCACGGCAGTCGCTCAAGACCACTGAAGGAACAGGAGTCAGACTCATGCGTCGTGCCGGGCTCATCGTGCTGGGACTTCTGGTGTCGGGGTGCAAGGTGATGAAGGATGCGTTTTCCGCGCATCCCGCCGCCGCCGCCGAAGCCGACGGGCAGGTGCTCACCGTCGAGCGCCTCGCCGAGATCGCGTCCCGCGTGAAGGGACTGCCGCTCGAGAGCCCGAACCTGACCCAGCTCGCGAGCGCGTATCTGAATTACACGCTGTTCGCGATGTCGCTGGCGAAGGGCCAGTCGCTCGAAGACTCCGCCACCGTCGCGCGGGTGATGTGGCCGATGGTGTCGCAGCTGAAATTCGAGCACTTCTCGGACAAGCGAAACGCCCGCCTGCAGCTGTCCGCCAAACAGGTCGATTCCGCCTATAACTCGGGGGATGTACGGGCGTTTCAGCACATCCTGATCATGGTGCCGCCGAACGCGGCGCCCCCGGTCGTGCAGCAGAAGCAGAATCAGGCCAATACCCTGTGGCGGTCCCTGGTCGGCTCGGGCGGCGCCAATTTCGCCGCCGTGGCCAAACGCACGTCGGAGGATCGGGCGTCGCAGTCGAGCGGCGGGTACCTCGACGTGGGGGGGCGGGGGCGATTCGTGACGCAGTTCGAGGATGCCGCGTGGCAGCTGCCGCCCGGATCGATGTCGGGGGTCGTGCGGTCCAGTTTCGGTTTTCACATCATCCGCCGCCCGCCGCTGGCCGAGATCCGCGACACCTTCACCGCCGGTGTGGCGCACCTGCAGGCCGGCCGCAGCGACTCCACGTACTTCGCGACGCTCTACCAGTCGCGCAAAGTCGCCATCGCGAGCGGTGCGGGTGAGGCGGTCCGCAGCGCGCTCCAGGACCTCGACGCGGCGGGACGCAGCAACAAGACGCTCGCCACATATGCGGGCGGCCGGTTCGAAGTGAAGGACTTCGTGCGCTGGCTGTTCTCCATCGATCCGCGCTACGCCCAGATGATGCTCACGGCGAACGATTCGCTGGTCAACGCGCTGCTCCATCAGCTGGTGGAGCGGACGATCGCCCTGCGGGAGGCTGATTCAAGCGGCGTCCAGCCCACCGACTCGGAGTGGGCGGACATCCGCACGGAGTACGACTCCACCCTGGCGGTGCTGCAGCACGAGCTGAACCTCAACGGGGCGATG
>DATJJY010000158.1:0-5554 GCA_035491895.1 Gemmatimonadales bacterium
TCCGGTGGTGGGCGGCAACAATTTCGGCTGGCCATTCATGGAGGGCACGCACTGCTACCAGCCGTTCATCAACTGTCCCGCCGCAGGGCTGGTACTCCCGGTGTGGGAGTACCCGCACTCGCCCGCGTGCGCCGTCATGGGTGGCTACGTCTACCGCGGCAAGGCGTTTCCGGAGCTCGCGGGGACGTATTTTTACGGGGACTACTGCGGCGGCTGGGTACGCTCATTGAGATTCAGCGGCGCGACCCTGATCGAGCCTTATCCCGCCCTTGCATCGCCGCTGATCAACGACAACCCGGTCTCGTTCGGCGAAGATGCGGCGGGAGAGGTGTACGCGGTGATGGCGTCGGGACGGATTTACCGGATCGAATCGGCCCGCTAGTCCCGTTCAGCGAGCGGGCGGTTTCTTCGTACCCGAGTCGCCCAGTAACAATGAATCCCCCGACACGACGGCGCCGATGACGTTATACGTCGAGCCGGGCCCGCCCACGTTTGGCCGCAAAGTAATCCACAGCGGTCGGCTCCCCTTCGATGCCGTAATGGCGATCGACCCATCCCCGCTCGTCACGTCGCTCTGCAGCGCCCATCCATTGAGGTTCAGCTCGTCCCGGAACCACCTGGCGACGACGCCCACGGAATCGAGCGTGGTGAGCGTGACCTGGGCGGCGTCCGCTCCGCTGGTGGCGTCGACCAGGGTCGACCGCGGATAGACGAGCACGCCGTGCAGGCTCTTGCGCAGCATCGTGCGCGTGTCGGGGGGCGCTGGACGGTTGCACGCCGGGGCGGCGGCGAGGGCGAGCATCAAGATGATCGGTGAAGGGCGCATGATCGAAAATTACCGCTATACGATGCTACGACGCTATGTTGTACGAGGGGAGCTGGCGCAGCGACGTACCGTCGTACCGTCATACAACGGGGCCTGTTATGGCTGGCCATAGCAAGTGGAAGCAGATCAAGCGGAAAAAGGCCGTCACCGATGCCAAACGGGGCGCGCTCTTTACGCGGCTCATCCGGGAAATCACCATCGCCGCAAAGGCGGGCGGGGGCGATCCCGCCGGAAACCCGCGGCTCCGCACGGCGATCGACGCGGCCAAGGCCGAGAACATGCCGTCCGAGAACATCGACCGCGCGGTCAAGAAGGGGACCGGCGAGCTCGAGGGGGTGCAGTACCAGGAAGTCACTTACGAGGGCTACGGCCCGGGCGGCGCCGCGATCCTGATCGAGGCGACGACTGATAACCCGAACCGGACGGTGGCGGAAATCCGTCATCAGTTCGCCCGCAACGGCGGCAACATGGGCGCCGCCAACTCGGTGGCGTGGATGTTCGACCGCAAGGGCCAGATCCTGCTCGACGCCGCCAAAGTCGACGAAGATGCGGCGATGGAAGCGGCGCTCGACGCCGGCGCCGACGATTTCCAGCGCGACGCCGACTCGTACGTCGTCACGACGCCGGCCGCCCGGTTTCACTCTGTCCAGGACGCGCTCGCCCAGAAGCGCCTGCCGATCCAGAGCGCCGAGCTGGCGCTGATTCCCAAGAGCACGGTCAAGGTCGAGGGCGAGGACGCCAGGAAGCTGCTCCACCTCATGGAGGCGCTCGAAGAATTGGACGACGTCGCGAAGGTCTCCTCCAACTTCGACATCGACGCCGAGGCGATGGCCGAGGTCGGGTGACGTGAGGGTCCTGGGGATCGACCCGGGCACATCCGTCACCGGCTACGGGGTCGTGGAATACGGCAACGGCACCCCGGGATTCGGACGTCTCATCGAGTGCGGCGTCATCCGCCTCACGACGCGCAGCCCCCTTCCCCGCCGCCTGGCACAGCTGCATGACGGCATCGTCCAGCTGATCGAGCGCCACCGGCCGACCGCCCTCGCGCTCGAAGACGCTTTCTACCATAAGAACGTGCGCACGACGCTCGTGCTCGGACACGCGCGCGGCGTGGTCCTCCTCGCCGCCCAGCAGCACGCGCTCGATATCAGCGAATACGCCCCGGCCACGGTCAAGAAGTCGGTCGTGGGTGCGGGCGCCGCGCCGAAGTCCCAGGTCGCCGCGATGGTGGCGCGCTTGCTGCGGCTGAAGCACGCGCCACGTCCGTCCGACGCCGCGGACGGCGTAGCGGTGGCGCTGACCCACGTCATCCGCTCGTGACGTTCCAACCGGGCTGCACGATGGAACGACTGGTGTCCCGGGTGACCGGCGGCCCGGTTCGGTTGGAACGTCACTCGTGATCGCCGCGGTAACCGGCCATCTGGCCGCCAAGGGGGCGGACCGCGTGGTCGTACAGACGCCGGGCGGCGTCGCCTACGAGGTCACCGTCCCGCTGGGCGTGATGGAGCGGCTGCCCGGAGTGGGGGAGCCGGTGACGCTCGCGACCGAGCTGGTGGTGCGCGAAGACGGGTGGTCGCTGTATGGGTTTCTCGAAGACGGAGAGCGGCGCCTGTTCCAGCGACTGCTCACCGTGAACGGGGTGGGGCCGCGGATCGCGGTCGCGTTCCTGTCGACGCTCGGCGCGGAGCGCGGCGCCAAGGCCATCCAAAAGAAGGATCTGGCGGCTCTGTCGTCCGTCTCGGGCGTAGGCCGGAAGCTGGCCGAGCGTCTGGCGCTTGAACTCAGCGACAAGCTCGGCGAGCTTGTGGGCGGCCAGCCCGCGCCCCTCGACGCTCCAGCCCGTGCGGCGCTGGCCGCGCTCGAGCGTCTCGGATACGGCGGGACGGAGGCCGAGCGAGCGCTGCGCCAGGCGCTGGCGGGCGACGGCGGCGACGCCGACGCCGAAGCGCTGGTGCGCCGCGCACTCCACGTCCTGACCACCAAGTGAGCCATGACGACCGCGACCGACTTCGTCACCGCTGAATGGATCTGCACGCGCTGCGGGGTGACCAACCGCAAGCTGCTGCCGCGTGGGGTCATCAAGACCGTCGATGCGTGCGTGTCCTGTCACACCAAGCACGAAATCGAAGTCGAACCCCGGCCGGTGCGCTGGCGAGCACGCGCACTCGAACGGTAGGGCCTCGCGTGGCGCGCCCGGAGGTCACCACCCCGGAAGCCCTCCCCGACGAGCGCGTCACCGACGCGGCCCTGCGCCCGTCGAGCCTCGAGGAATTCGTCGGGCAAGCGAAGGTCAAGGAATCGCTCCAGATCGCGATCGACGCGGCGAAGCAGCGGAAGGAGCCGCTCGACCACACGCTCTTCTTCGGACCTCCGGGCCTCGGCAAGACGACCCTCGCCCTCCTGATGGCGCGCGAGATGGGTGTGCAGATCCGGACGACTTCCGGGCCCGTGCTCGAGCGCCCCGGCGACCTCGTGGGGATGCTCACGGGGCTCAAACCCGGCGACATCCTCTTCATCGACGAAGTGCACCGCCTGCGGCCCGCGCTCGAGGAGTTCCTGTATCCGGCGATGGAGGAATTCCGCGTCGACGTCCGCATCGCCGACGGGCCCCACGCGCAAACGATCCCGATGCCGCTCGAGCGCTTCACGCTGATCGGGGCGACGACCCGGTTCGGGCTCCTGACGCCGCCGATGCGCGCGCGCTTCGGGTTGGTCGAGCGGCTCCACTACTATCCGCCCGACGACCTCGTCCAGATCGTCAGCCGCTCGGCCGGCATCCTCGGCGTCGCGACCGATCCGGCCGGGATCGCCGAGATCGCCCGGCGCAGCCGCGGCACCCCGCGCGTCGCCAACCGTCTCTTGAAACGGGTGCGCGATTACGCCCAGGTGCGGGCCGGCGGCACCATCACGGCGGCCGTGGCTGCGGAAGCGCTGAAGCGGCTCGACGTGGACGAGTTCGGACTCGACGATATGGACGCGCGCATTCTCAAGACGATCATCGAACAGTTCGACGGCGGACCGGTCGGGCTCACGACGATCGCCGCCGCCGTGGGCGAGGATCCAGGGACGCTCGAGGAGGTCTACGAGCCGTTCCTGATGCAGCAGGGCTTCCTGGCGCGCACGCCGCGCGGCCGCTGCGCCACGGCGAACGCCTATCGACACTTCGGGTTCGCCGTGCCGGCGAAGCGCCCCGATCAGGGAACGATCTTCGACTGAGCTACCGCGCCTCCGATTTCGAGTACGATCTCCCCCCAGATCTGATCGCCCAGGAGCCGCTCGCGGAACGCTCCGCGTCCCGCCTGCTCGTGCTCGACCGCTCCACCGGGACCACCGCGCATCGTCGCTTCACCGACCTGGCAGAGCTCGTCGCCCCCGCCGACGTCGTCGTCTTGAACGCGTCGCGCGTCATTCCCGCGCGGCTGCGCGGGATGCGCGAGAGCGGCGGGCCGGCCGAGCTGCTGGTCGTCGAGCAGCGCCCCGACGGGGATTGGCTGGCGCTGGGCCACCCCGGCGGCAAGCTCAAGGCCGGCCGGACGGTGCGCATCGGTCCCGACAGCGAAATCGAGATCGTGGAGATCCTCGGTGGCGGCCTGCGGCGCATCCGGTTCATCGGTACACTCGACGGTCGCGCCACGCTGGCTCGCTACGGCCTCGCCCCGCTGCCGCCGTACATCCATCACACCCCGAACGCGGACGACCGCGAGCGCTATCAGACGGTGTATGCCGAGCACGACGGGTCGATCGCGGCACCGACGGCGGGTCTGCACTTCACGACCGCGCTGCTCGATCGCATCCGCGCGCGGGGAGCGGCCGTCGTGACCCTCGATCTCCACGTCGGCCTCGGCACGTTCAAACCGGTGCGCGTGGAGGATCCTGCCGTACACGCGATGCACGCCGAGCGCTACACGGTCGGCGCCGACACCGCACGGGTGATCAACGAGCGACGCGATGCGGGGGGCCGCCGTTGGGCGGTGGGAACGACGACGGTGCGGGCGCTCGAGACCGTCGCGGACCAGCAGGGTCGCGTCGCAGCGAGCTCCGGCGAGACGACGCTGTTCATCCGGCCACCACACGTGTTTCGCGCCGTGAACGCGCTCGTGACGAATTTTCACCTGCCGCGCTCGACGCTCCTGATGCTGGTGTGCGCGTTCGGCGGCTACGAACCGGTGATGCGGGCGTATGCGGAAGCGATCCGGGAACGCTACCGCTTCTATTCGTACGGCGATGCAATGGCGATCTTGTAGCCCTCATGTTCGAATTCACGATCGCGGCCACCTCGGCTTGGGCACGCGCCGGCTCGCTGCAACTCCCCCACGGTACGGTCCACACCCCCTGCTTCATGCCCGTCGGCACCCAGGGCACGGTCCGCGCGCTCTCGCCGCACGACTTGAGAGCCGTGGGCGCGGACATCGTGTTGGCCAACACCTATCATCTCCACGTCCGCCCCGGCGAGGAGGTCGTCGCCGAGCTCGGCGGCCTGCACCGCTTCATGGGCTGGGACCGTCCCTTGCTCACCGACTCGGGCGGCTTCCAGGTGTTCTCGCTCGAGGGATTCCGTCGCGTCGACGAAGACGGCGTCGAGTTCCAGAGCCACGTCGACGGCGCGCGGCGCCGGATCACCCCGGAGCGCGCCACCGAAATCCAATGGACCCTCGGCGCCGACGTCGCCATGGCGTTCGATCACGTGGTACCGGGCGGGGCGGACGAGGCCACGGCACGCGACGC
>DATJJY010000159.1:0-29727 GCA_035491895.1 Gemmatimonadales bacterium
CCGCTGCCGGGTACGAAGTGGAGATCCGCATCCCCTTCAAGAGCATCCGCTACCAGCCGGCAGATTCCCAGCAGTGGGGCCTCAACATCGTGCGGCAGGTGCAGCACTCCGGCCACCAGCAGACGTGGACCGCGGCACGGCGCGCGGCGGCGTCGTTCCTCGCCCAATCAGGGACGCTCGTGGGGTTGAGCGACCTGCACCGCGACCTCGTGCTGGACATCAATCCGGAGATGACGGCGAAGGTCGACGGCGGGCCCGACGCCGCGGGGTGGTCGTATGGCCAGATGCACCCAGTCGTCGGCGGGAACGTCCGCTGGGGGGTCACGAACAATCTCACGCTGACGGGCACGGCGCACCCTGACTTCTCGCAGGTCGAGTCCGACGCCAGCCAGCTCGTCTTCGATCCGCGCCTGGCGCTGTTCTTCCCCGAAAAGCGTCCCTTTTTCCTCGAAGGGTTGGAGCAGTTCTCGGCGCCCAACTCGCTGATCTACACGCGGCGGCTGGTGCAGCCCGTCGCGGCGGTGAAGCTCACCGGGAAGGTGTCGGGGTTCGGAGTGGGATTTCTTTCGGGCGTGGACGATCGGGCCTACTCGGCGAGCGGCCGGGACAACCCGGTCTACAACATCCTGCGGGCGCGGCGCGATTTAGGCGGGCAGTCGACGTTGGGCCTCGTCTACACGGACAAGATCGACGGCTCGGACTACAACCGCGTGGCCGCCGCCGACACGCGCATCGTCTTCGGACAGGTCTACACGGCGCGGGCGCAGATCGGAGAAAGCTTCACGCGGAGCGCGGGGATGACGAAGGATGCGCCGATCTGGGCGTGGAGCCTCGATCGATCGGGGCGGCAGTTCGGCTTCACGTACTCGCTCGGCGGCATCGCGCCCGATTTCCGGGCGGCGAGCGGGTTTGTTTCCCGGCCCGGTATCGCGACCACGGTCGTCGACCACCGCATCACGCTGTACGGCCGCCCCGGAGCCGCGCTCGAGAACTGGACCGGCGACATTCAGTTGTACGGTCGCTGGGACTACGCCCGTCTCACCGCCGGGCTGATGCCCGATGACCAGCAATTCCACGTCAATTCCACGTGGACGGTCCGTGGGTGGTCGCTCTACAGTGGCGTGTTTGTTGAATCCTTCCACTACGATTCGGCGCTCTACGCCGGCTACCGGTTACAGCACACGTCGGGCGGCGTTACGGACACAGTGCCGTTCACCGGCACGGCGCGGATCGCGAACTTCGACCTGATGTTCCAGGTCACCACTCCGCAGTTCCGCCGCTTTGACGCCAACATCATGTTCCTGCCCGCGTTCCAGGACGAGAATTTCTACGAATGGTCTCCCGCGCGGATCATTCTGATCCAGGCGGGGGTCGACTGGCGACCGTCAGACCGGATACGGGTCGGCGCGACGTATCTGCACCAGCAGTATTGGCGCAAGACGGACGGCTCGACCGTAGCGCGCGACCTGATCCCGCGACTCAAGGTCGAGTATCAGGTTTCGCGACCGCTCTTCGTGCGGGTGGTCGGGCAGTATCAGGCGACGTGGCAGGATTCGTTGCGCGACGATTCGCGAACCAACGATCCGATTCTCATCTTCGATCCCGCGTCGGGGACCTACGTGCGCGCCGCGGCGCAGTCGAGCAACACGATGCGCGTCGATTGGCTCGTGTCCTACACGCCTTCGCCCGGCACCGTGTTCTACCTCGGGTACGGCTCGAGCCTCGCCGAACCCGAGGCGTTCGCGTTCCGCGGCCTGCACCGCCTGAGCGACGGTTTTTTTGCGAAGGTGTCCTACCTGTACCGGATGTAACGCGTCACATCTTCGGCCACAGCCAGCCGAACGTCCCGGCCGTCAACAGCGCGTAGACCAGACCGTCGATGATGGCCTTGACCGTTGCGCTCCAGGTCTGCCCGCGCCAAATGGAGTCGATCGGGGCTCCGGCCGCGTACGCGAGGAACGCCACCGTCCCGGTTACGCGAAAGACCGCGAGGTAGGCGGCTCCAGCGCCCAACGTTCGACCGGTCACGTATGCGACGAACACGCCGATCACGACGCTGTAGACGAACCACTGGACGAGGTTTTTGCCCATCCCGGGAGCCCCGCTCTGGCGCAGGAAGAGCATCCCCACAGGACCCTTCTTGAACTTTTCGATTCCCTCCGGAGACCGCATCTCGGTCATCGACATGTGCGGGATCAGATACTGCCCCGGCGCGGCATTTCCAGCCCGAATCGCCGCGCCGACGGCGTCCTCGTTGGGCAGCTTCTGGTAGTCGCTGCGGTGATACGTCAACACCATATGCAGCAGCGAGCTCGCGACGAACACGATCACCGACGACAACAGGATCGGCAGCAGCAGCGCGGAGATGCCAACCATTGCGGGCTCCAGGTTTATGGGAGGGATGTCGGCAGGAGAATCTGGGGCCCCCCCCGCCGGGTCGCTACCTGACCGGGCACGGCTCCCCCCCTGTCGCCGTGAGGGGTTCGGTTGCGGTTGACAGATGTCCCCCATCTGGTAATGCTTCGATCGGTGGCGACAAGACGTCGCCGCGCACACCAACACAGTGAGGAGTGGCACCAGATGGCACGCATTATCGGGACCGTGAAGTGGTTCAACGACGCGAAGGGGTTCGGCTTCATCACCCCGGAGAACGGGGAAAAGGACTGCTTCGTCCACCACACGGCGATTCAGGCAGACGGGTTCAAGACGCTGGCCGAAGGTCAGCGCGTGGAGTTCGAGGTCGTGCAGGGACAGAAGGGCCCGGCGGCGCAGAACGTCGTCAAGCTCTAGACCCGACTGCTCGGAATACGAACGGCGCCGTCATCGACGGCGCCGTTTGCATTGAGGACCAGCGGCCCGGCTTAGGACCGCAGCTGAATTCGCATCGTACGGGTGTCGAGGTCGATCCCCCACGTCGCGATGCGTGGGATCAGGAAGTCCATGCAGTCCTCGACGGTGACCGAATCGGGCACCGCATCGAGGAACTCGAGCAGCCGCATGCGCACGTCGATGTACTCTTTCCCCTCCCGCCCGGCGGCCACCTTCAGCCCCACCTCGTCGTCCAGCTTGCGGATGACGAAACCGCGCGCCACCTCGAGCAGCCGGTTGACGATCACCCACTCGAGTTCCGCCCCGTCCGGCCGGGCGACCCGCCGGGAGAGCGACTTGGCCTGCTGCGGATCGCACAGCTCGAGCACGATGCGGCGTACCTCAGGGGACGGCCGCCGCTGGCCGGGCCGCTCCAGGGCCCGCTCGGCCCGCGCGCAGCTCGGCAGGTCGTCGCGATGCAGGCCGAGGAATTTGCCCATCGTGACGTAGACGTCGCTCCCGGGCGCGGGCGCGCGCCGGCGCCCGGCCATCAGCTCCGTGATGTAGGTTTCCGATACCCGGGCGGCCGCCGCCAGCTCTCCCGGCGTGCGTTTGAGCAGGCGCAGACGACGGTTCACGAGCTCGCCAACGGGGATCGGCTGTTTCAGCGGCAGGGCTGGGGGCACGCACCTCTCCTGGGATGAAGCGACTCCCGTCCCGGACCGGGACAGGCAGATATCATCTCGAGGGTGTAAATATCGCTAGAAACGCCTCATAAACACAGCGCCGGACCTTGCTTACCTTGCCTCGCAGCCCTCTCCGGCCCAGTTTTGCTGACTTCCCTACGCCCCCTGGAGGAGCGTGCAAAAGCTCCGGATCGGCATTATCGACCTCGTGACGCGAGGCCCCACCCGTGCCCTGTACGCGCGGGTCATGAACGCCAACCTGGCGAGCATCATGCCGCAGGTCGTCGGCGTCTGGTGTGAAGAGGAAGGGCACGACGTCACGTTCATCTGCTATACCGGCCTCGAAGACCTGGTGCAGGAGCTGCCGCAGAACGTCGACCTGGTCTTCATCGGCGCTTTCAGCGAAGCCGCGCTGCTCGCCTACTCCCTCAGCAACCTGTTTCGCTCGCGCGGCGCGATCACCGTGCTGGGTGGTCCCCACGCCCGCTGCTATCCGGAAGACGCGGCCAAGTACTTCGACTACGTCCTCGGATTCACCGACCGGTCGATCATCCGCGACGTCCTGCAGGATTGCGCGCAGCATCGTCCCATGGGGATGCAGCTTGCGGCTGCCCGCCAGCCGGCGGCGCTGCCGGGCGTCCGGGAGCGTTGGAAGTTCACCGAGGCGACGCTACGCAAGGCCCCCGTGCTGAAGCTCGTCCCGATGCTGGGCAGCCTGGGGTGTCCCTACACGTGCAGCTTCTGCATCGATTCGGTCGTGCCCTACCAGCCGCTCGACTTCGGGGAAATCACGAAGGATCTGCAGTTCCTGGTGAAGCAGCAGCGCCGGCCGCGCGTCGGGTGGCACGACCCCAACTTCGGTGTGCGGTTCGACGACTACATGGACGCCATCGAGGCGGCGGCACCGCCCGACAGCATCGATTTCATCGCGGAGAGCAGCCTGTCGCTGCTGTCGGAGCCGCACCTCCAGCGGTTGCAAAAGAACGGGTTCAAGGCCGTGCTCCCGGGCGTCGAGTCGTGGTACGATCTCGGGAACAAGTCGAAGACGGGCAAGCACCAGGCCATGGACAAGGTGCGCGACGTCTCCGAGCACGTGAACATGATCATGCGCTACCTGCCGTACGTCCAGACGAACTTCGTGCTGGGTCTCGACAGCGATGCGGGGGCGGAGCCGTTCGAGCTCACCAAACGATTCATCGATCTGACGCCGGGCGCGTTTCCGGGCTACTCGCTCTTGTCGGCCTTCGGGCGCGCGGCGCCGCTCAATCTGACCTACCAGCGGGCCGGCCGCGTGCTCGGGTTCCCGTTCCATTTCCTCGACAACAACCACGCGATGAACGTGCGGCCCAAGAACTACTCGTGGGCCGAGTTTTACGATCACGTCATCAGTCTCACGGAATACACCTTCTCGTGGCGGGCCATCGCGCGGCGCTTCCGCGCCACCCGCACGATGATTCCGCGCTGGATGAACGTGGTGCGCGCCATTTCGTCGGAAGGGTTCGGCCGGATGAAGTATTACAAGGAGGTCCGGCGCCGGCTCGACGTAGACCGGCCGTTCCGCCGCTACTTCGAGCAGGAATCGAACGAGCTGCCGCAGTTTTTCGTGGAACGCATTCGCCGCGAGCTCGGCGCCCTGTTCCAGTGGCTCCCGCAGGGCGCCATGATGCACGACCCGCACGCCTATCTCAAGGCGGAGGCGGCGATCGCCCCTCCGCGGCGCGTCGCCCAGGCGGAGGTTGCGTCGTAGAGCAAGCGCGGATCACGCGCTCTTTACGGCGACTCCCCCGTTGTCCCCACGTGACGCTCCCGCAATCTCGCGGGGGCGGTCGGCGCCCGTTTCGCGCAGCAGCGTGACCAACCCCTCGGCCTGCTTGGCGTAATACTCCAGCGCGCCCGCCTTCTCGATTACCTGGTCCAGAAACACCTTCTGTCCGTTGAGTGAGTCGAGGCTCGACTCCATGTCCGCCAGCAGCGCCTCGACCCGCGCCAGTCGCTCCTCGGCCTGCTCCACCTGCCGTTTGCGCTGATCGAGACCGGTCGCCGCATCCCGGGCCTGATGGACCATGTCGAGCACGTTGACGAGCATCGCCTGCGTTTCCGACACCTGCTCCTTGGCGCCGGCGATCGAGCGCACGTGATCGACGGTCTGCTCGGCCACCTCGAAGAGGCGGTGCAGATCCGCCTGAAGGGCATCCACCGTCGCCTGGCGGTTGGCGGCCTGGTCGAGAGCCCGGGTCAGCTGCTCCTCGGTGGCGTGCCACTTGGCGAGACGCTCCTCGAACTGGGTCATCCGCTTCTGGATGAACCGCAGATTCCCAGCGCGCCCCTCCAGCTCCTCGATCGTCGCCCCGAGGGCGGCGGTGCGGTCGGCGGCCCCGACGAGCGTTCCGTTCAGCTGCCGGGCACGCTCTTCCAGCTGTTGCGCGATGTGCCCGGCCTCGGCGCGCAGCTCCGACGCCCGCTCCAGGTGCTCCGTCGCCGATTGCAGGGCGACGCGGCGCTGCTCGATCTCGCGGCCCAGGGCGGCCGTTTCGTCGGACAGCCGCTCGACGCTTTGCGCCCGGGTTTCGAGCGAGCGGATGGTGCCATCGATCTCCCCGAGGCGCCGCTCCGCCTGCTCCACGCTGCCGAGCACGCTCGGCACGAGCTTCTCGATCCGCGCGGCCTCTTCGGCGTGCGCCGCGAGCGCCTGGAAGCGCTCGTCGGTCGAATCCATCCGGATCCCGATACCCCGCGTGCGCTCTTCCAGCTGCGCCGCGGATCCCGTGAGGTCGGACATCCGCTCGTGCAGCTGCTGCACCAGCTCCCGCCGCGACTCGATCTGGGTTACGGACTGCGACAGCCGCTCGGCCTCGCTCCGCACCGCGGAGACGGTGGGCTTCAGCGCCTCGACCTTCGCCAGTTCCTCCCGCAACCCGTCCACCGAGGCGGTGACGCCGTCGAGCCATCCCTTGGTCTGGCTCTGCGCGTCCCGCGCCCGCGCGATCTCCCCTTCTGTGACGCGCAGCCGCTCGGCCGCGTCGCGCACGGCCTCATGAGTGCCCTTGAGGCTCGCGAAATCCGCCAGTACGGCGTCCACTGTCGGCTGCGTCTTCTCGAGTCGCTGCGTGCGCTCGGTGATCGATTCCACGGTCTGCGCCAGCCGCTCCGCGTCCGCCCGCACCGAAGCGATCCCGGCCGCCTGCGGCTCGAGCTCCGCCACCTGGTCGGCGATGTGGCCGACCTGCGTGGCCAGCCCGTCGGCGCGCGAGCGTACGTCGCCGATGATCCGGCCGGACTCGTCGAGCGCCTGGAAGCGCGTCTCGAGGTCGGTCAGAGCGCCGCGCAACCCGATGATCCGCTGCTCGACGGCGTTCAATCCCTCGTGCTCCAGTTCGAACCGCTTGACGGTCCGCTGCACGTCGTCGCGCAGGGCGCTGAGCCGGCCACGCAGCTCCCGATCGCTCTGCGCGATCCCCTCGTGCCCGCTCGAGATGTCGCGCGTGCGGGCGATCAGGTCGGCATGCTGCGCCTGGAGCTCCGCGACCCGCGTGCCGACTTCTCCCAGCGTCCGGGCGTGCTCTTCGTGCTGTGCGATCTTGTCGTCGATGTCGCGCATGACGCCGCTCAGATGATCCGCCTGCCCCAGCGCCCGATCCACGACTTCGCGCTGCTCCTCGAGCGCGGCCACCTTCTGGGTGACGTAGTCGGCCAGCGCCTTGAGCGTGCCGAGCTGGTGCCGCGTCTCGGCCGCGTCCGCCGCCGCCTGGGTGAGGTGCGCGAACGCCTGATCGAAACCCGAGATGCGGGTCTGAGACGACGCGACACTGGCCTGCAGCTGATGCTGGTGCTCTTCGAGGGTCTGCAGGCGGGACGCCGCCGCTTCGCCGGCCCGTTGCAGCTCGTCGTGGCGCTGGCGGGTCCGATCGAACCCCTGCGACAGATCGCGCAGCTGCCCCGTCAGGGCGTCCGCGTCCGTCCGCAGCGGCTTGAACCCCTTCGAGAGCTCGATCAGGTCCTGCACGTCGCTCTTCAACGAGAACGCCGCGTCGAGCGCACCGCGCAGCTGCTCGATCTCGGCATGGATGCCCTTGGCGTCGATGGCCATCTGGTCGAGCTTCTTCTCGGTGTGCCGCTGCGTGCGCGAGACCGTCTCGGTCTCCTGGTCGAGTGTGGCCAGCACCGGCACGAGACGCTCCAGCGCCTTGATCCGCGTCTGCAGCTCCAGCACCACCTTCTGGGCTTCCGTGACGGGCTGCTGGATCTGGGCCAATTGCTGGGCGGCGTCGTGCGCCTTGACGGTGGCGGCCTCGAGGTTGGCTCGTTCGTGCCGCAGCTGAGTGAGCACCGCGCGGAGCTCCGCCGGCAGCTCTTCCATTTTCACATCATGCCCTAGCAAGTTCTTGAGCGAGACCATGATCATCCTCGTTGGGGACGGACGCTGCGCGGGTAAGCGACGGGAGCCTCACGGAGCAAACCGCATACCGTGTCCGAGTCAATTCGTTAGCGAAGCTGCTATCACGATTTACGCGTCCAGTCCGGCGCAGCGACGGTGCGCTAGTCGCAGTCTCCCGCTCGAAGTTTTGCAGAATACGGGGTGTGAGCCGCATCACGACGCCGACGGTCGGACGTCGGTGAGCCGCTGATGCGCCTGTCGAAGTCGCGCTTCGTCGCCGGAACCCAGTGCCACAAGCTGTTGTGGTGGAAGGTGCACGACCCCGGGGCCATCGAGCTGCAACCGGACAAAGTGCTGCAGGACCGGTTCGATCAGGGCCGACACGTCGAAGGCATCGCGCGGGGCCGTTTTCCAGGCGGCGTGTTGATCGACCTGCCGCACGACGCCGTCCAACGCCGCCTGGACGAAACCCGGAACGCGCTCCAGGCGCGCGCGCCCGTGATCTTCGAGGCCGGGTTCATCGCGGATGACACCTTCATCGCCGCCGACGTCCTCGAGCGGGACGCCGAAGGCTTTCGTCTGATCGAGGTGAAGTCGTCCTCATCGCTGAAGCAGGACCATCTCGCGGACGCGGCTGTCCAGATTCACGTCCTGCGTCAGAGCGGCATCGACGTCCGGCGCGCGGAGGTGATGCACCTCAACAAGGAATTCCACTTCCCCGACCAGGGGGATCTCTTCGTCCGCGAGGACGTGACCGTTCCCGTGGAGGCACAGTTACCCGGGATACCCGGAGAGATCGCGGCGCAGATCGAGATGCTGGGCGGGCCGCTCCCCGACGTTTCGATCGGCGCGCACTGCTTCGAGCCGCGCGAGTGCCCCTTTCGCAAACGCTGCTGGCCCAATGGTCCCGATCACATCATGAAGCTTTACAACGTCGGGCCGGTGCGGGGCTGCGAGTACATGACGACCGGGATCCACTCCATTCTGGCCATCCCCGCCAAACAACGGCTTCCCGACGCGGCGAAGCGCCAGATCCGCGCCATGCGCGAAGGCCGGCTCATCGTGGAACCGGGGTTGGGCCGCGCGCTCGAGCCGTTCACGGGCAAGCTCGGATTTCTCGATTTCGAAACGATCTGCCGGGCGGTGCCGGTGTGGCCGGGCATGGCGCCGTGGGAGCAGGCGGCGGCGCAGTTCAGTTATCACGAGACGCGGGACGACGGGACGTATTCCCACGTGGGGTATCTCGCCGAGGGACCGGACGACGCCCGGCCGGGACTGGCGCGCGCCATGCTCGCGGCGACGGCCGGCGCCGAACGCATCGCGATGTACACCCCGTTCGAGCGGACGCGCATCCGGTCGCTCCAGCACTCGGTCCCCGAGTTGGCGGCGGATCTCAAGGTGCTGGAAGCGAAGCTGCTCGACCTGCACCCCGTGATCCGCGACCACGTGTACCATCCCGATTTCCACGGGAGTTTCAGCCTCAAGTCCGTGCTGCATCCACTCGTCCCCGAACTGACCTACAGCGACCTGGTCATCGTCGACGGACTCGTCGCCAGCGTGGAGATCGCCCGGCTGCTGTTCGTGGCCCACAAGATTCCCGCCGCCGAGCGCGACCGCGTGCGCCAGGACCTGCTCGACTACTGCCAGCGCGACACGTGGGCGATGGTGCGCCTCGTGGAGCGGCTGCGGGAGCTGGCAGCTGACGCGTCGATCCGAGGCTGATAGCCGCGGCTGGCTCCCTCGTCACTATCGGTGACAGACAGCCGAGTCGCGCCTCTCAGGCGCGAACAAACGTCAGGAGCGGCGCCGGTCTATTTAGAAGGTGATGATGAACGTTACGCTGTTGACCACCAGCGCGGGTGCCGATGTGGTGGCGCGCAGGACATACCCGGTGCCCGTCCGATTGATGCTCAAATCCGAGAACGTCGCGACGCCGGCGACCGCGTTCACCCGGGTCGTCCCCGACAGTTTCCCCGTGCCCTTCTTCCCCTGCAGCGTCATCGTGACGAGACCCGTGAACCCGGTGACGATCTGCCCGCTCGAGTCGAGCGCCGCTACCTGGATCGGTGGTGCGATCGCCACGTTGACAGGAGTCTGACTTGGCTGCACGGCGAACACGAGCTGCTTTGGCACGATGATGGGATACGCGAAATCGGCCGCGGTCTCCGGGTTGCCCCCAAAGGCCACCCAGGCGCTCGTGCTGCCCGTGTTATCCCGGGCACGCGCCTGCCAGTGATACCCGCCGTTGCGCACCAGCGGCCCGACCGTCACCTGCACCGTCGTGCCGCTCGCGACCAGCGCGCCCGAGTAGTTCGGCCGATCGAGGAACGTCTGAGCGACCGGCTGGACTTCCACGTCGAGCAGCACGGTCTGCCCCGGATCTGGATCGGTGACGGTCCCCTGGATCACTACACTGTCCGATTGAGGAACGCCGCCTACCGGAATGGGCGTCAGGTCAGCGCTCTGAAGCTGCGCCAGCGCACTCGGCGCAGCGGGATCATGCGGCGTCGCAACGGTGAAATCGGCCGCGAGCTCCGCGTTGCCACCGTAGGCCACCCAGTTGCCGGTGCCGCCGGTTTGATCGACCGCGCGCGCGCGCCAATGATAGCCGGATCTCCCGAGCGGCCCGACGGTTACCTGCAGCGGGCCTCCGTTCGGTACGGCGGCGCTCGAATCAGTCGGCCCCGAGAAATCGATGCCGACCGGGCGGACCTCCACCTGCAACCGCAACAAGTCACCGGGATCCGAGTCCGACACCACGGCGCCGAGGATGACCACGTTGGTGTCAGTCGTGCCGCCAGTGAGGATGCCGGTGCCATCGGGGCGCGCCTGCCCGAGCGTCGTGGGAGGGTTGGGCATGTGGAGGACGTTCACGGCGAAGTCCGGATTCCTCCCGAACGCCGTCCAGGGACCTGTGCGCCCGGTATTGTCCCCGGCGCGCACGCGCCAGTGATACGACGTCTTGTCGACGAGCCCCCCCACTGCGACCCATGCGGGATCGCCGTTGGCGACGGGCTGGCCGTCGGGCTCGTTGGGGCCACTGAACGCGACCCCCACCGGCCGCACCTCCGCCTCGAGGTGTAACGCGTCGGCCAGGTCGGGATCGGACACCAGCGCCCGCAACAAGATGCTCGACTGATGGACGGTCGCGCCGGGGCTCACGCTGGTCACCGAATCGGTCAACCGCTGATCGAGGCCGTTGGGCGCTCTGGGGAGGCGCGGATGCACGAGTCGCAGCGTGAACGCGCCGGAATCACCGGCCGCAGCGCTCGTCACCTCGACATGGTACAGGGTATTGGTCGGCAGCCGCTGGTAGTAGAGGCAGGGATTCCCGATCCCGCCCAGGCAATCGTTCGTCTCTGCGAGGGACGACCCGGCGTACACCGTACTGTCGAGGATCACGTATGCATCATAGTTGGCGGAGAGCTCGATCGAGGCCGAATCATCGGCCGTACCCGGAAAGCTGTAGATCCGCGCGAAGCTGCCGCCGCGGTGCGGGGCGCCGCAGTCTCCCGAGGAGAGAGTCCCCGAGGACGAGTCGTCGAGACGGATCGGCGTGATCGAGCAGGGCTGGATGATGAAGGAGACCGGGACGTCCGCCACGCCGTTCCCGGTGGTGGAGTTGATGACGATCGTTTCGGTGTAGGTGCCGGTGCCCAGCGACGCGGGGTTGAGGACGACCCGTGGGGCGCTGCCGTTTCCAACGACGCCGGATTCCGGCAGAATCGAGAGCCAGGGGCTCCCCAGCGGGACCGATGCCCTCCACCGCAGCTCACCACCACCGCAATTGCGAATGCTGATGGTATCGCCGCGGGGCGACATGCTGCCGCTCGCCGCAGAGTCCCTGAGGGTATCGGGGAGCGACGGGGTGACGCAGAGCAACCCGCCCCGCGGAGGCTGGACGAGCCGGTCCAGCCGGCAGGTCGCGAGGACCAGGACGAGCCCGACGAGCGCTACCCGGACAGTTCGACCGGGAACGAATCGACGTTGCGTGACGACCAGGCGCGAGGCTCCGAGTGTAGAAAAGGTCTTTGTGTTTGCGCGCAAGGCCCGTGCCAGTATCATAAGGGCCGATGCCGCGCATCACCACCCGTATCACCGGTCTCTGGACGCTGTTCGCTGGTCCCGCCGCCCTGAGGGCGCAGACGCCCGTGGATTCCGGGCTCGCCCACTACATCGCGAGCGTTTGGGCGATCGACAATCACGCGCATCCGATGCGGCCGGTGCCGCGGGGCGCCCCGCCCGACAGCGAGTTCGACGCACTGCCGCTCGACGGGGTCCCGTCGTTCCCCATCCCCTGGCGCCTCACCCCGGACGCCCCCGTCTGGCGGCGGGCCGCGGCGGCTTTGTACGGAGCTCGGTCAGGCGATTCGGCAGCCGCCGGTCGGTCGGCCCGCGCCACCGCGCGTGCGCGGGCCATGGCCCAGCGCGGCGAACGGTTTCCAGCATGGGCCCTCGATCGGGCGGGAATCGAGGTGATGCTCGCCAACCGGATCGCTACCGGCCCGGGCCTCGAGCCGCCCCGCTTCCGCTGGGTGCCGTTCGACGACCCCCTGCTCTTCCCGCTGGATACGAAGGTGGAGGCCGCGCGCACTCCGGACACGCGCTCGCTCTATCCGCGCGAAGCGGCACTGCTCGCACGCTATCTCAGGGGTCTCGGGGTTGCGGCGGTGCCGCCAACGCTCGCGGCCTACATCGACAGCGTCGTCGTCCCGACGTTGCAACGCCAGCGGCAGAGCGGCGCCGTCGCCATCAAGTTCGAGATCGCGTACCTGCGCCCGCTCGATTTCGGCGATCCCGATTCGTCCGCCGCCCGCGCGATCTATGCTCGGTACGCGGCGGCGGGAACACCCACGCCCGGCGAATACAAGACCTTCACCGACTATCTCTTCAGAGTCGTCTCCCGCGAAGCCGGCCACCTCGGGCTCGCGGTCCATCTGCACGTGCTGGAGACGTTCGGAGGTTTCTACACGGCGCAGGGCGCGACGCCGGGACTACTCGAGCCGGTGTTCAACGACTCGACGCTGCGGGGCACGAACTTCGTGATCATCCACGGCGGGTGGCCGGCGGTGGGCGAGACGGAAGCGATGTTGAGCAAGCCGAACGTGTATACCGACATCTCCATGATCGACCAGATGCTGGGAGCGGCCGAGCTGGCGACGGTGTTGCGCGCCTGGCTGACGCGCTGGCCGGACAAGGTGCTCTTCGGCAGCGACGCCTTCGAAGGCGGTCCCGATCAGGGTTGGGAGGAAGGAGCGTATGTTGCCGCGGCGACGGCGCGGCGCGCCCTCGGGATCGCGCTCACGGGGATGTTGCGCGACGGCGAGATCGATGCGGCGCGCGCCCGCGCGCTCGCGCGCATGGTGCTGCGCGACAATGCGATGGCCTTGTATCACCTCGACCGGTGAGACGGCGCGGCAAGTACACGGCCAGACGTTCACGCTGCGCTTCCAGCAGTAGGTAGCTCCCCGTTCGTGCGGCGGGGATTCATATTCCTGCTGCCATGACCGCGCCATTTACCCGCCTTGCCGCCGCCCTCGACGACCGCTACGCGATTGAGCGCGAGCTGGGGCGCGGCGGGATGGCGACCGTCTTTCTCGCGCGCGACAAGAAGCACGACCGCCAGGTCGCGATCAAAGTGCTGGAACCCGAGCTCGCGATCGCCTTCGGCACCGAGCGGTTCCTGCGGGAGATCGGGATCGCGGCGCAGCTGTCGCACCCCTACATCGTGCCCCTGATCGATTCGGGTGAAGCCGCCGGACTCCTGTACTACGTCTCACCGTTCATTCCCGGCGGCTCGCTGCGCGAACGCCTGGAGCAGGACGGCCGTCTGCCGCTCAAGGACGCCCTGCGCATCACGGAAGAGGTCGGCGCGGGGCTCGACTACGCGCACCGCCAGGGGTTCGTCCACCGCGACGTGAAGCCGGAGAACATTCTGTTCGCTGACGGCCACGCGCTGCTGGCCGACTTCGGCATTGCGCGCGTCGGGTCAGCGCCAGGCAGGCCCTTCGTCACCGAGGTCGGTCTGGCGCTCGGAACGCCGGAATACATGAGCCCCGAGCAGGCAAGCGGCGACCAGAATCTGGGCAGCGAGAGCGACGTCTACTCCCTCGCCTGTGTCCTGTACGAGATGCTCACCGGCGCGCCGCCGTTCGACGCCGGCAGCCCGCGCGCCACGATGGCCAAGCAGATCACGGAGACGCCGCGCCCGGTGCGGGTGCTCCGCCCCGAAGCCCCTTCCGGCGTCGGCCGGGCGATCGAGCGGGGGCTGGCCAAGGACCCCGACGCGCGCTTCTGCAGCGTCGCCGAGTTCGTCGCAGCGCTGAACGCCCCCGCTGCCGACGACGACGCCGCGCCGGCTGCGGCCCCGCGCAGCATCGCGGTGTTGCCGTTCGTCAACGCGAGCCCGGATCCCGACAACGAGTACCTCTCCGACGGCATCACCGATGAGCTGATCGACGCGCTGGCAAAAGTGGAGGGATTGCGCGTCGCTTCCCGCACCTCGGTATTCGCCCTCAAGGGCAAGCCGCAGGACGTCCGGTCCATCGGCGCGCTGCTCGGCTCCGCCGTCGTGCTCGAAGGCACGGTGCGCAAGGCGGGGGACCGGCTGCGGATCAACGCCCAGCTGACCTCGGCGGACGACGGACGCCTCCTCTGGTCGCAGCGTTATGACCGGCAGCTCGACGACGTCTTCGCCATCCAGGAAGAGATCGGCCGCACCATCGTCAATACGCTGCGCGCCACCTGGTTCGCCGACCTGTCGGCGCCCGCAGTGCGGCGGCCGACCGCCAACGTCAAGGCGTACAGCCTGTACCTCAAGGGTCGCTATGCCTGGAACAAGCGAACCCAGGAAGGCGTGACCGAGGCGATCGAGTACTTCGAGCAGGCCATCGCGGAGGACCCGGGTTACGCGGCGGCGTACACCGGACTCGCCGACTCCTACGCGTTGCACGTCGACTATCGCAGCGTCCCGGTGACCGAAGGGTTCGCGCGGGCGAAGGCCTACGCCCGCAAGGCGCTCGAGCTGGACGAGACGCTGGCGGAGGCACACGCCTCGCTCGCCTGGAGCGTGTTCATCTACGACTGGGACTGGGAGAGCGCAGGCCGCGAATTCCGCCGCGCCATCGCCCTGGACCCGCACTACGCTTCGGCGCGGCAGTGGTACGCCTTTCTGCTCGCCTCGCAGGGACGCCTCGACGAGGCGGTCACCGAGGTTCTCATGGCCCAGCAGCTCGATCCGACGTCGATCTCGGTGCGGCGCAGCGTCGGATGGTTGCACTACTACGCGCGGCGCTACGACCAGTCGCGCTATCACTTGCTCCGGGCAATCGCCATGAACCCGACCGCCGCCGAGACCTACCGCATCCTGGCGCTGACGTATGTCGAGCAAGGCGATCTCCCGGAGGCGGAGCGGGTGGCGCGGGAGGCGACCGAGCTCCCCGGCGCCGGCAGCTATGTGCTCGCGACCCTCGGCTTGGTGCTCGGCCGGGCGGGAAAACCCGACGCGGCGCGCGCGGTGCTCGCCGACCTCGAGCGACGGGCGACGGAGGGTTACGTGTCGCCCATCGCCTTCGCCACGATACATCTGGGACTGGGCGAGTGGGGACGCACGCTGCCGTGGCTCGAGCGTGCGTACGACGACCGCCGTGGGTGGATGGCGTATCTACGCGTCAATCCGATTCTCGATGGTTTCCGGAACGAGCCCGAATTCCAGGGGCTCGTGCGTCGGATGCGGCTCTAATTGACGAAGGTCGGCTTCTAGGGGACGATAGGCAGTACGATGTGCGACGGCCGCACGGCAGTGGAGTAGACGCGCTGCGTGGCCTTCGAGAAGTCCGCCGCGCTCGCCTGGTAGATGCTGGGCACGAACCGCTGCGGGTTGCGGTCGATGATCGGAAACCACGTGGACTGCACCTGGACCATGATGCGGTGCCCTTTCAGAAACACGTGGTCGTGGTCGCGCAGCGGGATGGTCCAGAGGCGCGGCGTGTTCGGCACGAGCGCCTGCGGGTGCTCGAACGACACCAGATAGCGGCCGCGGCGCACGTCCATCGCGATCGGCAGCTCGTATCCGTTCATCGAGCGGGCGTAAGCGCCGGGGGCCGGACCCGCATCGGGATCCCAGGCGTTCGGTTGCGCGTCCTCCGGCAAGACATCGATCAGCTTGACCACCAGATCGGCGTCGGTCCCCGTGGTCGAAAAGAACACGTCGGCTCGGACCTCGCCGGTGATCGTCACGTCGTGTTCTAGCGGGGCGCTGACCCAGGTGAGGACGTCAGGACGCCCGTCGACGAAGCGCTGATCCGCCACCTCCCAGGTGCGCCAGTCGCCTCCCGGATAGGTCGGGGAGATGGGTCGCTGCCGGTACGGCACCGGGTTGGCGGGATCGGAGACGTACTCGCGGTACCCGGTACCGCGCGGCGCGGCGAACGACAGCGTCCCATCCGCGTGGAGGTAGAAATTGGTCGGCTTCGCTTCCCGGGGCGGCCAGGCGTCATAGGTCCGCCAGCGGTTGGCGCCGGTCTGGAAGGTGCTCGCCACCCAGGCGGGCTTGGCCCCTTGCCCGTGCAGGTAGTAGCGGAAGAACGGCGCCTCGATCGTCTCGCGGTATTCGCGCGCCGTTTCGTGGCCGCCGAAGGTGACGATGCCGATGCTGTCCCCCTTGGGGGCGCGCCATTCACCGTGGTACCACGGCCCCGCCACCATGAAGTTGGTGTGATCGGGATCGTGCTCGGCAGCGTGGCGGAAAATCTGCCACGGCCCCCACGGGTCCTCCTGATCCCAGAATCCGGCGACGTTGAGATTGGGAACCGTAGAGGAGTGCAGCTGTCGCACCCACGCTTCCTTCTTCCAGTAGTCGTCGTAGTCGGGATGCGCCACCATCGCGTTCCAATAGGGGATCGAGCCGTGCAGGAAGCGGGCGTTGATGTTCGAGAGGGCGCCGAGCGACAGATACCAGGAGTACGTGTCGTACTGATCGAAGTCGAAGTGCGTGTTCTTGTTCTTGTCTGATTCCTCGAGCACGGCGTACTCGAACGCGTAGCTGAGGCGCAGGGCTCCGTAGCGGTGGTCGTCGTCGTTCATCCACTCGTCGGCGGGGGAGGCCTGCTCGCTCATCGCCACCAGCGCCGGGTGCGGGTGCAGCAGCGCCATCGCCGTCGTCATCCCGTCGTACGACACCCCGAACATGCCGACCTTGCCGTTGTTGTTCGGCACGTGCTTGACCAGCCACTCGATGCTGTCGTAGGCGTCGGTGGTCTCGTTGGTGGCAGTCGAATCGGACAGGTCGACCTGCGACGTGAGCTTGAAGTTCCCTTCGGACTTGAACCGGCCGCGCAGATTCTGGATCACGATGATGTAGCCGTCCTGCATCAGCTCCTTCAGGCTCGCCGGAATCGCGGGCGGTGCCGCGTCCGGTACGCCGTAGGGCGTGCGGCGGAACAGGATCGGCAGCGGCCCCGTCTGGTTGGCCGGCGCAAGGATGACCGTCTGGAGGTGGACCCCATCGCGGACGGGAACCATGACTTCCTGAAACGTGAACACCGGGTTCGCGGGCGGCTGCTGTGCGCGCACGGCGGGAACCAGCAGGGCCCCGAGAATCCACGAATGGTAGCGCATGCGACCAAGTTGACCCACGATTCCACCGCCCGCAATCGCACGGCCGGCGCGGCGTTCACGGCTCGAGCAGCTGTTGCACCTCCTGTGACGCCGCGATCTGTCGGTCGACGTGGGCGCCGATTTCGCGCGCGCGCTCGATCACGAGGGTCAGCTCGGGCAGCGACGCGGTCCCCGACTGGGCCTTGATGAGCGCGAGGCGCAGGCGCTCGAGCGCCGCAACGGTCTCGGCCAGATGCTCACCGGTGTCCCCGCGGGCGCGCAACGCCTCGGCCGCGGCCTCCAGCTCCGTCACGACGCGGGGCACATCAGCGAGCTGATGGCGCGTGTCCTCCGGCAGGGCGCCATAGGCAGAGAGCGCCGAGCGGCCCAGCACGAGCTCGGTGGCCTCTACTCCGGCCAAGGCGGGCCGCGCCGCGGGCTTCAGGCCGATCCCTGACGCCCGGAAGAACAACCGCCCCACCCTCCCCGCCCACAGTCTGTACCACAACGAATGGAGTCGCCGGAAGATCTTGCGCCCCCCAATGACCTCCGCCTCCTCGTTTTGCACCTGTGACTCGGCGAGCAGCGCCGCGCGGATGTCCTCGAACGTGTAGCCGTCCCGGAGCAAGCGACGCGCGACCGCCACCAGCTGGCAAAACAAGATGATGCCGATAATGCCCGAGCCGCCGAACGAGACCGACACGCCAGAGCGGCTCGCCGTCACCGTTTGATTCGCCAGCGCCAGCGCCAAGAAGACCATGGTGGACACCTGGGCGTTGCGAACGAACGCGCGCACGATCGGCGGGGCGCGGAATTCCCGCCCCCGCGCCTCTCCCACAACCCGGGCGAGGTCGTCTCCCGATTGGAAGCGATCGCCGGGCGCTTTCTGGAGACAGCGATCGATCAGCGCCGCGAGCTTGGCGGGCACCCCCGGGCGTATCGACTCCACAGCCGGCGCCGGCTCGGAAACCTGCCGCACGAGAATGGCCGGCAGGTTCGATGCTTCGAATGGCGCTCGGCCCGTCAAGGCATAGAACGCCGTCGCTCCCAGCGAGTACAGATCGCTGCGCCCGTCGACCGGCTCGCCACACGCCTGCTCGGGACTCATGTATCGTGCGGTGCCGATGACCAGTCCCGCGGACTGGCCGGCGTCGCGGACACCGAGCGCGATGCCGAAGTCCGCCACCATGGCCCGATCGGTCGCCCGCTCGATCATGATGTTGTCGGGCTTCACATCGCGGTGGATTACGCCACGCTGATGGGCGTAGGCGAGTGCCCAGGCGACCTCCTGCACGATCTTCATCGTCAACCGCGGGGTGAGCGGTCCCGATCGCTCGACGCGCTCGCGCAGCGTCTCCCCATCCACGTAGCCCATGACGAAGAACACCAGATCGCCGTGCGCCTCGACGAGATGGATCGGGACGATGTTGGGATGCGACAACCCGGCCGCGGTGCGCGCCTCCCGCAGGAACTGCTCGCGCGCATCGGCTCGAGCCGCCAACGCCGGGGGAAGCAGCTTGATCGCCACCGGACGGTCGAGCGCTACGTCCCGCGCCAGCAGCACCAGTCCCATACCGCCACGACCCAGCTCGCGCTCGATCGAGTAGCGACCGGCGAGCACGTCCTGCAACGCGAGCAGCTCGGGAGCGATTGGTGTGGTCATGTGTGCGAACCTTACGCGCCCGCAGGCGCTTCGTTTCGGCCCTCCAACAATGCCGTAGCAGCGGCGATCGCCTCGTGGGTCCCGGCGAGTGCCAGCACGTCCCCGGCCTGCAACCGCTCTTTCGCGGTCGGGACGATCACGCCGCCTCCGGCCCGCGTGAGCGCGAGCACCGTCGCGCCGGTACGTCCCCGGAGCTTCAGCTGAGCCAGGGTCTTCCCTACCGACGCGCTCTCCGGCGCGAGCGGTACGGCGGCGAGCGCTCCCAGTCCCGGCAGGAGCTGGTGGACATCGGCGAACGTCCGTCCGGGAACCGGCGCCGGCGCGTGGCGTGTCTGAGCCGTGAGCGCATCGAGCACGACCTGGGCGCCGGCACGGACGTGGCCCTGGAGATTCGTGGCGCTGCGCCAGAACCCAAGCCACAGCATCGCCAGCACGAGAACGAAGAGGATGACACCCGGAAGCACCGGGATGAACGGCTGCGACAGCGCGAGCAGCGGCGTCCCGACGAGCAGTACGCCGGCCAGCTGGAACGTGACGACGAGCGTGCGCCGCGGTGCGGCGGCGAAATCAACCCGTCGTCGCTCTTTGGGCAGCGCGGCCCGGGCCAGTGTGAGGCCGAGCTTGCGGCTCAAGCGCACGACGCCGAGGCAGAACGGCACGGCCACGACGATCGCACCCCCGATTGTCACCGCCCGAGCTGCTCGCTCACCTACGCCGAGTTGCCTCCCGGCAAACGCGGCGATCTCCGGCAACGCCGCCGCCGTCCCGACGATCAGGCCGGCGAGGACGGCCGCGTCGAGCACGAGGAGCCGCAGAAGCCGGCGGATCTCTCCGGCGGTCGTGGGGCGGCGCGGCGCCGACCGCAGCTCCTCGAGCCAACTGCCGTACAGCGCGGCGAACGTCTGCAGCGGCCTCGGCAGCTTCCGATCGAGCCAGCTCGCGACAGGCTCCGAAGCGCGGATGAGCCATGGGGTGCCGAGCGTCGTGACCGCCGAAACGGTGACGGCGACGGGATAGAGGAACGACCCGGTCGCGTGCAGCGACTGCCCGAGCGCCGCGATGATGAACGAGAACTCGCCGATCTGCGCGAGGCTCATGCCGGTCTGGACGGAGGACCGCAGGCCGTTCCCGGTCAGGAACGCGCCGACGGAGACACTCGCCACCTTGCCGACCACGACCGCCGCCGTCAGCACGAGCACCGCCACCCAGTGGCGGCCGACGAGCACCGGGTCGATCAGCATCCCGACCGACACGAAGAACACCGCGGCGAACATGTCCCGCACGGGCTCGACCAGGTGCTCCACCTCCTGTTGCTCGCCTGATTCGGCGACCAGCGATCCCGCGAGAAAGGCCCCCAGCGCCACCGAGTATCCGAGCGACTGGGCGAGCAGGGCCGTCCCGAAGCAGATCCCGATGCTCGCGACGAGGGTCGTCTCGCGGCGCCGCAGGCGGGCGATGAGACGCATCGCGCGCGGCACGACGAGGAGTCCCACGGTCACCAGTCCGACGAGAAAGGCAACGAGCCGCCCTACCGTCGCCACGAGCTGACCGGCGGCGAGGCCGCTCCCCGTGGCGACCGCCGTGAGCACCGCCATGAGCAGCACGGCGATCAAGTCTTCGACGATCAGGACGCCAAAGACGAGCTCGCGCGCCCTGCCGGCGATCCTCTGCTCGGCGAACACCTTGGCGATGATCGTGGTAGACGAGATCGCGATGACCGCGCCCGTGAACAGGCTCTCGAGGCTGGTCCATCCGAAGAGGCGCGCCACCGTGAAGCCGAGCCACACCATCAGGCTGGTTTCCAGCAGGGCGGTCAGCCCCGCGGTCGGGCCGACGGCGGCGAGCTTCCGGAAGCTGAACTCGAGTCCGATGGAGAACATCAGAAGAATGACGCCCAGCTCCGACAGCGTCTGCACGACGACGGGATCGGCGACGAGCGGGATCGGCAGATGGGGGCCGACGATAAGGCCGGCGATGATGTAGCCCAACACCACCGGCTGGCGCAGCCACTGGAACACGACCGTCGTGACCGCGGCCACGGCGAGGACGATCGTCAGCGACAGGAGAAACTGGTGCGCGTCGTTCATGACGATCGGGACGCTACACCGGGATCACCCAACTACCAAGAGCTCTGCGGACCTCACGGCCTGCCGGTCAATGCGTCACGAGCCCGCTGAGCGTCACTCCGAGATAGTACGGCCACACGAGGATTCCGAACACCGCCTTCCAGAACGACAGGTGCAAGAATCCAATCGTGAACAGCCATCCGACAAACCACAGTCCACCTGCGAAAGTGTGCTGCTCGATGCGGATCTTCTCCATTGCCGCCTCCCAACAAGAACGCGCTGACGACTCTGGATCGGAAAGTGCGCGTGGGGGACGAAAAGACGGTGAAGCGGGTGTGAGCGGTTCTTCGAGGGGCCTAGTGGCCCGGATGGTATTCTCGCTCTGTGTGGCCCTTCAGCTGCGAGCGATAGAAATAGACGTCACGCAGGTTCCCGGTTGCGTATCGCTCCGCCTCGTCGTCGAAGTGGGCGGAGCCGGGCTGCCCGCTCTCGCCGCCGGCCGTGACGGCGCGGGCTCGCACGCTGTCGCCGAACTCGACCACCGCCAGGAAACTGTTCCCGGACGTTCCGTACCACTTCTTGGTGTTGGGATAGCGGCGCGCACCGAACGCCGCCAGCGACCCCCAGATCGACGAGGTGAACGGGATCGGGATGCTGGGCCGCGCATCGTCGAAGTGCGACGCAATGGAGTCGTCGATCCGCTGGAACCGATTGACGTCGCCCCAGGGCGTGTTCCAATTGCCGAAATCGGCGGTCAGCGTGTCGGTCGCCGCGGCGAGCGCGCCGAGCAGCAGCCCCGGCGCAGCGCGCGTGGCAGCGTAGCTGATCGGTGACAGTCCGGCGGCGCGCGCCTCCCGCGCCACTCGCGGAATCAGGTCCGTTCCCCAGAACACCGCGAGCGTGGTGGGAACGGACGCCGGACCCCAGCGGTAGTCCCAGCCGCGCAGCGCGGCGATCGGGTCGGCGAGCCGCGCCTTCAGGGTGTCCGCCGCGGGCAACGCGTCATATGCCTGGACGAGCGGCGGGATCAGGCGCTCGAACGCCGGGAGGTAGCCGTCGAACGCCGCCGCGGTGAGCGCGGCGGGCGTCCAGTTCTTCGAGCCCGTGAGCACCCGCAGGGCGTGAAATCCGCGCGGCGTTTCCTCCGTCCCCGTCTCGACGTACCGCGGAAAGGCGCTCCGCTTCGGGCTGTCCGGACCCGCCGCCGACCAGGGCCAGTTGTTCGAGTTGTATAACCAGCCGCTCGCCGGATTCAGGAGATTCGGCGTCTCGGCGAACGAAAGCACGCCGCGGTAGGCGGTGGCGGGGTTCGAACCGTCAACCGGCTCGGTCCAATTGAATGAAGTATCGCGCCGCGGGATGTAGTTCGAGTGGAAGTACGCGATGTTCCCGGCCGCGTCGGCGAACACCGTGTTGTTCGACGCATTGGTATGGAGATCCATGATGTGGCGGAACGCCGCGTAGTCCTTCGCCTTGGTGCGGCTATAGGATTGGATCAGAGCCTCGACCGGATGCTGCATGAGGCTGATGCTCACCCAGCGAAGCCCGAGCTTCTTGACGACAGGGCCGTGGCGGGTGAAGTAGGCGGTGAACGTCTTGCGGACGATGCCGGCTCCGGTCCGGTAGGGGACCGTCACGGTGCGCGTTGTCAGCGGCAGCTCAGCGCCACCGTAGCGATAGAAGTATTTCCCGCCGCGTGAGGTGACGGTTTCAAGAAACTCGTCGATATTGTCCACGCCGCTCGACGTATGCATCCATCCGGCGGTGCGATTGAACCCCTGATAGATGAAGAACTGACCCCACGTCGCCGCCCCGTAGGCGTCGAGTCCCGCGTCGCTCACCATCTGCAGCTCGGACCGGAAATAGAACGAGGTGTGGGGATTGATCCAGAGGAGTGCGTGATGGTCGCGCGTGAGAGCCGGGGCGATGGCGATCCCGTTCGATCCCGAGGGCTCAGGCACGGCATCATCGCCGTCCCCGCCGGCGCGCGCCGCCCCCGCTGTATCGCCGTAAAACCCGGCCAGATCTCTCACGTCCACGCGCTCGATGTCGCCCCCGATGCTCCCTTCGGTGAAGCTGAGCGCCATCCAGGGCTCGAACCGGGTGATCACGCGGGGTTTCACGTTGGGATGCGTGTAGAGATAGAAATTCAACCCGTCCGCGAAGGCGACCATCAACCGCTTGAGCCACGCCGGGCTCGTGCGGTACAGCGCCCTGAGCGAGTCGGGGTCGATGAACAGCTTCATACGCAGGTCCTGATAAACGGCCTGCTCCCCTTCCGCCTCCGCCAGCCGGCCCAGCGCATTGAGGTAGTTCGTCTCTACGCGGTTGAAGTCGTCCTCCGCCTGCGCGTATTCCATGCCGAAGACCGCGTCGGCGTCGGTCTTGCCGTACACGTGGGCGATGCCCCAGTCGTCACGGCTGATGGTGACGCGCTTCGCCTGCTGCTCCCAACGAGCGACGTCTCCGGCGGGCGGCGACGTGGGATGCTGCACCGTGAGTCCGGCCGCAACCACCCAGACAAGTGCGTTCATGCTGCGAACGTTACGATCATTCGAACGGCTGCGCGAACGTGAGGCGATTCCCCTCGAGATCCAGGACATGAAAATCGCGCAGCCCCCACGGGTGACTCACCGGCTCACCCTGAACGTTGGCGCCGCGGCCGACGAGCTCCGCATACAGCGTGTCGGCATCGCGCACGTACGCTTCGCAAAACGCTACACCACCATGCTCCTCCTTTCGCTGGATCAGGAGAATCGTGCCATCGTCGCGGTACATGACGCCGAGGTCCGATTGCACGTAGTTCACCTGAAAGCCCAGAACCCGCTGGTAGTAGTCCACTCCTGCAGCGACGTCTGACAACGGGATCCCCGGCAGCATCTGCATGAGCTGTCGTGACGGATCTTTCGGACGATCGGGTTCCTGGAACGATTGGGCGAACCAGAGCGTGTGCCCATCGGGGTCAAGAATCTGGAACATTCGCATCTTGATCCAGTTGACCTTCTCGAGCTCGGTCGCCGCACCGCCGCGCGCGACGACGTCCCGCCGCATGCCCGCGACGTCGTCGGTTTCGAGAAACACGATCGCCGCACCACGCGGTCGCCGTTCCCCGGTGCTGTCGAACGCCGTTTGCTCGACGGAGAGCAGCATGCGGGCCGGACCTGAGACCACCTCGGCCACCGCGGGGAGGTCCCCGTGAGGCGCCGCGCGGGCAAACCCCAGGACGTCGCGATAGAAGGCGACGCTGCGGTCGACGTCGGCGACGCTGAGATGCCGGCTCACGGGACACACGATGCGTGGAGTCATGGGCTCACCAGTAATTGATGCGCACGCCCGGTGGAAACGCGGCGAAGGCGTTGCGCGTGACGTGGAGGGTCGCGCCGACCTCGATGCGGCGCAGCAGGGGCAACCGGGCGAGCGCCGCGATCCCGGCGTTCGTGATTCCGGCAGTCTCCCAGAACTCGAGCTCCTCGAGTGACTGCATCTCGGCGAGCAGCTCGAGACTCTTGTCCGTGATGCGCGTGCGACCGGCGTAGTAGCTTTTGAGGCCGGTCAAACGCGATATGTGTTCCGTCGCCCGATCCCCGGTGGTGCGGCAGTACATGCACCAGAGCCGCTGCAGCCGGGCGCACCCACCGACGTGGCGGAAGCCGTCGTCCGTCACATCCATCGGCATCAGCTGCTCGAGCGCCGGAAAGCTCGGCAGCGCGGCCAGTGCCGCATCGTCCACGGACTTGCAGCTCACGCCCAGGCCCTTGAGCGCCGGCATCCGGGCGAGCGCCGCGAAACCGCGGCCCGTGAGATTGGGACACTCCCGCCCCCAGATGAATTCGATCGTCCGCGAACGGGCTAACGCCTCGAAGCCATCGTCGCTCGCCACGGTGCCCTGGCCCATCAGCATCCGCAGGCGGGGAAGCCCACCGATGTGCCGCATCGCCGCGTCGTTGCACAGCGCGCCTTCACAGCCAAGCATTTCCAGCTGCGGCAGGTCGGCCAGTATCCCCAGGGCTTCGGCAGAGATGGCCCGCGTGTGCCAGAAGAAGTGCACCCCATAGAGACCATCGAGCCCGCGCAGGCTCTCGAGTCCGCGGTCGGTGAACGGGCCATCCAGGAGGAGGTGATTGGGCTCGGAATCGAACGACATGAGGCCGATGTTGCCCTCCCCACCCTGCCACGCCTTGAGCACCGGAAAGTCGTGCAGCAGCGGCAGTCCGGCATCGGTCACGAACCGCCCCGTCTTGAAGTGACGCAGCAGTCGTTTGCCGCGCAGCGCGTTGATCGCCCCGTCGCCCGTGGGTGTCCCCATCAGATCGACGTGCTCCAGGTGGTCACAAAACGACAGGTTGGCGACGCCCGCATCCGAAATCCGCGGCGTCCAGCAGGACTTGAAGATCCTCAAGCTCTCGAGCTGGCGCAGCACGCCGAGCCCTTCATCGGTGAAGGCGGCCTTCGGCCCGCCGACATCAAGCTCCTCGAGGTGTGAGAGACGCGCTACATGGCGCAGGCCGTCGTCGGTCACCAACCCGCCCTCGATCAGGAGTCGGGTGACCTGCTCGAGCTCCGCCACGCGCGCGAGCGCCTGATCGGTGATCGCGCCGGCGCGGAGCCCCGTGATTCCCTGCTCTCGCATGACGTCGACCACCGTGTCCCACTGCTCGGTCGGGATGGGCCAACGGATGTCGATCGTGTTGCTCGACCGATCGATTCGAAAGAATGGAGCGTCCGTTGGCGGGGCGTGCGGCCGCCCGGGAACGGGGATCAAACTTTGGATCAGCGCATCCCAGGATTCGAATCCGAGCCGCTGAGCGACGAGACTGCGGGCATCGTCCACCGCGAGCTCGAGCGTTCGCTCGGGCGCGGCGAACCAGTTGGGGAGCCGCTGCTGCATCTGCGCCGGGTCCCGGTCCCACACGAAGGACGTGCCGAGCTCCCAGTTGATCTCGCGGATCGCGGTGAAATCGCCCGCCATGTATGCCGCCGCGAGGCGACGGGCGAGCGTCTCGTACAGCCGACGCCCTTCACCCGATGGTTCGGTGGCAACGACGTGGTGCACCAGCTTGGGCCAGCTCGCGAAGCCGTAGCGGCGCGCGAGGTCGAGCTGGGCCTGGTGCAGCGGCATGCCCGCCGACCGGCTCAATTCCTTGGCTTGTTTGCGGAGCTGCTCGAGCGACGGGCGCGCCGGGAGGCGCTGGATGGGATCGGACACACGATCTCCTTTCACACACCGCCCGTGTCCGCTCGGCGGGCCGAAAGAAGATCGGGAATTCCTGCCACAGATCGACTGCTCAGGTGGGCTCGGCCCTTCCCGCGGACGGGATGCGCCCTGGTACGCGAGGCTAACGGTAGTGGGGGCGTAGCAGAGCGTCAACGTCGGCGTAGCCGGACGGAAACGCGACGCCGCCGGTGGTCGCCCCGGCGCCGAGCAGCAGCCGCACCGGCTCGGGCGTGCGCCGCTCCGTCCAGTAGGAGTCGACGCAGGCTCTCACGGCGAGCATGAGCGGCGTGCGTCCTTTTGCGTCGCGCGCGTCGACCGGTGCGCCGCGCTGCAACAGCAGCTGTACCAGATCGGCGCGCAGCTTCCACGCCGCCACGTGCAGCGCCATGCTGTCCGGTGCGATGTCGAAATAACCGTCGCCCTTGTACAGCGCCGTCACCGGCACGCCGAGGTCGAGCAGGTGCCGTACACCACCGGTGTTCCACGTCCCGGTGAATTCCGCGAGCAGCGTGGACCCCTGGGCGAGCAGCTCCTGCACGAGCGACGGCTCCCGTTGGGCGAGGGCGCGCACCTGCGCGGTGTCGTCCATGGCGCAGGCCGCGATCAGGCGGTCGACGCCCCGCAGGTCGAGCGGGATGCCACGCCGGATGAACGCCTCGAGCACGTCGCCACGCCCTTTGCGCGCCGCCAGCTCCACGGCCGTCGTTCCCTTGTTCCGGATCGTCGGATCGGCGCGATAGTCGAGCAGCAGCTCGATGATCTGGAGCGAGTTGTCCCGCGCGAGCGCGTGATGCAGCGGATGCCAGCCGCGACTGCGCTGCAGATTGGGGTCGGCCCCGTGCTCGAGCAGGTACTTCACTCCCTCGAAGTCGTGCCAGTCGTGCTTGCGGACCAACATGAGCGAGAGGTTCTCCGGCGTGACGCTGCCCGTCTCCACGAGGACCTTCATGGCGCCGAGGTCGTCGCCCTCGGGGCAGTGGTAGACGGCATCTTCGTCGTTCGGATTTGCGCCCCGCTCGATGAGCAGGCGTGTCAGTCCCTCATGGTGGGCGACACCGGCAGCTCCGTACAACGCCGACTCGTACTCCGGGTGCTCGCCGGTGGTCCAGAACCCGGTGTTCGGGTCCGCGCCGGCGTCGAGCAAAGCACGCGCCGCTCGCAGGAAGGCATCGCTCCGCTTGGGATCGAGACGGAGATACTTGGAGAGACCCAGGTAGTTGAGCGCGTCGCCGCCGTACGGCGGGCTCTTCGCCGTGACGCTCTGCGGATCGCGCGCGATGAATTGCCGGACCAGCGCGTCGTCACCGAGCACCGCGGCGGTGTGAATGTCGCTGCCGCGCAGCTCGGGATGCTCGACGAGAATGGCTTCGGCGGCTTCGAGCGAGCCGTGCCACGTCGCCGCCTCGAGAAAGGCGGTCCGCACGTCACGCGGCTCGGTCACTTCGCGATACGCGTCGCCTGCATCGTCCAGTGATCGAGCAGCCACGTCTTGCCGCCGTCGCTGCTGCGGTCGGCGCGCCACAGGAACTGGGTTGGGGTGATGGCGAAGTAGCGGATTCGCTCGATCGCCGGACCGTAATGCTGGACGAGGTAACGGTTGGTCGCATCGCCCCAGGCGAGCCCCGGCTCCCAATCGGCCTGGTAGGTGTTGATCCCCTGGATCGTCCAGAGGTGGCGCTGCGACGAAAACGCCCGATAGGTGTAGGTCCCCGCCGACGCCGCCGCATCAGCGTCGTCAGGTCGCCACTGATCTTCGACGAATACCGTCTCGATCTGCTTCTGATCTGCCGTATAGCGCTCGCTGTCCCGCTTCGTGACGAACCAATGACCCGCGAACGACGGATAGAACGTCCCGTCCGGCTTTCGCCCCTGAAACGTAAAGCGCCACGTTCCGACGAGAAAATCGAAATTCGTGGCCGAGCCCAGTTCGCGGGCGGAGTCGGCGATCGCGAAGTTCGCTCCCAACGTGTCCGGGAATGTGATCGCGCGCGTCTGGGCGGAGAGCGACGGGCCCACCAGCACCACAGCCAACGACCCCAACCGGGCGCTCAGAGATAGCGCAGCCACCATTCTCCTCCTTTCGCCTTCCGCTCGGCGAACCGGCGGCACAGGGGATAGAGCATTGCAATCGTCACCGCCCACACCAGATAGAGCAGCGGCAGGCTCCAGGCATAGCCATCGGGAGGCGGCGGATTCCCCATCGGGTGGTTCGTGAAGAGCCAGGGGTTCACCGCGCCCTCGCGCAGCTTTGAGACGATCAGGGCCAGCGTGTGGATCAGCGGAATGTGCAGCACGTAGTAGAAGAAGGGGACGCGACCGAACACCGTGATGAATCGCGCCACGACTCCGCGGGCACGCTCGAGCAACGGCATCAGGGCAATCGTCGGTCCCAGCGTCATCAGCAGGAACGAGAGCGACGCCGGATACTTATTCGTGTTCAGGAACGCGAGCAGGGCCGGCGGCGCGGGCTGCCCGTTCGGCTGTGCCGCCGTGCTCCAGGGCCGCGGGTCCCCGTAGATATTGAATCCCCGCAGCAGGAGGAACAGTGCGGTCGCACCGAGCCCGACGCCCAAGCACCAGCGGGTGCGGCGCTCGGGCTCGAGCGTGAGCACTTTCCCGAATGCGTAGCCCGCCGCCATCACACCGATCCACGGGACGATCGAGTACAGCACGATCAGGTTGGGACCGTTGGCGCCGAACGCGATTGGCCCCGCATAGAACCCGACGTAGAAAATCTTCCAGAGCGCGGAGACGGGGTCGTCGCCGAGGTTGGGGATCAGCGTCGGATAAACGTAGGAATCGAGCAGGTTGTGCGCCGCGATGACCACGATCCCGAGCGTGCCCACGACGCTCAGCGGCAACCGCACGAGCCCTGCCATCAGAATCATGCACCACCCGATGACCCAGATTACTCCCGCCATCTCGTAGTGGGCGAAATCGAAGTTGAACGTCCAGGCAACTCGCAGGACCGTCAGCTCGAGCAGCACGAGCCAGGCGCCGCGGGTCAAGAGGAACCGCGACAGGTCGGGATGCCTGCGACCGTACAAGAAGGCGCTGGTGCCGGCGAGGAAGATGAAGGCGGGAGCGCAGAAATGGGTGATCCAGCGGGTGAAGAAAATCCCGGGGGTCGGGCCGCCGGCTGGGAGGCCGGAATAGACCCGCACATGGTCGATCGCCATCAACAGCATCACCGCGCCGCGCACGATGTCGATCGACGCGACGCGCGTCGTGCGGGCGGATGCGGCGGCGGTGTCGGTGGCGGGGATCGCGGCCATCGGGGCCGAACTTCGACCCCAACGGCCCGCCGGTCAATTGCC
>DATJJY010000160.1:0-7735 GCA_035491895.1 Gemmatimonadales bacterium
CCGCGGCCGTAGCCGGCCATGCGGCGCTTCAGCTCGGCGTTCACCGTCGCCGCGCTGAGCGGCAGGCCGGCAGGCATGCCTTCAAGCACCCCGACCAGGCCGCGGCCGTGGCTCTCTCCCGCCGTCGTAAAGCGGACCGTCACCGGCAGCGCTCCGCGAGCATATACCGGACAATAGCACGCGAGCCCGACTTGTGGGTCGGGCTCGCGCCGGTGCGGACCGGGAGGGCGGGAACGCTCACCGCGTTCTCACGCTCCCGGGGGTCGGGAACGGGTTGGCGATGGCCGGGAGGCGCACCATCACGAGGCCACGGGCGGTGATGCCGAAGAGGAGCTGGTTGCCCGCGGCGTCGCGCGCCACCCGCAACGGTCCGATGATCGGATCGCGAATCGGGATCGATCCGATGACCCCGTAATAGAAGGTATCGAACACGTCGATGTTGGCATCCGGCCGCGCCGCGAAGAGAATCCGGTTGGCCGGTGTCCCCGGCTGCCCCGCCGCGTCGTTGTGGTTGTAGTTCATGTCCATGCCCGGCGCCCCGATCGGTGCCACCGAAGCGCCCTTCAGACGCAGCCCCTCGTCGAGGAAGTAGATCGAGTCGGCACGGACGACGTTGGTCTCACCGTTGAAGTTCGTGGCGATCGACGAGACGTGCACGCCGGTATTGCTGATGAAGTCGCTCACGTCCACGCCCGGGGAGACGCCGAAGTCCACGTCCACGAGCCCCGTGTCCGCCGTCCCGCCGCCGGTATTGCAGGGCGGTTGCGCCACGTCGTGGACCAGCGCCTGCTTGGCGGAATAGGCGAACACGCGGGCGAACTGGGAGCTGATGCCGCCCTCACCGATGAACGCGTGGGTGAAGTTCCCCGAGTTGCGGGTGAAGGTCGAATCCCCGAGCCCGAAGGTGTTCAACACCACGTTGACGCCGGCGCAGGCCGACAGAATCGTTTTCGTCTGGTTGTACGGCAACCCGAGACGCATCTCGATGCGTAAGGTGTCGGTCCCAGCGCCGACCGGGGTGGTGCCGATCTCCCAGAAGAAGTGCCCGAACAACTGGGTCGTATCGATAGTGTTCTTCAACTTCTCCATCCGCAGCGTCGCCCTGCCGTCGAACGGCGACGAGCTGCTCGCCGTCGGCGTCGTGGAGTACACCGCAAAGATGGAGTCCGGACTGCACGCCGTGCCCCCCGCCGCACGGCACACGGTGGCCACGTACTGGGGCCGGTCCGAGACGTCGTGGACGGTGATTTCGCGGCGCGATCCGCCGGACTGCTGCAGCACCTTGTAGGTCTCGATCAGGTAGTTCGGCAGGTCCTGCCGCCACACCAGACGGCGCGCGGCTGGGCGGACGTCGATGATCGACAGCTCGGTGCCGCCGGAGTTCGCCACCACGACGGTGTCGCCGTAGTTGCCCAGCGTGTCGCGCGGCCACAAGGCGATGCCCCACGGCTGCGGGCCCGCGGTGGGAATGCCGCCCGCCACGAAGGCGGTATTGGCGACCTGGAAGATCTCGAGCCGCGACAACGTCGGGTTCGTCAGGAACAGCGTGCTGTCGTTGGCGTCGAAGATCGCGTCGGCGATGCTGCCGCCGGCAGGCAGCGGCCGCGTGACACCCGCCACGACGAGCGCCGTGTCGACCTTCTGGGCCGCACCGGGGATGGCACCCACCTGAGAAAAGGCGCAATTGCGGGCGGTGGCGCCGTCGCAGGCGTACCCCTGGACCAGGACATTGGTCGGGAAGGTGGTGACCTTGCCCGCCAGGTTGAGCGAGAAGGAGCGCGTGACGTCGGTCAGATTGCCGGCCGTGACGTCGATGGAGTCGAAGGTCAAGACCGTCCCGCCGAGGTCCCGGACCCGCAACCCGATGAAGGTGATGGCGCTCGGGTCGGTGGCGTGCACGCTCACGCTGTCGCTCACCTCGACCCGGGTCCCCACGTTGTCGGACACCGAGGGAGGCACCGTGTCGGTCGCGGCGGTCTGGAGCGTGACGGTGACCGGGCTGCTCGTGCCGCGGCGGCCGCCGGAGTCCTCGGCGAATCCCGTCAGCGTGATCGTCCCGCTGGTCGCGGCGACCGTGACCGTGTCGTAAAAGTTGACCGAGTCGGGATACGGCACCGGGTACGAGACGGAGTCCGTCCCCGTGGGATTGGTCACCGAGCCCGGAGGCGACACCAGGAAGCCGACCTTGCGGATGCCGCCCTGGTGGAACGCGATCACCTGCACCGGCAGGCTGCGGCCCGTGGACGCCTGCGCGCCGTTGACCGGCTGCACGATGAGGATGTTCAGCGCCTGCACGTTGATGAGGAAGATCTGCAGCGTGTCTTCGGAAAAATTCCCGGCGCCATCGACCGCGCGGCCGACGACTCGCACGTTGCCGCCCACGCCGGTGTTGGCCGGGAAGGTGATGGTGCGCTGGAAGTTCACGGTCGGGGTGCCGACGGGGAAGGTGGTGTCCACCGGACCCGCGACATAGCCACCGGTATAGGTGAGCCGGACGAGCTGGAGCGTGAGGTTGTCGCTCGCGCTGACGGTGAATTGCAGCCCCGTAGTGACGTTCTGCGTGTCGCTCACTACCGGGGTCAGCGAGATCGTCGGCACGGTGGTATCCCGCCCAACGCCGCCCACGTTGCGGTTGGTCTCACAAGCGAAGACCGCTCCGCTGGCGGTCAGCAAAGCCACGATCGCCCTGACGCGTGTCACGCGCATACGCGCTCCCTGACTAGTTGCTGCGGCTGGTCGGCGCCGCGAGATCGTCGACGATGTGCGGCGTGATGAGGATGATCAGATCGCGCCGTTGTTCGGTCTGGGACGTGAAGCCGAACAGCCGGCCCACGATCGGCAGATCGACGAGGAGTGGGATCCCGGTCTTGGTCATCGTCAGGTCGGTCTCGGTGAGGCCGCCCATCACGATGGTCTCGCCGTCGTTCACCAGCACCTGCGCATCCGCCTGCTGGGTCTGGAACGTGAAGCCGATGTCCACCGACGCCGGCTTCACGGCCGAGCGCTCGGCGTGCAGCTGCATGAGAATCTGCCGGTTCGCCGTCACGTGCGGTGTCACCCGCAGATTGATACCGGTCTGCTGGAACTGGACCGTGGCGCGCGGGACATTTGCCGCACCCGTTTGACCCGCCTGCGCGGACACGTCGATGACCCTGATCGGCACCCGGTCGCCGACCAGCACCTCGGCGGGGCGGTTGTCGAGCGTCGTCACGGAGGGCTCCGCCTGCACGTCGGCGAGGTCGACGCTCTGCAGCGCCTGTACGAAGGTGGTCAGCGTAAAGTTGCCGAGCGCCGTCGAGAAAATCAGCTTCAGCGCCGGGTTGATGACCTGTTGGTCGGCATTGCCGATCGCCGAGAGGGAGTTGCCGCCGAGATCGACGATCGTCTGATCCTGCGTGAACGGCTTGCCGGTGGAGTCGAGCCGCGCCACCAGCTTGTTGAAGAACTGGGTGGGCGAGCCGAGATCGTACTGCAGGCCGAGGCTCTGCACGTCGGTGCGGTCGACCAGGATGATCTTCGCCTGGATGGAGACCTGCGGCGTGCGGATGTCGAGCCCCTTCACGAAGCTCTCGATCTGATCGATGCGCGTCTGGACGTCGGTGATCACCAGCGCGTTGTTCGTCGTATCGGCCACCACCGCGCCGCGCGTCTTGGAGACGATCGACTGGACCGCGGGGACGAGCGACGAAGCCTGCGCGTAGTTCACCCGCACGAGGCGCGTCTCGACCGGCACGGTGGAATCGGCGCGGGCCAGATCCTTCCTGTCGACGACGACGAGGATGCCGCCGGGCTGGGTCTGCACGTCGAGCCCCTGCGAGGCGAGCACCGCGTTGAACGCCAGGTCCCAGGGCTGGTTCTTCACCTCGGCGGTGACCTTGCCGGTGATCCCCTTGCTGACGACGATGGTGCGGCCGCTGAAGGCGGCAAACCCGGCGACCACGTCCTGAATGTCGGCGTCGTCCCACTGCACGTTGATGCGCGGCGCCTGCGATTGCAGCGCCTCGTTGCGGTGCAGCGCGAGGTACTCGTCCACCGTCTCGGTGGCTCCCGCGACGGGGGTCGAGACGCGCGCCGGATCACCGGTGACCGGTGGCGGCGGCGCCGCGGGCGCCGGCGCGGCGGTCGCGACGGTCGTCGACCCGCCGCTCGTCCACGCCGCGAACGAAGTCCGCTCCGAGCCGATCTCGACTCGCACCTGCCCGTTGCTGCGGTCGATGTGGTAATCCTTCAGGGCGTCGAGGTCGATCACCACCCGCACGACGCCGGGCCGGAACTGCCCGTAGCGGATGTTCTTCACGCCGCCGCGGTTTTGCCCGTCGTACAGCGTGGCGGGCGCCGCGAGGCGCGCGCCGATGAGATCGAGCACCAGCCGGGCGGGCGAGTCGAGCGTGAAATCCTGCACTTCGACCGCGCCCCGCAGATCGATCACGACGGCTACCTTGCCGCTCGCCGGCGCCACGGTGACCGAGCGTACTTCGCCGTCCCGCGTGGCGGCCACGAGACGGGAGGCCGCCCCAAGGGCGAGGCACGCGGCCACTACGATGCTGCGCTTCATGGCGTCTCCTCATGCTTGGCGAGCGATAGCGTCGCCTGCCGTTCAAAGCCGAATTCCTGTATGGTGAACACGACGTCGCGTGGTTTGATCTGCGTCACGCGCAGCCGACCCAGCACATCACCCGCGCGGACGCGATAGCGTTTGGTCGTCGTGATGTCCCGCAGGACCGCTACGCTGCGGGCCGCATAGCGCTCGTCATAGTAGATCGCCACGAGCTTCAGGTCGGTGATCAACGGCCGGATGTCGCCGGTCTTGAGCAGCGACAGGAACGGATCGCGCCCCGCCCCCTGGTAGGAGAACGTCTCGCGCGACAGCGACAACGGACCCGTGTCCGAGGCGACCGGGCGCGCCGAGTCGGGGCGGGCCGACTGGGCCGCCAGCGCGGGCACGAGCGACGCGAGCGTCAGCACGAGACTACGGATGCGCATTCGCCGCCCCTCCCGCCGCCGCGACCGGGACGCGCTTCACATACGTCCGCAGATCGAAATCCGCCTCGAGCAGCGCGCCGAGGGTATCGCCCACGAGCTTCTGCGTCTGCTGCGACGCCGCTTTCAGCACGATCGACTGCGGCACCATGATCCGGGCGAGGCTCGCTACGTCGGAGAGGAACTCCCCGATGTCGTCGTAATGGCCGTACATCTCGTAGTGGTAGCGATAGATGTCGAACGCCGGCTGGCCCGGTTTCTTGGCCTTGCCGGTGTCCCCGGGCTCGCGGATCGATAGGGCCAGCGGCGGCCCCGGCTCGACCGAGAGCGGCTGGAACGTGCCGACCGTCAGGCCGCGCACCTTGGCGCGGTTGGAGATCTGGTCGAGCAGCGTCGGCACGTCGTTCCCCTCCGGCACGAGCCGGCGCATGAGGCCGAGGCCGGCGCGATAGCGCTCGATCGCCCGGCGCATGCTCTCCACGCTGCCCGAGGCCAGATCCGCCTTCGCCTTGGTAATGACGGCGCTCAGGCTGTCGATGTCTCTCTGGGTCTGCGTGATCGTGGCCTGCTTCGGAGACTGGACCTTGCTCCAGAAGAAGTAGCCGCCGGCGAGACAGGCGATGATGATCAGCAGCATCGCCTGGCTGCGTTGATCCGTGGGGAGTCCGAAGGCCATTGGCTACCTCACCGACTCGACGAGCGGTACGGTGCGGATGTACAGGGAATCCGCGCGCCTGTACCGCAGCGTGATGTTGAATTCGGTGACCGGGCGATCCTGCTCGATCACCGTCGTGGCCCGCGTCGCTGTGACGTCCGTGATCCACGGTGACGCGGCGAGCTGCCGCAGAAACGTGGTGTACGCCTGGATGTCGACGGTGCGCCCGTCGACCGACACCCGAACCTCGCTCGGCGCGGCGGCATCGGCCGCGGCCGCCGTTCCGGTCGTGGTCCCCGTCGTGGGAGGCGCATTCGCCGGCGCGGCACTGAGATTCTGGATCTGCGTCACCCAGGTGTATTGCGGCAACGCCTTCGTGATCTCGTCGAGCAGATGCGGCCAGATGAACCGGTCGGCGTCGATGGAGCGGATGATCGTCAGCTCCGCGGCGAGCGAGTCGCGCGCGCGCTCGGCCTGGCGCTTCTGGGCCGCCACCGCGTCGTAGCGGCGCTTCTCCTGCTGCACCCCGACCAGCACGGTCTCGAGGTGGCTGAGCCGTGCGGTGTTCACCGTGTAGAGGGCGAGGTTCCCGCCGATCGCCACGAGGCCGACGCCGATCGCCCCCAGCAGCCAGGGATCCTTGACGTTGGAGAGGACCGCCCGGAAGTCCGGGACCTTGAGTTGGCTCCCACCGGCGGCTTTGCGCTTTAGCCCCGGCAGCAGGTTGATTTCGATCATTACGCGGCGCGCCTCAACGCGAGCCCGACCGAGAGCATGAGCAAGGGCGCCACTTCGTCGAGCGACACCGACTCGTAGACCGAATCGCGCACTTTGAGGCGCTGCACCGGGTTGGCCGACTCCACCGGCACCTTGAGGCGCTGCGCCAGGGCGTCGTTGAAACCCGGAATCCGCGCGCCGCCGCCGCTCGTGAACACGCGCGACAGCCCGCCCGCCGACCGCGACGCCGTCGCCAGGAAGGCGGCCGCCCGCTCCACCCCCACCGCCACCTCTTCCCCGCGTGCTTCCACGTAGCCGGCGAGATCGGCGCTCTGCGCCGCTCCGGTGACGACGCGCTCGGAGTCCTCCGCCGACATCCCCTTCTCACGCTGCAGGTCTTCGCGGAACCGGCGCGTGCCGACCGCGAGGTCTCGGGTCAGCACCGGCACGCCGTCGTCGAGGATGTTCACGTTGGTCACTTCGTGGCCGATGTTCACGAGGCCGACCACCCCGTTCATCGCCTCGGGATAGTTCAGCTCGAAGGCGTTGTGAATCGCGAACGCATCGACGTCGATGATCGCCGGCTCGAGCCCCGCCTCACGCAGCAGGGAGACCCGCCCGTCGACCAGCTCGCGTTTGGCCGCGACGAGGAGCACGTTCATCTGCAACCCCTCGGCGTCGGGATCGAGGATCTGGAAGTCCAGCTCGACGTTGGCCATGTCGAAGGGGACGTGCTGCTCCGCTTCCCAGCGGATCACGTCACGGGCTTCCCCCTCGCGCATCCGGTCCATCTGGATCTTCTTGACGATCACGTCCCGCCCGCCGACCGCCGTGACCACCCCTTTGGGCTTGACCCCGGCGGTGGAAAAGAGGCCCCGGATCGCCTCCGCGACGATGCCGGGATCCATGATTTCTCCCTCGACGATGGCGTCCGCCGCGACTTCGGTCGTGGCGACCCGAATCAGCTCCGGCTCGCTGGATCGATGGTCGATCACGACGAGCTTGACGATGCCGGAGCCGATGTCGAGCCCGACTGTGGTTTTCTTGCCACCCAAACCGAGTAGGGCCATGACTCCCCAAGGCGCTAAGGACAAAGGTGGAACCGGGGCAAGCTACGGTAAGACCTTGCCCTTATCCTGTCAAGCCTAGAAGCTACTTGAGGCCAATCCAACAACTGTTTTTGGGAAATAGAGTTAGGGCGCTTGGAACAGCTGTCTCCACGCGCGAGAGGCGAGCGGTGTCAGGGGGGACGAAAATTCTAAGCTATTCGCAATATTACACTTAGAATAGTGCACCTTAAGTTGGGTCACCGGACCAGCTCCGGAGCGCAGTTCCGCGGCGGCTAAGATACCACGCACGTCGGTGGGCGCTGTGATGTCGACC
>DATJJY010000161.1:0-4756 GCA_035491895.1 Gemmatimonadales bacterium
CGGAACGTTGCTCGCGGACGCGCTCGCCGTGCCGTTTCTCGAAGGCGACGCCCTCCACCCGCCTGAGAACGTCCGCCGCATGGCGCAGGGAATCTCCCTCACTGACGACGATCGGGCCGGCTGGCTGCGCGCGATCGCCGATCGTATCGCCGAGGCCCGGCGGGCGAGCAGCGGTCTTGTCGTCGCCTGCTCCGCGCTGAAGCGCGCCTATCGCGACGTGCTGCGGGGCGCCGATGGCGAGCTACGGTTCGCACATCTGACTGGGGATGCGGGGCTGATCCGGCAGCGCATGGGTCAGCGGGTGGGGCACTACATGCCGGCGAGCCTGCTCGACAGCCAGCTCGCGACGCTCGAGGTTCCCGGTGTGGACGAGCACGCGTGGACCTTCGATGTCGCCGACTCGCCGCCCGTGATCGTGGCGCACATCGTGGAGCGACTCGCCGCATGACCCTGGTCTACGCCCTCCTCGCCGTCGTCGTGCTGATCCTGCTGATCGCACGCTTCAAGGTCCATCCCTTCGTCGCGCTCGTCGCGGTTTCGCTCGGTTTGGGCGCCGCGGCGGGCATGTCCCCCGGGGGCCTGGTGAAGGCCTTTCAGGACGGCGTCGGGGCCACGTTGGGCTCGATCGCCGTCGTCGTGGGATTGGGGACGATGCTGGGAAAGATGATGGCCGAGTCGGGGGGTGCCACGCGCATCGCGACCACGCTGATCGACTGGTTCGGCGAGCGGCGAGTGCACTGGGCGATCATGGTCGTCGCGTTCATCGTGGGCATCCCGGTTTTCTTCCAGGTCGGCTTCGTTCTGCTCATCCCGCTCGTCTTCACCATCGCGCGCCGCACCGGGACTTCGCTCATCAAGGTCGGGCTGCCGCTCGTGGCGGGGCTCTCGGTGGTGCACGGCATGGTGCCGCCGCATCCCGCCGCCATGCTCGCGGTGACGGCGTTCGGCGCCGACCTGGGGCGCACCATCTTCTACGCCCTCCTCGTGGGGTTGCCGACCGCCGCACTCGCCGGTCCGATCTTCGCCGTGTGGATCGCGCCCCGCATCACGCTGCCGGCGGTCAACCCGATGGCCGCCCAGCTGGAAGGCGGCGGTGCGACGGCCGCCGCGGAGGCGCTGCCCAGTTTCGGGTTATCGCTCTTCACGATTCTCGTCCCCGTGCTGCTGATGCTCGGCGCCAGTGCGGCCGACGTGGCCCTCGTCGCGGCCAGCCCGCTGCGCACGGCGCTCGACTTCCTGGGCAGCCCGATCGTGGCGCTGCTCCTGTCGTTGCTCTTCTCGTTCTGGGCCCTCGGCGTCGCGCGCGGCATGACGGGGGCCCGGATTCTTTCCCTGGCCAATGATTGCCTGGCGCCGACCGCCGCCATTCTCCTCGTGATCGGGGCCGGCGGCGGGTTCAACCGCGTGCTCATCGAAAGCGGTGTCGGCAAAGCGATAGCCGACGTTGCGATCCGGACGCAGGTTTCGCCATTGGTCCTGTCGTGGATCGTGGCCACCCTGGTTCGCGTTGCGACCGGGTCGGCGACGGTGGCGATGACGACGGCGGCCGGCATCGTGGCGCCGATCGCCGCGGCGACGGCGCACACCAGTCCCGAGCTCCTGGTGCTGGCGACGGGGGCCGGGTCGTTGATGCTGTCGCACGTCAACGACTCCGGGTTCTGGCTGATCAAGGAATATTTCAACATGACGGTGCAGCAGACGCTGGCCACATGGACCGCGCTCGAAACGATCATCGGAGTGACGGGGTTGCTGCTGACGCTGGCGCTGGCTGCGGTCATCTAAGAGGGGAGACGGAAGACATGAGAGTCAGAGCTATCAGCTATCAGCTATCAGCTATCAGCGTATGGCACCGACGACTGGTCACTCGCACGACGGTGATCGCCGTGACCGTAGCTGCGTGTCAGGGGCGTGCGGAACCGCCCGCGGCGGCGTGGATCGATGCCACGGCGACGCTCGATTCCGCGACGACGCCGGTGTACGAGGGGAATGCGCCGCTGTCGTTCCGCTTCATGCTCGACATGCGGCGGGGCGACGCCCTCACTTTGTCAGCGTTTTCGTTGGGCGCCCACAGCGGGACACACATCGACGCGCCGCAGCACTTCATCGCCGACGGCGCGTCGATCGACCAGGTTCCCCTCACTGCGCTCGTCGGACCGGCGCGGGTGATCCAGATACCCGACAGCGTGCAGGCGATCGACGCCGCGGAGCTCAACCGCCATCAGTGGAAAGGAGCGGAGCGGGTGCTGTTTCGCACCCGGAGCACGTCCGGCCACTGGATGAACTCCGCGGTGTTTCACCACGACTTCGCCTATGTCGCCCCCGATGCCGCGCAGCTGCTCGCCGACGCGGGGATGAAGCTCGTCGGCATCGACTACATCTCCGCCGAGCAGTTCGGCGCGCCGGCGCCGCGCACGCATCGCACGCTCCTGGGGAAGGGGATCCCGATCGTCGAAGGACTGGACCTGAGCGACGTCCCGGCCGGCGACTACGATCTCGTTGTGCTGCCGATGAAGGTGCGCGGGCACGAAGGGGCGCCGGCGCGGGCAATCGTGCGTCATCGGACATGACCGTCATCGACGCCGCGGCGATCGTCGAGCGACTGCGCGCGCACGCCACGATCGGTGGGGCACCGGTCGAGGAGCTCGAGTGGCTCGCCGCGCACGGCTATCTGAAACGCTATGCCGCGGGCGAGTTCGTCATCCGGGCGGGGCAGGAGCAGGGCTCCTTCGGTCTGTTCGTGCTGCTCACGGGGCACCTGGTGCTGTACGTGGACCGGGGGCGGGGTGGCCGCCGCAAGGTCGCCGAGTGGCGCGGCGGCGAGGTGACCGGCCTCCTCCCCTACTCGCGGACCAGCAGCGCGATCGGCGACGGCCTCGCCGAGGCGGAGACGGAGATCTGGATGGTCGATCGGGACCACTTCCCGGAGATGATCCATACCTGCCCCGAGCTGACCACAATCCTCGTGCACGTGATGCTCGATCGCGCCCGCCACTTCACGTCGACCGAGCTGCGCGACGAGAAGCTGGTGTCGCTCGGCAAACTCGCCGCGGGACTGGCGCACGAGCTGAACAACCCGGCGTCGGCGATCGTTCGCAGCGTGCACGCGTTGGGGGAGCAGCTCGATCAGGTGGAAGCGGCGACGCGCGCGCTGTGCGCACTGGGGTTGACGGACGGCCAGATGGCCGGTCTCGAGGCGGTGCGCCAGTCGTGCCAGGCCGCGCCGGTGCACACCTGGACCCCGCTCGAGCGGGCGGACCGCGAGGATCGCCTCGCCGCGTGGATCGAAGCCCGTGGCGGCGACGCGGACTTGGCGGCGCCGTTGGCGGAGACCGCGATGTCGCCCGAGGTGCTCGAGGGGTTGGCAGGCGTCGTCCCCGACGCGGCGCTCGAAGTATCGCTCCGCTGGATCGCCGGCGCGTGCGCGGTGCGCGGCCTGCGGCAGGAGATCGAGCGAGGCGCGTCGCGCGTGTTCGAGCTCGTGTCGGCCGTGAAGGGCTTCACGCAAATGGACAAGAGCCCCGTGGCGGAACCGGTGGACGTCGGGCGAGGCCTGCGCGACACGATCACCATTATGCGTTCCAAGGCGGCGTCGAAGTCGGTGAGTCTCTCGGCCGAGGTCGATCCCGATCTCCCGGCGGTACAGGGCGTCGCCGCCGAGCTCAACCAGATCTGGTCAAACCTGGTCGACAACGCCCTCGACGCCGTGAGCCCGGGGGGCCGAGTCGCTGTGAGCGCGCGCGGCGAGGGCAGTCGGGTAGTCGTGAAGGTCGAGGACGACGGACATGGGATCCCGGCTGATATTCGCGCGCACATCTTCGATCCGTTCTTCTCCACGAAGGACGTGGGGAAGGGCGTTGGGCTGGGGCTCGATATCGCGCGGCGCACGATCGAGCGCCACGACGGGGAGATCGAAGTGGAGTCACGTCCCGGACGCACGGTGTTCCGGGTAACGCTGCCGGCCGAGGGAATGCGGTCGAGCGGGCGGTGGTCGCGCGCCACGCCGCGGATTCAGATCGAGGAGCGAGAAAGGCCATGAAGAAATCCATCGGCGACAACATGATTCCGAAGGAATGGGGCCTCGAGAAAGGCCTGGAGCTCGTCAAGCGGGCAGGGTACGACGGCATCGAACTGTGGCTGGGCGACATGCCGTGGTTCCAGATGAGCACCGCGGACGCGGACGTGCGCGAGCTGAGGCGCAAGATCGAAAGCGCCGGTCTCGTCGTTTCCAACGTCTCGACCGGCCTCCACTGGCGCTCACCCGTCTCCGCACGGGACCCTCAGGTCCGGGCCCAAGCCACACGCATCGTGGAGCGGGAAATCGAGACCGCGGCGCTGCTCGGCGCCGACGCCGTCCTCCTCGTCGCCGGGTTGGTGACCGAGGAAGTCCCCTACAACGAGGTCTATCAACGATCGGTCGAGGCCCTTAAAGCCCTGGGTCAGACGGCCGCGCGCGCGAACGTCAGGATCGGCTGCGAGAACTGCAATTCAGAGCAGCGCTTCCTTCTCAGCCCGCGGGAGTTCTCGCAATTCCTGAACGACGTCAATAGCCCCGCGGTGGGGCTGCACCTCGACGTCGGCAACATCCACGACACGGGGTTTCCCGAGCAGTGGATCGAGCTACTCGGGAGCAGGATCACTCGCGTTCACGTGAAGGACGTCTTGAGACATCGCGGGCGCTGCGGCGACCAGAGTGTGTACACCAATCTGCTGCTGGGCGACAATAACTGGCCGGCGATTCGCGCCGCGCTGACCAAGG
>DATJJY010000162.1:0-9625 GCA_035491895.1 Gemmatimonadales bacterium
TACTTCCTGAGCGCGACGGTGCGCCGTGACGGGTCCTCCCGTCTCGGGCCGACGCATCGCTGGGGCACGTTCCCGGCGGTCGGGCTGGGGTGGCGGGTGTCGAATGAATCGTTCTTCCCGAGCTCCGGGTTCCTCAGCAGCCTGATGCTGCGGGCCGGCTTCGGAGTCACCGGCAACCAGCAGATTCCCTCCGACCGCATCGTCAGCCAGCTCGGCGGCGACCGCGGCGACACGTTCTATGACATCGGCGGCGGATCGAAGACGAACATCGTGCCGGGATTCAAGATCACCGCGATCGGGAACTCGGATCTGAAGTGGGAAGAGAACCGCTCGCTGAACGTCGGCGCGGACCTCGAGTTCAACCAGGGGAAGGGTTCGTTCAGCGTCGATGTATACAACCGGAAATCGAACAACCTGCTGTTCAACCCCGCCACTCCGGCCACGGCCGGCAGCGCGGCTCCGCCGATCGTGAACATCGGCAAGATGCAGAACAACGGGTTCGACGTCTCGCTCGGCTACAAGGGCATCATCGGCGGGTCGACCTTCTGGAGCGCGTCGATCAACGGGTCGCACTACAAGAACAAGATCGTCCAGATCGACGGCGTGACGCAGTTCTTCTTCCCGGCGAACATCATCCGGGATCAGAACCCCGTGATCAACCAGGTCGGCCAGCCGATCGGGTCGTTCTACGGCCTCGTGGCCGACGGCTACTACACGGATTCGCTCGATGCGGCGCCCTACTGGAACGACGGCGCCCGCCCCGGCCGGATCAAGTTCAAGGATCTGAACGGCGACGGCCACATCACCTCCGCCGACCGGGCGATCATCGGCAGCCCCCATCCAAAGTTCGCGGGCGGCTTCGATCTCGGGTTGCGGCATGGCAACTGGGATTTGAGCGCCACGCTGTTCGGGACGGTGGGCGGCAAGATCTTCAACGAAGAAAAGTACTGGTACGTGTTCCGCTACTTCGATACCAACGTCCGCAGTGACCTGCTGGCCAATGCCGTGGTGCTGGACGGCGTCTGCAACGACGTCGCCGGCGTCTGCCCCGGGAAGGTCACGAACCCGGGCGCCAAGTATCCGCGGCTGGACTCTCAGGACGCCTTCAGCCGGCAGTTCTCGAGCTATTGGGTCGAGAGCGGGTCGTACCTGCGGATGCGCAACATCCAGATCGGCTATAACCTGCCGCCGGCCCTGATTCGCTGGATCCCGGCCGCCCGCATCTATCTGCAGGCGGAGAATCTGTTCACGATTTCCGGGTACTCCGGACTCGATCCGTCGCTGCCCGCGGCGGACGTCACCGGCGCGGCCGGCGACGTGCGCGACCAGTATCGCGGCATCGACCAGGGGTCGTATCCCAGCAACCGGACGATCACGATCGGAATTTCGACCACGTTCTAGCGACTCGTGTGCCGTTCCAACCGTTGGAACGGCACTCGTCTTCAACTTCGAGGGATGGAAGACGATGAACACGCGAAAGTTGAATAAGCTGCTGCTCGTGGCGGCGATCGTGACTCTGGCGATCGGCGTCACCTATGCCTGCAAAGACTTTCTGAACACCACGCCCCAGGGTGTGCTCGATCAGAACGCCCTGGCGACGGCGGACGGCGTTGAAGGCCTGTTGATCGCCGCCTACCGCTCGCTCGACTGCAGCTCCAGCTCCGCCGGGTCGTGGGGCTGTGCGGCCAGCAACTGGGTGTGGGGCAGCGTCACGAGCGGTGACGCGCACAAGGGCTCCAACCTGGGCGACCAGGCGCCGGTGTTCGAGATCGAGACCTACCTCTGGTCGGCGGGCGACGTGCAGGACTACCTGAACCAGAAGTGGGCTCAGGTCTACGACGGAGTGGCGCGCGCCAACGCCACCTTGCGGTTGCTGAACAAGGTGCAGGCCGCGGGGGGGATCGACGCCGCCAAGGCGAACCACATCCGGGGCGAAGCGGTCTTTCTCCGCGCGCATTACCACTTCGAAGCGTATCGGATGTGGAAGAATATCCCCTACTACTTCGAAGCTGACTCGATCGATTTCAAGAAGTCGAACGTCGGCGTCGACGTGATCGGCAATCTCGTCAGAGACCTGGACACCGCGGAGGTGTTGCTGGATGTCACGCCTTTCCAGGGGGACGCGGGTCGCGCCACGCAGTGGACCGCCAGAGCGTATAAGGGGCGGGTCTATGCCTATGCGGCGGCGGATGTCCCCGCGTACTGGGACTCGGCCAAGGCGGTGTTGGATAGCATTACGACAGGGACCGGCGGATCGCCGTACGGGCTCGAGACGGACTTCACGCACGTCTGGACCGCCTTCACGCAGTTCCAGAACGGTCCGGAAACGATCCTCGCGTTCCAGGCGTCGGTGCGGGACGGCGAACCCTCCGGCTGGAATTCCAACTGGGGCGAGCGGCTGAACTTCCCGCACTCGGGGAGCCACTTCGGCTGCTGCGGCTTCCATCAGCCGTCGCAGAACCTGGTCAACTTCTACCAGGTCGATGCCGCCGGCTTGCCGCTGTATCTGTCGAACCCCAACTGGAATACGCTCGACACGAGCTTCGACGGCGGGATGCTGTCGCCCGTCGATCCGCGGCTCGACTGGACGGTCGGCCGGGACAAGACCCCCTACAAGGACTGGGGGCTCCACAACCGGTCGTGGATCCGGGACGCGTCCTACAGCGGCCCGTACAGCCCCAAGAAGAACGTCCAGGAAAACGCGGCCAACGGCGAAAACAACGTCGGCTGGCAGGCGACGCAGACGAACGATGTGAACATCCACATCTTCCGCTACGCCGACGCGCTGCTGCTCCTGGCCGAGGCCGATGTCATGACGGGCAACCTCGAGGCCGCCAGAACGATCGTCAATCAGATCCGCGCGCGGGCGGGGCAGGTCGCCCAGGGGTGCGGGCAGGGCTTTGATGCTGCATCGGACAGCACATTGAAGGTGACGTGGTCTTCATGTGTGAGTGACAATCGCATGGCGGTGCCGTTGACCCAGAACGCGACGCTCGACTCGACGAGCACGCAATGGGCGATTTACCGCATCGGGCTGTATCCCGGACCGTGGACCGATGCGGCCACGGCGCTGCAGGCGGTCAAGTTGGAGCGCCGCCTCGAGCTGGCGATGGAAGGACAGCGCTTCTTCGACCTGCGGCGTTGGGGTGATGCGGATACCGTGATCGCCAACTACATCGCGGTCGAGAAGAACCGGATTCCGTACCTCGCGGGCATTACGTTCGCAACGCGGAATCACCTGTATCCGATCCCGGCAATTCAGGTTGAGCTGAGCAAGGTCGGGAGTACGGACATGCTGGTGCAGAATCCGGGTTGGTAATCTGAAAGCGTTATCGGTAATCGGTTATCAGTAGATTCTACCGACAACCGATTACCGATGACGCCGTATCTCAAACGCCTGCAGGGAATCGCCGTTGTTCGCCACGAACACGGCATTCCCTGCGGGCGTTTTTACGAGCCCCAGACCCGTCACGTGCCCGGGCGCCAGGAACCCGCTCTCCTGGGGAGGAACCGGGGTGAAGTGACCCTGGCCATCGCCCTTCAGCCAGAGGCCGTTGCCGGCATCGAGCCGCGGCGTGTTCGGCTCCAGATCGTAGAGATTCCCCGCCACGATCAGATCGAGATTGCCGTCGCCGTCCACGTCCATCGCGATGATCCCACGGATCGGAGCGATTTGCGCCGCATTCGGTAGCGCGGACGCGGTGAAGGTGCCGTTGCCGTTGTTCTGCAGGTAGAGGCTGGCAAACGTGTCTGTCTGATAGTGCAGGGCGTGTTGCAATTGCGGGGCGCCGAACAACTGTGCCACGGATCGTTGCGAGAAGTCGGCATAGTTCGGGAACTTGAGGCCCAACTGGTAGATCACGGGACCGTAGCGGGCCAATCCGAACAACGGATACTCCGTCCCGCCGACTTCCTGGGTGAGGACGATGTCGCTGGTCCGGTTGCCGCTGAAGTCGCCCGCGTACACCCCGAAGCGGTTCCCGGGCGACGTCACGTACGTGGCGTTCAACCCCAGGTTCCCCGCGACGAGGTCGGGATGGCCGTCGTGGTTGAAGTCTCCCACCGCTAGGGCGTACCACCATCCGCGGGTCGGCGGCAGTCCCATCGTCGCGGTGACATTGCGTAACCGCGTCCCCTCGTTGTGCCAAAACTCGATCGGCATCCATTCGCCGGCGGTCACGAGATCGAGCTTGCCGTCGCCGTCAAGATCGATCCACGCCGCGGCAGTGACCATGCCGCCCGGCTTGAGGAGATCAGGAGCCCACTCGGCCGTGACATCCACGAACCGACCGCCCTCGTTGCGCAACAAATAGCTGCGGGTCGGTTGCGGATAGTTCCGGGGCGTCAGGCGTCCGCCCACGAACAAGTCCGCCTTGCCGTCCCCCGTGAAATCCCCCGCCACGACGGCGGCAGTGCACGTCGGCATCGTGGGCAGCGCCAGCGTGTCGCGCACGAATCGCCCGCTTCCCTGGTTCACGTAGAGGCGGTCCTGTAACCGGGGCGAAACCGGCGACAGGCGGTAGCCGCAGCTCGCGACATAGAGATCCGGCCGGCCGTCACCGTTGGCATCGAGGAACAGTGCCCCCCAGTCGTCGTACGCGGTGTCGGCCGCCCAGGGCTCCCCCCTGGCGGACTCCACGAAGCTGCCGTTCCGCTGCTGCACGAACAGCTTGCCCGGGACTGTGGCGCCGCCGCCGATGAACGCGTCATCCAGGCCGTCACCGTTGACGTCTCCTACAGCAAGCGGAGGCCCCTGTCGCGAGGGCATGTAGGGGAGGAGCGGCTGCACGTCGTAATCGATCTGATTGCCGTTCCGGTGCTGGTACTGCGGAGCGTGGCGGGGATCGGTTGGCCGAAACACCTGGTGGTCGGTGGCCAGTGGCCCGTGGCAGAGAATACAACCGGCCGCTGGCCAGCGGCCACTGGCCTCCTGTTGTTTCACCACCACCATTCGGTCGACGGGGAGTTCGGTCAGCAGCTGAGAGCGTCCATCCGGCCAGATGACTTGCAGGCTGTCCACGCGCGCCGCGCTGCCCAGGCCGAAGTGCGCGCGGTCGTCCATCGTGGACATGTAGCCCCGATAGGGACTCTGATAGAGGTATTGCCGCTGTCCCCCGGCCGTGAGGATCAGCGTCGCGCCGATGCCGTGTCGGTTCGGGTTCTCGCCCTCCAGTGTGACGGCGAGATAATGGTGCGCGCTGTCCGCCGGCTGGACGTTCCTGTAAATGAAAGCGGGAGCGTCGATGTTGTTGACCACGAGATCGAGCTTGCCGTCGTTATCGAGATCGGCGTACGCCGCCCCGTAGGAGAAGCTCGGCTGGTCCATCCCCCAGGCCCTGGTCTCGTCCGAGAACGTCAGGTCGCCGTTATTGCGGAAGATGTAGTTCGGCAAGTGGTAGGCGCGCAGCCGCTCGAGCAGCTCCACGCCGCGCGCGTGTCCGACCCTCGGGTCCCCGCCCTCGTGCTTCAGCCGGAACATCCCCATCTGATAGTCGTAATCGTTGCCGGCCTTGGGGTAGCCGTTGGTGATGAAGAGGTCCTTCCGTCCGTCGTTGTCGAAGTCCGCGAACAGTGCGCTCCAGCTCCAGTTGGTGTAGGCCACGCCGGCCATGTGCGCGATTTCGCTGAACACGAGATCGCCGCTCGGGGTGATGCCGTTCGACAGCTGGAGCGAGTTGACCTGGTAATCGTCGCGGAAACCGCGGTTGCGGAACTCCACCACGCCGCCGAAGTTCATCGCCCCGCTCATCCGCTTCCGGTCGCTCAGATCGGCCGGCAGCATGTCGGTCTGCATGATGTCGGGCCAACCGTCGTTATTCATGTCGGCGACGTCGAGGCCCATGCCGGCGAAGCTGGCATGCTTGAGATAGGCCCCGGCCTTGTCGGTGAACGTGCCGTCGCGGTTATTGACGTAGAGTGCGTCGTTCGGGGTGTCGTCGTTCGACACGTAGATGTCGGGCCACCCGTCGCCGTTCACGTCGCACACCACGACGCCGAGGCCGTACCCGATTTGCTGCAGCATCCCCGCTTCTTTGGAGACGTTGGTGAACGTCCCGTCGCCGTTATTGCGATACAGCTGGTCGTAGCTGCCGGTGGCCTTGCTGGGAACGCCGGACGGGTTGATCTCCGCTTCCCCGCGCGCGAACTCGTGCGGGGAGTTGTTCATCACGAAGAGGTCGAGGTAGCCGTCCCCGTTGTAATCGAGAAACACGGACTGGATCGTGAAGCCCGAGTCGGCGATGCCGTAGCGGGCGGCCGCTTCGGTGAAGGTGCCGTTCCCGTTGTTGATGTAGAGCCGGTTGGCCCGGCGCGCCGGCGGTGTCCGCTCCGGTCCGGTACAGGAGATGTAGATGTCGAGGTTGCCGTCGTTGTTGACGTCGGCCATGGCAGCGCCCGAGGCCCAGCAGTCCGGCTTCACGCCGGAGGAGGCGGTGATGTCTTCGAATCTCATGCCGCCCTTATTCAGATACAGGCGGCTCGGCACCATGTTACCGGTGAGGAGGATGTCCGGCAGACCGTCGTTGTTGATGTCGCCGACCGCCACGCCGCCGCCGTTATAAATGAAGTAGTCGGATTGTAGGTTCTCGGTGTCGTCTTCGGTGATGACGTTGGCGAAGGTGATGCCGGTCTCGTGCGGGGGCAGCAACTTGAAGGTCGGGTGGTCTTTCGGCGCGCACCCGAGGACCAGGAGGAGTGCCGCCAGGGCGTGCTTGATCGTCACGGGCGGGGAGCATCGCCTCGGGACTGCAACACGTCAAGTGGAAACGCATCAGCGACGCCGGGGTGGGGCCGCCGGACGCGGGGGCGCTCGACCCGGACCGCGCGTTCGGATCTCATGTTGGCCTGGAGCAACGGTGTCCAGGCCGTGCGGCCCCCGCGTCCTCGCGTCCTGTCCCCACCCCGGCGTCGCTCGGCCTTGAGGGCGGTGGCGTAACTCGATTCCATGTCGTACGATTCCGCCATGCGCCAGCTCATTCAACGATTCGGCCTCGTCGCGCTCATGGCAACAGCGTGCCATTCTGCGCCGACCGTCCCAAAGCCCGCTCCCGTCGCCGCCGCCGGCTACAATCCGGCGCGCGATCTCGGGACCCTGTTTCACGACGTCGAGCTGGCCGGCGTGTTCCCGGACTCCAAGACGTTCGTCGACGCGCGTCCCCGGCTCGCTCCAGCCGAAATCGTGGCGCGCTTCGCCACCGAGCGGAAAGCGCCCGGTTTCAATCTGAAAACGTTCGTCGATCGCTATTTCGAGGCGCCGCGAGCCGTCGGCGCGGATTTCCGCACCGATACCACGCAGTCGATGGAAGCGCACATCCAGGCCCTGTGGCCGGTGTTGACGCGCGCCCCCGACGCGGCCGATCCGCATTCGTCGTTGATCCCACTGCCGCAGCCGTACGTCGTCCCGGGTGGCCGCTTCCGCGAGGTCTATTACTGGGATTCGTACTTCACGATGCTGGGCCTCGTGCAGAGCGGGCGGACCGATCTGGTGCGCGACATGCTCGACAACTTCGCGCACCTCGTCCGGACCGAAGGGCACATGCCCAACGGCAACCGCACCTACTACCTCAGCCGCAGCCAGCCGCCGTTCTTCGCCGCCATGGTGGGTCTCTACGCGGAGGCGACGGACAGCGCGCAGGCGCTCCCCTATCTCGATGCCCTCGAAGCGGAGCATGCGTTCTGGATGGATGGCGCGGAGCGGGTAACCCCCGGTGCGGCGTTCCGCCGCGTCGTCCGCTTTCCCGACGGCGCGGTTCTCAACCGCTATTGGGACGACGTGCCCGAGCCCAGGCCGGAGGCGTACCGCGAGGATTACGAGCTGGGCCAGAAAGTGCCGGCGGCCCGGCGCGATGCGCTGTACCGCAACCTGAAAGCCACCGCCGAGAGCGGCTGGGACTTCTCGAGCCGCTGGATGCGCGACCCCAAGGACCTGCTGACGCTTGAAACGACGGACCTGGTGCCGGTGGATCTCAACAGCCTGCTCTACCACGCCGAGCGCACGATCGCGGCGCTGCGCCGCTTGCGCGGAGCCGCCGGGGACGCGCAGGTCGCGTCCCGATACACCGATGCGGCGGAGGCACGCCGCCGCAAGCTCCTCGCCGTCGCCTACGACTCGGCGAGCGGTTTCTTCTATGACGTGCGCTGGAAAAGCGGCGAGCGCGTAACCGATCGCCCCACTCTCGCCGCCGCGGCGCCGCTCTACTTCGGACTCGCCACGCCGGAGCAGGGCCGGGCCGTGGCCGGGCGGCTTGCCAGGGACTTCCTCAAAGCCGGCGGGTTCGTGACCACGGGGATCGCGTCCGGCCAGCAGTGGGACGCCCCCAACGGGTGGCCGCCGCTCGAGTGGCTCACGATCCAGGCGGTGCGGCGCTACGGCAACACCCTGGTCGCAGACAGCGCGCGCGACCGCTGGCTGGCGCTGAACCGGCGCACCTACCAGTCGACCGGGAGGATGACGGAGAAGTACGACGTCGTCGACCCGAACCGGCGCGCCGGGGGCGGGGAGTATCCCAACCAGGACGGCTTCGGATGGACGAACGGCGTGGCGCTGGCGCTCGCCGCGCAGGTCTCGGGGATTATCCGGATGCCGCTGCCGCCGCCGATCATGGTGCCGCCGCCGCCCAAGCCGCCCAGAGCCCCAAGAGGAGCTCCCCTTGGGGCGACACGCTAAAGCGTGAGCCCGCAGGACAACCTCACTCCACTCCGCGACGACGTCCGCCTGCTCGGCAACCTGCTCGGCGAAACACTGCGCCAGCAGGAAGGGGAGCGGCTGTTCGAGACCGTCGAGCGCGTGCGGGCGCTCGCAAAGAGCGAGCGGGCGGGCAGCGCCGCGGACCTGGACGAGCTCGAGCGGGTGCTCGTGGAGCTGCCGCTCGATCAGGCGCTCACGGTGGCGCGCGCGTTCGCCCATTTCCTCATGCTGGCGAACATCGCGGAGCAGCACCACCGCCTGCGGCGCCGCCGGGAGCACCAGCGCGCCCCCGGCGCCGGGCCGCAACAGGACTCGTTCGAAGACAGCTTCTCACGCCTCGCCCTGTCCGGCGTCTCGCCGGACGAGCTGCACGACGAGGTCCGGCACTTGCGGATCGAGCTGGTGCTGACGGCGCACCCCACGGAGGTCACGCGCCGTACCCTGCGGCAAAAGGCGCGGCACATCGCGGAACAGCTCGCGCTGCTCGACCATCCCGATCTCACGCCGGAGGAGCAAGCCGAAGCGCACGATGCGCTGCGCCGGGAAATCACCGCCGCCTGGAAGACGGATGAGGCCCGGGCGGGTCAGCTCACCCCGATCGACGAAGTCAAAGGCGGTCTGGTGGTGATCGAGCAGACCCTGTGGGATGCGGTGCCGCAGTACCAGCGGGCACTCGATCGCGCGCTGCGCGCCGCGACGGGCCGTCCGCTCGGCGTCGACGCCGCCCCGATCCGCTTCGGCTCCTGGATCGGCGGCGACCGGGACGGCAACCCCAACGTGACGCCCGCCGTCACGACTGAGTCGTGCCTGCTCGCCCGCTGGATGGCCGCCGACCTCTACTTCAAGGAGATTCAGGCGTTGCGCTCCGAGCTGTCGATGCGGGACGGCAGCCCGGAGCTCCTGGCTCGTGTGGGACAGGAGCGAGAGCCCTACCGCGCG
>DATJJY010000163.1:0-37659 GCA_035491895.1 Gemmatimonadales bacterium
TGGCCACGTTCAGCGGGCTCGCCATCAGCGGCACGGCGGGGAGCTACACGCTGCACTTCGCCTCGGGCAGCCTCACGGCAGTCAACTCCGGCTCGATCGCGCTGTCGGCCGGCGGAGCGACGCAGCTTGGGATAACGACCCAGCCCTCCACGAGCGCCCAGAGCGGCATCGCCATCGCGCAACAACCAGCGATTCAGCTCCTGGACGGGAGTGACAATCCGGTCAGCCAGTCCGGTATCGTGATAACGGCCACTATCAACTCCGGACCCGGCGGCGGCTCGGTCATCAATCCCACCGCGACGACCAACGCGAGCGGCCTGGCCACGTTCAGCGGGCTCGCCATCAGCGGCACGGCGGGGAGCTACACGCTGCACTTCGCCTCGGGCAGCCTCACGGCAGTCAACTCCGGCTCGATCGCGCTGTCGGCCGGCGGAGCGACGCAGCTCGGGATAACGACTCAGCCCTCCGCCAACGCCCAGAGCGGCATCGCCATCCCGCAACAGCCGGCGATTCAGCTCCTGGACGGGAGCAACAATCCCGTCAGCCAGTCCGGCGTCGTGATAACGGCTACCATCAACTCCGGACCCGGCGGCGGCTCGGTCATCAATCCCACCGCGACGACCAACGCGAGCGGCCTGGCCACGTTCAGCGGGCTCGCCATCAGCGGCACAGCGGGGAGTTACACCCTGCATTTCGCCTCGGGCAGCCTCACGGCGGTCAACTCCAACCCGATCGCCCTGTCCGCGGGCACGGCCTCGAAACTCGGATTCTTCGTTCAGCCCTCGAATACGACCGGGGGAACCGCCATACCGACCACCGTCCAGGTGGAGATCGAGGACGCGAGCGGTAACCGCGTCACGAGCGCCTCGGCCACGATCCAGATGGCGCTAGGAACGAATCCCAAGAATGGGCATCTCACCGGCACGACAAGCGTCGGGACAACGTCCGGCGTGGCGTCGTTCTCGAACCTGGTGATCGATAGCGCAGCGACGGGCTACACCCTTTCTGGCACGGGCGGGGGTTTCACTGGCGCCACCTCCAGCGCTTTCAACGTCACTGTGGGTTCCGCGACGAAGCTCGGGTTCCGGATCCAGCCCCCAGCGAATACCGGCGGAGGCTCGACGATGGCGACGGTGCAAGTGGAAGTGCGGGACGCGGGGGGCAACCGGGTCACCAGCGGCAATCACAACGTGTCATTGGCCATCTCGACCAATGCAAATAACGGGACACTGTCGGGGACGATCAATAACGTGGCCGCCTCGGCCGGCCTCGTCAGCTTCAGCGACCTGAGCATCGACAGTGCAGGAACGGGATACATCCTGCAAGCGACTACCGGCGGACTGTCGAACGGGACGTCCAATCCCTTCAACATCATTGTTGGCGCGGCTGCGCAGCTGATCTATCTCGTGCAGCCGGCCGACCCGCAAAGTGACGGGGTAACCGTCACGCCGCCCGTCGAGGTTGAAGTGGCGGATCTGGGAGGGAACCGCGTCACCTCTTCGAACGCGACGATCGCGATTGATTTCAGCTCGAATCCAGGCGGAAACCCGTTGGGCGGGACTTTGTCCAAACAAGCCGTGTCGGGAGTGGTTTCCTTTGATGATCTGGTCATTACCGGTGCTGGCAGTGGGTATACTTTGGTTGCAACTTCATCAGGGTTGACGGGTACGGGTGCGAGCAACTCGTTCACCGTCAATCCATGACCATGATGGGGATGGGCTGCCGCACGTGATCTGCCCCCGTTGTTCCGTCGGTGAGATCTCCGAAGCCACGCAGGAATGCCTGGTGTGCGGCTTCTCGCGCATGGGCGGTGTCGTCGTCGAAGCCAACGACTGGAACCGCGTCGAAGACCCGGTCCTCCCCGCCCTCGAGCGCCAGTTCCAGGTCGAAGGCATGCTGCGCCGCGGCGTCGCGTCGCGCATCTACCTCGCGCGCGACCAGGTCACCGGCCGCCTCTGCTCGCTCAAAGTGCTGCCGCTCTCCGAAGAGCTCCCCGGCCAGATCGAGCGCTTCCGCGCCGACGCCCAGCGCGCCGCCGCGCTCGACCACCCGCACATCGTGGCGCTGCACTCCTTCGGCGCCACCGACGAAGCCGTCTGGTACGCCATGGAGTACGTCCAGGGTCGCTCCCTCGGCGACCTGCTCCGCACCGCCGATCGCATGGACCTCAAGACCTGCCTGCGGCTCGTCGAGCAGATCGCCAGCGCCCTCGAGTACGGCCACCGCCGCGGCATCACGCACGGCAACCTCAAGCCGGCGAACGTGCTCGTCGATCCCGAAGGCTGGGTCCGCGTCGCCGACTTCGGCCTCTCCTCCGCGTTCGGCACCGTGCCGCGCCGCCAGCCCGAGCTGTCGATCGAAGAGAACTTCGGCCACGTCGCGCCCGAGCGGTTCGGCAACGACGGAGTCGTCGGACCCGCCTCCGACCAGTATGCCCTGGCCGTGCTCACCTTCGCCTGCCTCGCGCGCCGTCCGCCCTTCGTGGGCGAGACGCTCGACGAGATCATGGTGCATCACCTCGAGGGCCCCGTCCCGCTGCTCGCCGAGTCGCGGCCCGACCTCCCCGCCAGCGTTTCGGCGGCGCTGGCGCGCGCCATGAAGCGCGACCCCGATGACCGCTTCGACGACGTGCTCGACCTCGCGACCGCGCTCGGCGGCGTCGCGCTCCCCGAGCAGCTGGTAGTGCCGCTGGCCCCAACGCACGCCCCGGCACACACCCCGGCGCCGGTCGAAGCCAAGCCGCCGCATCCGCTGCTCAAGCTCGTCGAGGCCGAGCGCACCGCCCGCGAGCCCGAGCCGGTCCGTGCAGAGCCGCCGCAGCCGGTCGCGGCGGCAGCCGCAGCCACGCCCGCCCAGCCCGTCGAGGAACCGAAGGAGGAGCATCGCCCGCCGCTGCTCTTCGTCGAGCGTAGCGACGGTGAGCGCGAATCGCGCGACGACCTCGAAGTCGTCGACGAGGATACGGAAGAGGAGCAGGAAAAAACCGCGGCCGGCACGCCTCCCGTCCCGCGACCGGTACTCGACGACGACGACGACGACGACGTCGAGCAGCGTGAACCGATGGTGCTCTGGCCCGCGCGCGAGAACGCACATGCGGACGACCACGCTGCCGCCGCGGCCGCCGTCGCTGCGGCCGCACTGGCGAACGGGCACGTCACGGCCGAGGGACGGACGCCCCTGCTTTTCGCCAATCAGGCGCTCCCGCCACAACCCGGAGCGACTCTCGGCGTGCGGTTCTGGCACATGGTGGGTCGCTGGACGGCACTGCCCCGCTCCACGCGCATCGGGGCGAGCGCCATCGCCGCAGCGCTGCTACTCGGGCTCGTCTGGTGGCGGGTCGCCAAAGGACACGAAGAGGCCCATCCTCCGAACTGGGTGAAGGGCAACGCGACCATCACCGATTCGGAGCGAACGGGGACGATTACGCCGCCGCGCGTCACGCCGCCGCGGCGCAACCCCGGCACGACGCCGGGGACGCAGAGCACGCGGCCGCCGCGCAATCCGTCGCTGACCGCCACTCGGCCCGACACCGGGTCGACCACGCACCGGCCGCCGGCGACGAACAGCGCGGCGGAGCCGGCGCACCTGTTCATCAACTCGACGCCCTGGGGCGTGCTCTACGTGGACGACAGACAGATCGGGAACACGCCGCAGGCCGATGTCAAAGTCGCGCCTGGATCGCACAGCATCCGTGTCACACGGGACGGCTACCTGTCCTATGAAACGGTGATCGCCATCGAGTCGGGCGAACAGCTCAAACTGACCGACATCGTGCTGCAGGAGAGACCGCAGTGATGCGGCTGCTCCGGTTCCGGGCGGCGTGGCTCGCCGCCGGACTCGCCGTCGCCCCTGGTCTCGCGAGCGCGCAGGACTCGACGCTGTCGCCGAGCGGCGCGTACCTGGCGTCGGGCGTGCGGCACTATCAGCAGCTGGAATACGATTCGGCTTCGATCCTGCTGCGCCGCGCGCTCGCCTTCACCAGAACGGACACGCTGAAGGACGCCGCGCGCACCCGCGCGCTCACCTACCTCGGCGCCGCCGAGCTGTTCCGCGGCAAGCGCGACTCGTCCTACGCCGTCTTCCGCCGGCTGGTGGCGCACAACCCGCGCGCGCGCCCCGATCCGCTCGTCTTTCCCCCCGAAATCACCACGATCTACGATTTCGCCCGTGAAGCGACGAAGGTGGTGCGCGTCGAGCTGCCGCGCGACACGACGATCAGGATCGGCGCCGATCGCTATCAGGCGCGCCTCTACGCCAGCTCGTTCCATCAGATCATCGTCTCGGTGGAGCGGGAAGACGGCTTCACCGTGAAGACGCTCTACGCCGGCGCGATCAGCGACACGCTCCAGGTATTCTGGTCGGGGGACGACACGCTGTTCATGGCCAACGACTCGGGCCGGCTCGTCTTCTCGGTCACCTCGCTCACCAACTCGGGTCGCCAGGGCCGCGTCGTGCGGGTCCCGCTCGATCTCGTGATGGGCCCGCAGGATACGCTGATGTCCCCGGCCCCGCTCCCCGATTCGCTGTTCCTGCCCGAGCGCGAGCCCGCGGGCCCCGGCTTGAAGGCGCTGGGTCGCGGCGCCGGGTTCGGCGTCGCCGTGGCGGTGCTCCCCGGCCTCGTCGCCGGCGGGACCTCACCTTCGGGGAGCCGCTTCGCGGTCGCGGGAGGACTGACGATCGCGGGGATCATCGGGTTCATCCACCACCGACCCGGGCGCCCGCTCCCCGACAACATCAGCGCCAACATCGCGCTGCGGGATGGGTGGCAGAACCAGGTGCGCACCACCGCGGCGGAGAACGTGATTCGCGCCCAGCAGAAACGACTCGACGTGCATTCCGGACTCCCCGAGATCATCGGGGGCAACCCGTGACGCGCCGCGTACTCACCGCGGGCGCCTTGCTCGCGCTCGCGGCGGCTCCGCTCGCCGCACAGCACAAGCTCTGGTGGAACGCCGAAATCTCCGGCATCGGGATGCGGCTCAACAGCCAGACCGGTCCGAGCACCCAGAAATGGTCGGGCGCGGCGTTCGGATTCCAGAGCCAGTTCCTCTACCTCAACCGCATCACGATCGATCTGGGCTACTGGCAGGGGAAGCTCAACGGCGTGCAGACCGGCGATCGCGATGTCGTCGAAGGGTTCGCCCAGCTCGGCGCGCGGCCGCTCGACTGGCTGTCGCTGCGCGTCGGACCGCACGCCTGGACCTACGTCTCCGACGCCGGGACGCAGCGCTGGTTCCTGTGGGAAGGCCGCGCCCGCGCCCAGGGGCAGGTGCTCCCCGCGGTGCAGTCGTATCTCGAGGTGTGGAAAGTCTTCTCGGCCAACGTCAACGTCCCGCAGGCGTTCCAGACCGGGATGGGAGGCGAAGGCGGGTTGTCGCTGCGCATCCGCGACGTGCCGCTCATCCCGGAGCGCCTCCCGGTGCGAATCCGGCTCGCCTACGGCATCGAGCGCGTACGCATGAACGGCACACTGGCCCAGGGATCACGGGCCGAGGTGCTCGACCGCCTGACGCTCGCGTTGGGGGTGGAAGCGCCCTGACCGCTCAGCGATCGGGAACGATGCGGTAGAGAATCTCTCCGTTCCGAATCAGGCCGAACTGCTCCCGCGCCGCCCGCTCCTGCGTCGCGGGATCGTTTTCCAGAGCCCGCGCGACGCGCGCCAGCGAATCGACCTGCACTTTGAGCGTCGCCACGGAATCACGCTCCTCGCTCAGCTGCTGGCGCAGTTTCAGCCAGTCGACGGTGCTGTACTCCCCGGCCAGCACCGCCACGAGGAGCAGCACCGCTCCACCGCCGATTCCCGCCAGCACCTGGCGTGTCATAACCCGTAGAGGTCCCGGCCCGGATAGTGGGCCACGTCGCCCAGCGCTTCGTTGATGCGCAGCAGCTGGTTGTACTTGGCGATGCGGTCGGTGCGCGAGCCGGAGCCCGTCTTGATCTGCCCCACGCCCGACGCCACGGCGAGGTCGGCGATAAAGGTGTCCTCGGTCTCGCCGGAACGATGCGAAATGACCGCACCGTACCCGTTGGAGCGGGCCAGCTCGATACACTGCAGGGTTTCCGTGAGCGAGCCGATCTGGTTCACCTTGATCAGGATCGCGTTGGCGACGTCCTCCTCGATACCACGCGCCAGCCGCTCGACGTTGGTGCAGAACAGGTCGTCGCCCACGAGCTGGACCCGGCTGCCGAGCGTCCCGGTGAGCTTCGCCCACCCGCCCCAATCGTCTTCCGCAAGGCCGTCCTCGATCGATACGATGGGATAGCGATCGATCCACGACTTGTAGAGCGCGACCATCTCCTCGGACGATTTCGTTCCCGCCCCGCTCTTCTTGAAGACGTACGCGCCGTCCTTGTACAGCTCGGACGCTGCCGGGTCGAGCGCGATCGCGACGTCCTTCCCCGCCTCGAACCCCGCCGCCTCGATGGCGGCCATGATCGATTCGAGCGCCGCTTCGTCGTTGGGGAGGTTGGGCGCGAACCCGCCTTCGTCCCCCACGGCCGTCGAGAGGCCGCTCTTGGCGAGCACCTTCTTGAGCGCGTGGAACACTTCGACGCCGATCCGCAGCCCTTCGGGGAACGTCTCGGCCCCGATCGGCACGACCATGAATTCCTGGAAGTCGACGGTGTTGGAGGCGTGCGCGCCGCCGTTCACGATGTTCATCATCGGCACCGGCAGGACGTGCGCCAGCGGGCCGCCGAGGTAGCGGAATAGCGGCAGCCCGGCGTCTTCGGCAGCCGCCCGCGCCGTCGCGAGTGACACAGCGAGGATCGCGTTGGCGCCGAGGTGCCCCTTGTTGGGGGTGCCGTCGAGCTCGAGCATGGCGTAGTCGACGGAGATCTGATCTTCCGCGGCGAGCCCCTCGAGTCGCGGCCCGATCATCTCGTTGACGTTCTTCACGGCCTCCAGCACGCCCTTCCCGCCGTAGCGCCGCTGATCGCCGTCGCGCAGCTCGACCGCTTCGTGCTCGCCGGTGGACGCGCCGCTCGGCACCGCGGCGCGGCCGCTCGCACCGCTCGCCAGCGTCACATCGGCTTCGACGGTCGGGTTGCCCCGGCTGTCCAGGATCTCGCGCGCGCGCACCGAAATGATCGTGCTCATGGTGGCGCCAACCTTAAGGGGCCGGAGGCACCGCGTCAACGCGGGCGCGCATGGCGGCGATCGCGTCGTGGGCGCGTTGCCGCAGTGTCTCCCGATCCTGCAGCGTGAGACCGGTCGTCGGGATCGGCTCTCCCACCCAGATGCGAATCGGCGTCGGCCGCAGGCGCCAGGCGCCCTTCGGGAGAATGCGGAACGTGTTGTGGACGTACACCGGAACGAGCGGCACCTGGGCGGCGATTGCGAGCCCGAACGGCGCATTCTTGAACGGCAGCAGCTCGCCGGTGCGGCTGCGGGTCCCCTCGGGAAAGACCACCGTCGAGACCCCGCGCTCGTGGATGCGCCGGGCCGCTTCGGCGTAGGCGTCCATCGCGCGGTTGCGATTGGTGCGGTCGATCGTCACGTGTCCCGCGGCCAGCATCGCCTGGCCGAGCAGCGGTATCCGCGCCAGCTCCTGCTTCGCCACGAAGCGGATCGAGCCCGGCATTCCCGCCGCCAGCGCCCAGATATCGAACATCGAAGAGTGATTCGAGGCGTACACGACGGGACCAGCCGGGATGCGGGCAAGACCTTCGATCTGGAGCGGGGTCCCGGCGGCGCGGAGGATCCAGCGCGACCAGTCGGAGGTGCCCCAATCGTAGATCCCTCCCGGCCGGTGGCGCATCCGCAACAGCGCGCCGATGAGGGTGCCGGACGCGTGGATCACGCTCGAAACGACGAGCACGACGTAGTACCACGCGATGCGCAGCATCAGGCAGTGAAGTGGTCGTAGCCCGCCGGCGCCGCCACCTCGACACCCCGCTCGGTGAACCGGACGCTGCCGCCCGGACCATCGACGCAGGCGCCGATGCGCGCGAGCTGGGTCCCGACGAGCCCGCTGAACGCCTGCGCCTGGGTCTCGCCGAACGCGGGAGGCATGGCGACGAGCAACTCGTACTCCTCGCCGCTCGACGCCGCGATGAGCGGCGCGGCCCCGGGCCAGCAGGGGAGCCGGTCGAGCGAGATCTCGAGCGCCACGCCGGACGCCGCCGCCAGGTGCCGCGAGTCGGCGGAGAGGCCGTCGGAGAGATCGATCATCGCGCGCGCGCCCTGGCTCGCCAGCCACTGCCCCGCCTGGAGCCGTGGCTCCGGTCCCGCGAACCGCGCCAGCAGCGACGGCTCGGGCTTGCGACCGGCACGCAGCTCCCGCAGCGCGAGCTCCATCGCGCCGAGCCGCCCCGTCACCCAGAGCCCGTCGCCCACCTCGGCGCCGCGCCGGCGCACCGGCCGGGGCGCCGTGCCGACGGCGCACACGTCCACGATGAGGATCGGCGCCTGGGACAGATCGCCCCCCAGCACTTTGGCGCCGGCCTGCGCCGCCGCGTTCCCCACCCCTTCCATGAGCTCCGCCGCGTGCTCGGGAGGCGACTCCAGCGGCATCGCCAGCGATACGAGCAACCCCGCGGCGCGGGCCCCTTCCGCCGCGAGATCGGACAGCGAGGCCACGGCGGCCCGGTACCCGATCTGCGTCCGGGTGAGCCAATCGAGCCGGAAGTGGACGTTTTCGACCGAGATGTCGATGCTCAGGGCGATCGTCGCCTTCTCGACGCGCAACAGGGCGCAGTCATCACCCAGCGACTGGCCCTGGGTCCCCAGCTTCGCGAAGATGGCCCGCAGGCGATCGAACTCCCCGCCGCTCCCGAGCCGCAGATGTGCGCTCACTACCGGTCCTCCACGATGGCCTCGCGCCGCAGCCGCACGACACCGCTATCGGTGGCCACCCACACCCAGTGCGGCGACGCCTGCACGTCGCGCACCGGCGCCGGAAGGTCGCCGGGAATCTCGAGCCGCCGATACACGCCGCGGCCGATGTTCCACCAGGCGAGTCCCAACGTCCCACCGAGCCAGACTCCGCCAGCATCACTTCCCGCCGCGGTCAGCGTGCCCAGCGCCGCCCGCGGCCGCTCCACCGTCCAATGCGCCGCCGCCGGATCGCGCCACGCCACCTGATCCGGGAACACCGCCACGAGCGTATCGCCGTTGCGGGCCAGCGCCACTACCGGAGCGCGCAACGCCGGCTCCGCCTGAATCTCGGAGTCTCGGGCGGGCTCGGGTGAGCCCGGCGACAGCACGCCCAGCCCCGCGGCGCTTCCCACCCAGAGGGTCTCGCGCACCGCGACGAGACTCAGCACCGCCACGCCGTTGTCGCCGAGCCGCACGATGCGGTCGCCGGTGGTGACGACAGCGAGGCCTTTCGTGGTTCCGACCCAGATGCCGTCCGGCGCCGGAGCGAGCGCACGGACGTCCTCCGACGGTAACCCGTCACTCAACGAGAAGCGCCGCGCGCGGCCGTTCTCCGGATCCATCTTGTAGAGACCGGACCCGGTCGCGATCCAGAGCTGGTTGCCGGCCGCCAGGAGACGATACACCGGCGCCGCACCGAAGCCGCTCCCCGGCGCGGGCTCCACCAACGTCGTCGCGGAGAGGTCATCGGGAAGCCAGGTGACGCCGCTCCTGCCCCCGAAGCGCGCTCCGCTCGCCGCCCACATGCCGTCGGCGCCGGCCGCCAGCGCGTCGGCGCCCGTTCCGAGCAGGGTGAACGGCAGCGGCTCCCACTGCGCCATCGTCGGATCGATGCGGACCAGCCCCACGCCGTTCGTGCCGAAGAACAGATCGCCGCCGTCCATGGGCCGCGCGGCCGACGTGAATTGATACGAGCGGAGCCGGGGGTCGGTCAGGATGAGGGCGCGCAGAGCCTGCGCCATGGGCGCCGTCTGCAGCGCCGCCTGCACGTCGAGCGGCGCCATGCGGCGTTCGGGTGGCGGGAGCGGCGTTCCCGGAATGGCGAGCAGCGCGCCGCGCGGCAGGAATCGCCACCCCGTCTGGTCGCGCACGAACACACCGCTCGCGGGATCGCGCGCATCGAGCATCAGCCCCGAGACACCGCCGGTCGCGGGCCCCAAGTCCCAGTGGTGCTGATCGACGTCGTAGCGCGCCCACCCCCCGTCGGTCCCGAGCCAGACGGCGTTGCCCACCGGGTCGGCGAGCGCGAAGCGGACGCGCGCCGCCGGATAGCCGTCGAGCGTGGTCACGGGCGTCTGCCAGGCGTGCGTGCGCTGGTCGTAGATCAGGAGTCCGTGGCGCGTCGCCGCGAATACCACCCAGGGCGATGCCGCGACGGCATCGACGACGGAAAAATCGGAGATCAGCACGCGGTCTTCGGGACGCCAACTACGCGACTGGGCGGACAGGCGGTCAGGCGGTCGGGCGGTCAGAGAGACTGCTATGGCAAGCAGCATCCGTCCCAACCGTCCGACCGCCCGACCGCCGCCTTTCATACCGCCTCCGGCAGCTCGAGCACCGTCAGCACCGGGGGCCCGGGGGGCGTGCGATCCGTCCATTTGCGCCACACCTCGGGCAGCGATGCGAGCACGTCGGCGGGCCGCAGGCTGCGCGCACTCCACGCACGCGCCCCCAGCTCGGCGGCCCGCCCCAACGCATGCGCGCCCAACGCGGCCGCTTCCGGTGCCGCGACCCCACGCGCCAGGAATGCGCCGATGAATCCAGAGAGCACGTCTCCCGATCCGCCGGTCGCGAGCCCGGGGTTGCCGGCCGCCACGACGTGCACCGGGCCGCGCACGTCGGCGATGACCGTCGGCACGCCCTTCAGCAGGACGCAGCCGTGGAGCGTCTGGGCCGCCTTGGACGTCGCGGCCCAGCGGTCGGTGGCGGCGGCGTCGGCGAGCTGATCGCCGGCCAGTGCGCGGAACTCTCCGAGGTGCGGCGTGAAGACGAGCGGGCGCTCCGTCCGGACTTCGAACAGGTGCAGCGCATCGGCGTCCACCACCGTCGGGATGGCGCGGCGGGCGAGCGCCGCGGCGAGAAACGGCTTACGGGGCAGGTCTCGCCCCAGGCCGGGGCCGATCACGAGGGCGTCGGCCCATTCGAGGGCTTCGCTGACTTCGGGCTCGAGCCCCGGGCCGAGCGCGGAGGCGACCGTCAGGACATCGGGGAGGCTGGCGCGGGCGGCGGCGAGCGTTTCCTCGGCGGCGACGAGCTTCACGAGTCCTGCCCCCGCCGCGAGCGCCGAGCGGGCGGCGTGCAGCGCGGCGCCGGTCATCCCGGCGGCGCCACCGACGACGGTAACGCGGCCGCGATCGCCCTTGTGCATCGTGGCGTTGAGTCGCGGCAGCCGCTCGCCGGCCCAGGCGTCGGTCACGAGCACCGGTGCGCCGGGATCGACCGGCGGGAAGCCGATGTCGACCACGATGATCCGCCCGCACCATTCGCGCGCCAGGAGATGGCCGCGCCGGGCGCCCCCGAAGGTGATCGTGAGCCGCGCGCGTACCGGCCCGTGGCTCTCGCCGGTCGTGAGATCGAGACCGGTCGGACCATCGAGAGCGACGATCGGCAGCGCGCTCGCCACGAGGCGCTCGGCCGCGGCCAACACCTCGCCGCGCAGCGGGCCGCTCGCGCCAGTACCGAGCAGAGCGTCGACGGCGACCGCGGCGGCGGGCCAGGGCTCGTCGCGCGTCAGCTCCGGCACGCCGCTCACCCGTGCCAGCGCCCGGTTGTCGATTGCATCGTCGGTCTTGGGATCGAGGCCGTAGACCCACACGGGAACGCCGGCGGCGTGCAGCGCGCGGGCGAGGACCCACCCGTCGCCGCCGTTGTTCCCCGCCCCGGCCACGACGAGGGCGCCGCGCTGCACGATGTCCGGAAACGCGCGCGCCACTTCGATCGCGGCGGCGCGGCCCGCGCTCTCCATCAGCACGCGGCTCGGAATGAGAAATTTGCGTCGCGCCGCCGTATCCCAGGCGACGGCTTCGGACGCGGAAAGCACCGGGATCGCCGTCACAGAATCACCACCCCGCCGTAGCCCACGACCCGCGCCTCGTCGCCGGTCACCCACCCGGAATGGCGGTAATCCACCACCTCGGCCTGTGTGCTGCCGAGTGCACGGGCCGCGGCGAGGATCGCCGCCGCCGCGGCGCGGCCGCACATCGACACGCGTTCCACGCGGCAGCGGCGCAACAGCTCCGCACCGTCGAGGGCGCGGATGGCGTCCAGCACCTGGGCGTCCTTCAGCTCGGTCATGGCCGCCGATTCGTAGTGGTTCAGATCGCTCGACGCCAGGAGGAGCACCGGCTCAGTCCAGCGGCGAACGATGCGCGCCAACGCTTCACCCAACGCGCTCGCCTCCTCCCACCCGTCCCAGGCCAGCACGAGCGGCACGATGGCGACGTCCGCGCGGCGCAGCTGCAGGAACGGCAGCTCGACTTCGATCGCGTGCTCGTCGAGATGCGCGGTGCGGTCGATCCCCACCAGCGGACATTCGGCGAGGAGCGCCGCGGCGAGAGCGGCGTCCACGGGCACCGGCCCGAGCGGCGTGACGAACGCGCCCGTCTCCCACAGTGACGCCCCGCCCGGGGCGCGACAGCGACCGGCGTGGTTGGGACCAACGATAACCACGAGGCGCGGCACGTCGAGCCGCGCGAAGACGTGGGCGGCCGTGACGCCGGAATAGACGTAGCCGGCGTGTGGGGCGATCGCCGCCCGGGCCGCAGCGGCATGCGCCATCGGCTCCACGGGCTGCAGCAGCGCCCGAACGTCGCGGTCCAACGCCTCCTGCGATCCGGCGTAGAAGCGCCCGCTCACGGCGGGTGGCCGAACCGGACCTGGGGCGGAGGCTATTTCAGGCTCTGACCGATCGCCCGGCCGAACGAGATCTCGCCGTTGTCTATTCGCACGTTGAATCCGCAATCAGGGCTGCTGCACACCCACGCCTTGTACATGATCGGGGCGCCGTCTCTTCCGTAATCGGACAACGGAATCAGCACTCCCCGCTCGCACTTGTGGCAGGTCGGCCATTCCTTCGCATCCATCGATCCACCTCATCTCCCGGGCTACGACCGTTCAACACCGGGCCAGCGATAGCCGGCACCGAAGGCGGCGTCGAAGTCATACACCCCTTCGAAGTCCTCGATTCGGTCGCTCGACTGCTGGGCGAGGAGGCCGGCATCGATCAGGGCGAACACGATCGTGCCGAAATCATCGGTGCGCCGCACCCCCCAATGCTGCAGGACGGTGGGCGCGAGGAGGCCGAACTGCTCGAGGGCGAAGTCGCGACAGGCCCAGGCGAGCTCCGCACCCGACAAATGCCGACGCGCGGGCAGGCGACCCTGCGCGTACTCGAGCGCCGCGAGTACGAAAAGATACGCACGCTCGTGATACCGCCCATCCCGCGCGCCGATCTTCTGCAGCGCGTCGACGAGGGCGCCGTAGTCGCTCATGGCCGCACGCCCGCCGCCACCCTGGCGCGCGTCGCTCCGCGCGTTCCACGCCGCACCGCCGGCTCGAGCAGCGCCGCTTCGAGCACCTGATCGATCGTCTCGACGCGGCGGATCTCGAGATGGCGCACCACCTCTTCCGGGAGGTCGACCAGGTCCGGGCGATTGCGCTCCGGCACGAGCACGGTGCGCACGCCGGCGCGCACCGCGGCGGTCAGTTTTTCCCTCAGGCCGCCGACCGGGAGCACGCGGCCGCGCAGCGTCAGCTCCCCCGTCATCGCGAGGTCGTGACGCGCCGGCCGGCGGCACAAGAGCGACGCAAGTGCGGTCGCGATCGTGATGCCCGCCGACGGCCCGTCCTTGGGAACGGCGCCGGCCGGGACGTGGAGGTGCACGTCGGTCGTCGTGAACAGCTGGGCGGGGATGCCGAGCGCCGCCGCCCGGCCGCGCAGCAGGCTCCAGGCGGCCTGCGCCGACTCGCGCATCACGTCGCCGAGCTGGCCGGTGAGCGTGATCTGTCCCCGTCCGGCCATCATGATCGCTTCGACGAACATGATGTCGCCGCCCGCGGGGGTCCACGCGAGGCCCGTCGCGACGCCGATCTCCGGCGCGCGCCCCGCCACCTCGTTCAGCACCGTCGGCTGGCCGGCGAACTCCTCGAGGTTCTTCGCGTTGACCTTGACCGCCGCGCGGCCATCCTCCACGACCTGGCGCGCGACCTTGCGCAGCACGCCCTGGATCTCGCGCTCCAGCTGGCGCACGCCCGCCTCGCGCGTGTACTCGGCGATCAGGCGCTCCACCGCGCCGTCGGCGAGGCTCGCGAGCTCCTCGGGAAGTCCCGTCTCCTTCAGCTGCCGCGGCAGCAAGTACCGCTTGGCGATGGCGAGCTTCTCCCCCGGCGTGTAGCCGGAGAGGCTCAGGATCTCCATGCGGTCGAGCAGCGGATCGGGGATCGACGACAGGCTGTTGGCGGTCGCGATGAACAGGACGCCCGAGAGATCGAACGGGATCTCGAGGTAATGATCGATGAAGGTGCTGTTCTGCGCCGGGTCGAGGACTTCGAGCAGGGCGGCAGTGGGATCGCCGCGCACGTCGGCGCCCATCTTGTCCACCTCGTCGAGCATCAACACGGGATTGCGCGTGTCGCAGCGCTCCAGCGCGTGCAGGATCCGTCCCGGAATGGCGCCCACGTAGGTGCGGCGGTGGCCGCGGATCTCCGCCTCGTCGCGCACGCCGCCCACCGAGACGCGGACGAACTTCCGCCCCAGCGCTTCGGCGATGCTCTGGCCGAGGGAGGTCTTCCCCACCCCCGGCGGGCCGACGAAGCAGAGAATACTGCCGCGCGCGTCGGGGTTGAGCGTGCGGACGGCCAGATGCTCGAGAATGCGATCCTTGATGGTCGCGAGATCGTAGTGATCCCGGTCGAGCACTTCGCGCGCCGCCTTGAGGTCGTGGCGGTCGGGCGAGACGCGCTCCCACGGCAGCGCGGCGATCACCTCGAGATAGGTGCGCACGACGTGGTACTCCGCTGATTGCGGCGACATCTGGCGCAGCCGTTTCATCTCGCGGTCGACCACGCGGCGCGCTTCGGCCGAGAGCCCCGCCCCGTCGAGCTTGGTGGCGAGGTCCTGCACGTCGTCGTCGGTCGCCTCCTCGCCCAGCTCCTGGCGGATCACGCGCAGCTGCTCGCGCAGCACGTACTCGCGCTGGTGCTCGTCGAGCTTGGCGCGGACCTTCTCCTGGATCTGGCTCCCGACCTCCAGTACCTCGAGCTCTTCGGCCAAGAGCTCCGCCAGGCGCTCGAGCCGCGGGCGGATCTCTCCGAGCGCCAGGAGCTCCGCTTTGGCGGGGAGGGCGAGATCGAGGTTCGCGGCGACGAAGTCGGCGAGCTTGCCCGGATCGGTGATCCCCTCGAGCACCTCGTGCAGCTCGTCGGCGAGATAGGGTGCGAGGTCGATGACGCGGCTGAACTGGGCCACGATGTTGCGCTTCAACGCCTCGATCCGGGGGTCTTCGCTTCCGGTCGTGGCGAGAACCTCGAACTCCGAGGTGAAGTAGCCCGTCTCCGGAGTAGCGGTCCCGAACGCGACGCGGTCGACGCCCTGGATCATCACCCGCATCGTGCCGTCCATCAGCTTCAGCATGCGGACGACGAGCCCCAGCGTGCCGACCTTGTAGAGATCTTCGGCACGCGCTTCCATCACCGGTCCTTCGGGCGGATCGCGGTTGTCGCCCGGCTTCACGACGCCGAGCAGCAGGCGCTTGTCCCCCTGCACCACCACGTCCAGCAGCTGCACCGCGCGGGGGTCGGAGATCGACAGCGGCAGCACGACGTGGGGATAGACGACGAGCTGCCCGAGCGGCAAGACGGGGAGACGCTCCACGTCAGGTCACCTTGACGGTGTGCGGCCCGGACAGACGCTGCGGCAGCTTGGTGAGCCGGACCTCGAGGAAGCCGTTGTCGTAGGTGGCCCGGAGGCTCGTGGGATCGACGGAGACCGGCAGCCTGAGCCGCCGCTCGAAGGGGCCGACCTGCACCTCCATGGCGTGGTAGTGCGGTTTGCCCTCGTGCCGGGGCGGGCGCTCACCGGCGATGGTAAGGACGCCCTCCGCATACTCCACGGTGAAATCCTCCGGCTGCACCCCGGCCACGTCCATGTGGACGACGATGTCCTCCGCCGTCTCGTACACGTCGGTGGGCGGCTTCCACTTGGGCGACCCCACGAACCCGACGGGTCGCCCGTGGGCGACCTCGTTGAAGTAGACCTCCAGCTCGTCGGCGAGATGCACCGGAAACGCGCCGGAGCCTTTGGAGGAGCGGTGAGAGCCGTCGGCCATGGGCGACAAGATAACGCCGGATCCGGAGACCCGCGTCATGACTCGATGTCGTCGTCGTCTTCGTCGTCGTCGGCGTCGTCTTCCTCGTCGTCCTCCAGGTCCTCGTCCTCCTCGAGCTCCTCGTCCAGCTCGTCGTCCTCCAGCTCCTCATCCAGTTCTTTTTCATCCGGCGGATGCGTCATCATTCGCTCCTTTCGGTTGCTGTGGCTCGGTTTCAGGCGGTGGCTCGTTCAGCCAGGTCCCACAAGCGGGCGGCCGCTGCGTCATCCTGCGCCTGCGGGGCCGGCGCCGCTTCCTTCCAGCGGTTGAAATACACCCCCGACGTGCCGGCCACATCCGTGGCCACGGCGAGCCGCACGACGGGAGGCGCGCCCTTGTCGGCAGGGGCGAGCACGAGACGCAGCAGCCATCGCAGCGGGGCCGGCGCCGGTTTCCAGATCCCCGTCCAGATGGCGCCGGGGTGGAGGGCCGTGACCGCAATGGCGGGTTCGCGCCGCGCCAGCTCCCGTGTGTACAGCACCTGCGCCAGCTTCGTCTGCGCGTACATGCGCAGCGGCCGAAATCCCTTGCTCAGCTCCGGGTCGTCCCACGGAATCCGTCCGGAACGATGCGCTTCGGAGCTGACGTTCACGATGCGTGGCGCCGCGCCGCGCCGCAGCGCGCCGAGCAGCAGGCGCGTGAGCAGGACGTGGCCCAGGAAATTCGTCTGCCACATCCGCTCGTGTCCGTCCCCCGTCACCTGGCGATGGCGGGTCACGGTGCCGGCGTTGTTGACGAGCACGTCGAGCGCCGGGTGCCGCTCGAGGAGCTTCGTGGCGGCCTGGCGCACGCTGGTGTACGACGCCAGGTCGGCCACCAGCAGCTCGGCCTGGCCTCCGGCGGCCGCGAGCTCTTGCACGACGGCGGCGCCGCGCGCCGCATCGCGCACGGCGACGATCACGCGCCCGCCGCTCAGCGCCAGCGCGCGGGCCGTTTCGAGACCGATGCCGCTGGTCGCGCCGGTGACGCAGATGGTCCGCCCGGCGGCCGACGGCGCTGCGCGATCGACTACCGGGCCGTCCTCACCGCCGAGCGGCGGGCGGCGTACAGCGGGAAGGCGTCCGTCAGCTCACGCACATCCTGCTTCACGCGCGCCACGGTCGCGTCGTCCTTCCCGATGAGCACGTCGTCGATCAGCTGGGCGACGCGCGACATCTCCACTTCCGTGAACCCCCGGGTCGTGATCGCCGGCGTGCCGAGGCGGATACCGCTCGTCACGAACGGCGACTGCGGGTCCCCCGGAATCGTGTTCTTGTTCACCGTGATCCCCGCCCGGTCGAGCAGCTGCTCGGCCTCCTTCCCCGTGAGCTGCTTGGGGCGCAGGTCGACCAGCATGAGGTGGGTGTCCGTTCCGCCCGAGATGATCGCATAGCCGCGCTGGACCAGCGCCGCGGCGAGCGCCTGGGCGTTCTTGATCACCTGCGCCGCATATTCCTTGAACTCCGGCTGGCTCGCTTCGCCGAACGCCACCGCCTTGGCGGCGATGATGTGCTCGAGCGGTCCGCCCTGCGTGCCGGGGAAAACCTGCTTGTCCACCGCTTTCGCCAGATCGGCGCGGCACAGGATCATCCCGCCGCGCGGGCCGCGCAGCGTCTTGTGCGTCGTCGTAGTGACGATGTGCGCGTGCGGCACGGGAGAGGGATGCAGCCCCGCGGCAACGAGTCCCGCGAAGTGCGCCATGTCCACTACGAGCGTGGCGCCGACTTCGTCGGCGATGGCGCGCATCGCGGCGAAATCGATGATGCGGGCGTAGGCACTGCCCCCCGCGACGAGCAGCCGCGGCCGCTCCGCCAGCGCGATGGCGCGGACGTCGTCGTAATCGATGCGCCCGGTATCTTCGCGCACACCGTACTGCACCGCGCGGAACAGCGAGCCGGAGAAGTTGACGCTCGCGCCGTGCGTCAGATGGCCGCCGTGCGGCAAGGCGAGGCCGAGCAGCGTCTCGCCCGGCTTGGCGACGGCGAGGTAGGCGGCCATGTTCGCCTGCGCTCCGGAATGCGGCTGCACGTTGACGTGCTCCGCGCCGAACAACGCCTTGGCGCGGTCGATCGCGAGCTGCTCGACCTCGTCCACCACCTCGCAGCCGCCGTAATAGCGCTTGCGGGGCAGCCCTTCGGCGTACTTGTTGGTGAGCGCCGTCCCCATCGCCTCGAGCACGGCGACGGACACGAAGTTCTCACTGGCGATCAGCTCGAGGCCGTGCTCCTGGCGCGCCACCTCGCGGCGGATGAGGTCGGCGACGATGGGGTCGGCCTTCGAGAGCGATGCGAGACGGTCGATCACTGGTCGATCTTCTCCACCCGGCGTTCGTGCCGGCCGCCCTCGAACGGCGTGTCGAGCCAGCGGCGCAGCGTGTCGAGGCTCTCGGCGTCGCTCATGAAGCGCGACGGCAGGACGAGGATGTTGGCGTCGTTGTGCTTGCGCGACAGCTCGGCGATCTCCGGGCTCCACACCACGGCCGCCCGGACGTGCGGATAGCGATTGGCGACGAACGTCATCCCGAGCCCCGAGCCGCAGGTGAGGATGCCGCGTTGCACTTCCCCCCGGCTCACCGCCTCGGCTACCGGCCGCGCGAAATCGGGATAATCGTCCTGCGGATCGAGCGTCTCGGCGCCGACGTCCACCGGCTCGTAGCCCAGCCGCTTGAGCTCGTCGATCAGCTTCGCCTTCAGCTCGAACCCCGCGTGATCCGCTCCGACCAGCACGCGCTCAGACAAAGTTCTGCCGCACTTTCGCGACCATCGCGATCCGCTCCTCCGCCAGCCGGTCGGCCGCCTGATAGCTCGGAATGTGCTCCTCCCGCGCGATGTCGAACACCCGCAGGATCGAATCGTAGATCTCGCCGGCCTTGTTGCGGGCGCGCTCCAGCGTCCAGCCGTGCAGCTCGGCGTTGACGTTGATCAGGCCGCCGCCGTTGATGACGTAGTCCGGCGCGTAGAGGATCCCCTGCGACTCCAGCTGCTTGCCGTGACGATCTTCGGCGAGCTGATTGTTGGCGGCTCCGGCGACGATGGCGACCTTCAGCTGCGCCAGGGTGTCGTCGTTGATGACGGCCCCGAGCGCGCACGGTGCGAAGATGTCGGCCTGCTGACCGTAGATCGCGTCCGTCGGAACCGCGGTCGCGCCGAAGTCCTCCACCACCGACTTGACCCGCTGCGCGTCGATGTCCGTCACGATGAGGCGCGCCCCATCCTCGTGCAACAGCTTGATGAGCGAATACCCGACGTGCCCGCATCCCTGCACCGCGACGACCTTCCCCGACAGATCGTCCGAGCCGTAGCGCACCTGCGCGCACGCCTTGATGCCGCGATACACGCCGTAGGCCGTCACCGGCGACGGGTCGCCCGACTTCCCGAGCAGCCCCGTCACGTGCTCCGTCTCGGCGCGGATGAACTCCATGTCGGCGGTCGAGGTCCCGACATCCTCGGCGGTGATGTAGCGGCCCCCGAGCGACTGCACGTGGCGGCCGTGGGCCCGGAACACCGGTTCGCGCCGCGTGATGCGATTGTCGCCGATGATGACGCTCTTGCCGCCGCCCAGGTTCAGCCCGGCCACCGCGGCCTTGTACGTCATGCCGCGCGACAACCGCAGCGCGTCCACCAGCGCCGCGCGGTCGTCGAGGTAGTTCCAGAACCGCGTGCCGCCGAGTGCGGGCCCGAGCCGCGTGTCGTGGATCGCGATGATGCCGCGATAGCCGCTCGCGGGATCGTAATAGAAGCTGACCTGCTCGTGCGTGTGCTCGGCGAGCAGCGCGAACAGCTCGCCTCCTCCGCCTCCCGCCTCGCCCGGGGACGGGGCGCGGCTAGGTGCCGTAGAGGCCGCGCGCGATGACAATCCGCTGGATTTCGCTGGTGCCTTCATAGATCTCGGTGACCTTCGCGTCCCGAAAGAGTTTCTCCACCGGAAAATCCCGCATGTAGCCGTATCCGCCGAACAGCTGCACCGCCTGCGTCGTCACCCACATCGCCGTCTCGGAAGCGAACAGCTTCGCCATGCTCGCCTGCGCCGTCACCGGCTCGTCCCGGTCCTTGCGCGCCGCGGCGGCATGCGCGAGCGCCCGTGCAGCCGCGACGCGCGTGGCCATGTCCGCCAGCTTGAACTGCACTCCCTGGAACTCGCGCAGCGGCCGGTCGAATTGCCGCCGCTCGGCGCAGTACGCCACGGTGTGCTCCAGGGCCCGGCGCGCAATTCCCACGGCTTGCGCCGCGATGCCGAGCCGCCCGGCCTCCAGCCCTTCCATCGAGTAGACGAACCCCATCCCCTCTTCACCCAGCAACGCGTCCGGCGGAAGACGCAGCTCCTCGAGCGCGACGGTCGCCGTGTTGGACGCGCGCAATCCCATCTTGTCTTCCGGCCGGCCGGCGCGATACCCGGGTGTATCGGTGGGGACGATGAACGTCGAGATCCCTTTGGCGCCGCGACGGTTCCCCGCCGAATCGGTGCGCACCATCACCATCATCAGGTCCGCCGTCCCGCCGTTGGTCGCCCACGCCTTCATGCCGTTCAACACCCACCCCGATCCGTCGCGCACCGCCTGGGCGTGCATCCCCGCCGGATCGGAGCCGGCGTCGGGCTCGGAGAGCGCGAATCCGACGAGCAGCTCCCCCCGGGCCAACGGTTTGAGCCACCGGTTCCGTTGCGCCTCGCTGCCGTGCCGCAGCAGCATCGTCGCCGGAATCGCGTTCTGGATTCCCACCGACACGGCGATGCTGGCATCGGCCGCGGCGAGCTCCTCGAGCGCGAGCAGGTAGGTAACGGTGTCGAACCCCATCCCGTCGTAGCGCTCCGGCACCGTCATGCCGAGAAAGCCGAGTTTCCCGAGCTCGTCCAACACCCGGCGCGGGAATTCCTTGGTGCGATCCCACTCGGCTGCGTGCGGCTCGATGTGCTCGCGCGCGAACTCGCGCGCCAGATCCATCACCTGGCGCTGCGTGTCGGTCAATCCGCCGGACGGTGCCTCAACGACGGTAGTCATAGAACCCCCGCCCGCTCTTCTTCCCCAGCCGGCCGGCCGCCACCATCCGCGCGAGCAGCGGGCAGGGACGGTATTTGTCCTCTCCCAGGTCGCGGTGCAACACCTGGAGGATCGCGAGGCAGACGTCGAGTCCGATCAAGTCGGCGAGCGCCAGCGGCCCGAGCGGGTGATTCATCCCGAGCTTCATCACGGTATCGATCGCGTCGGGCGTCGCGACGCCTTCCATCACGCAGAAGATCGCCTCGTTGATCATCGGCATGAGGACGCGGTTGGACACGAACCCCGGCGAGTCGTTCACGAGGACGGGGGTCTTCCCGAGGCTCTCCGCGATTTCCACCGTGCGCGCCGCCGTCCCGTCCGACGTTTCGACACCCCGGATGACCTCGACCAGCGGCATCACCGGCACCGGATTCATGAAATGCATCCCGATCACCTGCCCCGGACGCGTCGTCTGCGCGCCGATGGTGGTGATGGGAATCGAGGAAGTATTGGTGGCAAGGATCGCGCCGGGGGGCGCCGAACGGTCCAGGTCGCGGAAAATGCGGTACTTGGTCTCGGGATGCTCCGAGGCCGCCTCGATCACGAGCTCCGCCTGCCCCGCTCCGTCGAGCACCGTGGACGTGGTCAACCGCCCCAGTATCGCGTCCTTCTGCTCCCTGGTGAGCGCGCCCTTTTTCACCTGGCGGTCGAGGTTCACACCGATCGTCTCCTGCGCCTTGTCGAGCTGCTCCCCCGAGACGTCCACCAGCAGCGTGTCCCAGCCGTGCTGGGCGAAGACATGGGCGATGCCGTTCCCCATCGTGCCGGCGCCCACTACCGTGACCTTGGTCACGTGGCCGCCTGGGCGAGCCAGTCGGCCGGCCGGCGCACGCCGCGACCGAGCACGAGGGCGCTGCCGAGGAGAAAGACGAGCGTGCCGATGATGCCGCCCTCCGGACCGAACCGCCCGCCGTCGAGCCACATGTGCGCACCCGGGGTGTACGCCACGCCCGGCATGGCGAACGCGATCCCGCTCACCGGCGCGTCGAACACGAGACTCAACCCCGCGTTCCACCCGAAGTGCAGCCCCCACGCGAGCGCCATGCCGCCGTTGGAGAAGAACGCGACGCCGAGCCACACCGCGGCGAGCGCAATGTTCACGGTGCTGAGCAGATCGACCTCGGGATTGGCGAGGTGCGCGGCGCTGAAAGCGACCGCCAGCAGGACGGTCGCCGTGCCGGGCCCCGCGGCATCGGCCAGACGCCGCAGCGGGTAGCCGCGGAACATCAGTTCCTCGGCGAGCGCCGCCGTGAGCAGCCCGACGCCGATCGGCAGCGCCACGTACCAGAAACCGCCGCTCGCCGAGAGGTGCACGGTGGCCTGGTTCGTCACCACGGCGAGCAGCACGGCGACGGCCGCCATTCCCGCGCCCAGTGCCAGGCCGTACAGGAAGCGCCAGGGAAACGTGCGCGGCGAGCGCCAGCCGAGCCGGCTCCAGCTGTGCCGGTCGAGCATCCGGCCGACGACCAGCGTGGCGACCGCAAACCCGACGAGTCGGAAGACTCCATCGCGCGCGAGCCACCAGAGCGGCCCGCCCAGCGTCGGGACCAATTCCCCGAGCCCGATCGTGACGCCGATGCCGATGCAGGCAAACAGCCCGAGCCAGAGGAGCGCGATACCCAGCGGTTTCAGCTGGTCCATAAACGACTCGCGCGCCCTCAGAGGCGCGCGCGGACGGGTCGGATCGTGGGACGCAGGATGAGCACCGCCAGGATCAGTTTGACGGAGTCCCCCAGGAGAAAGGGCAGCGTGCCGAACTGTGCCGCGCGACTCAGGGATCCGGTCAGCACCAGGAGCTGCGCCAGGCCTCCCAGGTGGATCAGCACGAGCCCGAGCAGGGCGGCCAGCGCGATCCTTCCCAGCCGTGCACCATCGCCCGCGAGCCTTCCGACGGCGTACGCGGCCAGCGGATAGGCGAGGAGATAGCCGCCGGTCGGCCCGATCAGCCGGGCGACGCCGGGCAATCCGACCGGCGTGAACACCGGCAATCCGGCGGCGCCGAGGGCCAGATAGAGGATGAGACTCGAGGCGCCGAGCCAGGGGCCGAGCACGCCGCCGACGATCAGCACGGCGAGCGGCTGCAGCGTCAGCGGCACGGGGGTCCCCGGCAGCGGCACGGCCACCTGCGCCGCCGCCGCGACCAGCGCGGTGCCGAGCAGGACGGCGACGGTGCGCCGCAGGGGCAGCGTCGAATTCCGCAGGGCCAGCACCTGTTCCATTACATCGCCTCCACGCTGAGAGCGACGGCATTGCCGCCGCCCAGACAGAGAGTGGCGAGACCGGTGCGCTTCGCGCGGTCTCGCATCGCATAGAGCAGTGTCGTCAGCACGCGCGCGCCCGACGCGCCAATCGGGTGCCCGAGGGCGATCGCGCCCCCGTTGACATTGACCCGGTCCCAATCCCATCCCAGCGCCCGGCCATCGGCGAGCGCCTGCACCGCGAAGGCCTCGTTCGCCTCGATCAGATCGTAATCCGCGATCGTTGTGCCGGCCTTCTTCATGAGATTCTGGACCGCCACGATCGGCGCGAAAAAGAGGTCCTGCGGCTCACCGCCGCCGGTCGCGTACGCCGTGACGCGCGCGAGCGGGGCGAGTCCGTGGGCCCGCGCGAAAGCGAGCGAGGAGACGACGAGCGCCGACGCTCCGTCGTTCAGGCCCGGGGCGTTGCCGGCAGTGACCGAGCCGTCCTTCTCGAAGGACGGCTTGAGGGCGCCCAACGCCTCGAGGCTCGTGTCGGCACGCGGTCCCTCGTCCTTGTCGACGACGGTCGCGCTCTTCTTCCCGGCGATCTCGACCGGCACCGTCTCGGCCTTGAAGCGGCAGGCCTGTATGGCGGCGACGGCCTTCTGGTGGCTCGCCAGGGCGAAGGCGTCCTGATCGGCGCGCGACACCTTCGCCTTGCGCGCCGTGTATTCCGCCAGGTTGCCCATGTGCTGGTTGGAGAACGAGTCCCATAGCCCGTCGTGGATCATGCCGTCGACGAGCGACTGGTTCCCCGCCTTGATCCCGCCCCGCATGCCGTAGACGTAGAAGGGGGCGTTCGACATCGACTCCATGCCGCCCGCCACGATGCACTGGGCGTCGCCCGCTTTCACGGCCTGCGCCGCGAGCATCACCGCCTTGAGCCCCGAGCCACACACCTTGTTCACGGTGAGGCTCGGGATGGTTCCCGCGAGCCCGGAGTGAATCGCCGCCTGCCGCGCGGGCGCCTGACCGACGCCACCCTGCAGCACGTTCCCGAGGACCACCTCGTCGACCGTCTCGTCGGGAACGCCGGCCCGGCGCACCGCCTCGCGTACCACCAGCGCGCCCAGCTTCGGGGCCGGCAGCGGGGAGAGGCCGCCCAGAAACCGCCCGATCGGCGTCCGGCACGCGCTGAGAATGACGGGTGTGGTTTGATCGGTCTGCATTCTCGATCCGTTCCTCCCCGGGCTTACGCCCGGGGTTAGCCTGGACCTCGCCCGGGGTGGACTGACCCCGGGCGCAAGCCCGGGGAATGCCTGGCAGTCAAACTAACGGGGTGAGCGACCGCGTGTGAACCTCTCGCTGGAGCCGCTCCACGAAATCCGCGACCGGCAGCACCTCCTGCTTCTTCCCCGCTCCGCGGGCGCGCACCGCCACCGTGCCGGTGTCAGCCTCCCGCTGACCCACCACGGCAAGGTAGGGCACCTTCTGCATCTCGCCGTCGCGGACGCGGTAGTTCAGCGTCTCGTTGCGCTCGTCCAGGTGCACGCGCAACCCCGCGTCCACGAGTTTGCCCGCGACCGTGCGCGCCGCCTCGAGCTGGGCGTCGGAGATCGGGAGCACCCGCACCTGCTCCGGTGAGAGCCACAGCGGGAACGCTCCCGCGAAGTGCTCGATCAGGAAGCCGACGAACCGCTCGAGTGTGCCGTAGATCGCGCGGTGAATCATGACGGGACGATGCGGCCGGTTGTCGGCGCCCGTGTACTCGAGCAGGAAGCGCTCCGGCAGCTCGTAGTCCAGCTGGATCGTGGCGCCCTGCCACTCCCGCCCGATCGCGTCGTTGAACTTCACGTCGATCTTGGGACCGTAGAAAGCGCCGCCGCCGTGGTCGATGCGATAGCTGAGCCCGCGGCGCTTGAGCGCCTGCTCGAGCCCCCGCTCCGCCACGTCCCACACCGCGTCGTCGCCCAGCTTCTTCAAGGGACGCGTCGCCAGGTCGAGCCGGTAGGCGAGGCCGAAGGTCTTGCCGAGCACCAGATCGACGATGTCCAACAGGGCAAAGATCTCTTCCTCGATCTGGTCTTCGCGCAGAAAGACGTGCGCGTCGTCCATCGAGAGGCCGCGCACTCGCAGCATGCCGTGCAGCGTCCCGGAGCGCTCGTTGCGGTACACGTTGGCGATCTCGGCGAGCCGGATCGGCAGGTCGCGATAGCTGCGCTGTTGCGAGGCGTAGACGAGAATGTGCATCGGGCAATTCATCGGCTTCACCCGGTACTTCACTTCCTCCGACTCTCCCTCGCCGGCCGCCATCGGCGGGAACTGATTCTCCGCATACAACGGCAGGTGCCCCGAGCGCAGAAACAGCTGCTCGCGCGTGACGTGCGGCGTGTACACCAGCTGGTAGCCGCGCGCCAGGATCACATCCTCGATGAAACGGCGCAGCTGGAAGTTGATCATCGCCCCTTTGGGGTGCCAGAAGATCAACCCCGGCCCGACGTCCTCCTGAATCGAGAACAGGTCGAGCTGCTTGCCGATCACGCGATGATCGCGCTTCTTCGCCTCCTCGAGCCGTCGCAGGTAGGCGTCGAGGTCGTCTTTCGAGAACCAGGCCGTCCCGTAGATACGCTGCAGCATCTGACGCCGCTCGTCGCCGCGCCAGTACGCTCCCGCCCCGTGCAGCAGCTTGAAGTGCTTCACCTTGCTCGTGCTGGCGACGTGGGGGCCGCGGCAGAGATCCACGAACGGGCCGTCGGTGTAGACGGAAATGATTTCATTGTCGCCCAAGTCATCGATCCGTTCCAGCTTCAACGGGTCGTCGACGAAGCGCGCGCGCGCCGCTTCGCGGCTCACCTCTTCCCGCACGAACGGATGATCCGCCGCCTGGACCTCGCGCATCTTCGCCTCGATGCGCTCCAGGTCCTCCGGCGTGAACGGCGTCGGAACCTCGAAGTCGTAGTAGAAGCCGTCCTCGATCGGCGGGCCGAACCCGATCCCCGCCTTGGGAAACAGCTGCCGCACCGCCGTCGCCAGCACGTGCGCCGCCGAATGCCGCAACACGTCGAGCGCCTGCGGGTCCTTGTCGGTGAGAATCGCGACCGACGCCCCGTCGGGGAGCGGCCGGGCGAGATCGCGCACCTCGCCGTTCACGCGGGCCGCGATTGCTGCTTTGGCGAGTCCCGGCCCGATCTGGGCCGCGAGCTCGCGCGCCGTCGCGCCGGCGGGCAGGACGCGGGTACTCCCATCAGGGAGGGTGATGTGCAGGTCGGCGGCCACGGTCAGCGCGTGGTGTCGGTTTCGACGCTCGGCTCGACGGAGCCGAAGGGCGGGAGCTTGTTGCCGTTGCGGAAATAGAGGACGATCCCGCCCACGAGCAGCAGGGCCAGCATCAGCCAGCGCGCCAGCCGGATCGTCGAGATGACGTTGGGTTCTTCAGCCATGACAGAATAATAAGGGTTGTGAAGGATGGTGGGGGTAGCTAGAGGATGGTGGAGGATCTCCACCCACCTCCACCATCGTCCACCAACCTCCACAACCTCCGCTTATTATAAGGAATGCCCGGTCCCACCGAACTTGCGCCCCAATACAACCCGCAGACCGTCGAGGGCGGACTGTACCGCACCTGGATGGAGCGCGGGGCGTTCGCCCCCACCACAGGTCCCGGACGCGAGCCCTACGTGATCGTGATTCCCCCGCCCAACGTGACGGGGGTGCTGCACATGGGACACGGGCTCAACAACACGATCCAGGACGTACTGATCCGCTTCGAGCGCTCGCGCGGGCGCGAGACGCTGTGGCTCCCCGGCACCGACCACGCCGGCATCGCCACGCAGAACGTGGTCGAGCGCCTCATCGCCAAGGAAGGCAAGACCCGCTTCGACCTGGGCCGCCCGGCGTTCGTCGAGCGCGTGTGGGCGTTCGTGCGCGAGACCGGGTCCACGATCCTCGAGCAGCTGAAGCAGATCGGCGCGTCGTGCGACTGGTCGCGCACCCGTTTCACGCTCGATCCCGCCTACACCCGGGCCGTGCGCGAAGTGTTCGTGCGCCTCTGGGAGGAGAGGCTGATCTACCGCGGTCATCGCGTGATCCACTGGTGCCCCCGCTGCCTCACCGCCCTGTCCGACGAGGAAGCGGAATCCAAGGACATCGAAGGCAAGCTGTACTACATCCACTATCCACTGACGGACGGCCCGGACCACCTCACAGTGGCGACGACGCGCCCCGAGACGCTGCTGGGCGACACCGCGGTCGTGGTCCACCCCGACGATCCGCGCGGCGCGCCGTTCATCGGCAAGCGGGTGAAGCTTCCGATCACGGGCATCGAAATCCCGGTGCTCGCCGACGACAGCGTGGACAAGGAGTTCGGCACGGGGTTCGTGAAAGTGACGCCGGCGCACGACGCCTCGGACTTCGAGATCGGCCTGCGGCGCGGCCTCGCGATGCCGCTCATCATGCGCGAAAACGGCACGCTGGGCGACGACGGCGGCGACCGCAAGGGCGATGCAGCTCCTCGGGTGCCAGCGGAGCTCGTTGGCCTCGATCGGTTCGAGGCTCGAAAGAAGATCGTCAAGTTGCTCGAGGCGCAGGGGCTCCTGGCGAAGGTCGAGTCTCGCATCCACGCCGTGCGGCACTGCTACCGCTGCGACTCCATCGTCGAGCCGCGTCTCTCGGACCAGTGGTTCGTCAAGATGAAGCCGCTCGCCGAGCCGGTGCTCGATTGTTATCGCCGGGGCGAGATCACGATCGTCCCGGAGCGGTGGAACGCGACGTTCCTCAACTGGATGGAGAACATCCGCGACTGGAACATCTCGCGGCAATTGTGGTGGGGACACCGCATTCCGATTTTCACCTGCACAAAGTGCAAACACGAGTGGGCCGACCGGGAAGACCGCACGACCTGCCCCAAGTGCGGCGGGCCGGTGGAGCAGGACGCCGACGTGCTCGACACCTGGTTCTCTTCCTGGCTCTGGCCGTTCGCGACGCTCGGGTGGCCCGACGACACGCCGGACCTGCGCCGCTATTACCCGGGGCATACCCTCGTCACGGCGCCCGAAATCCTGTTCTTCTGGGTCGCGCGCATGCTCATGGCGGGCTTTCACTTCATGGGGAAGAAGCCGTTCACGACCGTGTATCTCACCGGGACGGTGCGCGACACGCAGCACCGCCGCATGTCGAAATCGCTCGGCAACGGCATCGATCCGCTCGACGTGGTGCGGCTCTACGGTGCCGACGCGCTGCGCTGGACGCTGATCGCGGGCGGCTCGCTCGGCGCCGACGTGATCCTCGATCCCGATGATCTCGAAACGACGTTCGCGCCGGGGCGGAACTTCGCCAACAAGCTCTGGAACATCGCGCGCTTCCTGCTGCCGCATCTGCCCGCCGAGGCGGTCCGGCTCGAGACGATCGACCCCGGGACGCTGACACTCGCCGACCGCTGGATCCTGTCGCGCGCCGAGGGGGCCGTGGCCGAGGCCACGAAAGCGCTGGAGCAGTTCCGGCTCGACGAGGCCACGAAACGGTGCTTCGAGTTCGCCTGGGGGGAGCTGGCCGACTGGTACGTGGAGACCGTCAAGCCGCGTCTCGCGGCGGGCGACGCGAGCGCCCGCGCGGCAAGCGCCGTGTTGCTGCACTCGTGGGACACGGTGCTGCGCCTGTTGCATCCCATCGTGCCCTTCATCACCGAGGAGCTGTGGCAGAAACTGCCGGGCCGCCGTCCGGGAGATCTGCTCATCACGGCGCCCTGGCCGAGCCCGGAAACCCGGCGCATCGACGCTCGGGTCGAAGCCGAGTTCGGCGCGGTGCAGCAGGCGATCACGGCGATCCGGAACATCCGCGCCGAGTATCGCGTGTCCCCGAAGACCCGGCTCGCCGCGGCGATCCGCGCGTCGGGGCCCGCGGCACGCGGCGTGTTCGAATCGGAGCGCGAGACGATCGTGCGGCTCGCGCAGCTCGAGTCCGTGACCTCGGACGGCGCGGCGTTGCAGGGGGCGCACGCGGTGCTGAGCGATGGCAGCGAGGTGGTCGTGGCCCTGACGGGGGCGATCGACCTCGGGCAGGAATGCCGGCGCCTCTCGGACGAGCTGACCCGGCTCGACAAGCAGCTCGACGGACTCGCGGCGAAGCTCGCCAACGAGCAGTTCACCTCGCGCGCTCCCGCCGATGTCGTGGCCAAGGAGCGCCAGAAGGAGCAGGCGTGGCGCACGCAGCGCGACGCCCTGGCCGGCAAGTTAGCGGCGCTCGGCTGCGGCTGATCGTGCTGGCGGCAGCAGGGGCGCTCGCCGCCGCCTGCGCCCGCACCGGCGAGCCACCAGGTGGACCCCCCGACGTCAAACCGCCGGTGATCATCGGCGTGTATCCGGAATCGGGCGCCGTCGTGCCCGATCCGCACGGCGATGCGGTGATCCAATACGACGAAGTCATCGACGAGATGGGCGGCGGCGGCACCGCGGGAACGGGCAGCAGCGCCAGCGGGCTCGCCACGCGCGTGCTGCTGTCGCCGACGCGCGGGGCCTACAAGGTGTCGTGGCACCGGTCCTCCATCCACGTGAAGCCGGTCGAAGGATGGAAAGCGGGACGGGTCTACCACCTGGAGGTGCTGTCGGGGATCAGCGACCTGCGGCGCAACACGACCAAGGAACGACGCACCATCGTCTTCAGCACGGGCCCCCCGGTGCCGCAGGGACACCTCGACGGCACAGTCGTGCAGTGGGTGGAGCAGCACATCCTCGGCGGCGGGCTGGTGCGCGCCCAGCTGCTGCCCGACACGATCGCGTACCTCGCCGTCACCGATTCGACCGGTCATTTCCGGCTCGACGCGCTGCCGCCGGGCAAGTACCTGGTCTACGCCATCGTCGATCAGAACAACAACCGCCAGCGTGACCGGCGCGAGCCCTACGACTCTCAGGTGGTCACGCTCGACTCGGCGGCGTCGCTCGTGTTGTGGACGTTCGCCCACGACAGCATCGGCCCGCGCGTGCGCCAGGTCGATGCCGTCGATTCGATCACCGCCCGGCTCACCTTCTCCGCCCCGCTCGATCCGGCGCAGCCGCTCGACTCGCTCCTGCTGCGGGTCCTCGCCCTCCCCGACTCGACGCCGGTGCGCGTCGCCAGGCTCTACTCGAGCGCGGACTACGACTCGCTCGCGGCGCGCGAGCGCGCCGTCGCCGAGTCGATCCGGGCGGCGAACGACACGACGAAGCAGGCCGCGCCGAAACCCTTGGACACGACCGCCGACACGACGGGACGCGGGCCCGCGCCCCGAGTCGCACCCACTCCGCCGGTCGACACCTCCGCGCTCCGCGCCCTGCTGCGCCTGCGGCCGGTGCCACAGGACAAGGTCGTGATGCGGCTCGCGTCACCGCTCAAACCCGACTCGAAGTACTTCGTCGAGGTCCGTGGCGCGCGCAATCTCAACGGCGCGCGGGCCGACGGCCACACGGTGCTCGTCGTCCCCAAGCCCAAGCCGCCGCCGTCCCCGGCCGACTCCGCGAAAGCGGCGGCCGATTCGGCCCGCCGCCGGGCAGCGCCGCCCACGCGGCCGCCGCGTCGTCCATGAGCGATCCCCGCCGCCGGCTCCCGTCCGTCGACGCGGTGCTGGCCGAAGCCGACGTCGCCGCGCTGGCGGCGCGTCACCCGCGCGCCCTCGTCGTGCGCGCCGTCCGCGACGTGCTGGGCACGGCGCGCGACAACGGCGGCGCGGCACCGGTCGAAGGGTGGGGCGCCGCGGTGGCGAGCCGGCTCGGCGGGCTCGCCGCCCCATCGCTCGCCCCGGTAATCAACGCCACCGGCGTCGTGCTGCACACAAACCTCGGCCGCGCGCTGTTGGCGCCCGCCGCGGTGCGGGCGATGGCGGCGGTGGCGCAGTCGTACGCCAGTGTCGAGTACGACCTGGGACGCGGAACCCGCGGCTCACGCCACGCCATCTGCCGCGACGTCCTCGTCGAGTTGACGGGGGCCGAAGACGCGCTGGTGGTCAACAATGCGGCGGCGGGACTGCTGCTCGCGCTGTCGGCGCTGGCGCGCGGGGGCGAAGCGATCGTGTCGCGCGGCGAGCTGGTGGAGATCGGCGGCGCATTCCGCGTGCCGGACATCTTGGCGCGCTCGGGCGCGACGCTCGTGGAGGTGGGCACGACCAATCGCACGCACCTCGACGATTACGTCCGCGCCGTCACGCCGCGCACCCGCGCCGTGGTCAAGGTGCACCGCTCGAATTTCCGGGTCACGGGATTCACGGCGGAGGTCGATGCCGCCTCGCTGGCGCAGCTGGCCCGCGCCAGTGGGGCCGCGAGCGTCTACGACCTCGGCAGCGGGTTGCTGCTCGATCTCTCACGCTGGGGGCTCAGCAGCGAGCCGACGCTGCGTCAGGCAGTGGCCAGCGGCGTGGACGTCGTGGTGTGTAGCGGCGACAAACTGCTGGGCGGCCCGCAGGCGGGAATCGTCGTCGGCCGGACGCAGGCGATCGCCGCCTGCAAGACGGATCCTCTCGCCCGGGCCGTCCGGGCGGACAAGTACACGCTGGCGGGACTCGAGGCGACGTTGGGGTTGTATCGGGATGAAGAGACGGCGCGGAGGGAGATACCGACGTTGCGGATGCTGACTACTGAAATCGTCGAGTTGAGACGTCGAGGGGAGGCGTTGAAAGAAAGCGTCGAGAGGAAAAGCGTCGAGAGAAAAGACGTCGAGCTAATCGAGGGATACTCCGAAGTGGGTGGGGGGTCATTTCCGGAAGCCACGTTGCCCACCTGGTTGGCGCGGCTGACGTCTGACAGTCTGAGTCCTGACGTCTTGATCGAGCGGTTGCGCAGCGGAGATCCCCCCATCATCGCCCGCATCGAAGACAATCACGTCGTCCTCGATCCGCGGACAATACTGCCGGGGCAGGAGGAGCTGGTCGCCCGAGGGATCCGGGCTGCGCTCGATGACTGAACGATTCTCGGGCGACGGTGCGGTGTTCCTCGATCGCGACGGCACCATCGTCGAGGAAGTCGAGTTCCTGCACGACCCCGCCGCCGTCCGTCTCATCCCCGGAGCGGCGCAGGCGATCCGGCGGTTGAACGACGCGCGCTGGCCGGTGGTGATGGTCAGCAATCAGTCGGGGATCGCGCGCCACCTCTACACCGTGGACGACTTCTACGCCGTGCAGCGGCGCATCGACGAGCTGCTCCGGGCCGCCGGGGCACACCTGGACGCCGTCTTCTTCTGCCCGCATCACCCCGATTTCACGGGCCCCTGCCTGTGTCGCAAACCGGGGACGAAACTGTTTCGGGACGCCCAGACGCAGCTCGGGGGAATCGATCTCGCGCACTCGTGGTACGTGGGGGACCGGGTGAGCGACGTCATTCCCGCCGTGACGCTCAAGGGGCACGGCGTGCTGGTCCGAACGGGCCTGGGAACCGATCACGCGCCGGAGGCCGCGAAGCTGGGGATCCCGGTCGTGGCGGATCTCGCGGCGGCGGTCGAGATGATCCTCTCGTAACACCCATCACCCGTGCGACAGGATGAGCTTCGCCGCCGCTACGAGCTGTTCGCGCGTCAGCCGTGCTCCGGTGATACGCGTCGGACGGCTCGAGTACTGGTAGAACGCCACGAGGGATAGCAGGTCTCCGCCGCGTTGCACGCAGAGCCCCTGTTGTTGAGCACCCCAACCGACGGCCTGGTCCCCCACTCCATTCACCGCTACGACCGGTTGCGCGATCGGGTTGCTGCTGCATTGAGCGTACATCCGGGGCATTTGGGCGGCATCGAAGTGTCCCCAGGTGAAGAGCATCAGGAGCTTCCCGTCGGGCGTCGCGTAGTCGCACGTCCCCCCCGCACCCTTGGCGGGGTTGTAGGGGGCGAGCTGGACGTCGGGCTTGCCCGCGATCCTCCCCAAATCTTCAGGCGCCAGCAGCTTGGCGCAGATGGGGTCGATCGTCCCCACCCGGCGGGCCTGCGCAGCCACCGCTCCAGGAAGCAACAGTGTGACGGCCAGCACAGCGCTGCATTTCATGCTCGCTCCTGCGCTCGAGGATGCCTGGAAGATTGTGCGCCCGACCCCGGATCGCCAAATTCTACCGTTCGTTTCGGCCCGCATCCCGACCTCGCCTGCAGGAGCACGATGTGCGTACGACACCCTGGCTCTGGGCGGCCGCTTGTGCCGCCGCGCCCACCCTTCTCGCCGCGCAACAGCCCCGCATGAACCTCGACAGCCTGCGGAGAGCGGTGGTGACGATCCACGCGCTCGACTCGGACGGGTCGTCGATCGCCAGCGGCACGGGCTTCTTCGTCTTCTATAATGGCGCCGAAGGGCTCGTGGTGACGGCGGCGCACGTGCTGGAGGGGGCGACGGCGTGCCGCGTCGAGCTAACGAGCGGCGAGACGCGCCGCTGCAGCCCGACCGCGTCCGATACCGCCAAGGACGTCCTGATGCTGCTCGTCCCGGGATCGCCGCCCGCCACCCTCAAGTGGGGATGGAGCGAACGCGCGCAGGACGGCGACGACATCACCGTGATCTCGAACCCGCTCGGCGAGCTGCCGGGGACGGTCTCCAAAGGGATCATTTCGGCGTCCCGCATCGTCGGCGGCACGAAGCTGCTGCAGATTTCGGCGCCGATTTCGCACGGCTCGAGCGGTGCACCGGTGTTGAACGCCCAAGGCCAGGTGATCGGGATCGTGCGCAGCACGATCGAGAGCGGCCAGTCGCTGAACTTCGCGACCGCGACCGACATCGTGCGCAACATGCAGATGGATCCGGGGGCGCTCGCCGAGGCGCGCGGCATGATGCATGGCGCCGTCGCGACGTCCCGCCCGGTGGCCGCGACGCCATCCGCCTCCTCGAACGCCGACGTGGCCCGCTCGATCACCGTCGGCCAGACGGTGACCGGCACCCTCACCGATCGCGACCCGCTCTACGGCGACAGCACGTACTATCAGCGCTGGCAGTTCCGGACCACTCCGGGACAGGATGTGACGATCGATCTGTCGTCGACCGACTTCCGCCCCGCCCTGATCCTGCGTGGGCTCGATTCGTCGATCGCCAATCTGACCGGCGGCCCCAACTGCGGGGCCCGCATCTCGCTCAACTTTCCCGGCACGGGTCCGTACACGATTCTCGTCAACACGTCCGCTACGCCGGTCCGCCAGACCGGCCGCTACAGCCTGGCGCTGTCGACGGGGATCAAACCCGTCTTGCGCCGCACCGGTCGCTGCCCACCGGGTGGCAACGGCTCGGTGCACGCGATCGCGGTAGGCCAGTCGGTGACGGGCGAGCTGACGGACAACGACGACCTGTACTCCGACACGACGTACTACCAGCGCTGGCGCTTCACCGCGGCAGCCGCTCAGGACGTCACCATCGACCTGGCCTCGTCCGATTTCGACCCCGAGCTGCTGCTCTACGGACTGGATACCCTCGCCCTCGACGACGACGGGGGCCCGGGCTGCGCATCCCGCATCGTCTTCACACCCCCCATGAGCGGCTCGTACACCGTGCTCGTGAACACGACCAACCGGCCGATCCGTCAGACGGGCCGCTTTGCGTTCTCCGTCACCGCGGGGCGGAAGCCCGTCGATCCGCCGGGCACGCGCGACTGCCAGCCGCCCGGTGGCGTGGCAAGCGGCGGCGCGGACCGGGGGACGCCCGAGCTGCGCACGACCCACACGATCGCCGTCGGGCAGTCCGTCTCGGGACAGATCAGCTCGAGCGACGAGCTGTGGAGCGACAGCACCTACATCGAGCGCTGGCGCGTCGACGGCCGGGCGGGCCAGACGGTCACGATCGACCTCGTGTCGTCGGATTTCGACGCGTACATGATGCTCAAGGGACCGGACGTCCCGAGCGCCAGCGACCACGACGACGACTCCGGTGGGAAGTGCAACGCGCGGCTCGTCGTGACGTTCGCCGACAACGCGCCGTACGAAATCGACGTGAACACGCAGGGGCGCAAGTACGCGACCGGCGCATTCGTCCTCAGCGTCACGAGCGGCGCCAAGCCGAAGTCCGACAGCCCCTGCCACCCGAGCTGACCGGGGGAGCCCCACTCCGGGTCGCCGTCCTCGCCTCCGGCAGCGGCTCGAACCTGCAGGCGCTGCTCGACGCGCTCGGGCCAAAGGCCCCCGCCCGCGTCACCCACGTCGTTTCCAATCACCCGGACGCCGGCGCCCTGGAACGGGCCCGGCGGGCCGGGGTTCGCACCACCGTCCTGCAGGATCCCACCAACGCCGACGAGCTCCTCAGCGTCCTGGCCGACGCCGATCTCGTCGTCCTCGCCGGCTACCTGAAGCTCGTGCCCGCGCGCGTGGTCGCGCGCTTTCGCCAGCGGACGATTAATATCCACCCGGCGCTGCTGCCGGCGTTCGGCGGACCGGGGATGTACGGCCAACGCGTGCACCAGGCCGTGATCGCGAGCGGCGCCACCCAGTCGGGGGCGACGGTCCACTTCGTGGACGAGCACTTCGACCGCGGCCCCATCATCGCGCAGCGAACGGTCCCCGTCCTCCCAGACGACACCGCCGCATCGCTCGCGCACCGCGTGCTCGACGTGGAGCACGAGCTGCTGCCGCAGGTAGTGTTGGAGCTGGCGACGCAAATCCTGAAGGAGAGGGAGACGCGATGACTATTCTGGCGGTCGGGCGGACAGGCGGTCGGGCGGTCCGGTCCAACACCGCCAGCGTTGCCGCGATCCTCCTGTCTTTGACCGCCCGTCCGCCCGTCCGCCTGTCCGCCCAGTCCGTCCTCGACCTCCCCGCTCTCACGACGCGGCTCTCGACGATGACCGCCGTCTCCGGATACGAGAGCGCCATCGCCGACAGCGTGCAGCGCCTCCTCCCCGGCGCCACGCGCGACCGGCTCGGCAACGTGATCCTGACCCTCGGCACGGGAGAGCCGCGCCGCCTCGTGTACTGCGGGCTCGATGAGCCCGGCTACGTCGTGGGCAACATCACTGACGAGGGGTACCTGCGGCTGCGTCGCGAGGGAACCGGCCGGGCGACGAGCCCGCTGTTCGATCAGCAGATCGAGGGACAGCGCGTTACGGTGTGGGGGCGCCGGGGGGGCATCCCGGGCGTCGTGGCGGTGCGGTCGGTGCATCTCACGCGCGGCCGCTCGGGCCCCGCCGATCAGCCGTTCAGTGTCGATGACGCATGGGTCGACGTCGGCGCCGCTTCGCGCGCGCAGGTCGAGTCGCTCGGCATTCTGCTGCTCTCCCCCGTGGCACTCGCAAAGCGCCCGATGCGCTACGGAGCGAACGACGGCCTTCTGGCCGGGCCGTTCGTGGGGCGGCGCGCCGCCTGCGGCGCGCTCCTCTTCGCCGCATCCGGGAATCCCAAGGTTCAGGGCACGGTCGTCGTCGCCTTCGCCGTGCAGACCCAGCAGGCGGGGCGGCCCGGAGCGCAGGCGCTCGCCGCGTTGCATGGCCCCTTCAGCGAGACGCACGAGACGGCCGTCGCAACGTCGTTCGACGAGACGTCGGTCGAAACGGTGTCGCTCGCCGCCGTAGCGGCCCAGGTCACGGCACTGCGGACGTGGCTCGGTCCGGACGCGGGGAGTCCACCGGCCAGCGTGCCACGGCTCCCCGCGCGGCCGGTCCTCCTGCTTCCCGCCCCGATCGGCCGCATTGCGGACGCGGAGAGCGTGATCCGCACGCTCGTCGAGGCCTACGGAGTCTCGGGCTCGGAGGGGCCGGTGCGGGAAGCCGTGTCGAAGCTGCTCCCAGCCTGGGCGAAGCAGGAAACCGACACCGCGGGCAACCTCTGGGTGAAGGTCGGTACCGGCGATCCGGTGGTCGTCTTCGTGGCCCACATGGATGAGATCGGATTCCGGGTGGATTCGATTCGCGCGGACGGCTCACTCGCCCTGACCACGCGCGGCGGGTTCTTCCCCTCCCTGTTCGAAGGGAAGCCGGCGCTGGTGCACGGCCCCAAGGGAGACGTGGCGGGCGTGTTCCTGCCGCGCGATTCCGGAACCGCCGCGACGCGTACGCCGCCCGCGCTGCGCCTGAGCGTCGGCGTGACGACGGCGGCCGATGCCAGCGCCCTGGGCGTCGCCCCCGGTCAGACGGTAACGATGCCGAAGCAGTACGTCCGGCTCGCGGGCACGCGGGGCACCGGCCGGTCGTTCGACGACCGCGTCGGCGACGCCGCCTTCATTCTCGCGCTGCGCACCCTCGATCGCGCGAAACTGCGTCACACCGTCGTCTTCATCTTCAGTACACGCGAGGAAATCGGCCTCGAAGGCGCCAAGGCCGC
>DATJJY010000164.1:0-3535 GCA_035491895.1 Gemmatimonadales bacterium
GGCGGCCGGCCGCTGAAGATGCCCACGCCGCCGCGCAGAATCGTCTGGCTTTCCCCGTTCACATTGTAATTGAAGCCCAGCCGGGGCGACCAGAGAATGTTGCCGCTCGGGAACGAGCCGGTGTTCACCGTGCCGCCGCCCAGCAGGGAGAAGCGGATCGTGTCGAGAATCGGGTTCAGCGTCGGCGACGGCTGGCTCGGCACATCCATCCGCACCCCGGCCGTGAGCGTGAGGTTGCGCACTGGCGAGAACCGGTCCTCGCCGTAGAACCCGAACTGCTTCACGCGAAAGTCGGCGACGGGGCCGTCCGGCCGCAGCGCCGTCGGCAGCGCCCGCTCGAAGCGGTTCGGCAGGCCGGCGGCGAGCGAGTCGGGGCTCGAGAAGTTCCACACCCCGATCGACGCCGGGAAAAAGACGTTCACGAAGTGGAAGAATTCGTTGTGCGTCCCCACCGTGACCAGGTGCCGGCCCACCGGGAAGGTCACGTTGTCCGTCAGCTCCAGCACCGTCTGCTTCAGCGAGTTGGCCTGCGAAAACCGGTCAGCGCCGGCCGCCACGTACGTCGACGGAGAGTTGCCGGCCACGAGAATCAGCGGCGCCTTGTTCGGCAGCACACGCACATCGCTGATCGAGCTGTAGGCCGCGATCAGCTCGTTCGAGAGCTGGCTCGAAAGCTGCGCCGTCCATTTGCCGCGTGCCGTCCGCGTATGATCGGTGAAATTGTAGCCGCTGTTGGACAGCTGATAGCCGTCCCGCCCGTTGAACGGCGCGGTGTACTGGTGAGTCAGGTTGACACGATTGGCGTTGACGAAGATCCCCGAGACCTCGACGTGGCTGTTGGTGCCCAGCTCGTAGGACAGCTTGCCGAACAGGTTGGTCTCGGGATTGGGAATCGTCGGCGCGCCGAAGGTGCCCGGGTCGAATCCGTTGGGTAGCGACTTCAGGATGGTGCGGACCGAGTCGAACCGCGCGCCGGTGATCCCGACGCCGGCGGTGTCCGCCGGCGTGCACGAGCCGGAGCACTGAATCGCGGACGCGAACGGGCGGGCATCGTGGCGAAAATCACCAGATGCGAAGAAATGCAGGCGATCCTTGATGATCGGGCCGCCCAGCGAGAAGCCGTATTGCTGCTGCTGGTAATCGGCCACCGGTATCCGCACACCCGCCGTGTCCTTCCCCACGAAGTTCTGATTCTGCGTGTAGCCGAACGCCGAACCATGCAGTGCGTTGGTGCCGGATTTCGTCACCGCGTTGACGAGGCCGCCGGTGAACTGGCCCTGGCGCACGTCGAACGGCGCGATCTGGATCTGGAATTCCCGCACCGATTCGAGCGACAGCGGTCGCGCGTTGACGCTGCCGCCCGGGACGCCGTTCGTGGCGCCGAGGTTGAACAGGTCGTTGTTCGACCCGCCGTCGATTTGCACGTTGTTGAACCGGTCGTTCTGCCCGTTGATCGAATTGCCGCCGCCCGGGGTGCGGACGACCTGCGGTGACGTGCTGATGAAGTCCGTGAACGCCCGGTTGAGCGTCGGGAGCCGGCGCACCGCCGAGTCCGACACCAGCGTCTGGGCGCCCGTGCGGGAGGCCGAGCGCAGGGGATCGGCCTCGGCCGATACGGTCACCCCCGCCACTTCGACCGCCGAGCGCTTCATGCTCAGGTCCAGCGTGAATCGCTGGCCCAGCGCCAGAGCGAACTGGTTCGAGGTCCTTGGCTCGAAGCCGATCGACCGTGCGCCGAGCACGTACGGGCTCCCGACGGTCACGTTTTCGAAGCTGTAGACCCCGTCCTCGCGCGACCGCGTCACGCGCCGCTCCCCGGTCGTGGCGAGGGTGAGGGTCAGCTCGACTTGCGGAACGGGAGTGCCGGCTTCATCCGTGACCCGCCCCGTAACGGCCGCAGTCGTGACACCCTGGGCCGCGACTCCATGGACGGCGAGCGGGGCGGCGAGCGCGAAGAGAAATACCACAAACCGATACCACCATTTCATAGTGTTGCTCCGGAAGAGTGAGTCGACACGGGGCTTACCATTGCGGAGGTCCTGCCAAGGCGCGACAAAGATGCGCCGGGCTCCGGGGTTGTCAATCAGCCGCCCGGCTACAGCACCGTCACAATCGTGTCGCCGCCGCGGCGTGCGTCCGGCGCCACCACCAGTAGACCGGAATTCCCACGACCAGCACCCCGATGTCCCACGCCGACTCCACGGGTTGCGACACGAAGTAATTGCCCAACAGGAACAGCGACGCAACGAGAAACACCGCGGGCACGACCGGATATCCCCAGGTGCGATACGGCCGCGGCAGATCGGGGCGGCGGCGCCGCAGCACGTAGATCGCCGCCACCGCCAACGCGTAAAACGGCCAGATCCCGATCACGAATTGATCGGCGAGCTGCGAGAAGCTGCGCACCAGAACAAATACCATGCCGAGCACCGTGGTGAGCACGATCGCCGCGTACGGTGCGCCGGTCTTGGGGTCGACGCGCGCGATGACGGCGGGAAAGAGACCGTCATCGGCCAACGCGAAGAAGATTCGGGGGGACGTCATCATAGAGCCGTTCAGCGTGCCGAACGTGCTGCCGGCCACCGCCGCCGACACAAGGACCACGCCGACGGGGCCGAACAACAGCTGCGCGGAATCGGCCGCGACGAGCTCTGCGTCTTTCATGCGGGACATCGGAATCAGGTGCAGGTACACGAGGTTGGCGCCCAGGTACAGCACCACGACGATCACGGTGCCCAGCACGAGTGCCCGAGGCAGGTTCCGCTGCGGGTCCCGCACCTCTCCGCCGACGAACGCCAGGTCGCCCCAGCCGTCGTATGCCCACAGAATCGCCACCAGGGCGAGCAGCACAGGAGAGAGCGACACCGGCGCCGCGGCTCCCGTTTCGCCGACGGGTGGAACGCCACCCCCCAGCGCGAAGCCGAGCACGATCAGCGCAGCGAGGGCAGCCACCTTGAACACGGTGGAGATGTTCTGCAGCACCGCCCCTCGATGGATGCCGCGGAGATTCACCAGGGCGACGATCGCCACATAGATGGCCGCCAGCAGCTGCTCGGCGTGCAGCGGCAACCCCGGCACGCTCGCCGCGGGATCGATCCCCACGAGCCGCAGCGAGTACGCCGACGCCGTGATCGAAATCGCTCCGAACGCGCCGGGCCGGATCACCAGCAGCTCCGCCCAGCCGAAGAGAAACGCCGGCAGCGGCCCGAATCCCTCGCGAATGAAGACGTAGATCCCGCCCGAGCGCGGGAAGAGCGCGGCCAGCTCCGCGTAGGTCAGCGCGCCGCATATGGCGACGATTCCACCCACGACCCAGATCGCGAGGAACATCCCGACGTCCTCGACGCGTGCCGCCACGGTCGCCGGGGTCCGAAAGATGCCGCTGCCGATGGTGGAGCCCACGGCGACCGCCACCGCGCTCCAGAGGCCGAGCCGGCGCGGCAGGCGCTCGCCGAATTGATCGGGCGTCGTGGACATGAGTCGGGGAATATAGCCCCCGTAGCTCGCGCCTAAGAGGCGCGGCTCGGCTGACTGT
>DATJJY010000165.1:0-5963 GCA_035491895.1 Gemmatimonadales bacterium
GAAACGCGCATGGCGGACCCGTTTCCGAAACTGTTATAGGGCTCGCGTGAACGCGCGCTCGCCCAGCGCCGGTACATGCTACCATAGCCACGCCCGGGATGGGACTCGGTGTAGCCGTGGAGCAGGGCGACGAGATCCCCCGCAGTCAACACCCACTCCGCTACGGCAATCGTGAGTACCGTGTCGTCGGTGAACGTCGACCTCGGCACCAGCAGGGGAAAGTCTTTTGTCTTGGTCGCCGAGAACTCATGGACGGAGCCGATGATGTCGCCGACGATCGCCCCAAGCACCTACGGCCCCTGATCCCGGGCGCTGGCGGTGCGCGTGGCTTGCAGCAGCACCATCCCGTTCTGATCGATGCGCTGCCACCCGGCGGGCGGCGTGAATGTGGTGATGTCGAACGTGGTGGCCTGGGGTGAGGGCAGGCTCGCGACGGCGAGCGAAAGCAGGCTCGAGAATGCGATTCTCATAGGGTGTCCGGGCTCGGGGACCCTGGTAATGATATAGCGCGCCTGCGCTCCTTGTCCGCGATCTCTGTCCCCTCGCTCTGGTCCTCACTCCCTGTCCCCCTCTCCCTCCGGGAGAGGGGGGACCAATGGGCGGAGTCGATCCGCTAGGAGTTTTTTCGTCAGCTGCCTGTTCCGAATTCGGATCACGCGGTAACCGGCGGCCCTGAGGGTAGCGGTGCGCGCTGTGTCGTAACTCGTGTGAGATGTCTTATCATGGTGACGGCCGTTCAGCTCAATCACGAGCTTCAGCCTGGCACAATAGAAGTCCACGATGAACCCGCAGAGCACGTGCTTTCTGCGAAACTTGAGCCCCAGGATTCTGCGATTCCGGAGGAGTCTCCAGGCGTGTCGTTCGGCGGGAGAAGGTTCCCGCCTTAGCTGGCGGGCAAGTGCCAGTTTCTTCCCGATCGAGACGGGGCGAAGAGGATCCACCAGCACAACGTGATGTTTCGCTTACCCGGACACATCATCGATACCACGCCTGGCATGCCAAATACGCCAGCAGAACTTGCCTATCGTTCCCCCTCTCCCGAAGGGAGAGGGGGTCAGGGGGTGAGGACAAGACGCCGAAGAGGTGGTCAGGGGCTGAGGACCAACGAGAGGTCCAGGATGGCGGACTACCCCCACATCTCCCTGAGCCGCGCTCGCACGTCCACCCCGACCTCCCGGCCTCCACCCGCCGTCCCCTCGACCGCTCTGTCCCCCTTCACCCGCCGCTCGAACAGCGCCGCGAGCTCGCCCGGGATGAAGCGCGTGCGCGGCACGTAGACGTGGAAGTCTCCGTCGGGACGGCCCCGCGTGTAGAAGCGGTGCGGTTGCAGGAGGTAGAGAAAGTCGCGCGCGCGCGTCATGGCGACGTACAGGAGACGCCGCTCTTCTTCGATCTCCTGCGGCGTCCCCGTCGCCATGTCGGACGGGATGCAGCCATCCACGACGTTCAGGACGTACACCACGTCCCACTCGAGCCCCTTGGCGGAATGGATCGTCGAGAGGATCAGGTAGTCCTCGTCGAGATGCGGCTCGGCGGCCTCGTCGCCCATTCCGTCGGGGGGGTCGAGGGTGAGCTCGCTCAGGAAGCTTTCGCGTGTGTGATGCAGCGCCGCGAGCTGCTCCAGCTGCTCCAGGTCTCCGATCCGCACCTGCGGCGCATCGTACAGCCTGGCGAGGTGCGGCTCGTACCACTTCCGCACCATGCCCACCTGGCCGTGCCACTCCCCGGCGTGCCGCAGCGAGGTCAGCAACGCGCAGAATGACGGCCAATCGGATTGCGCCGGAGCGGGGACGTCGAACGTGGCGAGGGCCGCGAGATCGAAGGCGCGGGCTTCGAGCTGATCCTGCAGGCGGCGCGCATGCGCCGGGCCGACGCCGGGGAGCAGCTGGATCACCCGAAACGCGGCGATCGAATCGCGCGGGTTTTCCGCCCAGCGCAACAGACACACCAGGTCCTTCACGTGCGCCGCCTCGAGAAACTTGAGCCCGCCGTACTTCACGAACGGGATGTTGCGCCGGCCGAGCTCGACTTCGAGCAGGTCCGAATGGTGGGCGGTGCGCATCAGCACCGCCTGGTTGCGCAGCGCGACACCCGCCTCGCGATGCTCCAGCACCTGCTCCACGATGCAATCGACCTGCGCTTGCTCGTCGGCCGCCGTGACCATGACCGGTCGCTGCGCCGAGGGGCGCGTCGAGTAGAGCCGCTTGGCGAACCCCTCGGCGGCGAGGCCGATCACGGCGTTCGCGGCGTCGAGGATCGGTTGGGTCGAGCGATAGTTCTGCTCCAGCGTCACGACGTGCGCCGGTGAATCGAATTTCCCGGGGAAGTCGAGGATGTTGCGCACCGTGGCGGCGCGGAATGAATAGATCGATTGCGCGTCGTCGCCCACGACGGTGAGCCCCGCGCCGTCCGGCTTCAGGCCGAGCAGGATCCCCGCCTGGAGCGCGTTCGTGTCCTGGTACTCGTCCACCAGGACGTGATCGAAGCGGCGCCGTACGGCGTCGGCGACGGACGCCTCCTGCATCAGGTAGTACCAGTAGAGCAGCAGGTCGTCGTAGTCGAGCAGGTTGCGCCGCTGCTTGGCGTCCACGTACGCGCGGAACAACGATTTCAGCTCGTCGGCCCAATTCGCATAGGACGGAAAGGCAAGATGGAGCGTCCGCTCGACGGGATGGCTTGCGTTGACGGCGTGCGAATAGATCGCGAGACAGGTGTCCTTCTTCGGGAATCGCGACGCCTGTTTGGAGAATCCCAGCTCGTTGCGCGCGACGTTCAGGAGATCGCCCGCGTCCGATCGATCGAGCACCGTGAACGAGGCGTCGAGCCGCACGGCGCCGGCGTGCTGGCGCAGCAGCCGGTTGGCGATCGAGTGGAACGTCCCCGCCCACGCCACGCGCGCCGGCCTCACACCCTGTGACGCGTCTCGTGAAACCTCCGTCGCGATCTGTTGCGCCCGCCGCGTCATGATGTCCGCCGCGCGGCGGGTGAACGTGAGGAGGAGGATGCGCCGCGCGTCCGCGCCGCAGACGATCAGGTGCGCGACGCGATGAGCGAGCGTGTTCGTTTTCCCGGTCCCGGCACCTGCCACGATCAACAGCGGTCCGGGGAGTGTCCCCGGCAGCTCCGCGGTCCCGTATTCGACGGCGGCGCGCTGCGCTGGATTGAGTTTTTCCAGGTATCTGGCGGCTTCCGGCATCGCCCGAATATAAGCCGAAACCATGTTACCATGGGTTATGCGCGCCCGGACCGTGCTGGCCTTCACCATCGTCTACGTCGTCTGGGGCTCGACCTACCTCGCCATTCGCTACGCCGTCCAGACGCTCCCCCCATTCCTGCTCACCGGGGCGCGCTTTATCGTCGCCGGCACCCTGATTTCCGCCTGGGCGCTCGCACGGGGAGCGGAGCGGCCGACGCACGCCAACTGGAAAGCGCTGACGATCGTCGGGTTGCTGTTCTTCCCTTGCGCCAACGCCATCGTGGTCTGGGCGGAGACACGCATCGGGTCCGGGATCGCGGCCCTGCTCGTCGCGATCGAGCCGCTCTGGGTGGTGGTGTTCCTCACGCTGTACGCGCGGCAGCGTCCGCCGCTGTCGGTCGTCGCCGGGATCCTGCTGGGATTCGCCGGTCTTGCGATCCTCGTGGGCCCGAGTCTTCGAGCGGGTCATGCCGGCGTGGATCTCGGCGCCGCCATGGCCCTCGTCGGCGCGTCGGGCTCCTGGGCGCTGGGGTCGGTCTACGGCCGCACGGCGCCGCTGCCCCGTGCACCGCTGCTCGCGGCCGGTCTCGAAATGCTGATCGGCGGGATCGGCGCGCTGGTGGTGGGTATCGCCGCGGGTGAGCCGCACCGGCTCGTGCTCGCGGCGGTGAGCGAGCGCTCGATCCTCGCGCTGATCTATCTGACGCTGTTCGGCTCGATCGTGGCCTTCACCGCGTACAACTGGCTGGTCACGGTGGAAGCGCCCGCGAGGGTGGCGACGTACGCCTACGTCAATCCGGTGATCGCGGTGCTGCTGGGCGCCGCCCTCGCCGGCGAGCCGCTGACGCCGCGCATCGGTGTCGCGGCGGCGGTGATCGTGACGGCGGTGGTCCTCGTGATCGCGGGACAAGCCCGCGCCAAGCCGGGCGTCACGTGATCACCCCCGCGATTGTTTCATCACGTACAACGCGCGGTCGGCGGTTCCGATCAGCCGCTCGACCGAGTCGCCGTCGCGCGGGAACACCGCCACGCCGACGCTCGCCGTGAGCGCGGGGCGCTCCCCGTCGGCGGCGAGGTGGGCGCAGGCCCGGTGGGCTGCCCGCAGCGCCTCGGGCTCGTCCGTCTCGGGGAGGATCAGAGCGAACTCATCGCCGCCGTAGCGCGCCGGCGTGTCGATCGCGCGGCAGTTGCTGCGCAACGCGTCGGCCAGCCGGCACAGCCCCCGGCTCCCCACCAGGTGGCCATGCCGGTCGTTGATCGCTTTGAGACCGTCGAGATCGAAGAAGAGCAGCGAAAACGGCCGCCCCGTGCGCAGGTATCGCTTCATCTCCGATTCGAGGATCGTGATCATCTGGCGGTAGTTGGCGAGCCCGGTGAGGGGGTCGGTGGTCGCAAGCTCCACGAGCTGCGATTCGCCGCGGCGCCGCTCGTTGACGACCGCCGCGAGCACGAGGATCGTGATCGCCGTGACCGCCATGAACACCTGCAAGAGCAACAGCTGGTCGTTGCGGTGGGCCGGGTCGAGGGCGATGAGGGTCGGCGTGGTCTGCACCAGCCCGATAATCGAGACGAGGGCGACTGCCGTGGACGCGAGCCGCGGTCCGAACCGCATCGCCGACCAGATGAGGACGGGAAGGCACAGGAAACCGAGCGACGGTCCGCCGAGCGGCCCGAAGGCGAACAACGAGAGGAGGACGATCGACGTGAAGAGTGCGGCGATCTCCACCATCTGTACCGATGCCCAGTGCATCCTGCGCCGCAGGCCCCAGAGGATGAGGGGCGGCGCCACGAGCAGGGCACCAGCGGTGTCGCCGAGCCACCAGGTGACCCAGACGGAGACGTAATCGCCCCAGTGGACGTAGCCGCCGAGGGCCAGCGTGGTGACGCCCACCGTCGCAGACACCGCGGTCGCGAGGATCCCGGCGAGCACGACGAAGCGGACGACGTCCCGCCCTCCGTCGAACGCGTGGACGCCGTTCGCCCAGCGCCGCACCAGCGCCGCGCCGACCGCCCCCTCCAGGGTGTTGCCGAGCGCGACGCCGAGCGAGGTGACGAGCGATCCGGCCGTCGTGAAGTTGTAAAGGAAGGCGCCGATGAAGATGGCGGGCCAGACCTGGCCCCCGCCCAGAATGAATGCCGCCAGCGCGATGCCGGTGGGCGCCCAGATCGGGGAGGCGCTGGGGTTCACGATTCCCCAGTGCAGCCCGATTTTGCCGGCGGCCGTGTAGATGACCGTCAGCAGGGCGAGCGCCGCTATCCTCCGCCACCCCCGATTCATGGCCCCCACAGTAGAGGAAATCGACCCATCAGGGAAGCCTTCAATGCCAGTCAGCTATCAGCTATCAGCTTTCAGCGAGGCTAGGCTGATAGCTGACAGCTGAAAGCTGAGAGCGCTTCACTGCCGCACCCACGTCGAACGCATGTCCCACGTCGCGTCGTAGACCAGGCCGTTGACGAGGTGTCCGTAGGCTTCGTTGGGATCGCGGGCCGAGAATTCGGGAATTCCGGCGGCGATGATGAGCTGCCCGACCTTCTCGGTCTGGGTGGCGCTCGAGCGCCACACGATACCGCCTGTCTTGGTCGACCGCAGCTCGACTGCCAGGTCGGCGGTGATCGTTGCATCGACGCGCGCGGTGACGAGGCCGAACAATCCGCCGCGTGGCTTGACGTTGGACACCTTGAGGTGGCCGGTGAACACTACGGGAACGCCCCGTGCACCGCCCAAGGCGGCCGCCGAATCGCGGACGGCGAACTCCTGCACCTCGAT